>DNUF01000037.1 GCA_003508595.1 Planctomycetaceae bacterium
TTTCCCCGTGGCGTTTCGAGGATGGTGCGATGGCCGACGACTCCCGGCAGAGGTTTCTCAATTCCCTGCTGAAGCGGTTTGACACCCTCCGGGGCGGCGACCGACTCCCCGAGACATCCGCCGCCTGGCAGGCACAACGGACCGAGTTGCGCAGCCTGTTGATCAACTCGCTGGGGGGCATGCCGTCCGCAAAGTGCGACCTCGAACCGAAGGTCCTGGGAACGCTCAACCGCGACGGCTATCGCATTGAGCGGGTGGTCTTCCAGACGCTGCCTGGCACCCTGATGACCGCCAACGCCTACGTCCCCGCCGGTGAGGGAAAACGTCCCGCCGTCCTCTGCGTCCATGGGCACTGGAAGGGGGCCAAGCAGGATCCGGTTCCCCAGGCACGCTGCATCGGCCTCGCCAAGCTGGGCTTCTTCGTCCTCGCGGTCGACGCGTTTGGTGCGGGGGAACGGGGTATCGGCAAGGCCCTCGGGGAATACCACGGTGAGATGACCGCCGCGACCCTGCTGCCCATCGGGCTCCCCCTGCCGGGCCTGCAGGTTTATGAAAACATGCGGGCGGTCGATTACCTGCAGACCCGTCCCGAGGTCGATGGCACGAAAATCGGCATCACCGGAGCGAGCGGCGGTGGCAACCAGACCATGTATGCCGGGGCGCTTGACGAACGCTTCGGGTGCGTGGTTCCCACCTGCTCGGTCGGGACCTACCGGGCCTATCTCGGCGCCGCCTGCTGCGTCTGCGAACTGGTCCCCGATGCGATGACCTACACCGAGGAGTGGGCCATCCTGGCCCTTGTTGCTCCCCGGGCGCTGCTGGTCCAGAACGCCACGCGCGATGCCTTCCAGTTCTCGGTGGGCGAAGCGCAGAAGTCGATTGCACGGGCCCAGCACGTCTATCGACTGCTCGAGCAACCCGGAAAAATCGCCCATTCCATTTTTGAATCGGGACACGATTACAACCGCCCGATGCGCGAGGCGATGTACGGCTGGATGACGCTGCACCTCAAGGGAGAAGGCCAGGGCAACCCGATTCCCGAACCCCCCCTCCAGACCGAGGAACCCGAGACCCTGCGGTGCTTCCCGGGTGACAGTCGTCCCGAGGACTTCATGACCATTCCCCGGTTTGCGGCCCGGGAAGCGGACCGGCAAATCACCGACCATCGCGCCGCCTGGCCCAATCACCTCGAAATGTGGAAAACCCACACCCTGCAGACCCGGCAGATCCTGCGGGGGGGCGTCCTCGGAGGGGGAGAACTCGGCGGGCGCGAGGTCACCCTGCTGGAGGAATCGACCGCCGAAGGTCGGACCCTGCTGCGGTACCAGTCAGAACCGGGACTCGAGGTGACCCTGACCGGCCAGCCCGGTGCTGGAAACCGGGGGACCTACCTCGTCCTCGATCTCGCGGGAAGTGAGCACGCACGGGCCCAGTCGCTGATCCAGGAACTCGAACAACAGGGGGCCGCCGTCTGGTGTGCCGACCTTCGGGCGACAGGCCGTCACGCCATAGCCGGCGATACGATCGGCAAAGCCCCCGACCACAACTCGGCCGAGTGGTCGATCTGGACCGGTCGGCCGCTGCTGGGCCAATGGATCGCCGATGCGGCGATTGCCTGCGAGGCCGTGCATGCCCGGCGAACGAAAACCACCCCGTCGCTGACCGTCATCGGGCTCGGTGCCGCCGGGATGATTGCACTGGGAGTGGGGATCTATGACTCGCGTGTGGATCGGGTCGTGAATGTCGAGGGGCTCGCCAGCTTCCGGACCGAGACCCCGTACACCGGGCAGTGGATGGGACTGTTCGCGCCGGGAATCCTGCGGGATGCCGGTGACATCCCGCAATTGGCCGCGCTGCTGGCACCGCGGAAACTGGTCATCGCAGGGGGCGTGCGGGGGGATGGCTCTCCCCTGGCCCCCGAGGCCCTGGCCGACGCGTGGAAAGACACACGGTCGATCTACCGACTCTTTGGTGTCGAGGGGCACCTTGCGATGGTCAACGAGACTCCCGGCCCCGAACTGGCCAGGCGTCTGCAGGCCGGCGAGTGACGACTGGCCTGTCATGACAGGCTCCTGGACGCTGTCTGACGAGTTTCACGGTTGCATGCGAGTGACACCATGGCGCGTTACTTCAAGTACAAGTCGGCGGATGACCTCGTGCAGGACGCCGCCCGGTTGGGGAGCGAACTCTCGGTCCAGGACAACCTGGCTCCCCTCTTCGAGCCCACCACCGTGGCAGGCCGCCGCGTTGGCAACCGACTGTTGATCCAGCCGATGGAGGGCTGCGATGGCACCCTCGACGGGGCGCCGGCCGAACTCACCTATCGGCGTTACCTGCGGTTTGGAGCCGGGGGGGCCAAGGTGATCTGGGGTGAAGCGACTGCGATTACCCCAGAGGCACGCGCGAACACCCGCCAGTTGTGGATTGCCCCCCAGACCGCGGCTGCCCTCGGAAGAATGCTCGACGGAGCCCGGCAGGCGCACCGCGACGCGGGCTACGAGACGGACGACCTGCTGATTGGGCTGCAGCTGACACATTCGGGCCGGTACAGCGTGCCACGCCCCTGGCTGGCCACGCACGATCCCCTGCTGGCCCCCCTGACCTTCGACAAGACGACCGGGAAGCCAATCGACGGCACCTATCCCCTGCTGTCGGACGATGACCTGCAGCGGATCGAAGACCAGTATGTCGCCGCGGCCCGGCTCGCCCACCAGATTGGCTGCGACTTCGTCGATCTCAAGCAATGCCATCGCTATCTGCTCTCGGAACTTCTCGCGGCCCGCAACCGTCCCGGGCGGTACGGCGGAAGTTTTGAGAACCGCACCCGGTTGATCCTGAATGTGGTCCAGCGGATCCGGCAGGAGGTTCCCGGGCTGATCATCGCCAGCCGGTTCAACGCCTACGATGGCGTTCCGCACCGGGGAGTCGGACAAGGAGACGACTTCGTGGGCCGCCCGGTCCCCCATCAACTTCCCCTCGAGTGTGCCTGGGGAACCGACCTGCACGAACCGGCTCGCGAACAACTGGATGAGCCGATCGCACTGGCAAGGGCGCTGGTCGCGGCGGGTGTTTCGTTCCTGAATGTCACCCTGGGGAATCCCTACTCCAATCCACACTTCGTCCGGCCGGCGGAATTTCCCCCCGTCGATGGCTACCACGCCCCCGAACATCCGCTGTTGGGAGTGCTGCGTCATTTCCGGATTGCCGCCGCCATCCAGCAGGCTGTGCCCGGAACCCCAGTGGCGGGAAGTGGCTACAGCTGGCTGCAGGACTTCGCTCCCCAGGCGGCGGCAGCGAATGTGGCCGGGGGCCGAATCACATTCGCCGGATTCGGCCGGGCCACACTTTCGCACCCCGACTTCGCCCGTTCACTCGCCGAGACGGGTCAATTCAACCGCAAGCTGGTCTGCCGGACCTTCTCGTACTGCACCGGGCTGATGCGGGCGAAAGACCACCCCCTCGGACAATACCCTACCGGTTGCCCCCCCTTCGACAAGGAAGCCTATGGCGACCTGTGGAAGGAAGTGGAACAGAAACGAAAGCCGGCTCCGCCCCGGTAACCGGAACTTTCCACAGGTCCGATCCTCAAAGCCGAGACCACTTTGGCGAAGACCAACTCGTTGGGTGCATCGCAGAAAGC
>DNUF01000160.1 GCA_003508595.1 Planctomycetaceae bacterium
CAAACCCGATCCCCTACCCCCGGCCCAAATCCCAACAGGCCTACCCCAACGCCCCCGTACGATGGACTCAAAACAGAGGCCACAGCAGCGCCGACCTCTCTGCCCGCCCGTCGTGGCACAGGCTTTCAGCCTGTGCGTGATTCAACCACCGCCCCCCCTCCCAACTGTCAAACCCGATCCCATACCCCTGCCACAGCATCCCAACAGGCCCAACCCCAACGCACCCGTGCCATGGACTCCATTCAGACGTCACGGCATCCCGGACAGCGCCAACCCGCCCCCCAAGGCCATCCTCTTGGCGGCGCCGGTTGACCCCTCCCGCCAGCATCCCCTACAACAAATTCTCTTCTCCCCCACAAACAGGATGGTGGCATGGCGGCGCGGCGGGTTCTCGTGCAATGGTTGGGACACAGCGACCTGCGGGCCATGTGCACCTCGCTCCCTGCCGCGCAGCGCGATGAGGTTCTGGGCCAGATCAAGGGATCTCCCCCCCAGGCGGGGGATCTCGGCCCCATTCAGACGCTGCTCAACACCCAACCCTTCGACGAAGTCCGCATCCTCAGCAACTATCCCCCCCGCTGGAACAGCTGGTACCGCAAATGGCTGAACCGGCCCGCCGAGATCGTCCCCGTCACCCTCGCCAAGCCGACGGATTACACCGCCCTGTTTCCGCTCGCCGACCGCGAACTTGCCGCGCTGCGGAATCGCCCCGACGGCGACCGGGTCGAGCTGTGTCTGCACCTCAGCCCCGGCACACCCGCCATGGCGGCCACCTGGCTGCTGCTGGGAAAAACCCGCTACCCCGCCACCTTTTATGAAACCTTTGCCGGGCGGTCGTGGGTGACCGAGGTCCCCTTCGATCTGACCATTGATGTGCTGCCCGAGCTGTTCAAAAATCCCGACACACACCTGCAACACCTTGCCGCGCACAGCCCGGGCGAACTCGACGGCTTCCAGGAGATCATCGGCAACAGCACGGCCATCCGCACCGCCGCCGGCCGGGCCAAGCGGGCCGCGCTGCGCAGTGTGAACATCCTGCTGCTGGGTGAGAGCGGCACGGGGAAGGAACTGTTTGCGCAGGCGATCCACCGTGCCAGTCCCCGCCGCGACCGACCGCTGGTCGCCATCAACTGTGCCGCCCTGTCCAAGACCCTGCTGGAATCTGAACTCTTCGGCCATGTCAAAGGGGCCTTCACCGGGGCTGACCGCGACCGCCGCGGCGCGTTCGAACAGGCGGCCGGCGGGACGCTGTTTCTGGATGAAATCGGCGAGTGCGACCTCGACACCCAGGCGAAGCTGCTGCGGGTGCTGCAGCCCCCCCCGGGGGGGGCCGCCAGCCAGCGCGTCATCCGCCGGCTGGGGGACGATAAAGACCGCACAGCCGACGTCCGTGTCGTCGCCGCCACCAATCGTGACCTGCACGCCGCCATTCGCGAGGGGACCTTTCGCGAAGACCTCTACTACCGCCTGGCCACCATCACCGTCACCCTCCCCCCGCTGCGCGAGCGACAGTCCGACATTCCCTCCCTCGCCCGGCGCCTGCTCGACCAGATCAACCAGCAGTTCGCCGCCGAAGAACCCACCTACCGGCACAAAACCCTTTCTGCCTCCACAATTGCATTTGTGAAACGGCACCCCTGGCCGGGGAATGTGCGGCAACTGTTCAACGTGCTGGTGCAGGCGGCCGTCCTCAGCGACACACCCCAGCTTGAACCGGCCGACCTGGTGGCCGCGCTGGGCGAATTGTCCTGCGGCCCCTTTGCGGCGACGCTCGACACGGCCGCTGCGCTGGCGGCCGATTTCGATCTTGAAGAACACCTCAACGACCTGCGAAGACAGTACTTGCGCCGCGCCATGCGGCAGGCGAACGGGGTCAAGGCGCAGGCCGCCCGACTGCTGGGGATCAACAACTACCAGACGCTCGATGCCCAGTTGAAGCGGCTCGACGTGACTGGCCCCTGGAGCGAATGACTGGTCATTCCTTTTCCAGGAACAGCGATTGGCATAGCATTCGCTCTCGTGATTCTCCATGGCTGTTCCCAGCGACGACTTGCCGATGCAATCGATCAACTTCGAGTTCCTCAAACCGAACTGGCCGGAACTGGCGCAGTTGGGGGGCTTCGCCGAGGCGTACGCCCACGACGATCCCATCGGGGCCATCACCAAGCTGCGCATCTTCTGCGAACAGACCGTCCGCTACCTGCACCACAAACTGCGGCTTCCCCCGCTGCTGCGCCCCAATCTCATCGACCTGCTCGATGACTCGTCGTTTCGCGATGCCGTCCCCACCGTCGTCCTCAACAAACTGCACGCGCTGCGGATCAGCGGCAACCATGCCGTTCACTCCAGCACGGGCGACACCACCACCGCCCTGCGTCTGCTGAAGGAAGCCCACGACCTGGCGCGGTGGCTGTTCATGACCCATGCCGGGGGCCGGCTTGACAACTGCCCCCCCTTCACCCCGCCTCCGGAAGGGGGGGCGGCGGGGGTCGCCCGCCGCAAAGAGAAGCGGGCCATTCTCGAACGGGTCGCCGCCCAGGAAGCCCAACTGCAGCAATTGCTGCAGACCATCGAGACCGAACGGGCCCGGGCCGAACAGGCGGTCGCCACCGCCGAAGAATGGCGCCAGGCCCGCGAACTGGGCCAGCAGACCGCCGCCGCCTGCGCCACCACCGACCCCCTCGCCTTCAATGAAGACGAAACCCGCCGGTACCTCATCGACACCCTGCTGGCCGAGGTCGGCTGGGTGGTCGGTCCCGGCCAAACCAGCACCCAAGAGGTGAAGAAGGAACTGCAGGTGGCGGGGCAGCCCACCTCCACCGGGCTGGGCTATGCCGACTATGTGCTGCTCGACGACAACGGCCACCCCCTGGCGGTCATCGAGGCCAAGAAGACAGCGGTCGAGGCCGACGTCGGCCGGCACCAGGCGAAGTGCTATGCCGACGGGCTCGAAGCGCAGTACGGCCAGCGCCCCATCATCTTCTTCACCAACGGCTACGACATTTCGATCTGGAACGACGCCGCCCTCGAGCCCCCCCGCCGCCTGTATGGGTTCTACTCCAAAGACAGCCTCCAACGGCTGATGTTCCAGCGGCGCGAGCGTCGCCCGCTGGCCGAGGTCGGGCCCGACCCCGCCAAAAACATCATCGACCGCCTGTACCAGTTCGAAGCGGTCCGCCGGGTGGTCGAAGACTTCGCCCGCAAGAAGCGCAGGGCGCTCATTGTGCAGGCCACGGGCACCGGCAAGACCCGCGTCGCCATCGCCCTCTGCGACGCCCTCATCCAGGCCCGCTGGGCCAAGCGCATTCTGTTCCTCTGCGACCGCCGCGAACTGCGCCGCCAGGCCCTCAACGCCTTCAAGCAGTTCCTCCCCTCCGAGCCCCGCGTCGAAATCTCGTCGAGCACCGCCCGCGACCGCAACGCCCGCATCTACCTCGCCACCTACCCCGCGATGATGAAGGTCTTCGAGTCCTTCGACCCGGGCTATTTCGACCTCATCATCGCCGACGAATCGCACCGCTCGCTCTACAACAGCTATCTTCCGCTGCTGCGGTATTTCGATGGCTATCAACTCGGCCTCACCGCCACCCCCATCAGCTACGTGTCGAAGAGCACCTACGCCATCTTCCAATGCGAAAACGGCGACCCCACCTTCAGTTACACCTATGAGCAGGCGGTCAACAGCACGCCCCCCTTCGTCGCCCCGTTCGAGGTCGAAAGCCAGACCACAAAGTTCCTCCGCGACGGCATCAAGTACGACAGCCTGACCCCCGAACAAAAACGGCAGCTGGAGGAGGACGAGGCGCTCCCCCAGACCCTGCAGTACGAACAGGCCGAGGTCGACAAGCTCATCTTCAACAAAGACACCAACCGCATCATCCTGCGGAACCTCATGGAACGGGGCATTCGCGGCAGTGCCGGCAGCCTGGTGGGCAAGACCATCGTCTTCGCCCGCAGCCACCAGCACGCCCAGCTGCTCGAAACGCTCTTCGACGAGATGTACCCGCAGTTCGGCGGACGCTTCTGCCAGGTCATCGACAACTACAATCCCCGGGCCGAAGACCTCATCGACGATTTCAAGGGGGTCGGCAGCAATCCCGATCTCACCATCGCCATCTCGGTCGACATGCTCGACACCGGCATCGATGTGCCCGATGTGGTCAACCTGGTGTTCGCCAAGCCGATTTACTCCTACACGAAGTTCTGGCAGATGATTGGCCGGGGGACTCGCCTCTGCCCCGACCTGTTCGGCCCGGGCCAACACAAAACCGTCTTCAAGATCTTCGACCACTGGGGCAATTTCGACCGCTTCGGGCAAGACTTCCGCCCCGCCGACCCTCCGGTCGCGCGGTCGGTGCTGCAGGGGTTGTTCGAAGACCGGCTCGAACTGGCCCGTACGGCTCTGTCGCTGCAGCAGGCCGCGCCGTTCGAACTGGCGCTGCGCCTGGTCCAGCAAGACATCGCCGCCCTGCCCGAACGCAGCATCCCCGTCCGCGAAAAATGGCGCGAAGTGCGGGCCGTGTGCAACAGAGACACGCTGCGCGAGTTCTCGGCCGCCACCCAGGCCACCCTCGCCCAGGAAGTCGCCCCGCTGATGCAGTGGACCAACATCACCGGGCACGAACCGGCCCACCGGTTCGACCGACTGATCACCCAGCTGCAAATCGAGCTGTTGCGCCAGTCGAGCCGGTGGCACGATCTGCAGGACGAAGTGCTCGACCTCATCAGCCGCCTCCCCATCAACCTCAGCCAGGTGCGCGACAAGCTCGAACTCATCGAGCGGGCCAAGAGCGCCGAGTTCTGGGACGACGTCACCGTCGGCCGCATTGAGGAACTGCGGGTCGGGCTGCGGGGGCTGATCCAGTACATTCCCGCCGCTGGGCGCGGGGCGGGCCCGGCCCGTGGCCGCGTGGTCGACATCGCCGAAGATCGCAGCCAGATCGAACACAGCCGCCGCCCGGTGCAGTTGCGGGGGGTCGATCTGGCCGCCTACCGCAGCCGGGTGCACGACGTGCTGCAGCGCATCATCGACCAGAACCCCACCCTGCAGAAGATCAAGGCCAACGAACCGGTCGCCCCGGCCGAACTCGACGCCCTCTGCTCGCTGGTGCTGACCCATGATGACAGCCTCGATCTCCACCACCTGATCGACTACTTTCCCGAGTCGGCCGGGCATCTCGACCAGGCGATCCGCAGCATCATCGGGCTCGATGCCGGGCTGGTGCGCGACCGCTTCAATGCGTTCGTGCGACAGCACCCCACCCTCGCCGCCACGCAGATCCGCTTTCTCGACATGCTGCAGAACCACATCGCCCGCTACGGGTCGATCGAGGTCGACCGGCTGTACGAACCCCCGTTCACCCAGCTGCACACCGACAGTCTCGACGGTCTGTTTGACGAGCCGACCGCCGGCGAGCTGCTGCACTTCATCGACTCCTTCAAGACGCACGGAAGCCAGGCCTGAACCCCCTATGATCACCGGACCACTCCGCAGCCGCATCGACAAACTCTGGGAAGAGTTCTGGACGGGGGGCATCACCAATCCGCTCACCGTCATCGAGCAGATTTCCTTTTTGATGTTTGCCCGCCTGCTCGACCTGGGGGAAAGCACCGCCGAAAAACGCTGGAACCGCACCCAGAAGGGGAAACCATTCCCCGGGGCCTCGTTCGCACCGACCCCGGCGGGGCAGCAGATCCGCTGGTCGAACTTTCGCCACCTGGGGGGCGAGGCGATGCTGCCCCTGGTGCGCGACCAGGTCTTTCCCCACTTCCGCACCCTGGGGACCCGTGGGACCCCGGACGACCGCTCGTCGCGCAACACGTTCGGCGAGTACATGAAAGATGCCCAGCTGATGATCCAGAAGCCGAGCCTGCTGGTCTCGGCGGTGCAGATGATCGACGAGCTCCCCCTGGGTCAGGGAGACACGAAGGGGGACCTTTACGAATACCTGCTGGGGAAGCTGACCACCGCCGGAATCAACGGGCAGTTCCGCACCCCCCGGCACATCATCAACCTGATGGTCGACCTGCTGGAGCCCGAGCCGACGTGGGTCATTGGCGATCCCGCCTGCGGCACCGGGGGCTTCCTGGTGAGCGTGATGGAGCACCTGCGGAAGAAATACACCTCGCCCGAGGGGCGCATCGTCGAGACCGAGAACGGCGTCGAGCACGTCACGTACACGGGCGATCTGCTCGAGCCGTATCGGAAGCACATCCAGGCGGGCATGTTCCACGGGTTCGACTTCGACGTGACGATGCTGCGGATCGCGGCGATGAACCTCATGCTGCACGGCGTCGACACCCCCGACATCCACTACCAGGACACCCTCAGCAACGCGTTTCCCGACAAGTTTCCGAAGTACGCGGCGAACTGTTTCGACCTGATTCTGGCGAATCCCCCGTTCAAGGGGAGTCTCGACGAGCAGGACGTGCACCCGACCCTCACGGGGCAGGTGAAGACCCGCAAGACCGAGTTGTTGTTTCTCGTGCTGATCCTGCGGATGCTGAAGCTGGGGGGGCGGTGTGCGGTGATCGTCCCTGACGGGGTGCTGTTTGGCTCGTCCAACGCCCACGTGGCGGCCCGCAAGCTGCTGGTGGAAGAGAACCAACTCGACGCGGTGGTCAAGCTGCCTGCGGGGGTGTTCAAGCCATACGCGGGGGTGAGCACGGCCATTGTGTTCTTCACCAAGGGGGGCCAGACGACCGACGTCTGGTTCTACGACGTGCAGGCGGACGGCTTCTCGCTCGACGACAAGCGGGACCCGGTCGAGGCGAACGACCTGCCCGACGTGCGGGCCCGCTGGGCCAAGCGGAACCCCAAGAAACAAACCGACCGAACCGACCGGGCGTTCTTCGTCCCCAAGGCCGAAATCGCCGCGAACAAGTACGACCTGTCTCTGAACCGCTACAAGGAAATCGTGCACGAGGAGGTGCAGTACGAGCCCCCAAAGAAGATCCTGGCCCGGCTGAAGAAACTCGAGGCGGAGATCGCGCGGGATCTGGAGGAATTGGAGGGGATGCTCGGATGAACGGATCTGCCCAAACCACAATGAAACTAGGTCGCCTTGGAGAGGTGGCACGCTTCTTGAGGGGAATCACATTCAAACCTGTGGATCTTGTCGCGCCTGGAACAACTGATTCCGTAGTCTGCATGCGGACTAAAAATATTCAATCGGACTTGGACCAAACCGATCTGATCGCAGTTCCAAAGGAGTTTGTCAGACGGCAGGAATTGTACCTGCAGGAGTCCGACATTCTCGTTTCGACTGCCAATAGCTGGGAATTGGTGGGCAAATGCTGTTGGGTACCCAAGCTCGACTATAGCGCCACAGCTGGTGGATTCATTTCGGTACTACGCGCCACTCCTGAATGGATTCTGCCAAGATACCTCTACCATTGGTTTAATTCCGAAGCCACGCAGCGTCATGTTCGCAACTGTGGACGACAGACCACAAATATTTCCAACATGAGTTTTGAAAGGTGTGAGGCACTCCAGGTTCCCCTCCCGCCGCTGGCGGAGCAGAAGCGGATTGCGGACATTTTGGACAAGGCGGATGGGATCCGGAGGAAGCGGCGGGAGGCGGTAGAAGTCCTTGGATCACTTGACGGTTCTGCATTTCTACATGCATTTGGAGACCCTGCGAGAAACTCCAGCAAGTGGCCTATTTATTGCATCAACCAAATCGCCACCGAAATGCAATATGGGACGGCTGAGAAAGCGAATAGCAATCGTGAGGGCATACCTGTCGTGCGCATGAACAATATTACTTATGGCGGTCGAATCGATCTGACCGACCTGAAGTGGTGTCACATCGCGCACAGACTCCTACCACGCTTCACGCTTCGACGGGGGGACCTGCTCTTCAATAGGACCAATAGTCCCGAACTTGTCGGAAAAACGGCTGTGTGGGATCGCGACGAATCGTATGCCTACGCAGGTTATTTAATTCGTGTGCGTTTTGACCCTGAGCGAGTACTGCCCGAATATGTCTCCGCATTTCTGAATTGCAGTTTCGGAAAGCAACTGTTGTTTGGTCGGGCGAAGCCGTCGAACAACATGTCCAACCTGAGTGCAACCGAGCTCGGGAGACTTGAAATTCCAGTTCCGCCAATTCACTTACAACGAGAGTTTTCTAACCTCACTCATTCAACTGACTTGAAGCGATCCCGCCTTGAAGCGGCTGCTTGTGCCGCGGACACCCTTTTTGGCACGGTTGTGCAGCACGCTTTCCGAGGACAATTGTAATGCCCAAAGCCGAAGCCACAGTCGAGGAGTTGGTGTCGATGGTCGAGCGGGGTGAACTGCGCTTGCCGGAGATGCAGAGGCAGTATGTCTGGAAGGCACCCCGTGTGCGCGACCTCCTCGACTCGCTGTACCGGGGTTATCCCTCTGGGGCAATCCTCATCTGGGAAACGGACGAGTCGGTGCCGATTCGGGATTTCGCGGTGGCCCAACAACTCAATCCGTACCAGACGACCAAACTGTTGCTGGATGGCCAACAGCGGCTGACTTCCTTGTCTGCAGTCTTGCGAGCCGAACCGATCAAAGTCCGAGGTCGCAAACGCGATATCGAGCTGTTGTTCAACCTCGAACATCCCGACCAATTGACCCTGGTCACCGAGACAGCGGACGAGTACGAGTCCGAAGAGGATCTGGACACGGAGGGTGACATCGAGACGGACGACGACGCCGACGAAGAGACCCCCGACGCCTCGGAAGATGAACTCCAGCGTCGATTCAATCAGATGACGTTCCTGGTCTCGACCAAAAAGATCGAAGCCCTGCCGACCTGGGTCAAGGTCAGCGACGTCTTTCGCACACAGGACAATGGCCCATTCCTCAAAAAAGCAGGCCTGACGAGCTTCGACGATCCACGCTGTGAGAAATACACCCAACGACTGAACAAACTGCGTGGCATCCGCAAGTATGTCTACCGGATGGATATCCTCGAACGCACCCTCTCCTATGAGGAGGTCACCGAGATCTTTGTTCGTGTGAACTCCCTGGGGGCCAAGCTTCGAAGCTCCGATCTCGCCATGGCCCAGATCACCGCAAAATGGCGGGAGTCACTCAAGGTCTTCGAATCTTTCCAGGAAGAGTGTGCAGACTGGCGATTTGACATGGATCTCGGGATCCACGTCAAAAACCTGGTCGCCCATACAACCGGTCAGTCGCGGTTCCACACTGTCAGTCGGCTGCCGGTTGAGCAACTTCAAGAGGGTTGGATCGAAGCCAAGGAGGGAATCCAATTCGCGATCAACTTCCTCAAGAGCAATGTCGGCATCGACAGTCCTGCCTTGCTCTCGTCTGAGTTTCTGCTGATTGCCCTCGGCTACCTCGGGCATTCGAAGAAGTATCACCTTTCCGCAGCCGAGGAGGCTCAACTTCGGTATTGGGTGTTGACGGCCAACACCAAGGGGCGCTACTCACGCGGCTCTTCCGAAACGATTCTCGATCAGGATCTGTCCCGAATTCGACAAGATGGCAATGTCGCCGGACTGATCGATACGCTGCAGTTGCAGTTTGGTCGGCTCGACATCGTGCCGGGTGAGCTGGAAAGCCGCAATGCACGCAGTGCGTTCTTCAAGACAATGTTCCTGGCGTTCCGCAAAGACGGGGCCCGAGACTGGATCTCGAATCTGGCGATCTCTCTGTCGCACGCCGGGAAACAACACAAGTTGCAGTTTCATCACATTTTCCCGCGCGCGGTACTTCGCGACTTGTATCGGCCCCATCTCATCAATGACATTGCCAATCTGGCCTTTATTGGCGGCAAGACCAATCGCCGCATCAGCAGCAAGGCACCCAGCGAGTACCTGCCGGGGGTAGTGGAGAAACAGGGCGTCAAAGCACTCGAATCCCAGTGTATTCCGACCGATCCCGAACTTTGGAAGGTTGAGAATTACCTGGATTTCGTGAATCAACGTCGGGCGCTGATTGCAGCCCGGCTGAATGAATTTCTGAAACAGGGCTCTATCCCTGCCAATGCCTCAACGAGCACAAACCCATGATCACCGCCATCACCATCCAGAACTTCAAGGGCATTGGCGAGCGGGTGGAGCTGGAGCTGCGACCGCTGACGTTGATGTTTGGTCCGAACAGCGCTGGCAAGAGCACCGTGCTGCATGCGCTGCAGTACCTGGCTGAGGTTATGTTGCACGACAATCTCGACGGTCCACGCGACGTCGCCGGGAAGGCCACGGTCGACCTGGGTGGGTTTCGGAATCTGGTCCATGGACATGACCTTCAAAGCACCCTGCGCGTGGGGGTCACAGTCGACCTCGGCAATGCGGCGGTCGAAGCACTGCAGGACCCCACGCATTCCTTCGAAGCAATTCAGGAAGCCCTGAAACTGGAGGATGAACAAGGGGGCCACTGCAACTGGTTCGCCGTCTTCACACGCGTTCATGTTCTGATTGCCGTCCGCTGGAATGAGTATACCGGGCGGCCTGACGTCTCCCAGCTCGATTTACATGCCGTTGACTCGGAACACGGCCCAATTCCGTTACTGCTTTCCATTCAGACCGATCTTCAAGACCAGCGTCGCATCGTCACAATCAACCCGGGCAACCCGGCGCTGGAGAAAACCGCACCGTATTGCCCCCAAACCGAAGAACGCCATCATTCAACGTCGAACGAAAGGCCAAATTCCACGGTCTTGGGGGAGTGCCTCAAGCGCTGCGAGCCGCTCTGCCAGACCGTCAGTTCTGGTGCGTGGTGCCTTGCGTCGGTTGGTTCGTCGCTCATTCCCGGTCCGGGACGAGGACTGTTCTTCGCCACCAGCCGCTTTGACCGAACGGCGGCTCGCCAGAAACTCGGTGGCGTCGATCCTGAGGAATTCCTTGCGGAGGTCCAGGGCGGGCTATCACACCTGCTGTCCGTGGCGCTGAATGGCGTGCGTGACCATCTGCGCTCCATTCGAGCAATTGGCCCCCTGCGAACGCTGCCTCCAAGAAACTACCATTTCAGCGAGCGTACGGCGGCCTCGGATTGGCGTGAGGGAATGGCTGCCTGGGAATGTCTTGCCAACGCCCCACAAGAGCTCGTCGACAGACTCAACGTGTGGCTCAAAGACCGCCTTAATACCGGCTATGAGATTCGC
Organism: Planctomycetaceae bacterium; assembly: GCA_003508595.1. Taxonomy (GTDB): domain Bacteria; phylum Planctomycetota; class Planctomycetia; order Planctomycetales; family Planctomycetaceae; genus UBA10511. The sequence continues at coordinate 11,103 of DNUF01000160.1, forward strand.
CGAAAGGAGTGGATTGAACTCGATTGCAGTCTCCCGTGGGTCCAGGAGTTGCTCTCATCAACTTCCGCCGCTCCGCCCAATGCCACCGCCCGAGCCGCACTTGGCAAACTGACGAAATTCTCCCGCGTCGTGATATCCCCCGTCACGAATCGTTCACTGGAGCTGACACTGCACGACCTGGGAATCGGCATTGCGCAACTGCTCCCGTTCGTCGTCGCCGCGCTCGACTCCAAAGGAGGTATGATTGCAGTCGAGCAGCCGGAACTGCATGTCCATCCGCGTATCCAAGCCGAACTCGGGGATTTGTTCATTGAGTCGGTCAAAACCAAAAAGCAACGGTTTCTCATCGAAACCCACAGTGAACACCTGATATTGAGACTGCAACGCCGCATTCGAGAAGCGACGGCCAGTCGTGCCTCCAACGCCACGGCACTGTCGAGCGAAGACCTCGTGGTGTATTATCTCGGACGAGAAGCGGGTGCGACTGTCGTTCGCCGAATTGACGTCGACCGCGATGGCGAATTCGTCCAGCCTTGGCCCGACGACTTCTTCGACATCGATTTTTATGAGAGGTTCTCGAAGTGATTGCCG
>DNUF01000218.1:0-35726 GCA_003508595.1 Planctomycetaceae bacterium
GAAACGACAATAAAGTATGGTTTAGTTTGGGGCGGTTCTCACGGGCGGCGGTCAGCGTGGGGTCGAGTGTCGGTCGGGTCGTCCCTCCCCGTGGCACGCCGGGATCGGTCCGGTGTAACAGACAACGATGCGGGGGCGGTGCGCGATCCAGGTACAGATGCTCTGCCTGGGGTGGGGGGAATGGTAATGACCTGGAGGTTGAGCTCTGGTGTGATCGCAGTCGTCGGACGGGGCTGTTGCAGAGCGCGGACCGTCGGTTGCAGAAGCGACCGAGTCACCTGTAGCCTCCTCGTGGAACGTGCGGTGTTGCACAGACGCTGCGTGACTTTTGGGATGGGCAACTGCCATCATTCTCAGCGTTCCTCCGCTGCCGCCCCGAACCTGTTTCTGACGACATGCTGGACCGACTTGCTGATTGGCTGCCGTCTTCCATCGGTTTTCCCGGCAGAGGCTGGTTCCGCTTGGGGAGACTTCCCGATTTCCTGTGTCTGGGGGCGCAGAAGGCGGGGACCACTTCGCTGCACCATCATCTCTGTCAGCATCCCGGGATCTTTCTGCCCCAGAAGAAGGAACTGCATTATTTCTCGCTCTCGTATCATCGCTCCACCCGCTGGTACGCCGGGCACTTCTCCGGGGCACGGCCGGACCAACTGATTGGCGAGGTGACCCCTTATTACCTGTTTCACCCCCACGCCCCCGAGTGGATCGCCCGGTTGCTGCCCCAAGTCCGGTTGATTGTGCTGTTGCGCGATCCCGTGGAGCGGGCGCTGTCGGGGTATTTCCACTCCCGGCGACTGGGGCACGAATCGCTCGAGCTTGAGACGGCGTTCGCTGCCGAGCCTGGCCGACTCGCCGACGCCGAGAGCCACTTGGCACGCCCCGGCGCCCGCCATCCCGCCCACCAGCACCAGAGCTACCTGTCGCGGAGTCGCTACGAGGTGCAGTTGAACCGGTACCTGGCCCGGTTCCCGGCCAACCGCCTGCTGATTCTGCAGAGTGAGTGGTATTTTCAAAACCCGGAGGCGGGCTGGCGGCGGGTGCTGGAGTTTCTGGAGTTGCCCCGGCATCCGCTGCGCGAATCGGACCAACGTCACAACGCCGGTGCCGGGGAGGCGGCGGGTGTTCCGACCGCGTTCCGTCAACGACTGCGTGAGGAACTGCGCGTCACCTACGAGACCCTCGAGCGCGATTACGGCATCACCTGGGACACAATGCCCGAAAGAGGGGAGACATGAGCGATCCCTCGCCCGGCTCTCCTCCGCCGGCACTGTCAGTCCAATCTGTGCCCACGCCTGGCTCGATTGTGATCGCCGGGATGCACCGTTCCGGAACCTCGCTGACAGCCAGCCTGCTGGCCCGTCTGGGCGTGGTGCTGGGGGATCGGCTGGTACCTCAAGACCGGGCCAATCCACGGGGCTATTTTGAAGATCTCGACATCGTGCGGTTTCATCAACGGGTGTTCGCCCGGCTGTTGCCCGAGAAAACCAAGGGCCATGCCGACTGGGGCTGGACTCCCGACGCCCAGGTGACGGCCGGACAACTCGCGAAGTGGCAACCGGAAGCCCAGGCCCTGGTTCAGGCCCGGATGCGGTCGGGTACGCTGTGGGGATTCAAGGATCCCCGCGCCACAATCGTGCTCGATTTCTGGCAGCCGCTGTTGCCGAACCCCGTGTACGTCGCGGTCTATCGGTCTCCCACGCTGGTGGCCGACTCGATGCAGCGGCTGGCGGCCCCGGTTTTCCTGCGGCATCCGGAGTATGCCTGGCCCATCTGGCAGCTTTACAACCAGCGGTTGCTCGACTTCATTCGCCGTCATCGCGAACGCTGCCTGGTCCTGAATGTTGATGCGCTCCCTCACCAACTGAACCGCATACCCCAACTTCTCCATGACCGTCTCGGTCTGACGGTCACTCCGTCCGACCTGCCGGGTCTGTTTGATCCCGGACTGCTGCGCCCGAAGTCGAGACTGTGGCACCGGGAACAGTTGTCGCGCGTGGTGTATGACGAGTGTTACTCGGTTTACGATCAGCTCGAAGAGTTGGCCGACCTGCCGGACAAACCCGCTTCTCACCCCGAGCCGTATCATTCCTCCGTCCTGGCTGCGACCGCGCGTTCGTCGGTCTCTCCCGAGTTGTCGATTGTCATTCCCACCTTCAATGATGCTCCGCTGCTGGTCGAGGCTCTGGCGAGTGTGGAGCAGTGCCAGCCGTGCGATTGCGAGGTCCTGGTGCTGGACGATGGATCGTCCGATCCCGAGAGCCTGAGGGTGCTCGAGCGACTGGAGTCGGTGGGGTACAAGGTACTGCGGCAGCCGAATGCCGGCCTGAGCGCAGCCCGCAATGCCCTCATCCGCCACGCACGGGGACGCCTGATCCTGCCGGTCGATTCCGACAATCGACTGCTGCCGGGCTACATCGAGCAGTCCCGGCAGGCGTTGGCCGCCGATCCGGGTTTGGGAATTGTCTACGGCGACCGGCAACTGTTTGGCGCTTCATCAGAACTCATACGGGTGCCGGAATTCGACCTCGCCCGCATGATCGATCAGAATTTTATCGACGCCTGTGCGATGTTCCGCCGGGAGGTCTGGGAGGATGTGGGGGGCTATGACGAAGGACTGCGGGGGTTCGAAGACTGGGAGTTGTGGCTGCACGCGGGCCAGCGGGGTTGGCGATTTGCCCACCTGCCCGAGGCCAGGTTCGAATACCGGGTGCGGTCCGGGTCGCTGCTGAGTCACTGCAACACCCGGTGGGGGCGGTGGCGATTTCGCCGTCATCTGCTGCGCAAGCATCCCGACCTGCTCACCCGCCTGTTGCCGCAACCGCTGCGGAGGTTCGTGTCGGATCGGTCGCAGTCCGCTGACCGCGCGGCAGGCCCCAGTTGGCCGGCCCGGTTGCTGTTGAATGCCCATTGGTTGTGGCACTGGTTCCGTCCCCGGTTGTCCGCCCCCCCCAACGGAGAATCACGGCAGATCGCCACCACAGAGACTTCAAGCCCTTACCCATGACCCCGTTTCCTGTGCCCCATCTCCAGTGGCTCCTCACCGAGGGGAGTTCGTCCCGCCCTGTGACTTGGGCACGCGTGGAATGGCTCGCTCTGCCACGGATCAGTTCTCATACACCCGATTGGGGTCACCACTTGTCCGGAACCGGCGTTTGCAGCGGCGCAGAGCCTTCATTCCTCATTCTGAAGGGCTTCCCAAACCGACGATGGAGTGTTTCCCGGCACCTTGCGATGGCGTGTTCCCAAGTTTCTCCCAGCCCCTCTCGGACTGAACCGTGCGACGGTTGATCCTTCATATTGGCATGCCCAAGACCGGGACCACGTCGATCCAGGTGTCGCTGTACTATGGATTGCGGGATCGTCGGTATCAGTACATCAGCTTGGGCCAGGTGAGCGGCAGTCAGGTTCTTCGGATGCTGTTTGACTCCGACGCCCGGCACTCACGCGTGCGACAGTTGCTGAACAGCACCGACCAGGACTTCGTGGCGGACAGAAACCGGCTTGAACGATTGCTGGAGGAGAGCCTCGCGGGGTGTCTGCGCCGACAGATCACCCCCATCCTATCGGGCGAATGGTGTTGGAGAATGACCACTGCTGAGGCAGTGGGTTTGCGGGATTACTTCGCTGTCCGGGGTTTCCGTGTGCAGGTGGTGGCCTATCTCCGACCGCTGCCCACGTTCTACCCCAGTCGCTTCCAGGAATTCATCAAGTGGGGAGGGAATCGTTTCGTCCCGTTCGAACCGTTCTTCGACCGAGATGAGGGAGACTACGCCAGCATCGTCCCTCGGCTTCAAAAAGTGTTTGGCGCTTCCCAAGTCGTGCTGCGACCCTTCGAACGAGAGTCTCTCGACGGTGGTTGTGTCGTGCGGGATTTCTGCCGCGAACTCGAACTGCCGCTGGCCACACGGAACATCCGCCGCACCAATGACTCGCTGAGTCTCCCGGCGGTCAGGCTGCTGTATACGTACTACGCCCTCGGTCCGGGGTATGGCACAGGTCCCCGGGCTCTCCACGAGAACCTGCTACTGCAGCGCCGGCTATCGCGCCTGGACGGCCCCTCCTTCCGGTTTCACCCGGCACTGGTGGAAAGTCGGCGCGGGGAAATCGACCGACAACACGCCGTGGCCAATGCCCGGATGTCGATCCCATTCCGTTTGTCGCAGCCCAACTTCGACCTGGCGGACGCGATTCGTGATGAGGCGGATCTGTTTCGCCATTCCCCGGCCGCGCTCGCCTGGTTGGCCCGCACGGCCGGGGCCGGTCCCCCCCCGGCCATGGACGATCCGCAGGTGAACCAGTGGGTGGTCCACCAGATGTCACGACTGCGCGAACGGCCGTCGCTTCGCGTTCGGATGGGCCGGTGGATCGAACTGATCCGCCAGGGGTGGCATCGCCGACGACGCGGAGTGTGATGGTTCAGTCGATCCCCGGCGCGGGAAGGAGTTTCGGCCGGGGACCGGCAACAACACCAACGGCGACGTGCGACTTAACCCCGCAACCGGCTGGCGATCTCATCGACCACCTTGTTCAACGGCAAGCGGACCTGCTCGAGCGAGTCGCGGTCGCGCAGCGTCACCGACTTGTCCTGCAGCGACTGGCCGTCGACGGTGATGCACCAGGGGGTGCCGACCTCGTCCTGCCGGCGGTACCGCTTGCCGATCGCCGCCTGCTGGTCGAAGTAACTCGGAATGCCCGCCCGCTTGAGGTCACGGAACAGTTCGAGCCCCAGTTCGGGCATGCCGTCCTTCTTGACCAGCGGCAACACGGCCACCTTGATCGGCGACAGTCGGGGGTGCAGCTTCAGCACGACGCGGGGCTGCAGGTCTCCCTTTTCATCGGGCTGGGCATCTTCGTGATAGGCCTCGCACAGGAAGGCGAGCGTCGCCCGGTCGGCCCCGGCGGCCGGTTCGATCACGTGCGGCACATACCGCTCGCGGGTCTGGTCGTCGAAGTACACCAGGTCCTTGCCGCTCCCCGGGTGGCGGGGCTTTCCGTCGGCACCGGTCTCGACCGCCAGGCAGCCGCTGGCGTCACGCACCAGCTTTCCTTCCATGTGCGACCGCAGGTCGAAGTCGCCCCGGTGCGCAACCCCTTCCAGCTCGCCGAATTCGCCCGGCTCACAGAACGGGAAGGCGTATTCAACGTCGGCTGTTCCGACCGAGTAGTGGCTCAGTTCGTCGGCCGCGTGGTCGCGCAGTCGCAATCGGTCGCTTCCCAACCCGTGGCTGAGATACCACTGGTACCGACGGTCGCGCCAGTACTGGTACCAGGCTCGCGACTGGTCGGGATGGCAGAAGAACTCCATCTCCATCTGCTCGAATTCGCGCGAGCGGAAGGTGAAGTTGCGGGGGGTGATCTCGTTGCGGAAGCTCTTCCCCATCTGGGCGATGCCGAACGGAACGCGCACCCGCTGCGTGTCGAGCACGTTCTTGAAGTTGACGAACATCCCCTGCGCCGTCTCGGGACGCAGGAAAGCGGCATCTTCCGCCCCCCCGAGGGCGCCAATGGTCGTCTTGAACATCAGGTTGAATTCGCGTGGCGGGGTCATGGTGCCCGCCTGGGTGGCACCCGGGGTCACCACGTGCGCCAGATCATCGCGGGGGGAAATCCCCACGAGCCCGGGGGACTGCCAGGTGAATGCCGCCTCGGCATCCTTGCGGCGGACATCAAAAAACTTGCACGCCTTCACGACCGTGTCGTCGAGCCCCGCCTCGGGGGTGTCGGCATCGGTCATGATGAAGTAGCGGTGGATTCCACGGGCGTCTCTTTCGACATGCACCCAGCGGCCGCGGATCTGGTCGAACCGGAATCGCCGCTTGGTCTCGCGGCAGTCGGACATCATGTCGTGGAACAGGTCATAGTGCCCCGAGCACTTCCAGACCTGGGGATGCATGATCAGCGAGCAGTCGAGGCCGACCATCGAGAACGACGAGGGAGCCCCCGGCGGGGTCGAGAACTCGTCGTGGTTGGTGATCATGTCACGCCACCACGCCTCTTTCACGTTCCGCTTGAGCTCGACGCCCAGGGGGCCGTAGTCCCAGAACCCGTTCAGCCCGCCGTAAATCTCGGATGACTGGAAAATGAATCCCCGGCGCTTGCACAGCGCCACAATCTTGTCCATCGAGACCGCGGAAGGCATAACGAGTCAGACCGGCACGCAAACAGAGGGAAGAAGCCACCACCCCAGGCCCCACACTCGGCCCGGCAGATCGGAATCGCGTATGATAGGAAACCCCATCACCGGCGGGGAGGGGAGTTCTGTCGCCCCCCTTCCCAAGCCCGCCGGCCCCCTGCGCCCCCTATCCACGAGCTGGCATGCCCGCTGCCATCCTGGTTTCCGCCACCCGCACCCCCATCGGCCGTTTTCTGGGGGCATTTCGCGAGATTCCCGCCCCCCAACTGGCCGCGGTCACCCTGCAGGCCACCCTCGCCCGGGCTGGGCTTGAGCCCCGGCAGGTTGACGAGGTCATTCTCGGCCAGGTCTTGCCCGCCGGGGTGGGGCAGGCCCCCGCCCGTCAGGCGGCGCTGGTCGCTGGTCTGCCCCCGACCGTTTCGGCGTTCAGCGTCAACAAGGTCTGCGGGTCAGGGCTGCAGGCAGTGATGCTCGCTGCCCAGGCGGTTCGGGCGGGCGATGCCCGGGTCGTGCTCGCCGGGGGGATGGAAAACATGAGCCGGGCTCCCCACCTCGTGCGCGGCCTGCGCGAGGGACTCAAGTTTGGTGGCTCCTCGATCGAAGACTCGATGCTGCTCGACGGGTTGACCTGCGCCCTCGGCCAGTGCGGGATGGGAGACCATGCCGAGTTCACCGTGCGGGAAGCAGGTCTGACCCGGCAGGACCAGGATGAGTTCGCCCTGGCCAGTCAGGCACGCGCTGCTGCCGCCCAAAGCCGGGGAGCGTTTCAGGCCGAGCTCGTCCCCGTCCCCGTCCGGATCAAGGGACAGCCAATGCCCTGTGCGGTCGACGAGGGAATTCGGCCTGAGACAACGCTGGAGACCCTTGCGAAACTGAGGCCGGCGTTTGACCCGGCCGGCAGTGTCACAGCGGGGAATTCCTCGACACTGGCCGACGGGGCGGCGAGCGTGGCGGTGGTGGATGAGGCGACCGCATCGTCGTTGTCGACCCCCTGGAAATTCCGGGTGGTGGCGAGTGCGACGAGCGGGGGGGAGCCGCAACGGCTGTTCTTCGCCCCGATTGATGCGGTCCGGCAGGTGGTGGACCGGGCGGGGCTGACGCTGGCCGACATCGATCTGTTCGAGATCAACGAAGCCTTCGCCAGCCAGACGGTCGCCTGCGTGCGCGGGCTGGGACTCGACAGCGGGCGGGTGAATGTCAACGGCGGGGCGATAGCCCTCGGGCATCCCATTGGAGCCAGCGGTGCCCGGGTGCTGGTGACCCTGCTCTGGGAACTGCACTCCCGCCAGGCCCGCCGGGGAATCGCCACTCTCTGCCTGGGAGGGGGCAATGCCGTGGCTCTGCTGGTCGAACGCTGCGATTGAAATCGGCGGCGGCGATGGGGGGGCGACGCGGACAACGCTCGTGCCGACCACACGGTAAAAGCGAACGCCCCATCCGTCGCGGATCGCAACGGATGAGGCGGATCAGTCGCATCGCGGACAGCCCCAGTTCCCACCCTCGGCAATTCCCCCCTGCGGAGGAAGGCGAGTGGCGAGACTGGTGATTGGCCCGCCTGACGCAGCCGGTCTGGGCAAGACATCGGCCCCGTGCCGGGGCAGAAAATCAGCCGCCGGGGAGCAGGGCGGCCAGTTCGGCGTGCGGACGGGGAATGACATCCCCGAGGATCAGTTTGCCACCCAGGCGTTCGACGGTTGCCTTGCCGGTCTCAATGGCGGTCTGGACGGCGGCGACGTCTCCCTTGACCACGATGGTCACGTAGGCGGCCCCGATCTTTTCCTTCCCCACGAGGGTCACATTCGACGATTTCAGCATGTCGTCGGTGGCGTGCAGGGCAGCCACAAGTCCCTGGGTTTCGAGAAGGCCGATGGCGTTCGAGGTGCTCATGTGGTTCTCCAGCGGAATGCGGTAGTCGTACAACCCCAGCAGGGGGCTGAAAACAGGTTTGGAATTGGCCAGCTTGTGGACGACGTCGAGCGGGGCTGGCAGGACCGTGATCGCCGCCAGGCTCTTCATGCGCTCGGCAGCCGCCTTGCCCGCCTCGGCCGCGTGCAGGACCTCGGCAACGGTGCCGACCAGCTTGATGCACTGGGCAGCCCCGTCACTGCTCTCGATTCCCAGCAGGCGGACCCCAGCCGACTTGGCACAGGCGTCAGCGGCCAGCAGTGCCGGGGTGAGATTGTTCACCTCAAGCAGTGCCAGACTCAGCGTGTTCTCGGGCATGCAGACTTCGCCCACGGGTCGCGCGGGCCAACAGGGAAGGGGACACAACCGGACCAACCCCAGGCTGACCTTGCCGGTTGGGCAGGCTGGAGGGGCTGGCGGTGGGGGAAGAATAGCAGACGAGGGGCCTCTTCCGGAATGTTAAAATTCTCGGGGATTCATCCCGTTTTTTCCGGGACGTGCTCCGGGAGGGGGAGACGCATCGCGGGATCAGACCAGTTCTTTGAGGGGCTGGTGCTGGCCATCCACCAGGGGATGCGGCCGCCCTGAGAAATCGGTCAGCAGGGGAGCGTGGGGATCGAGCCCCAGGTGCCGGTACAGGCTTGCAAACACTTCCCCAAAGTGGATCGGGCGCTGGGCGATGGTCGCACCCAGCCGGTCGGTCGCCCCGATCATCTGTCCGGTGCGGAAGCCCCCGCCCGCCAGCAGGCCTCCCCCCACCTGGGCCCAGTGATCGCGCCCTGCATTGTTGTTGATCCGGGGCGTACGCCCGAATTCCCCCCAGGCGACCACCGCCACATCGTCGGCCATTCCCAGCCGGTGCAAGTCTTCAACCAGGGCACTCATCCCCTGATCGAACTGCGGCAGGTGGGTGTTTTTGGCTTCGCTGAAGTTCTGGTCGTGGAAGTCCCAGCGTCCAAAGTTGAGTGTCACCACCCGCACTCCTGCCTGCACCAGTCGGCGGGCCAGAAGGAAATGCTCGAGATTGCGGGGGGCCCCGTCACCGTAGTTTTTGGGATCTCCCTGCCCATACCGGGCCCGGATCTCCGGATCTTCCTGCGACAGGTCGAGTGCGTCGGCCAGCCCCCCCGAGGTCAGCAGCCCGAACGCCTGCTGGTTGAAGACATCGAGTCCGGCCATCATTCCCGATTGATCGGCCTGCCGCTTGAAAATGTCGAGGCTGGCGAGCAGGTTCCGGCGGTCCGACAACCGGCTCACGGGAAAATCTCCCAGGGTCAGGTTCTCGAGTCCCGGTCCCGTGGGGCGGAACGCCGAGTGGGCAATGCCCATCATCCCCGGGTGTCCGGGGGAGCCGTACGGAGGATGCCCCGCCTTGGGGGCCAGCCCCACAAAGGGAGGGGTGGCGGGCGTGAAGGGGCCCTGGACACGCGAAACGACCGAACCGAGCGAGGGCCATCCGCCGGAGGGCTGATTGACGAACGAACGCCCGGTGTAACAGATGAACGAATCGTGGCTGTCGTTGGGAGAACCATGCACCGAGCGCAACGGGACCAGTTTGTCCATGATCCCCGCGAGCCGGGGGAGATGCTCGCAGATTTCCAGACCGGGGACATTCGTCTGGATGGGCTGGAACTCCCCGCGGATCTCCTTGGGGGCCTCGGTCTTGAGGTCATACATGTCCTGGTGCGGAGGGGCTCCCACCAGGTAGATCATGATGACCGCCTTGTGCTTCTGGGCCTGGCCGGCACGCGACTCGGCCGCCAGCAATTGCGGCAACGAGAGCCCGCCCATGCCCAGGGCCCCAATCTGCAGCACGGCCCGCCGGGACAATCCGGAACAAAGCCGCGACGAATGACCAGTCAGTGCCAGCATGGGACCGTCCAGAAGTTGCATGTGGGTGCGGAAACAGGCTGCAAGCCCGTCGCGCGAAACATGATGGTATCACCAATTCGCGGTGCAGAACAATCTCGGAGTCGTCTTCAATTCGGGACAGATTGTGGGAGTTGTCCGCGGAGCAAGTCTCTGCCTGTCGCTCACCACTCTACACCAGCACCAGTCCCCGATTCGCCTCAGCGACATTCTGTGCCACTCAGGAACAGAAGTCGCCCAGACTATGGTCGATCAGGTCATCGAACTTGGGTCTGAGTGGACACGGCCGCACTCCACAAGACTCACGAAAATCGTGACTGCGCTATCTGAAAAAAATTCCAACTCGCCATTTTGTTGTCGCGTTGGTGCGGAGACGCCGATCCGGTTCTTCTACAGATTGCAATCCCTTGTCCAGAATTGAGCGGCCCAGCGGTTGAGAGTTGTCGGGAGACCTCGTGCGGCTGCAAGAGGGGGTACGGAGTTCCGACCTGAAGTCCCGAGGGGGGCATTTCGAGCCTGTGCGAAGAGAGAAACTCTCCCGGAGATGGTTGCCCGGTGCAGATTCATTGGGCAGATCGGAGAAACTGGTCGACCTGTGCAAAAAATTCTTCCCACGCCGATTTCTCATCGGAGGGGAGATGCGCACGGCGGTCGGGCGAACGGACCGATGCGAAGGCCGGGTCGGTGCGCCATTCGACCACGCCGGCAAATCCCGCCGCCGGGTTGTTCTGGGCGAACTCTCGCCAGCCCTGCAGTTCTTCCCGCAGCCACCGCAGGGCCTGGGCCCGGTGGGCCCGGGCGGGTTCGGCGGCGGGATCGGGAAATGCGGCGGCTGTGCGCAGAGCGGCCTGCGCGGCCTGATAGCAGTGCCGGGCCTGACGGTCGGCGGCGAGAGCGGGGTCGATTTGCAAAGCGGTCGCGTACAAACGTGCGGCGAGTTGGAAATCATGCCTTCTGAGAGAGGCACGGGCCAGATCGAGACGCTCGTTCTGATCGTTCGGTTCGGCTCCCGCACCGACCTCTCGCAGCCGTGCAATCAGGGGATGAGCCTTCGGGTCCCGCTCTTCCGACTCACGAAACGCCTGCCAGGTCGACTCGGATTGTTGATTGTCTCCGAGTCGTTCCTGGACGGTCGCAATGACCGACAGGAGGTTGCGGTACACCTGCCGGTCCGAGGCGCTGGCCTCCGGCTGTTCGGAGAGATCGCGGGCCAGATCGCGGCGAACCTCCAGCCGGTCGACAGCGGCTCGCAGGTCGGCCGGATCGATCGCGTAGGCACTGTTGTGGATTCGCAGTTCGATGTCCTGGTAGATCCACCGACGCTCGCCGGGTTGTTCTTCCAGCAGGGAGGTCGCCAGCGGCTGAGCATCCCGGAAGACCGCGAGCGCCTCGGGCAACTGGCCGGCCTGTTGCAGCACATGTCCCAGGATGTGGAAGTCTTCGAGGAATTGTCCGCGGGTTTCCACCAGGGCGGTGTTTTTCGTCGCGTTGGGACGTGCCAGTTCGACCAGTTGCCGGATGTATGGCAGGGCTTGCGCGGGCTGGTTCTGCTGTTGAAGTTGCGCCACCAGCGCACGAAGGGCAAGCCGGAGTCCGTATTGAAATTGGTTGCTCTGGGGGAATTCCTGCACCAGGCGGCGCCAGGACTCGACAGCGTCCTGGAACGCTTCCAGTGCCTCCTGTTGTTTTCCCTCGGACTTCAATGCCAGGCCGGTGTTGAAACGGTTCGCAGTCTGCCGGTGACGGAAGTCGGGGTTGTCGGGATGATTGTCTCCCAGTTCACCAAAAATCGCATCCGCCCGCTGCATCTGCTCGCTGGCGGCCGCGGAGTCGTCGAGGCGGTTGAGCACCAGTGACGAGTTGGCCAGAATATTGGCCAATTGCCGACGATGTTGGGGACCGTTGGGCTGCTGCTCGATCAACTGCTGTTGCAGGCGGATGGCCGTCTCAAAGTGCGTACGGGCTTCCGGGAGGCGATTCAAGGACGAGAGGGTGTGGCCGAGTCCGAAGTGGGAGCCCGCCAATTCGGAAAGGACCTGGAAATTCGTGGGAGAGTTTTTGAACAATTCCTGCAGCGAATCGACGGCCAGGGTGAATTCGGTCAACTGATGGGCAAGATCGTTATCGGCCATCTTCAGGGCGAAGCCCATGGTGTGATGGCTGGAGGCCCGCGCGTACTGCCAGTCAAAAGTCTCCGCAGGATCGAGCGACCGGTCCTCAAGCGCCTTGTCGCACAGGGCCAGAACGCTCTCGTAGAGCTGCTGGGCCTCCCCAAGATCCCCCATCTGCAATTGGACGGATGCCAGGTCGCGGGTGGCGTCCCGCAATCGGGCCAGGTGTTCGAGAGACGGTTCATCCTCCTTCAGCAATCGATTCCGCAGTTCCCGGTAAAACTCCAGGGGACTGTTCAGCAGAGCGTTGCGCAGCGGTGTCATTTCGGGCCGTGTGGAGAGTTGCCACGAACCCGATACCAGCAGGCGAAACTGGTCGACCGCGTTGATCGCCAGTTGTTCGCCAGTCCGGGCATTTTCCCGTTGCTCCTCGGCGATCTGTGTCTGGTCCTCGGCCAATTGCCGCAGTTCCTCCGCCCGGGCCCGCTCCCGGGTCGCCTGCGCGACCGCCTCCCGCAACCGGTCTCCTTCGCGCGTGAGGGCAATTCGGTTTTTCGCCTGAACCAGCGTCAGTGCTCCCAGGCCGAGGGACAACAGGGTCAGACTCACCGTTCCCGCGGTCAACAGGGTCCGATGCCGTCCTGACCAGCGCCGCACGCTGCGGCTCCACGGTTCGCGCCACGCAGCAATGGGTTCGTCGGCCAGGGCCCGTTCGAGGTCGGTCGCGAGCTCACTGGCCTGTCGATACCGCTGTGACGGATCGCGATCCATCGCCTTCAGACAAATCGCCTCCAGGGCAGGGTCGATCGTGGGGTTCACCACGCGCGGGGGGAGAAAATCGCCGGACCGCACCCGTCCCATCAGTTCTTCCAGCTCCAGTTCCTTCCGGGACGGGAACGGATTCCGTCCGGTCAACACCGCATACAGGATTGTCCCCAGCGAATAGATGTCGCTGGAGGTGCTCGCCAGCATTCCGTCCCCCTGCAATTGCTCCGGAGCGGCGTGTCCGATGGTGCCCACCCCCACCGTCAACTGCGTCGTCTGCGGATCGGTACTGCCTGTCCACAGCCCTCCCACCCCTGTCACCGGCGCTTCGTGGACAAATCTCGCCAGCCCCCAATCGACCACCAGGGTCTCCCCCGCCGAACCCAGCAGGATGTTGGAAGGCTTGAGATCGCGGTGCAGCACACCCTCGCGATGGGCATACGCCATCGTGTTGCAGACATCGATCACCCGCCGGATCAACCCCCGCCACGCGAGGTCGCGCCCGCCGGGTGAGGGGGGTGTGGGAGTCGCCGTGTGGAAGGCTTCGATCGCCTGTTTCAGCGTCCCGGTCTGCTCACCCGCAATCAATCGCATCGTGTAGAACAGGCGGCCGTCGGTCAGTCTCCCCCGGCAGTACACCGGAACGATCCCGGGATGATCCAGCCGCGCGGTGATCTCGGCCTCGGTCTGGAATCGCATTCGATAGGCGGGATCGTTTGCTCCGGCCGGCAAGATCTCTTTCAGGGCCACCCGGCGATCGAATTCCCGGTCGATCGCCTCCGAAACCAGACCCATGCCGCCACTGGCCAGGGGACGCACAATCTCAAACCTATCGGCCCCTCCACCGGTCTCCTTCCACAGATGGATCTCGCACGAATCGGCGATCGATGAGTCGGGGCCTGCCAGGTTCAACTCGGCCAGCAGTTTCCGATGCATGGCGGGTGAGACGTGTGTGGAGGGATCCCCGGCTGGTTTCTCCGAGACTGCCGTCCAGTTCGATTGCAGCCGCTCGCACGTCTCGAACACCTTTTGCTTCAAGAAGTCGTCGGGGATCCGGTTGGAGGCCGACGGATCGGTTGAAGCTCGGTTGTCAGACATGACGCTCACTCTCCCTGGGTGCCTCGTGAGACCGGTTGGCGGCAGCCGTTCGCGAGTCTCATTGTCTGTTCGGTCAAGTCTTGCGGCCCACTCGCGTGCGGCTTCAGTCGCTGACCACTGCAGAATCTTTCCGCTGCTCAACCAGCACCGTCCTATGGACGGCACCAACCCTCGGCCTGATCATGCGCCCCATGTTCCCATGGGGCCTGTCGGCACTGTGCCAGCGCTGCGAGCGGCAGAAGGGGGACACGATACCCCTCGCACGCCGAGACTGTCCAATGCAACAACCGTCGATCCCGCGGAACCATCTGGAAACAGCGATGGTTGCCGTCAATGTCGGCCGCAGGCGATTCCCGGCTTGATCATCCCGCCGAAGCAGGCGAGACTGCTCTGATCGGTGTTTCCCGCGGTCTTTCTCCCCACGCCATCATGCCCCGATTTGCCCTCTCCAGCGTGCTGTCCCCGTTGATCGTGCCGGGCTTGATTGTGCCGAGCCTGATCGTTTCGGGCCTGATCGTTTCGGGCCTGGGCCTGTGTCCGGACGCCCACGGTCAGACCTTGTCGCGGGAACCCCAATTCGCCCAGCAGACTCTCTTCGCCTCCCGCGATCTCGACTTTCACACCTTTCGGATTCCATCACTGCTGATCACCCCCCGGGGAACCGTGCTGGCCCTGGCCGAAGCCCGCAAGAACGATGCCTCGGACCTGGGAAATGTCGATCTCGCCCTGCGGCGCAGCGTGGATGGAGGAGCGACCTGGCAGTCCGTCAAGATCATCGGCGATGACGGTGACCACACCATCGGCAATCCGTGCCCCGTGGTTGACCGACGCACGGGAACGATCTGGCTTCCCTATTGCCGCGACAATCGCCAGGTCTGGTTGACCAGGAGCACCGATGATGGTCTGACCTGGAGCACACCCGTCGAGATCACGTCACAGGTTCTCGACCCGGCCTGGCACTGGGTGGGGACGGGGCCCGGGCATGGGATTCAACTCTCGGACGGTCGGCTGGTAATTCCCTGTTGGGCCGACGCGACCCCCCAACTGGGAGAGGCCCAGTTGTCTTTTGTGTTCTACTCCGACGACGGCGGCAAAACCTGGCAGCGCGGCGGAGCACTCGACCGCGATGCCTCGGATGAGTGCGAGGTGGTCGAGCGGGTCGATGGTGTGCTGTATCTCAACGCCCGCAGCCGGCAGGGAAAGCAGCAACGGGCCGTCGCCACCAGTCACGACCGGGGTCAGTCTTGGTCACCGGTGACCCATGACGCCCGACTGCCCGAACTCTCGTGCCAGGGGAGTCTCGCCCGTTACAGCACGGCTCGCGATCACGATCGCAACCGTTTGCTGCTGGCGGCCCCGGCCAGCCAGACCGCCCGGGCCGCGCTCACCCTGCGACTCTCGACCAATGAAGGGCACGACTGGCCTGTCAGCCGGGTGGTGGAACCGGGCATGGCCGGCTACAGCGATCTCGCAGTCACGCTCGACGGGACGATTCTGCTGCTGTACGAGTCGCACGATTACACTCGTCTCACGCTGGCCCGGTGCAACCTCGAGTGGCTGACCGAGGGACGCGATTCGCCCATGATGGCATGGAAAGTCTGGACCGGGGCGCGAACTGAGCCACGTCCCCTGCGACTGCACTGGCTGCGGCTTGACCTGCAGGCCGCGCAGTATGAACTCGATGTGGCGGTGGGGCCCGATCCGGATGGCGATGGTCCGGTGGAGGCCAGGCTGACGTCGCCGCGCGAGTTGGCCCGGGAGGCGGGTTTCCTCGCGGCGATCAACACGAACGCATGGGAAATGCTGCCACCGACACCGGCGGGAATTCGCCCGATTTACCTGGCGGGGGGGCACAGCAACATCCTCGGCTGGGCCCGGACCCGCAACGCGGTTCGCAGCCCGCCTCAGCCCGGTTTCTGGATGTTCTGGCTCGACTCCAACCGGCAGGGGCACCTCGGTCCGGAAGTGCATCCCCCGGGGGACGCCCTGTGTGCGGTGGCCGGGTTTGGCGGGCTGCTGCAGGACGGCCGCGTATTGCCGGGGGAGGGGGGCGATCTGCATCCGCGTTCGGCACTCGGGCTTGATGCGACCGGCCGCTGGCTGACCTGGCTGGTTGTGGATGGACGCCAGAAAGGATACAGCGAGGGAGTCAGCGAGCGGGAACTGGCGCTGCTGATGCAGGAGGCGGGTTGCCAACAGGCGTTCAACCTCGACGGCGGCGGCAGCAGCATTTTGTTGCTCGGGCGTCCTGATGAACGGCTGGAAATTCTCAACCGTCCTTCCGATACCCTGGGCCCCCGTCCCGTCCCGGTGATGCTGGGTGTGCGCCGGCGGTAAAACCGCGGGACACCGTGTGCAGACACCGTGTGAAGTCGATGTGTGTATCGCCAACAGAGGCCCCGGCACGGGGCGTTGGTTCCCCATGAGCGCTGAGACAATCAACCGGTTCGCGGATGGTCTTTGGTCTTACGCCCAGGAAGACAGGCCGGAAAAACCTGGTCCGCGTTTACCCGGGAGGCGATACGACGTTCGTCGTCAGCAAGCAAGGCCGCCCCTGGAGGGACTCTCGCCTCTCCAGGGGCTCTCTTTTTAATGCTCGGACCTTTCGGCGACGCGCCGCGTCATTCCGCGGGCAATGGCACCTGCTGCGAGGTCTGCAGGTAGCCGACGAGGTCCCGGATCTGCTCCTCGGTGAGTGTCCCCAACAGTCCTTCGGGCATCAGCGAGGCATCGGTGGGACGGATCTCATCGATGTCGTCCCTGGCCACGAAGACCGACTCGGTCTGCGTCTGCACGGTCAGTACCTTGTCGGTCTTGCCGACCACCACGCCGTTGAGCACCCGGCCATCCTTGAGTGCGAGCACCGACATGCGGAAATCGGCGGCGACCGCGGCATTCGGGTCGACGACGTTTTCCAGCAGGTAGTCGAGGTTCTTGCGGTTGCCGCCGGTCAGGTCGGGACCGGCATTCTTCCCCTGTCCGTACATCACGTGGCAGGTGGCGCACGTTTTCTGGAAGAGAGCCCGGCCCTGCGAGACATTCGCTTCGGCCAGCCGCTCGGCGGTCAGTTGCGACTTGAGCTTGGCCATGAGGGCCTGCTTGTCGGCGGACGATTCGCGGGTTTCGCCCCAGACCTCGGCCAGCTTCGTCGACAGCGCTTCCTCCTGGAGGCTTCGGATCTGGCGGGCATGGAAGGCTGAGACATCCTGCCGTCGTACCCGGCCGCCGGCCATGGCGTCGAGCAGGGCGGCCGCGGTTGCCGAACGGGCCGTGAGTGTGTTGATCGCCGCCTGGCGGGTCTCCGGATCGAGCCGGGGGTAGACGTTGAGAATGCGGGTGGCGTTTTCGGGGTGATCAATCAGGGCCAGGGCCCGAATCGCCTCGATGTCGACCGCGCGGTCGGTCAGGACCGAATGGCAGAGTGCCGCCAGGCCCTCGGTCTGACTTTCAGCCAACGCCCGCAGTGCCTGCCGACGGGTGGCCGGGTCCTGCGTGTTGTTGGTGACAATCGCCTTGAGTTCATCGGTTGCCCGGCCATCGCCAAACAGCGCCGAGAGTTCCCTGGTCACAGCCGCCAGCGAGGCGTTCTCGGACTGGGCCAGTGCCGGGGCCACTTCGTCCCACGAAGCGGGACGCGGCGCCTTGCGCCAGCCACGCAATCCCTCGGCCAGGCCGGTCAGCACTTCGAGTCGGGCGGCGTCATCCAGCCCGGGGCCGGCATCTCCCGAGGGAGCCTTGAGCAATGCCACGAGGCCATCGACGTCGGAGGGGCGCCGTTCGAGTTCTTCTGTGAGCCGGCGCGACAGGAACCGCCGCAGGTGGGGCAACTTCGTCTCGCGGAACAGCGGTTCACGCTGTGCCTGCAGGTGATCCAGCACCGCCGGTTCGAGTCCATACCAGACCATCAACGGCAGCGCCCGATCGCCCGCGAATTCGCCACGCCGGGCGAGTGCGAGGGCCAGTTCGCCACGCTGTTCGAGGGGAAGCTTCTGCAACGCCCCCGCCAGGTGCAGCAACGGGAGGCCCCCCCGGGCCTGGTTGGCCAGTTCGACGAAGGCCGCGACCGTTGCTTTCGAGGGGGCTCCACGGTCGACCAGCAGCCGCACGCACCACGCCTGGACATTTTCGCTGGCATCGGCCAGTCCAGCCCGCAGCGCCACCTCGTCGAGGGCCTGCATGTTCCAAAGCGCCCACAGGGCCCGCAGCCGACGGGTCACATCGTCATGGTTGCCATAGATGTCCCGCAACCGGTCGAGTGCGGGCTTGAGCGATGTTGCGTCATCACCCCGCTGCACGCGCTCCCGCAACAGCCGGGTCGCAGTGCGCACCTGCCAATCATTCGGATGCAGCATCAGTTCGGCCAATTCAAGCGAGGTCTTCTCCCCCAGGTTGGGTTGCGAGCGGGCCGGGTCGGGTGTGCCGTGGGTGATCTTGAACAACCGACCCGAACCGCGATGCACACCGTCGTTTTCATGACACTCGCCGATGTCGCTCCAGTCGGCGACGAAGACGCCACCATCGGGCCCGGCGATGAGTTCGATCCCCCGGAACCAGGGGTCATCGAAGAAGACGAAGTCGGGTTCGTGGCGGGCGGTGTAGCCGGCCTGATCGCGATCGAGTCGGTCCCGGTTCAACCGGTGCCCGTGCAGATTCACCGTGAAGACCCCGTTGCGATACGGGGCGGGCCAGTTGTCGCCGAGGTAGATCATGAGCCCGGAGTGGGCATGTCCGCCGCCGGCCGCCGAGGTGGTGTCGGTGATCCCCTTGCGGATGTCGCTCCACGCCTCGCGGGTGTCCCAGTGGAAGTGGTCGGCAGTCTGCTCGATCAGTTGATACAGGTGCGGATCAAAATCACTGCCGTACATCCGGCGGAAGTGCGCTCCTGGAATGACATGCCAGAGATGGCCGATGACCGTGTTGATGAAAAACAGTTCGCCATGGTCATCCCAGTCGTGACCCCAGGGATTGGTCGTCCCATGGGCGACCACCTCAAACCTGCGTTCGATGGGGTGGTAGCGCCAGACGCCGCAGTTGATGCGTGTGCGCTGCGAATCGGTCGCGCCGGGGACGCCGACGTTCGAGGTGGCGAGAATGCCATGCCGCCCGTAGAGCCAGCCATCCGGGCCCCACTTGAGGCCGTTGACGATGTTGTGACGGACGGGACCGTCGTCAAAGCCAT
The DNA here is from genome assembly GCA_003508595.1 of Planctomycetaceae bacterium. Taxonomy (GTDB): domain Bacteria; phylum Planctomycetota; class Planctomycetia; order Planctomycetales; family Planctomycetaceae; genus UBA10511. The sequence continues at coordinate 19,061 of DNUF01000218.1, forward strand.
CGAGCAGCACAACGGGGGGACCATCGGGAATGTCGTCCTGGTCGATGTCGGGAATCCACAGCAGTTGCGGGGCACACAGTGCGAAGACCCCGCCGTACCCCAGCTCGATGCTGGTGAGCAGCCGGCCCTCATCGAAGAAGACCTTTCGCTGGTCGTGCTGGCCGTCGCCATCGGTGTCTTCGAGGATCACAATGCGGTCATGCTGCGTGGTGACGAAATTGACCGCGCTCTCGGCATACGAGTAGTTCTCGGCGACCCAGAGTCGACCTTTTTCGTCGGTGGTGAGATGGATCGGCTGGCGGACGGCGGGCTCGGCGGCAAACAGGGTCGCCTGGAAGCCTTCCGGCAGGCGCACCTTCGCCAGCGCCTCTTCGGGCCTGGTGAGCGGGGTGGTTTCGGGCTGGGTGTCGGGGACCGCCTGGAAACCACCGTCGGGACCGACCTTCTCGAAGACCATCACGTGCTGCCAGGGGAGCGAGTCGATGGTGCGGCGGTACTTGAGATTGAGCTCGGGCGGATTGATCTCGCGCTTGACCTGGGCCTGCGACATCTTGTGGACGAGCTTGATGGGGACTTCGGGGTCTTCCATGCGGAACTCGACGAAGACCACCCTCCCGCCGACCTTCATCGCCTTCGACAGCTCGAGAATCATCTCGTACGGGTAGGCGAGTTCGTGGTAGACATCGACCATGATGGCGAGATCGACACTCTCGGGGTCGAGCCGGGGGGATTTCTCAGTCCCCAGCAGCAGTTCGACATTCTCGATCTTGTTGAGCTTGAGCTTGTTCTGCAGCAGGTCGAGCATTTCCTGCTGGACATCGACGGCGATGACCTTGCCCTCCGACCCGACCTTCTCGGCCATCCGCAGGGTGATCACTCCCGATCCGGCCCCGATGTCGGCCACGACCATGCCGGGTTTCAGTTCGAGCGCCTCGATCATCTTCGAGGTTGCCTCTTCTCGCTCGCGCTCGGGACGTTCGAGCCAGGGGGCTCCGGCGAAGCCCATCACATGGGCAATCTCGCGCCCCATGTAGAACTTGCCCGTGCCATTGGGGTCATGGTTGACCCGGAACTTGTACCGCCCTCCGCTGGTGCGGTCTTCGCGTTTTCCCTTGCGGGTGGTCGACTGGGCGAGAGCGAGAGTGTCTTCGTCGGGGGATGCGTCAACGTCTTCGGCCGCGGCAGTGGGGTCGTCGGTGGGAGCGTCGCTGCTGGCCAGGGAGGCATCGTCATCGGCGGCGACTTCGGGATGGAGAGGTTCGTCCGCCGGGGCGGACCCGGCAGCAGCAGCCTGAGCCTGGCTCGGGGTGGTTTCCGACTGGCTGGGGCCCGGCTGACCGTCTGGGGTGCTGCCTGGGGCCGGGGTCGTCCCCTCGGGGGCCAGGTTGAGTTCGACCGAGGCGGTCTGGGCCGGCGGGGTGGCCGACTGGTTTGTCGTGGTGGCCTTCGGCGGGGGCGTGGCCGGTCCCTTCTGGCAACCGGCCAACCAACCGGCCAGACCCAGCATCAAGCTGGTGGAGAGCAGTGATGTGTGCAGCCAGCACAATCGGCGATGCGACGGCAACATGGGGTCAACCTCGAGCGTCAGAGTCCAGTCCAGCCTGCCGGGCCGGGGCGACTGGGCCCCGGTCACGGCTCAAGTTCCCCAGAATAGCGAGACGGTGGCGAAGTTCGCCAATCCCCGGTGGATTGGTCGAAACTTTTCCCGGTCTCTATGATCGGGGCATGCCTCCTTCACCCTCCCTGGCTGTGGCCACCCGGGCGTTCGCCCAACCATTGAACCTGGCCCTGCGTCGTGTCGCTGCGTGCGGTGCCACCGGCGTGCAGTTCGAGCTGCGCGAAGAGTTGCGTCCCGAGTTGTTGAGCGAATCGGGACGCCGGCAGTTTCTGCACCGGCTGTCGGAATTGGGGCTCAGCCTGTCTCCCCCGTACTTCCCCACCCGGCGGGCCCTGCACGACCCCGAGCAGATCGATGATCGCGTGACGGCCGTTGCCAACGCGATGCGGTTCGCGTCGGAACTGCGGGCCCGCGTGATGACCCTCCGGCTTGGTCCGATCCCCGGCAGCGAGACCGCTGCCGAAGAACGCCGGTTGCTGGTGACGATCCTCAATGACCTGGTCCGGCACGGCAACCACGTGGGAGTGACGCTGGCGATCAGCCCGTCGGGCGAACCGGCCGCCGTCTACCAGCAACTGTTGGCTGAGATCAAGCAGGGGCCGATTGGCATCGATTTCGATCCGTGTTCGTTTGTCTGTTCGGGTCTGAAGGTGGCCGATGCCTTTCGGACGTTGCACACCCATATTGTGCATGTGCAGGCGCGGGACGGGGTGCGCGATCTGGACGGTACGGGGGCCGAAACGGCAGTGGGTGATGGGATGGTCGACTGGATCGAACTGCTGGCGCTGTTGCTCGAGGCGGGATATCGCGGCTGGGTCACCGCCATCCGCAACCAGGGTCAGGATCGCGGGGGGGACGTCGAGCGGGCGATTGCCCATCTGAAATCCATTCACCTCTGACCTGTTGTTGCCGACCGCCGGTGCCGGTGCCCAAAAGGTTGGCCCCGGGACGATTTCACCACTTTTTGCACTCGGGGGGCATGCTGATGGCCGCGCGGCAACCGGAACCAGATCCCGAGGTGCTCACCGTTTCCGAGGTGACCCGCCAGATCAAGGACTCGCTCGAGGGGAACTTTCCCGACACGTGGGTCCAGGGAGAGATCTCGAACCTGAAACGGGCGACCTCGGGACACCTGTATTTCACCCTCAAGGATGCGGGAGCGCAGCTGGGAGCGATCTTGTGGCGCTCGGGGGCGGCCAGGCTGAAATTTGACCTGCACGACGGCCTGGAGGTCATCGCGGCCGGGGCCATCGAGGTCTATGAGGCCCGCGGGACGTACAGCCTCGTCGTCAATCGGCTGGCACCGGTCGGAATGGGGGGCCTCGAACTGGCATTTCGGCAACTGTTCGAAAAGCTGCAGGCCGAAGGGTTGTTCGACCCGGCGCGCAAACGGGGATTGCCAATGTTCCCCCGACGGATCGCCCTGGTGACGAGTCCCACGGGGGCGGCCGTGCGTGACATGCTGCAGGTGTTGGCCCGGAGGTGGCCGGCGACCCCGGTGGTGATTGTTCCCGTCGCCGTGCAGGGGGCCGAGGCGGCTCCGCAGATTGCCGCTGCCCTGCGTGACGTGCACCGCATTCCGGGGGTCGATGTGGTGATCACCGGGCGCGGTGGAGGAAGCCTCGAAGACCTGTGGGCCTTCAACACCGAGATCGTGGCCCGGGCGATCCACGCCTGCCAGGTTCCGGTGGTGAGTGCCGTGGGACATGAAGTGGATGTCACCATCGCCGACCATGTGGCGGACCGCCGGGCCCTCACCCCGACCGAGGCGGCGACGCTCGTGACCCCCGATCGCCAGGAACTGCGTCAGTACCTCCTGCGGGCGGGAGAACGCCTGGCCGCGGGTCTGAAACACCAGGCCCGGACCGCCCGTGCCCGCCTCGAGGGACTCTCCGCCCGTCGCGCCCTGGCCCGTCCCCACGAACGGCTGCACGAACTGTCCCGGCGGGTCGATGACCTCGATGCCCGGTTGCGGCGTGGCCTGCGCAATCGGCTCGATCAACTGCAGGCGCAACTCGCTTCACGCAGTGCCGCCCTGCACGCCCTCAGCCCGCTGCAGGTGCTGGGCCGGGGTTACACCGTCACCCGCATCGCCGGGACCGGCCAGGTGGTGCAGGAGAGTGGCCAGGCCCCTGTGGGAACCCGTATCGAAACCCGCCTGACCCGGGGGCGGCTTGTCAGCCGGGTGGAGGAACAGCATGACCAGTGACGAGATCCCCACCACACCCCCTCCCTCGTTCGAGCAGTCGCTCGCGCAGTTGGAGGCGATCGTCGGCGATCTCGAAGAGGGCCGGATCGGACTCGAAGCGTCGCTGCAGCGGTTTGAGGAAGGAGTCCGCCTGCTGCGGAATTGCCAGTCGCTGCTGGAGACCGCCGAGCGCCGGATCGAGATTCTCACCAGCAGTCCGACGGCGGCGACGCTTGAGATGGCCCCCTTTGACGCCGCCGCCACCTTCACCGAGCCCTCCGCCACCCCTCCCGCCTCCAAGCCCCGCCGTCGTTCTGCCAAGACCGACAGCGAAGAGGGTGGGGGAGAATCACGGCTGTTTTGACAGCCCTGGTCCTGGTTCAAGGCCATCGAGTGTAGGGTCGTCTGAGAGATGACGGTCCGCCGAGTTCCTGCGAGGTTCTGTCTCATGTCTGATTTGACTGTTGTGTCGCTTCCGGAACTGGCCGTGCAGCAGCGCTACTCGGCGGCTGCCCAGGCCCGCGAAGAGTCGCTCTGTTGCCCGCTTGAGTACCCGGCTGAGCTGCTCCAGATCATCCCCCAGGAGATCCTCGAGCGAGATTACGGCTGCGGCGACCCCACGTCGCACATCCACCCGGGCGAGACCGTGCTCGACCTGGGGGCGGGGGGAGGCAAGCTCTGCTACATCACCGCCCAGGTGGTGGGACCCGAGGGGCGGGTCATTGGTGTCGACTGCAACCGCGAGATGCTCGCCCTGGCCCGGAAATACCGCGAGCAGGTGGCCAACACCCTCGGCTACGCCAATGTCGATTTCCGGTATGGCCTGATCCAGGACCTGTCGCTCGATCTCGATCGACTCGCCCAGGAACTCGCGGCCCGACCGGTGCAAGACCCCTCCGCCTGGCTCGAACTGCGGCAAGTCGAAGACCGCCTGCGGCGCGAGCATCCGCTGATCGCCAGTGATTCGGTCGACTGCGTGGTGTCAAACTGCGTGTTGAATCTCGTCCGGCAACAAGACCGCCAACAGTTGTTCCGTGAGATCTTTCGCGTGCTGCGCAACGGCGGCCGGGCGGCGATCAGCGACATCGTGGCCGACGAAGATGTCCCCACCCACCTGCAGGATGATGCCGAGTTGTGGTCCGGCTGCATCTCGGGGGCGTTTCGTGAAGACCGGTTCCTCGAGGCGTTTGGCGAGGCGGGATTCCACGGCATCGAGATCACCAAGCGCCAGGCCGAACCGTGGCGCACCGTGGCGGGAATCGAATTCCGCTCGGTCACCGTCGTCGCCTACAAGGGAACGGCAGGCCCCGAACTCGACCGCAAACAGGCGGTCATCTACCGCGGCCCCTTCGCCCAGGTGCAGGATGACCAGGGGCAGGTCTACCGGCGGGGCGAGCGGATGGCGGTGGGGGATGCGACGTTCCAGCGGTTGCAGCAGGCACCCTATGCCGGGCTGTTTGAACGGATCGCGCCCCGCGTCGACGTTCCTGCGGACCAGGCCCGTCCGTTTGATGGCAGCCAGTCCCGGATCCGCACGCCGCGAGAAACGAAGGGGGCGGGCTTTTCGCTGACGACCCTGGCTCCCGAAGCGTGCTGTGGCCCCGACAGTTCGTGCTGCGGCTGATCGTGGCGTTCGTGATTCCGTCTCCTGCGAGCTGACCGACCCATGGCTCCCGTGCTCACCCTGCTCCGTTCGGGGCATCCCCTGGCCGATCCTCGCGAGCAACTGGCGCAGCTCGACAGGGCAAATGCCGGTCTCCCGTTCGCCTCCCGGGTGGCGCAGTGCCAGGCGGGCCCGTTGCGGGCCGGGGGACTGGAGGTGCTGCAGGTGAATGTGGGACGGGTCTGCAATCAGACCTGCCGGCACTGCCATGTCGATGCCGGCCCCGATCGCACAGAGACGATGAGCGGGACGGTGGCCAACGCCTGTCTCGAGCTGTTGGCCCGGGGACCGTTCACCACGCTCGACATCACGGGCGGGGCCCCCGAGATGAATCCGCAGTTTCGCCCGTTGGTCGAACGCGGGTACGCCCTGGGAAAACGGGTGATCGACCGCTGCAACCTGACCATCCTCGAAGCGCCGGGGTATGCCGACCTTGCGGAATTCCTCGCCCGGCACCAGGTCGAAGTGGTCGCTTCGCTTCCCTGTTATCTCGAGCAGAATGTCGACCGCCAGCGGGGTGACCGGGTCTTCGACCGATCACTGGCGGCGCTGCGGCGGCTGAACGCCCTCGGCTATGGTCAGCCGGGAAGCGGACTGACTCTGACGCTGGTCTTCAACCCCGGGGGGGCCTCGCTGCCGCCGCCGCAGCAGAAGCTCGAGGCCGACTACCGCCGCGAGCTGCGCGCGAGGTATGGCATCGAATTCACCCGGCTGTTCACGATCACCAACATGCCGATCAGCCGGTTCCTGGAAGACCTGCTGTCGCAGGGACGACTGGCAGAATACCTGCAGAAACTTGTGGACGCGTTCAACCCGGCCACGGTTGACGCGCTGATGTGCCGATCGACGCTCTCGGTCGACTGGCAGGGGCGACTGTTCGACTGCGACTTCAACCAGATGCTCGATCTGCCGGTCTCCCCCGGCGAACCGGCCACGGTCTTCGACCTGACGACGGCCGCTCTCGAAAGTTTCGCCCGACGCCCAATCCAGACCGCGCAGCACTGCTACGGCTGCACGGCCGGGGCGGGGTCGAGTTGCGGCGGCAGCCTGGAATAACCTTCCCATGAGTCGTCTCCCCCGCCTGCTGGTCATGACCCGCATCCCCGAGGCGGGACGCGTCAAGACCCGCCTGATTCCCGCCCTGGGTCCAGAAGGGGCCAGTCAACTGCACGAGGCACTGCTGCGCCATACGCTGCGCCAGGCACGTGATGCGGGTGGGCCTGTCGAGGTCTGGTTCACCGGGGCCGAGACGTTTCCCCGTGCGGAGTTTCCCGAAGCAGAGACGTTCGTGCCTCAGCCACAGGGGACGGGCGATCTGGGAGAACGGCTCACCAGGGCCGTGGCGTCGGCCTGCGCGGGCCCTGCCGACGGTGTGGTGGTGATTGGCACCGATTGCCCGGGACTGATGGCTGGCACGCTGCGCGAGGCAGCCGCAGGCTTGGCGACGCATGACGTGGTCCTGGGGCCTGCCGAGGATGGTGGGTATTACCTGATCGCCCTGCGTCACCCGCAGCCCGCGCTCTTCACCGGGATCGACTGGGGAACCGAGCGGGTGCTGGCCCAGACGTTGCAGAGGTGCGAGGCGTGGGGGTTGCGGGTGCGGCAACTTGCCCCCCTGGCCGATGTGGATGAACCCGAAGATCTGCTGGTCTGCCGTCGGGCGGGGCTGGCGGTGCCGACGGTGTTGCCCATGCTGCAACCGGGACTGCTCTCGGTGGTGATTCCGGTCAAGAACGAAGCGCCGACTCTGCCGGTGACGGTGCCACCGCTGCTGCAGGCGGGGTGTGAGGTGATTGTGGCGGATGGAGGCAGCGACGACGGCACCGCCCAAATCGCCCGCGAACTGGGGTGCCGGGTGGTGACGACCCGGCCGGTGCGGGGCCGGCAGTTGAACGCCGGGGGGGCCCTCGTCCGGGGGGAATGGCTGCTGTTTCTGCATGCCGACACCCGGCTCCCCGCGACCTTCCGCGACGATATCCTGGCCACTCTGGCCAGCGGTCCCCTCCTGGGAGCCTTTCGACTGCAAATCGATGCCCCGGGGTGGGGATTGAGCGGGGTGGCGTGGGGGGCCAATCTGCGCTCGCGCTGGCTGCAGTTGCCGTATGGTGATCAGGGGTTGTTCCTGCGGACCGAGTCGTTCCACCGGCTGGGGGGCTTTCGTCCCTGGCCGTTGCTGGAGGATCTCGAGTTTTGCCAGCGGATCAAACGGCACGGTCGAATCGCGCTGGCCCCCACCGCCGTCCAGACCTCGGCCCGCCGGTGGCAACACCTGGGGGTTGGCCGGACCACACTGATCAACCAACTCGTCCTGCTGCGCTACTGGTGGGGGGAATCTCCCGAGAGCCTCGCGGCCTTTTATCGCCGGCAGAAGGGGGCCCGCCCCGCGACGTCGCGTTGATCGAACGCCGTCCCGCATGCGGCTGATGCCGTGCCGTCGGATTGGGAATGGGCCACTGGATGGCGCGTTGCTCACGCAGGTGGTCGCGGGTCACGGGTGCGTCCCTCCCGTTCCGCCCGGCGTCTCTCTACGATGCGGGGCACAGAGACGCGAGTTGAGAATCTTGCCACGAGAGAGCAGAGTCATGCAGACGCAGTTTGTGGGTTGGCCGGCGGAGGGGGGAGCGGTGCGGCGTGACGGGGCGGCGGCCGTGCGGGTGGGGAATCTCATCCTCGTCGGCAGCCTGTTGCCGGTGGATGGCGCCGGACGCCTCGTCGCGCCCGACCTGGCCGGGCAGACCCGCTTTGTCTTCGAAACGCTGCGCCGTGTGCTGGCCGGGGCGGGGGCGACCCTGGCCGACGTGGTCAAGCACACCGTCTGTTACAGCTCGGCAGCCGACCCGGCGTCGGTCGCGGGGGCATTGGCCGAGATTGATGCCGTGCGGTGTGGTTACTTCCCCAACCCCGGCCCGACCACCACCGAGATCCGCGTCGGGCTGGATGTCGAGGGGGCGTTGATTCAGGTCGATGCCTGGGCGGTGGTGAACGAGCCCCGCGAACTGCTCGCTCCTCCCGGCCACTGGAAGTGGAGCGGGACTGGGCCGTGGGTGCAGGGCTGGAAGGTGGGCCGGCTGCTGTTCATCAGCGGGCAGCGGTCGCTTGATGAGCGGGGACAGGTGTTGGGGGAAGGGGACATCGAGATCCAGACCGATCACGCCTTCCGCAATCTCGACACCATGCTGCGGGCCGGGGGAGGGGACCGGCACAGCCTGATGAAGCAGAACACCTACTTCCGGTTCTTCGGCCAGGGGCGCGAGGTGACCGATTACTGGGAGAAGATGACGAACGTCCGCCGGCGGTACATGTCGGTCCCCTCGGCTGCCGGGGCGGGCCTGCGGATCCAGGGCTTCCCGCAGACGGAAGAGTTGATCCAGGTCGAGGGGATTGGCGCGTTGGGGGAAGACAAGCACCGGCTGCAGCCCGCGAATCACTGGGACTGGAGCATTCCGAACACGCAGTTCACGCAGGGGTGGAAGATCGGCCCGTACGCGTTCATCGGCGGTCAGATCTCGGCCGACAACCGGGCGCGGGCGGTGGGGAGCGACATGGAGACGCAGACCCGCAACGTGTTCCAGTTCATCCGCAATGTGTTGGCCGAGGGGGGCCTGGACGAGCGGGATGTGATCAAGCTGTTCATCTACTACCACGGCGAAGGGAGCTGGGACCAGATCGCCGCCACACGCCACACCATCGACCGTGTCCAGCGCGAGTTCTACCCCACCCCCGGCCCCGTCTCGACGTCATTCCGCGTGGCGGGCTTTGCGTTTGAAGACCTGCTGATCGAAATCGAAGCCTTCGCGATCGCCCGGGGATAAGGCGAGAGGGATGAGACAAGCGCACCCGAATTGAGAGTCCGGCGCTCCCGCCGTCTTCCCGCTCGACCCGGGCAACACCATCCCCGGCGCGCTGGCTTGCATCGGATCCTTCTCCCCCGTGGGGGAGAAGGTGGCCGAAGGCCGGATGAGGGGGCCTCCGCGCGGCACACCAGAACGCCCCGGTCCTCAAGTCCAGCCGCCACATTCACCAGCACCCCGAGGCGCAGCCTCACCCCGGCGAACTGAACTTGGAGTACGGCGCCATCCGCCGTCTTCCCATGCGGTGTGCGGCCCCGTCCGATCCACAAGCCCGCGTTCCCGCACAACACAGCAACGCCGTCGCACTCGTCCACCCCGAGAGGGGTCACAGAAATTAGCCGGGGGTCGAGCGAAGCGAACACCCCCGGTAGCCTGTCCCCCATCACCGACCGGCACCCCGAAGGGGTGCGTGAAAGCGCGATTTGCGAACAAGACGACGTATCAGTCCGACCCCTTCGTGAAGCACGAGGCGAACAGGGCAATCCCGATCCCCGGATGAAAACGCGGGGCGCAAGACCCCGGGGATCGGGGAATCAACAAGCCACCTGATCCGGACCGCGGCAACTTGGACGAACACGTTGGAAAACCCGTTCCACGGACGACGCCCCCAACCTGGAGTACGGCGCCGTCCGCCGTCTTCCCATGCGGTGTGCGGCCCCATCCAATCCCAAAGCGCGGGCTCCCGCGCAGGAACGACCAGCGCACGTGGGCTCCTGCGTGAAGGTCCCGCGGGTGGACACAGAGGTGCGGGGTCCCGCACTGTGGACTTATTCGTACCGCAGCGCCTCGATCGGGTCGAGTTGGCTGGCTCGACGGGCGGGGTAGAAGCCGAAGAAGACTCCCACGCAGGCGGCGAAGATAAAGGCCACGATCGCCGCGGGAATCGAGATGACGGTCGGCCACTTGGTGCCGGTGGTGAATGAGTTGATCAGTGCCGTCACTCCCAGTGAGGCCGAGACTCCCAGGCTGAAGCCGATGATGCCTCCGATGCACGAGAGCATCACGGCCTCCACCAGGAACTGCCGCAGGATGTCTCCCGAGCGGGCCCCGACCGCCATCCGGATGCCAATCTCCCGCGTCCGTTCGGTCACCGAGACGAGCATGATGTTCATGATCCCCACGCCGCCGACGACAAGCGAGATCGCCGCAATCGCCGCCAGCATCATCGTGAGGGTGCCGGTGATGGTTCCCAGGACCTTGGCAATCTCGGCGGTGTCCTGCACGGTGAAGTCGGCCTGCTCACCGGGGGGAATGCGATGCCGTTCGAGCAGCAGTTGAGTGATCTCCTGCTGCGCCTGCTGGGCGACCGCGACCGAGCGGGCCGAGGCGAGGATCACGTTGACATTGTCGAATTCCGAACCATACAGCCGCTTGCGGACGGTGGTGTAGGGGACCAGGACGACGTTGTCCTGGTCTTCCCCCACCATGTTCGCCCCCTTGCGCTCGAGCACCCCGATCACGCGGAACGGGATGTTCCTGATGCGGACGGTCTCCCCCACCGGGTTGGCCGTCTGGAACAGCTTGGCCACCAGGGTGTGCCCAATGATGCAGACCTTCGAGGCCGACGAGATGTCCCGGTCGGTGAAGAAACCACCCGACCGCAGGTTCCAGTTTCGCACAATCAGGTGATCGGCCCCCACACCACTGATCTCGCGGGGGCTGGCGTTGGAGTTGCCGTAGATCACCTGCCCCGCGAAACCGACAATCGGACTGGTCGCCAGGACGGACGGGCATTCCCGGCTGATGGCGGCGGCATCCTTGGCGGTGAGGGTGGGAACCGTTCCCTCCCGGACCCCCTCGCGACGGCGGGAGCCGGGAAAGACCACGATGACGTTGGTCCCCAGCTGTTCGAACTGCCCCTGCACAAGCCCGCTGGCACTCTGGCCGAGCGAGACCATCGTCGTGACGGCGGCAATGCCAATCACCACTCCCAGCACGGTCAGCCCCGCCCGCATCTTGTTTTTGCCGAGGGCCCGCAGGGCAATTCGGAGCGTGATCAGGAAGTCCATGGAATCTGCTGAAAAGAGGGAGTCGTCTGAAACCGCCGACCCCGGGCGTGGTGTCCCATCGTACCGCCCCGCCCGGGCCAGACAAAATCCTCCCCACCAAGAATCTGGAAGAGGTCGGGAACGCACTCCCGGTCCCCCGGTTGCTTCTCTGGTCAAATCAGCGCTACAATTGTTCAGGCGAACGGTGCGTTTTGACGGCGAAGTGCCGGCCGGTCTGTTGCCTGTCCCGCTGCCTGACCACCCTTCACAGGTGATCTCATGGTCCCCCTGGCCACCACTCCCCGTTTGTTGAAGCGGGTTTCATTCCGGCTCGACCTCGCGTCGATCTTCGACTGTTTCCATCGCTACTGCGCGGTGGGGCTGGGGGTTTACCTGGCGGCCCTGCTGTTGAGTCGGCTGTCGGGATATGGGGTGGGGCTGTTCAGCATCTGGTCTCTGGCGCTGGTCCCCGCACTGTCTTTGCTGCTGTCCTTCCTCCTGCATCGTCGCCCGACCGCCGTCGACGCCGCCCGGGCGGTTGACACCTATGGGGGTACCAAGGATCTGTTTCTGACGGCGGCATTGCTGGAGAAGGCGGCGGGAGAGTACCAGCCGCTGGTCGCCCAGGCCGCCGAGCAGGCGGCACCGCAGATCGCCCCGGTCAAGGTGGTTCCATTCGCGTTCGAAAAGCCGTTGGGACGACTGGCCGGGGGAGTGGTCCTGGCCGCATTGGCCCTGCAGTTTTTCCCCCAGCTGGACCCGTTTGGCGAGGTCGAGCAGGCTCGCAAGCTGGCCGACAAGCAGCGGGCGTTGGACGATTCCCGGGAGGCGACAGCGGCTCGCAAGACGCAGCTCAAGACCGAGATGGAACCGCAGGAGGGGGAGGTTTCGGAGGAGACGAAGCAGGCGCTCGAAGGGCTGAAGGCGGCCCTCAACAAGATGAAGCCGTTGGAGAAGTCCGAAAACGCCCGAGCCCTCGCCGCCCAGCAGAAACAGCTTGGAGAAAAATGGCGGCAACTGGCCAATGACAAGCTCAAGGAGCTGTTCAGTCACTCGCCGCAGGAGCAGCAGTTGGGGGCCTCGGGAAACCGGGAAAAAATGGAGAAGTGGACCCAGGAACTGCAGGAGGGCTCGTCGGCCAACCTGCAGAAAGAGCTCGACGCGGCCATGGAAGACCTGCAGCGCCTGATGCAGAGCCAGGATCCTGTCGAAAAGAGCCAGCTCGAACAGCAGATTCGCAAGAAGCTCAAAGAACTGAACCAGTTCGCCACCGACCGCGTCGATTCGAAGCCACTGAATGCCGCGCTGCAGCGCACGCTCAAGCAGCTCGAGATGTCGAAGATGGAGGGGATTGATCCGAAGGAGGCGGCCGAGGCGATGCGCGAGTCGCTGGAACTGGCCAAGCAGGAGCTGCAGGAAGTGGCCCAGTCCGCCACCGATCTGGAGAAGCTCGAAGAGGCTCTCAAGATGGTGCAGATGGCCAAGGAGTTGAACCAGCGGGAGAAGCTGGACGGGGAAGAGACCGAAGGGTTCAGCGAACTGGGAGACTACGAGGAGTATTACCAGCAACTGGCCGAAGAACTGGGAATCGTTCAGCAGGGAGACCAGGTTGCCATGGGAGAAGGGGCGGGAGAGGGTGAAGGCAAAGGGGCGGGGGAGGGTCAAGGAGAAGGTGAAGGCGAGGGAGAAGGGCAGGGAGAGTCCGGCAACGAAGGGGAAGGAGAGGGGAACGGATTGGGAAACCGTGGCCAGGGACGCGGAGGTGTTGCCCCCGAAGATGACTCGATCGAAACCGGTTTTCGGACCGAGCTCTCGAAGTCGGCAGTCACCAAGGGGAAGACCCTGATGACCATGAAGACCAAGGGACTGAGTGAAAAGGGAGATGACAAGGCCCGCTTCCAGCAGATTCTCAAGCAAGGCGAGCAGGGATTGCAGGAGGCGATTGAGCAGGAACAGATTCCCCCGGGCTATGTCGACGGGATCAAGACGTACTTTGGGAACCGGGGAAAGTCGGACAAATCTGGAGCGGCGAAACCAGCGGCTGAGAAACCGGCTGCCGCGCCCCCTGCCAGTCAGCCTGTCCCCGGAAAATGACGGGTGTCGGGCCCGCCCTGCCCGGGGCGTGCTTCCATCAAGATGCGGAACGCTCTGAGGGGGGAGACTACTAAGCCCGGTCGGGGGCTCCTAGAATCGCCTTCTCGGACAGGGTGAACGGGACGGTCGGTCCACGCCGGCTTTCCTCGATTCCACCGTCGCCCGCTTGGTTCATACTCATCGCGGATTGTCCCCTCGGGGGACCGCCCCGCGTCATCGTCACACCACTGCAAGGAACTGCCATGAAAGGCCATCAAAAAGTCATCGACGCCCTCAACGCCGGGCTGACCATCGAGCTCACCGCGATCAACCAGTACTTCTGCCAGGCGAAGATGTGCAAGAACTGGGGCTTTTCGAAGCTGGCGGCCAAGCACTATGCCGAGTCGATCGGCGAGATGAAGCATGCCGAGAAACTGATCGACCGCATCCTGTTTCTCGAAGGAGTTCCTGAGATTGCCCGGTACGATGTGATCCGGGTGGGGGCTGATGTGAAAGAGCAGTTCGAGAACGACCTTGTTCTCGAAACCAAGGGGGTTCAGGCGTACAACGAGGCGATCCAGCTCTGCACCGCGATGGTCGACAATGGCAGCCGCGAGTTGCTGGCCTCAATCCTGGTGGAATCGGAAGAGCACGTCGACTGGCTCGAGACGCAGTTGTCGTTGATCAAGGATGTCGGGCTGCAGAATTACCTGCAGTCGCAGATGGGTGAGCACGAGGAAGGACACTAGCCGTCTGCCTCCCGGCCCCAGGTCCCTCCCCCCGACGGACCCGTGCAGCGCACGGTTCATTCCCTGCGGGGGGGAGCAAGAGGGGCGCACGGCGCTCGACTCTACTCTCTCCAAGCCCACCGCCATGAAGCCCAAGTTGCCCCGCAAGCCTGCCGAATGGCTGGCTGAGATCACCCGTGCCTGGGGCGAAGCCCGCGACAGCATTCCCGAGACGGAGGAGAGTCGGCATCCGCTGACCGAAGAAACGCTGTATCAGTTGGCCCCCCTGCTGGCCCTGCGGGCCCGGGGTCGCCCGGAAGAGGGAGAGGAAGCGACGCGGGTGACCGAGGTTGCCCTGGCGAACGTGCTGGAAAATGCCGATCCGGAAGATCCCGACGCCCCCCTTGCGGGAGACGCCCCGCTTGCCTTCGCTCTCGGCTATCTCGCCACCCATCTCGCCCTCGGCCTCATCGACGAAGACCAGGCCGAGGTGATTCTGGACTATTGCGACGAGCATCTGCCGGACGAGTGAGGGGTGGGGGTGTTGTCACTCGGCCCGCAAAGTGTGTCTGGCTCGTTGGATTGGTACGTTGGCCAAACCAGCGTTCCTGAAGTGACAACCGTCTGTAGAGACGGTCGCATTCCACCGGATGCTCTGGTTGATGAAGTGGCGTTTGGAAAACAGAGGGGAAAATCCTGTTGCCCTTCATGACAGAACGGTTCGTTCGGTTCTGGTGACATCCTTGTTTTCAGCACCAGGACTGTTGTGCGGCATTTCGGGAATTGGTAGCTTCCATCGTCTTGGAAATAATTGACGGAGCGTCGATTCCAAGTCGCTGGAGTATGACTTTTGAGTTTGAACAGGAGCTTCGAGGATGAGAAGTCTTGGCCTGTGTGCAGGGATGGCGTTGTTGCTGGCGGTGCCACAAGTGGCTTTTGGGGGTCTGCTCTATGACAACGCCTCCAGTCTCGGCACCTTGAGTGGACCGTTTGGGGTTGTCACCAACCCGGGTGGGGGCTCGGGGGGGGCTGACCTGAGTGCCCTTGTATCGCCCGATACGATTGCTGGATTTGTGGCCGGCACGGACGTTGGCAGAATCGCGGATGACTTTACGGTACCTGCGGGATTCCAGTGGATCATCACGGGGGGAAGATTTCTTGGCTATACGGTCAATGCCAATGCGCCAACGTTGATTGGGGCGACTGTTCGCATCTGGAGTGGCAATCCTTTGACGGGCGGGACCGTGATCTTTGGTGACACCACCACCAACGTGCAGACTTCCGCCAACTGGCTCGGCTCCACCCCAGTCTATCGTGCCTTGGCAACGAATCCTTCGAATACGCAGCGACAAATCCAGTACTCAGACTCGGAGTTCAGCATCACACTCGGTCCGGGCCGTTATTGGATCGACTACTCGTTGACCTCCAGTACGGGCTATGTGTACTCCCCGCCGCTGTCGGTGTCCGGCGGCGGCGCGGTCCCGACAGGCAATGCCGTACGATACTTCAGTGGCAGCTGGTCGGCCATGACAGACGATGATTCCGGCAATCCGAAGGGAATCCCGTTCCAGCTGTACGGGACACAGATCATTCCGGAGCCGAGTTGTCTCCTCCTCGCCGGCCTTGGTGCGGCCGGATTTGTCCTGCTCCGCTGGCGGAAGAAATAGTCCAAAAGTAGCCAGGCGACGCAGAGTTTCAGCCAAGGCCCGAGGAGCAATCCGCGGGCCTTGGCTTCTTCTTTGCGGTGCGGATGAGGTCGATTGTGGGCACAACACCGCACGGATGGCACTGATGGCAGTTCTCTGCTGGCCAATGATGCTGTCGGAAGCAGCGATGAAGACCAGGCGGAGGTGATTCCGGACGATTGCGACGAGCATCTGCCGGACGAGTGAGGGGCGGGGCCGCGCTCTCGAGACGATCTGTTTCGCAGGGATCGAATTTCGGTCGAGTCGTGGAGCGCCAGACGGGGTGCCAAGCCCGTTTCCGGCACACCCGTGTCCGGAACAACCCGCACCGGCACTCTCGGATCACATCAATCTGCGGGCGATGCCAAAGCAGACATTGCTGGACGCACCGGCAATCATGACGAACGAGAGAAACCGCGGATCTCCCTGGGCAAGACTGGCGATTCCCAGAAAAAACAGGATCACCAACACGATGGCCAGTGCCGACAGTGCCACCATCAGCACTTGCTGAAACCCTGTGGGCCCTGCGAAGGGGAGAGGTTCCGGGAAGCAATTCGGATCCGCCGGGTGGTTCGTCATGGTGCAGGGACAGGTTCTGTTGGTGCGAATTGGTTTCAGTTCGGCCAAGGATCATGGCCCCCGCAGGTTGGGAATTGTGAGAAGGCGATGTGAGGATTCTGTGGTCCCTCGGAAGGGGCTGCTCAGGAGACCGGTCCAGCACGATTGAGCCGAGTTGGAGGGACACAGAACTCGCAGCCCGTCAGACATCCCGAATCAACAGTGGCGGCGGGACCTGCAAGCGATCCCGCTGTCCTTGGCGGGGGCTGTTCAACCAGACATCGCACTCATCAGCAGCAGGTCAGCAGCAGGTC
>DNUF01000218.1:35973-52611 GCA_003508595.1 Planctomycetaceae bacterium
CAGCAGGTCAGCAGCAGGTCAGCAACACTGGTTTGTCACCCGGGACTCTTCTCGCTCGCGACACCGGTTGCCGTGTGGCCGTCGGCTGCCGGGGATCCGGAGGGAATGCGGGTCCACAGTGCGAAGTACACGTCAGAGCACCAGAGACTCAGCAGGTGCACAGCGAGCAACAGGAACCAATCGACCTTGCGTCCCTGGAGCCAACCCGTCAATTCGAACAGGAAATACAGGGTTTGCCCGGACAGCATTGCAACGACGATTGCGCGTCGAATCCAGAGGGGAATTCCAGCCCCGGTCCAGAGGGAATGCGCCATAAAGTGGAGAAAAGTCGCCAGCACGCCACAAACGGGAATGAACAGATGAATTGGACCGCCACGTCCCATCTCAACAACTCCCAACAGGAACGCGAGCAGGAACAACAGGCCGAATGCCGACAGGATCACCGCCAGCGTACGCGGTAGCCAAACCACGGCCGCCCGTTGCATCCACGGGAGTTCCGGCCCTCCCCAGAGCAGATACGCCAACAGCAAACTGACACTGGCAATCGCTCCGCCGGCGAGAGTTGGCACAGGCTGAAAATCGCCCTGCGTACAGGCCAGAATTCCCAACACGAAAGCCAGCAGAAACGGGGATCCCAAGACCCCCAGGATCACCGCCAGGAAACGCCGCAGCCACATCATGCCGGGCGAATCTGGTACGGTCGAAACATTGGTTTCCATCTCAATCGGATTCACGGCAACAATCCCTCATCAAGTGCTGACGGGTTACGCACACTCCCTCACGACATCAACATTCACGAATGAGGAAACGGGAAAATGTATGAAGACCAAGTGCATTCGGTGAAAAAAAATGCGCTCGCGTGGACGGCAGATGGCGGACTGAGCGATCCCGTCGGATCATGGTGCCACTGGCATATGCGCGAGTGCCGATGGCCGGCCGGTGTCACCCCCGCACTTCTGGTCAGTTGCGGTCGGGCGAGAATGGGATGGATGCCAAAAAAAACACCCCGCCCAAAAAAACACCCCGCCGAGGATCGGTTCCTGGCGGGGTGTTTGGGTTCACGGCAAGCACCCGGGCGACTGGGCCCGGGGTTGGGTGGCTCAGCCGAACTTCGCGATCTTGGCGATCAGGTCGGCGGTCCGGGTCGAATAGCCGAACTCATTGTCGTACCAGCCCAGCACCTTGACGAGGTTCCCCTGCATGACCGAGGTCCAGGGAGCGTCGAAGATGCAGCTGTGGGCGTTGCCGATGATGTCGCTGGAGACGATCGGGTCCTCGTTGTATTCGAGGATTCCCTTGAGATCGGTCTGCGAGGCGGCCTTGATCGCCTCGTTGATCTCTTCCTTCGTCACGTTCTTCGACAGCACGGCGGTCAGGTCGGTGATCGAGCCGGCAGGAACCGGAACCCGCAGGCTGATCCCGGTCAGCTTGCCGTTGACCGCAGGCAGAACTTCACCCACCGCCTTCGCCGCTCCGGTTGAGGTGGGGATGATGTTCAGGGCGGCGGCACGCGACCGGTGCATGTCGGCATGCAGCTGGTCCGAGACCTTCTGGTCGTTGGTGTAGGCGTGCACCGTCGTCATCAGCCCCTTCTCGATCCCGAACTTGCTGTGCAGGACCTTGACCATGGGGGCCAGGCAGTTCGTCGTGCAGCTCGCGTTCGAAATGCACTTGTGGGCGGCGGTCAGTTCGCCGTCGTTGACCCCCATCACGACCGTCAGGTCGGGCTTGTCCTTGGCCGGGGCCGAGAGCACCACCCGCTTCGCACCCGCGGTCAGGTGGCTGTCGTAGCCAGGCTTGCCATCCTTCTCGCGGCCGGTGAAGAACCCGGTCGATTCCACGGCGACATCGACGTTGTGCGCCTTCCAGGGGAGGCTGCGGGGATCCTTCTCGGCACAGATCTTGATCTTCTTGCCGTTCACGACGAGGGTGTCGCCGTCGACCGAGACCGTTCCCTGGAAGCGACCCTGCACCGAGTCGTACTTCAGCAGCATCGCCAGCGACTGGGGGCTCCCCAGGTCGTTGATCGCCACGACATCGAACTCCGCCGGGCGCGACGCCATCACCCGAAACAGGATACGACCAATCCGCCCGAAACCATTGATGCCGACACGAACAGACACAGAACCTCACTCCTCAAAAAGAGACCGGCAGTGACCCTCGTGGCGGTTTGCCCGGATCGCTCCGAACACCACCGCCCCCGACAGTTTCTGCCACTGATCACGCGAACGCTTTCGCCAACCGGATCGTAACGAACCCCCCCTGAAAAGGCGAGTTGCCCACACCCCTTCGCTCGGAACCCCTTCCGGGTCACACCGGCTCTCCCACCCTCCCGCACGCCGCATCCCTCCCGTCACAGCCCGATCCGTCTCCATTCCCGGAATTCGTTTCAACTGCTGTCTGTTGCGAGTGTTGCGGCTTTCTGAAGACATGGTTTGTCCAATCGTATCTGGAAAAGTGAACAGTTGTGGATTGATGGTCCCTGGCTGACGGGTAAAATGGACAAAAGAACAGATTTTCAGCCACTCTGAGACTGGAGTTGCCGGCATGCCCTGGCTTCCCCCCCGTCCCCTCCTTCCGCTCGATCTGCTGGCCGACCGGAGCACCAGCCCTGCCATCACAGGGTTCACCATCGATGCCGCAACCAAGCGGGCGGGGGTTCTCTTTCGCCCCACGCCGCAACAATCCATCTCGCAGATCGGGCTGTTCGTCCAGCAGATTGTCGGCACTCCCCCGACCTGTGAGGTTCGGCTGGAGACCGTCGTCAATGGCAGTCCCTCGGGAGCTCTGGTTGCCCCCACCGCCCGCGGGGTCTTCACTCCCCAGGCCAACACGTGGACGTGGGTGTCCCTCGAGGCTCCCTGCACACCTGCCACCGGGGCCAGCCTCGCGGCCCTCGTGGCATGGTCGGCGGGTACGGTGGGAACCACCAGCAGTGCCACCTTCGCCCTGCGCTACCCCGCCTGCTTCGCCGGGCAGAACCCGTCGGTCGTCCAATACACCGGCACGGCCTGGAGTCCCGTCGCGGGGGTGCTCCCCCTTGTGGTTCCCCGGCACGTTGATGGCAGCCTGCTGCCCGGGTGTGCCGCGATCCGTGGCGTCACCTGGCAACTTCTCACCAGCACGGGCAACCCGACGGAAGTGGGGAATCGGTTTGTGGTGCCGTTCGATGCGTCGCTCGACGCCCTCTGCACCTGCACACGCCTCCCCGCGGGAGGGCGGGCCAACCTGCGACTGCTGACCGAGACCGGGGTCACACTCGCCAGCCTGGACTCACAACCGCTCGACGCCCTCGTCGACCTGGTCTCAACCAGTGCGGCGGGAGTGATGCAGGCTCCGGTGAACTCCTGCAACGTGACCGCCGGCTCGAGCTGTCTCATCACCCAGGGGGCCCTGACGACCGGTGGTTGTCATGTCGCCCGGATCACATTTGCCGACGCCGCCTCGCGCGAGGCGCTGTGTGGCCCGATGTGGTGGGTGCAACGGCAGGGGACCGGTGCCTGGAGTGAAGACCTGGCGTCCGTCGCGGCCCTGTCGCCGCGGGTCAGTGCGGTGAATGTCTCCGCCGGGGCAGGGCGTTCCCCCCGGCATCCCGGAATGAGTGGAGGAATGGTGGGATGAAAGAGATTGTCGAGCGGGGGGCCACCGGGGTCATCCTGCACCTGTTTCTGCCCGATGGCAGTTCCGTCTCGGGAGCCGGTCGGACCGGTGTGCTGCCGGGCACTTCGGGATTGGTGATTGCGTTGATCCGTCCGGGAGACCCGGGGCCGGCGGCGTACAGTGCGGCTGCCGGGACGATCGAGTCGATCGCCACGCTGGGATCCTGGGTGGCTCCCACCGAGGGACGCTGCCGGTGGCGCGAGATCGATGCCGGCCTGCTGCCCGGCTGGTACGAACTGCAACTCCCCAACGCCTGGTTTGATGCCACGGGAGACCGTCGAGGTGTGGCGGGAATGGTCTGGGGCCCGGCTGGGGTGGTCCCCACGCCGTTCCAGATCCAGTTGTGCGATCCCGTGCGTGGTGTCGGTTCTCCCACGCGTCTCGACGCTGCCATCAGCAGCCGGGCCGAGGCCGCCGCCTACACTCCCGCCCGCGCCCAACGTCTCGACCTGCTCGACACCCCGGTCTCTTCTCGCGGCGATGCGACTGCCGCCAACCAGGCGACGTTGCTGAACCGGCTCGGTCCGTTCAGCGGAGGAGCCCTCAACAGTGTCTTCGGCTTCCTGCGGGCGGCGCTGCGGAAAGACGCGGGGCTGACGCCGGGAGATGTGCAGGGTTCGTTCGACAATGCGACCGACAGCCTGGAGGCGTTGGCTCAACCGGGACCTGCCGTCGGCCTGTCCGAGGGAGAGCGGTTGGCGATTGCCAATGCCCTGCTGGACCAGGTGGATGGTGTGGAAGCGGGCGAGACTCCCCGGGAGACCCTGCGGCTGCTGCGCGCCGTGTGTGTGGGGAAGAGCACCGGCTTTCCCCATGGTCCGGTCGCCTTTCGCGATCGGGCCGACAGCAAGAACCGCGTGGTCGCCACGGTCGATGGGGAGGGGAACCGGCAGTCGGTGGCCACCGATGGCACGTGAATTTGTCCCGTCACTGGTCGACAGGATCCTCCACCGAGAGAACTCGTGATGTTTCCCGCAAGTTGGTTTGGGGCCCGCTGGTTTGCCGCACCGTACTGGCGTGGGCGGTCAACGCCACCGCCACCGGTGGATCCGGAACCGACCGGGGAGGTTGTCGTGGTGGTGAGGCAACTGCCTCCCCGCGGAACGAACTGGCGGCTTGCCGTTCGTCCGACGGTCTGTGGAATGGCTCCGAGGTTTGTGGTCTGGCATCTTCCCCCCCATTGAGGTGTTTCATGAGTCAGAGTCTGTCGGTGGGGGCGCTGCGTCCCCTTGTGAAGCATCCGGGGGAATCACTGCTGATGGGGGTCCACTTCGGTCCGCTGCTGGGACCGGGAGAGCGTCTGCAGACACCGTTGCCGGTCGAGGTCTCTCCGGTGGGACTCACGCTGGGACCGGCCCTGGTGAATGGCAGTCCCTTTCCGGATGGGTTGGGGGGGACGGTGGCGACGGGGCAGGGGTTGCAGTTGCGGGTGGCCGGGGGGACCGCCGACACCGACTTCACCCTGACCATCGGGGCCGTCACGACCACCGGCAACACCCGCGTGGCGGTGTGCCGGCTGCTGGTTCGTGCGGAATGAGTCCGCGGGACGGTGCCACGTTCGATGCGGTGATCCAACCAATTCCAGGAGACAGACACATGACAGACAAACCGGTTCCCATCCGTGATCGTGTGCGGGAACTGCGGCGGGTGCGGGGGGCCGACCTGGTCCCTCATCCGCGCAACTGGCGGACGCACCCGGATGCTCAACGCCGGGCCCTGCGGGGGGTGTTGGCCGAGATTGGATATGCCGACGCCCTGCTGGCCCGTGAACTCCCTGATGGCCGCCTGCAGTTGATCGACGGGCACCTGCGGGCCGAGTCGACCCCCGACACACCGGTGCCGGTGCTGGTCCTCGACGTGACCGAGGCTGAGGCCGAGCAATTGCTGCTGACCCTCGATCCCCTGGCGGGACTGGCCACCACCGACGCCGCCGTGCTCGACGAACTTCTCGCCCAGGTCCACTTTGATCACGACGAGATCCTGCAGGCACTGGGGGAGAGTTTTCAGCGGATGACGCCGGAGGTGCTGGTACAGGTGCTGGCACCATCTCCGGATTCCAACCCGCCTCCCACCGAGGTTACACCGTCGGGCCTGTCTTCGGTCGCCACGTCATCGTCGACGACCTGCGAGACACCCGCTTCGCCGTCGACGGCCGCCGGCGCGGGGCGGTCTTCCGGGGAAGCGTCGCGGTCCGCCGGTGAGGCGGGACCTCCAGCCGACGCCCGGTACTGTGTGCTGGTGCAGTGCGATGACGAGGAGGAACAGTTGGAATTGCTGGAGCGTCTGCAGGAGGAGGGGCACACATGCCGCGCCTTGATTGCGTGAAATCGGTCGTGGTGGAACGGACGCCGCGGGTGCTGCAGCTGGAGGGGCTGTTTGACATTCCCCCCACCGAGCGCAGCGAACGTCGTTGGCAGGTCGATCTGCCGCTGGAGCAGCGAGACTGGCAGATCGGGCTGATCGTGGGGCCGTCGGGGTCGGGGAAATCGACACTGGCACGGGAGCTGTTTGGCGAGAGTCTGGTGACGGAATACGAATGGCCGGTCGAGCGATCGCTGGTCGACGGGTTTCCCTCGGGAATGGGGATTCGCGAGATTACGTCGCTGTTGTCGAGCGTGGGGTTTTCGTCGCCCCCCGCGTGGCTGCGCCCCTTCGGGGCCCTGTCGACCGGAGAGCAGTTTCGGGCGACACTGGCCCGGGCCCTGGCCGAGCGTCCACAACTGGCGGTCATCGACGAATTCACCTCGGTGGTCGATCGGACGGTGGCGCAGATTGGAAGTGCCGCCCTGGCGCGGACAGTGCGCGGAACGGGACGACGGCTCGTGGCGGTGGGGTGCCATTACGACGTGATTGACTGGCTGCAGCCCGACTGGCTGTTCGATCCTGCGGCCAACCGGTTTGAATGGAGGTGTCTTCAACCCCGTCCGCGCCTCCGCCTCGACGTGGTCCGCGTCTCTTCCGGGGCGTGGCCGCAGTTTGGTGCGCATCATTATCTGAGCGCGGGACTCAATCGCGTCGCCCGCTGTTTTGTGGCGCTCTGCAACGGCCGGCCGGCGGCGTTCACCGCGGTGCTCAGCCAGCCCGGACCGGCCGGCGGCCGGTGGCGCGAACACCGCACCGTCTGCCTTCCCGACTTCCAGGGGGTGGGAATTGGACACGCTCTGAGTGAGCTGGTGGCGGCGATGTTTCGGGCCACGGGAAAACGCTACTGCAGTGTCACCTCGCATCCGGGCATGATCGCTCATCGCAGGCGCAGTCCCCTCTGGCACATGTACCGCGCTCCCTCCCTGGGACACCGGACCGTGGGGAAACATTCCCGGTTCAATCGGACCGCCGCCCTCACACGGTTGACCGCGGCATTTGAATACATTGGCCCGGCCGACCGCTTTTCGGCCCAGGCCCTGGGAGTCGTTCCATGAATCGTCCCTCAGAATCCCCCGACAATGAACCTGTCCCGGTCTCCCTCCCTGCCGCGACGGGAGCTGCAACACCAGCGGGCGGGGGACAATCGCAGGAGTCGTTGGTGCAGCCGGCGGAAGAAGAGAGTTGTGGTGTTCCTCGGACGACGCGGGGGAGTGAGCCTGTGGAACAGCTCCCGGGAGGGGAAACCACCTTAAACGACCAGGTCGCGGGACTCGCGACTTCCCCGGAGGAGGACGGACAGATTCCGGGCTGGTTGCCTCCGGGAGTCGAGTTTGTCCCCCAGCCGCACACCCCCCGCGAGCTGATCTTCGGCCTGTGGCAGACCGGGGGGCAGCCGATCCTGTGTGCCCGGCGGATTGGTTGCTCCCCCCGGCTGGTGAAGAACCACATCGAGGCCCGGCGACTCCATTGGGAAGAGGCGAACTTTTCGCGGACCGAGTTGTTTGAACTGTGTGCGTTGATGCTCCGGCAGGCGGTGCAGCGGATGGACCGCTGGGCGGTGTCGATGGTGGGCAAGACCACGTGGGGATTGCAGGCCCTGGCACCCATTCCCGAGCCCGAGCACCAGTGGTGCGAGGCCGAGCCAACGCCGCCCGTCCAGGAACTGATTCCCCAGGTGCTGGAAGGTTTGCTTGATGAACGTCATTCGATCTTCCTCCGGTGTGCCACTCGCGCAGGTGGCCACCCCGACCCGGATGGCCCAGACCGTCTCACGGGGGAGGTGGATGCCCGCGCTGCACCTCATGGCGATTGAGCAGGCGGTCCTGGAGACGATCCTCGGGCGGTCCCCCCCCATGCTGGTGATCGAGGCTCCCCCCCGGCACGGTAAGTCAGAGCTGATCAGCCATTACCTGCCGGCGTGGTACCTCGGGACGTTTCCCGACCGGCAGGTGATTCTGACCGGATATGAAAGTTCGTTCGCCCGCAGTTGGGGGAGAAAAGCGCGCGGCCTGCTGGAAGAGTGGGGGGAATCTCTGTTTGGGGTGCGGGTGCGGGGAGACCTGCGGGCGGCGAACGACTGGGGATTGGCCGGGCGGCGGGGGGGAATGCTCACGGCGGGGGCGGGAGGGCCCCTGACCGGGCGAGGAGCGCACCTGTTGATCGTCGATGATCCCATCAAGAACTCGTCCGATGCCTGCAGCGAGGTGTTGCGCGACCGGCTCTGGGACTGGTGGGAGTCCACCGCCAGTACGCGACTCGAACCGGGAGGCTGCGCGATCGTGATTGCCACCCGCTGGCATCGTGACGATCTCTCGGGCCGGATCCTCCAGGGGAATGAACGCGAACCGGGAGCGGTCCGCCGCCTGCATCTCCCCGCCCTCGCCGAGCCCGACGACGTGCTGGGTCGGGCGGTGGGCGACCCGCTGTGGGCCGAGCGCTGGCCCCGGGAGAAGCTGGAGGCGATGCGCCGGCACAAGTCTCCCGGGTGGTGGGAGGCCATGTACCAGCAGAACCCGGGGCGTGGAGAGTACACACTCTGGCCCGACAACTACTTCCCCGACCAACTGTGGTGTGCCGAATGGCCGTCGGAATTCGAGCAGTCGCTGGTCGCCTGCGACCTCGCCACCGGCCTGACGGATGGCGACTATGCGGCCGCCGTTTTTGTCGGACGGCGCGGGGACGAGTTCTGGGCGGATGCGGTGCTCGAACGGCTCCCGCCCGAGTTGTTCCTCGGACGGGCCCTGGACCTGCTGGAGCGGCATGGGGCGCGGGGGATCCTGGTCGAACTGACACTGTACGACTCGCTGGTCTGTCGCGAGCTGCAACGGCAGATCCACGAGCGGGGTCTGCATGGGGTGCAAATCCTCACCGTGCGGAACAACACCCGCAAGGAAGTGCGGCTGTGTCGGGTCGGGACGGTGCTGCGTCACAACCGGTTGCGCCTCCGCCCGTCAGCGGGAGCCCGGTTGCTGGTCAACCAGCTGCAGGAGTTTCCACAGGGGCGTCACGACGACGGTCCCGACGCGCTCGAAATGGGGCTGCGAATGACCTATCCCGCCGAGTTTCTGCCCGCCTGGCTGTCGGAGGGGATGTAGGTCTTCCGGTTTGAAAAATGACTGGACTCTTGAAGTCCATAAGAGACACATATACAGTGGCGGTGCGGCCTGCGAGGAGGGAGTGGGCTGCTGGTCAGTGGTGGCGACCGGGGGCCTGGAGGGCTGCCCCTGGAACCAACGGATGAGTCGTGCCAGGTCTTTTGAATCTGCAGCCTTGAGGAGCGTTGCCAATGTCTTTCCTCCCACCCGGGCCGCATGGGCCCGGCCGTGCGAAGACCGAATCCGAGGGGGAACCCCGGCGGACTGGCGTGCGGCCTTCCCCAGTCATCGGCGGTCCCCCCCAGCAGCCCCTCACCATCCCGGGGGCGGCTGCCTCTCCTGCCGTTGAGACTGGACAAAGACCGGCCACTCGATCGCGGAAACGGAGGGGCCCTGGACAGCGACGGCTGGTTCGGCCAAGGTGTCCGGAACATGACCGCGAACTGCTGGTCGGCCGGACGGTCGGCGTGGTGCAGTATCGCTACTGCCCGGTCCCCGGTTGTTGCCGGGCTGCAACCACGTTTCGGGGGGATGCTCCCCACAAGCGCTGGCCGCCGGAACCGGGATCATCACGCCGGTCCCGTTCGTCCCCTGGGACGGCGGGGCCTTCCGATTCGTGCGAAGCGGGACAGCCAGACCCGGAGCGTCCTCCTCCCGGAGTTGTCATCGAGTAGGCCACGGGTATGGCCCCGGGAGGGGATCAATCGTCCCGATCGAGGTCGGCCGTCGCGAGGACATCCACCTCGACGTCCTGGCTGGGGTTCAATGCCGGTGCATGTTTCCGACGACCGATGATCATGCCGATGGGCCATGCCTGGACACGGTGCTTGGTGCAGGGGACCCAGAAGATCTGTTCCCAGTCAAAGGGGAGCGGGCCATTGACCTGCCATCGCACATCGACACAGAAGTATTCCAGATCGGGGGGGACTTCCGCGGCGGTTTTCGGCCAGGGGACGTACTGCACTTCACCGAAGTAGTGCACGAACATGTGATGCGCCATGTCCATGCTGTAGAGCCTGGTTCCGGGAGGGAGCAATTGCTGGAGTTGCTGCACGGCTTCCACCGTGTCGGGGGTGGTCTTCTGATGGGCATTGGTCATCACCCCCAGTTGACAGGCGATGACAAACGTGGCGATGGTCGCCACGCTGCGGCGGAACGGAACTTCTCCCGGTTCGCCTCCCCAGCGCCAGAGGGCTGCGGAGGCCAGGGCACAACCCGCCAGGTGGACAGCCGCGAATGCGGGGGACTGCGAGAGCCAGAAATCGGGCTGAATGAGGGAGACCCCGGCGAGGGCCAGTCCCGCCCCGGCGATCGCGAGTGCGCAGCCCCGCACGAACACGGGCCAGATCCGCCGCCATTCGGCATCCTGCGCCGCCGTCGCCAGCCGGTCGAGTGTTGTCCCCACGAGGATGGCGATACACGGGTAGAGCGACATGAAGTACCGCGGTCGTGAACCGGGGGGGAGCCAGACACTGGGAAATGCCACCGCCAGGGCGATCCACTGGAATCGGACCTGGGGCCCGGTTCCGGTAAATGCCGCGCGAAAGCCGGGCCGGCTCCAGACCAGGAACAGCACCGACCACGGCAACAGGCAGGCCCACAGTTCGACGGGGTATTGCGCGAAGTGCTCGAAGAACGATCCCCAGCTCGCGTCGAGGAAGCGATGCCCCACATCCATCAGGTAGATCTCTCCCCCCGCCGAGCTTCCTGCCCGCTGCATGAACGGGATCTGCCACGCCCCGACCACGATCGCAAACAGCGCGATGCCACCCAGGTGCGACCACTGCAGGGCGAATCGCACTCGCCGCTGGATCAGCAGCGTCATGCCAACAATGGAAGCGAAGTAGACCGGGGCCTGCGGACCCTTGGTGAGGGTCCCCAGGGCGGCACAGCCGTAGCCCAGGCCCCACGTCGCCCAGGGACTCCAGCCCCGCACGAACCCGAGGTGCCACAACAGCAGCGAACTTGCGACCAGCAGCGTGAACATCGCATCGGTCTCACCGGTGCGCCCCAGTTCGATCACCTGACCGAGGCTGGTGAAGACCAGCCCTGTACAGAGAGCCCCCAGTCGGCTGAGAAAGGAGCGGGTGTAGCCGTACAGCAGCACGCTTGTGGCCACGACCGACAGCAGGCTGGGTAGCCGGACGGTCCATTCATCGATCCGGCCCTGGACGAGGGAGATCCCGGCAATCATCCAGTTCTGCAGGGGAGGGCGGCTGTAGAGGGGCTGCCCCTGGGTGCGGGGAACGACCCAGTCCCCCGTCTGCAGCATCTCGCGGGCGACGAGGGCCCGGCGGGTCTCTTCCCCCCGAATGGTCAGATCCGTCAGCCGAACGCTGTAGGCCAGTGTGACCAGCAGCAGCAGCCACCAGAACTCCCGTTCCCGCCAGAACAGGAGTCGGGGCGGGTGGAGATCGGTCTGGGAACCGGGCGACATGACACATCCTTGTGCAATGAGCCGAGGGGGGGAGAGACGGGTCGGGCAGACTAGGGCAGCCCCCCGAAACCGGTCAACCCGACTTCTGTTCAAAAGACACGCTCCCCACCGGGGAATCGCGTCGACCCGCGGTCGCTGTTGCGGGAGCGAGGCTTATTTCGCCGGGTTTTCTGGCTTCTGGAACACCACCAGGTAGTTTTCTTTGAGCGGGAGCGGTTCCTTCACTTTCTGGAAGCCCACGGCGGTAACCTCGGCTTCGAAGACCTCCTGTCCCCCCCGCACGTGGGTCATGACCCAGTCGGTACTTTTTCCTGCGACCCGGCGGAAGTCGATCAGCACCATGCGGCCCCCGGGCTTCAGGGCGTCGAAGGCCGACTGCATGGTCTTCGTGGGAAACTCGAAGTGGTGGTAGGTGTCGCAGATGAAGATGACGTCGACCGAGTGGGGAGGGAGGCCGGTCGAGTCGGGCTGGCAGAGCCGGGTCTCGACGTTCCGCAGTCCTGCCTGGCGGGTTGTCGCCTCAATGTGATCGAGAAACTTCCGGGAGATGTCGACAGCAAGCACCCGCCCATTCACGCCGACCTTCGGGGAGAACAGGCGGGTGAACAATCCCGTTCCCGCACCGATGTCGGCGACCGTCTGCCCAGGCTGGATCGCGCAGGCGGCCACAATCTCGGCCCGTCGGGTGAACACCTCCCGGCTTTCGATTTCGAATTTCCCGATGAAGTCCTCCACGTCCGGATCGCGGAACGGGTCATTGATTCCCGGGCGAACGCTTTTTTCCTGGGCCTCAGCGCACACGCCGCGACCCGTCACCAGACCCAACAGGCAAAACAGGGGGAACAGTTGTCGCATGAGCCACACCTCGTTGTTGAAATCCGGCCTGGTTGGCGTCGGGGACTCTCAGTCCCGCTCCCCGGGGATGGTAGTCTCCGGATCTCCAGGAGGGGAGACTATTCGGGGTTCTCCGCAGGGAGTCGCACTCTGGAAGGCGTGGTCGGTTCCGGATCAGGAGGGAACACGATCCTGCAGGGGGCGGGAGTCGATGCTGGGCGTCCCCGGGGGCGGGAAGTCTCCTGATTTTCTCATGCGATTTGGGTAGAACAGAAGTTGTACTTCGCTGGGCGGTGTCGCACCGACATGCGGCTTCTCGAGCAGGATGAGGCGTGGGGCGAATCAGGAGATCCAGGGTCATGCAGTCGAACCGAAGCCCGCGGCGAGTGGACCTGCACCGCACCACGCGCCGGGATGGGTTCACCCTCATCGAATTGCTGGTGGTGATCTCGATCATTGCCGTCCTCGCCTCGTTGATTCTGCCCGCCATTCAGCAGGCCCGGGAGGCGGCACGGCGAACGGCGTGTGTCAACAACCTGCATCAATTGGGGGTCGCGCTGCAGAATCGCTCGATCAGCAAGTCAAGGCTCCCCTCGTACGGAGTCTTCGCGAGTCTGGGAACGGAAGGGCGTCCCCTGTCCAGCTGGAGGGTCGAGTTGCTTCCGTATTTGGGACGCACCGACATTGCCGACCGCTGGGATGGGCTGCGTGAGTTCCACACCCCGGGGGATGCCAGCAACCCGAATACGGCACTGGGGCAAATGTCGGTCAAGGTGTTCACCTGCCCCACCGATTCCACCGCCTTTGGCCTCGATGGAGGGGCGTCTTACGTGGCGAACGCCGGTTACTCGGATTGGTTCTGCGGACCTCCGTGTTGCCCGATTCCGGGGAGGGTCAATCATGCGGCCCATGCCGAGCGACTCGACTACGACCGCAATCGATTGAGCAACGAGACCCCCGAGATCTGGAGTCTCGGGAGTCCGGCCCGGGACATCCACGATTACAAGACGATTGCCGACAGTGGCGTCATGTGGATGGGGGTGGTGGAACCCCGGGCCGAAGCGGGCGTGATGACCCGCTGGAGTGAACCACTCGACCGGGACTCAAAGCGGATCGATTCGATTTTTGACGGGCAATCGCAGACTTACTTGTTGACCGAGAACATTCATGCCGGCGAGCGAGACGGAGTGCGCAGTTGGGCGGACCCGTATTACACCGTGTCGGCCTTTGTCTGGCCGCAGACCCTGGATCCCGCGTGCAATCCCCGGGGAACGGTCCCCGATCCGGATCCCATCGTCCGGGACGCCTTTCGGTTTCCGGGAAAAGTCACCGAGGCGATGATCAATGGGGGACGGGGCACCTCCAGTCTCCCCGAAGAGGGAGCGTTTCCCTATCCCAATTCCACGCACGCCCAGGGGTGTCATTTCCTGTTCTGCGATGGTCGCGTCCAATTCCTGAACGAGCAGATCGAGCACACCGTGCACCTGCGGCTGTTCACTCCCAACGGGACCGGGAAACGCAATGGGGGGATTGAATCCCAGGATGTGATGGAAGACCGCTGAACCGGTCTGGGGCGGGCGGTAGTCAACCGGGGGCGGTGGTCAACCGGGGGCAGTGATTTCCGCACTCGACTGTCGGTCCCCTCAGTCTCGACCGACTTGGCTGGAAAACGTCGTCGGTGGTTGAGTGGGGGGCTCCCGTATGAAAGGGCCGATTGCAACGGTTGTAGCAGGGTTCCGGTCACACCGGTGCGTTCGGACTGTTGGACACATCGGGCACGATCGGCGGACCTGGAACAACCGGTGGGATGTGCGAATTGACTACGTCCGGCCCTGGTCGCGGCAGGGGTGAACGTGTCAGGCGGAGGATGACGAAACTTTGTCCCACGATGGATCGCCTCACAATCTCGACAATTGCCCCCCGGCGCAGGATCGGCCGACGGCCCTCGGGGTGGATTTTACTGATGCTGATCTCGCTCGCCTTGAGCCGGGGAGGCACACTTTTCGCCCAGGGGACGACATTCGACGGGCGGAGCTCGGTTTCCATTGGCGGTCCCCCAGTCGGCCGAGGGACTCGGGCGCCCCGGGAGCGAACTGCTTCCTCCACGGCAGAGGGGCTGTCGCGACCTCGCGGTCTGGAGGGGGGACAGGTCCCGGCATCACCGGGTGTCACTGTCGGAGCTCCACCGTCGCGGCAGCCGGTCCGGGGGGCTGCATCCGGGAATCGCGCCCCCGCAACTGCCACTGACCGGGCTGCGACTGGTGGGGTCGTCGCATCGCGATCTGGGGAATCGGCGATTCAAACCGCCAGTGGAGGGTCTGCGGTCGCAGGCTCTGCGCGGCAGTCCACTGGACCCGATGCCACTCGGCTGGTTCCGCAGCGAAAAGTTCCCCTGGTGCGGGAGGTCTCCGGGGGGGACTGGATCATTTCCAGTCGGGAGGTCAAGGGGTCACCCGCGACTCACGATTGTGCGGGGCAGATGCAGTACCTCTACCGCTCGGCGGAAGGGATGATCGAAGTTTCGGCGGAGGAGTTTCTCTCGACTCTCCGTCCCGATCGCCCGGTCTGCGTGGTGATCCATGGCAGCTACAACTACTGGAAAGATGTGCTTGCGGAGAGCACCCGCAATCACCGCTGGATCCAGCAGGCAGCTGGCGGGGCCGAGGTCCAGGTGGTCCATTTTTCGTGGCCGAGTGATGGGGTGGCTCACGTGCTGTTTCCCGTGGAATTGCGGGTGCTGGGACGGCGGGCGGCGGTCCACGGGGGCTACTTGGCGCAATTGATTTCGATGTTTCCCACGGATCAACCAGTGACCCTGGTGGGGCACAGCCACGGAGCCCGGTGCGTGGTGGCGGCACTGCATGCCCTGGGGGGAGGCACCCTCGATGATGGGTCACACCTGGGGGGAGAGGCCCGACCGCCACAGCGGGTGCGGGGGGTGTTGATTGCTGCCGCGATCGATCATGACTGGTTGAACCCGGGGGAGCGGTACGACAGGGCGTTGTCGCCGGTCGAGGGGATCCTCGTACTGACCAATCCCCGGGATGGATGGTTGCAGGTGTATCCACTGCACACCCCCATGAAAGGAACCCAGGCGCTGGGACTGGAAGGTTTGACGCGGCGGGACAGACGCTCCCTCGGAGGTTGGGCCGACCGGGTCCAAAGTTACGATTGCAGTGAATGGGTCGGACGGTCGCACGATTTTGCAACGTTCAACAGCAGCCCTGGTCTGGCAGAAGTCCTGCGTCATTACGTGGCTTTTTGATCAGAAATCCGCGCGATCGGGGGTGTGTCGCAGACCGATCAGTCGTTTTTTGTGGATCGTAAAGAGTTACCCGGCATGGAGTAATGGGAGGTTGAAGGAAATGGATAAGTTTTGAGGGTCGTAGCGGTTGACGTGACTTTTTCAGGTGGGTAGGTTGGTGTCTGTCATTGGAATCCTCCCTGGCTGGGGGGTTGATTCGTGGCGCTGCAGAAACGTCGATGCACTGCAGTCGAGTCAGGGGACGTTGGGGTCGACTTCCCGGTGTGTGACTGCGGCTGCCTGGTGACCGGGCGTATGCGAAATGGGTCGTCGCGCTGGCGTTGTTTTGACGCTGTCGTTGGGACGTCCCTGTTTCGTCGGGGATGAGATTTCCAGGTGGGGTCACCTGGATTCTGTCCGCCTGGTCGATTGCTCCTTTCTTCTACCACGAGGAATCACCATGAAGCGTTTTCTTGCGTTCGTTTTGGCCACTTTGGTTCTCGCGGCTCCGGCACTCGCCGACAATGGGGCCCAGAACTATGCGATCACCCTGCACAACACCCGGGTGTTCCGGCACGATCCCAACTATCGGGGTCCCGAGGTGATTTTCGTCAATGCCGGGGGGGCGGCTACTCCCGAGCAGGCGATGGCAGCCTGGCAGAATTCCCCCCCGCACCGGGCGCTGTTGCCGCAGATCCGGTTCATCAAGTGCTATGGCAACTACTGCGTTGGTCGCTGAACTGAAAATCCGGGTGGATTGAGAGTTTTTCCGAGACCTCTTCCATCTCTTCTCGACCCGTTTCTGCAGGCTCCGCCGGTCGCCCTGGGTGACCGGCGGAGTATTTTTTACGGTTGCGCAAGCAAGATGGTCTTTTCCAGGGCCCTCTTCCTGTTGTGTGCAACGGCAAGTTGGCTGTCGGGGTTGCAGAGTTTGAGGCGAGACTCGCTGCGGGAACAGAAGTTTTTGGGGTGGGAATTTTTTTTCGCGGATTATGCCGTTTTGG
>DNUF01000218.1:52806-56644 GCA_003508595.1 Planctomycetaceae bacterium
TTCGCGGATTATGCCGTTTTGGCGGAATTTGGTTTGTGGGTTTTTCTCCGAAATCCTATCTTTTGGGCGTCAGGAATCTGATTCGCGAATCAGAGGGCTCCTGATGGTTGTGGAAACTGCCAAAGTCGGCAGTTATGGGCTCCACAATGCGTGGCAACGTGCGTCGCAGGCACCTGCTGTGGCCGGGTTTGGGCACTGGCCGCCGGGATTGAACTGCGCTGGAGAGATGTGTGTTCGTGCGAGACTCGATTCGTTCGAGTCCGAACACACATTCGTGCGGTGCCGTCATCCAGGTTTTTTATTTGGGGGAACCATGATTCGTCGTTCATTGCGGTCGCTGTTGTCAGGGATGTTCCGTGTTGCAGGAATGCGGCGCAAGTCGGTCCGGCGCAGTCGTATTGCGATCGAGAGTCTGGAATCACGCAGCCTGTTGACCGCCACTGTGCTGGCGTCTGAGCCGATGCTGTTTGATCCGACCCCGGCCCAGCCCCAGAGTGGCGACGAGTTGGCCGTCGGCACCATTCAGTTCCTGCGCGACGGTTCGACCCTCTCGCTGGGACTGCAGATCAATTCTCCGTATGACGCGACGTATCACATTGAGGACGCGTCGATCGATCTGTCGGTCAATGGCGGAACGACCCAGACAATCCCGCTGTCGCTCCCCGAGCACGCCAAGTCGGCGACCTTGACGGTCCCCCAGACGGTGGCCGCGGGGATCCAGTTTTCGATCTCGGCCTCGGTCGGAGTGACCAAGGTCGATACCTCGGTCCTCAATTTCAACCTGCCCGCCCTGGCCGCGCAGCAGATTCTCCCCTCGGGACAGCAGATTGTGGCGCCGAACAGTCTGTTCGATGTCAACTTCAGCAGTGGCAACGTTCTGCCTGCACTGGGAGGCACCAGCCTGGCGAATGATACCGTGTCGTTCCCCGAAGATCCGGGATGGCGAACGGGAGAAGCCGTTCGCGTTGTCGCCACAATCGGTGCTCCCGAGACGGGCATCGGTACCCATCAGGTTTCCTATACGCAGGGGAGTTCGACGTTTTACGGTCCTGGCCAGGACCGGGCGGCGGCCGTGGTTCGGTACGTCCGACGCGAGACCGCCACTACCTACTCGTTCTACCTCACGAGTGCCGACGCCGTGTCGGGACAGTCACGCGTCGATCTCACCGCTGCGGTTCCCGCGGATGGGACGATGCTTTTTTCGGGCAGTTCCAGTGACCTGCCCTTTTTTGGGCAGACTCCGGTCGAGTCTTCGGCGATCCCCAGTGCCACCGATGACAATGCCGACACCGTGCAATTTGCCTCGGCTCCCATCTGGCGTACGGGTGATGCCGTGGAGGTTTCGGCCTCGACCGGCGGATTGGCTGCCGGGATCTGGTACGTGCGTGTCCAGGGAAGCAACTACAGCTTCTACAGTTCGGCCGGGGAGGCGGCGGACCTGGGTTCGACCGCCGGGCTTGTCGATCTGACGGGGCCGGTCACGGCGAGCCTGTCTCTCGCCAATCGGGTTCAGTTCCCGGCCGCACACCGTTGGACCACGGGAACCGCTGTGCGGTTGGTGGCGAATTCGAGTGCCGAAATTGCCTCTGTGAATTCGGTTCTGGGCGACATCGCCTACGTGCGGGTGGTGGATGGCACAAGTGTGACGCTCCACTCCTCGGCGGCGGAAGCGGCGAGTGGATCCAACCCCTGGGTGTTGGGAGGCAGCCTCACGACCTCAGTCTCGCCGATCTACAACGCGTACTGCATCGACTACGACCGCTTAACACTGTACAACCGGACATATACGACGCAGATCTTTTCCAGCTACGACGTCGGTTCATTGCCCGATACGACCTTCGTGGAGAAGAACGTCAATGACAGGCTGGATCGTGGACGGGCTGTTGGTTCACCGGTCTTTTTGAAAGCATCAACTGTCGGTTCGACGGCACTGACCAGCCGGAACTCGACGAATAACGGCAATCTTGCTCATGGTCTCACCACGGGCGAGGTGGTCCGGGTGACCCTCGCGGATTCCGGGTATTCGATCGGAACGAACTACTATGTCCGAGTTCTTTCGAACACCACTCTGAGCCTGCACCTGACTGCCGCGGATGCCAGCACTGGGAACAATGCCGTTCCAGCCCCCTCCACGTCAGTGTTCCAGGTGTATTGCAGCAAGGCGCTGATCAAGTTCACCTCGGGCAGTTCGGGTTCAATTCTGACCAGTGCCAGCCACCAGCTTCCCACCGGCACTGCAGTCCGGCTCGATGTGGCGGCTGGCGGGTTGTCGACGGGGGTCGATTATTTCGTCCGGTCGACAGGTGCCGACACGATTTCATTGCACACGACTGCGGCTGATGCCGGCACTGGCAACGCCCCAATCACATTTTCGGCCGTTTCAACACTGCCCGTCTTCCCCAGTCAAAGCGTGCGCTTTGCGTCTGGGGCTGGTTTAAACCCCGTCGCCGGGCTGACGAGCGATCGCAATGGAATTGCCTGGCCGACGGGAACTCGTGTGCAGGTCGATCTGAGTTCCGCAGGTCTGACCACCGGTACCGACTACTTCATTCGCCATTTGGGAAATCAGCAGTTCAGCCTGCATCTGTCCCGCGATGCCGCCCTGGCAGGCACCAACCCCATCTCGTTTACGTCTCCCATCACGGGATGGACGAGGTTCTTTGTTCCCGAACATGTGGTGGAGAACACCTCAAACCTCGATGTCGTCAACTGGCTGTTGAATTCCTCCGTTCTCAACCAGTTGGCCGGGGCAACGTCTCCCGATGCGGTCTCGTCGGCAGACCAGACGATCGCGATCGTTGCCCACAAGATGAAAACGGGAGACCGTTTCCAGGTTACCGCCGCGACTGGAGATCTGGTGTCGGGGGTTGATTACTTCGTGCGAAGCATCAACGGAGACACTCTGGCCGTCTACGCGAGCAGTTCCGACGCAACCAACGACACGGGCCGGCTTAACATTCTGGATGGTGCCAACCAGTTTGCCGCCCAGATCCGGTTCTATTACACGGCCGACGACGTGCAGGAGACGATCTGGAGCCTGGTCGACAACTACGAGCCCGAATATGGCTACGGTGACACCGACAGGTCGGTCACTCCGAATGTCTGGAAACCCGCCGTGGCCGGTGCGGCCCGCGTTCGTGAGATCCTCGCCTACACGGCCTCGAACATTTCGTTGTTCAACCCCTCGGTCGATTACCTCCCCGGCGTCGGTGATTTGCTCGTCCTGATCGCACAACCGTTCGAGAAGAATGCCACGACCGGTGCCCTGGAGGTCAGTGCCCAGTCCACGATCTTTACGGTGCCTGTCGATTACGTGGAAGGCTTTGTCGTCTCGCGGTATTCGACCGGAGCCTACACATTCAATCCCCCCTCCAGCATTGCGGGGGTCGTGTTTGAAGACTGCGACAATGACGGCTTTATCGGTGCGGAGGAAGAGGTGATTGCCGGGGTGACGGTCGAGTTGACCGGCACAGACGATCTCGGCCCCGTCTCACTCTCCACCATCACCGACGCCGACGGCGCCTACCTCTTCTCGAACCTGCGGCCCGGAACCTATGCGATCAAGGAACTGCAACCCAGCGGTTTCCTGGATGGCAAGGACAATGTCGGGACGGTTGGCGGTAGCGTGGATACCGTTGACGCTGATCGCCTTTACAACATCGTCCTCGCCGCCGGTGTGGATGCCACCGAGTACAACTTCGGTGAGATCGACCCATCGAGCCTGGCGGGTGTTGTCTATGTCGACAGCGACAATGACGGCGAACAGGACGCCGGTGAACCGGGACTGACGGGGGTGTTTGTGAGCCTGACCGGCACCGATGACCTGGGGAACGCGGTT
>DNUF01000218.1:56883-57005 GCA_003508595.1 Planctomycetaceae bacterium
ACGACCGACGCGAACGGAGCCTACTCGTTCGGCAATCTCCGTCCGGGGAGCTACCAGATCACCCAGACCCAACCGGCCGGATACCTGGACGGCCAGGAGACGGTTGGATCGGCCGGCGGAAC
>DNUF01000035.1 GCA_003508595.1 Planctomycetaceae bacterium
GGGGACTGGTCGAGCGCCTCGATCCCTTCCTGCAAGGATTCGCAGGAATCGCCGGCGTTCGGCGTATCGTCAATCCAGGCAATGAGATCGGACGAATTGGAACAGGCCAGTCGGCTCCATGCCACCGAAGCGTCCGCGGGTGTGGTGGTTGTCCAGGAAAGCGCGCAACCGGCGAGCTGGTTGGGGCGCGGCCGATCGGCAGGGAATCCCGCACACAAGACAGCAACTTGACGTGTCATCTGAGGCCGGAATGGAACCAGTGAAACGGTGAGGTGAAGTAACAGGCCGACTCCGAATGGAGATTAACAAGATCCCCTCTGTTCGGGGCGTGGTCGCATGTATCGTTTTTGTCGTCGAATTCCTTGGTTTTTCGAAGTTTTTGTGGTATGCTGATCGAAGATTCATGACTTCGAATTCGGAGATCCTGAGTCCATGAGACCTCTTCCCGGGGTTCGTCTGGCTGTGGCTGGCTGCAGTGCTGAGCCTGCTGGTCGTGGGGGGAGGCGTTTCAATGACTCTCTGGTTGGGTGGACGTACGGGTGCTGGGCCCGGGGTCACCGGAGTGTCGGGGAGACGGCAGTCGAGTCCATGCAGAATTTTCTCACAGGCTACCAGGTCAGTGACGCCACGTGGCTGTACCTGTCGCTGGTGTTGATCCTGGCGGTCTACTTCAAATTCAGCCGGTTCTGGTCGTTGCGAAACCTGGACCTGCTGCTGCTGCTGTTGATTTCGCCCGGAGTTTTGATGCTGCGCTCGGGCGAGCAGTGGCACGATCGGGGGACCTGGTGGCTGATGGGGGTTTCGGCCCTCGGAGTGCTGCGCGCCCTGGTGGATGGATTGTTTGTCCGCCGCCCCCGGCTGGAGCAGAACATGAACGCGGCCGGGATGAGCTTCCTGACGGCCGCGACCGTGGTTTTCCTCACCACCAAGTTGCTGACCGACCCCGTCCAAAGTGAAACCGTGCGAGCCCTGTCTGGGGCTGGTGTGGGGGCGTCTGAGGCGGCGATTGCGACCGACCTGCTGACCCCTGGGACCGAGGCGACTTCCGGACCCACGACCGCGCTCGTGAAGCATGCCGTGGACTCGATCAGTGGAGCTGTGCTGCAGCAGAGTCCATCCGCGGAACGGCAGCGGGGAGACGTCGAGATCTTCACGATCCGGGGTCTGGCGATTTTATCACACCTCGCGGTCATCATCGGTTTGACCCTCGTGGGTCGGCAGGTGTTCGGCGATCCCGACCTGGGATTTGCCATGTCCTCCCTGTATATCCTCATGCCCTGTACGGCGTACGACCTGGGGTCGGTGATCCAGGTTTTGCCAGCTGCCCTCGTAGTGTGGGCCATCTACTGCTACCGCTCGCCGTTTGTCGCCGGGGTCCTGCTGGGACTGGCTTCGGGAATCCTGTTTTTCCCGGCCTTCCTGTTGCCGGTCTGGTGGAGTTTCTATGGCCGGCGAGGGGGGGCCCGGTTTGCCCTGGCGGTGGGACTGACGGCTCTTCTCGTGGTGGGGATGCTGTGGTTTGTGTCGCGTGGGGGGAATGAACTGGTTGAGAGCACGCTGGGCTACGTGCGATGGACCAGCCTGCAGATTTGGGAAGACTCTCGTCCGCAATCATTCTGGGGCTATTTGGGTCCCAGTTGGCGGCTCCCCCTGCTGGTGGCATTCCTGATGATGGTGGTGGCAACCACCATCTGGCCCCGCCCGAAAAGCCTCGCGCACCTCATTCCGCAATCGGCGGCGGTCGTTCTGGGAGCCCAGCTGTGGTACCCCCAGGAAGGGGGGGTGAACGTGCTGTGGTATCTGCCGCTGCTGCTGATGGTTGCATTCCGGCCCACCATGACCAATCACCAGGCGCCCGAGATTACCCCCTTGTCCGGCTGGTTCGGTGGTCAATTGTCACGAACTTCAAATCCAGCGGAATCGGTCCGGATCTGAGATTTCGTGGAACTGGATAGCGGGACACCGGTCATCGAACTGTCCGTGTCCCTTCCCCCGCCCAACGTCTGGCGTGTTCCCGGCGTATCTTGCCGTATTGACATGGCGGGACTGGCATTGCGCTGCCCCGTTGTTCCCCGGGGACTGTTGCACTACAAAGCAGTCTCTGTGCTCCCGTTCCACTGACAGGCCTGTTCCGTGTGGCTCTCGTTCTGGCGATCCCTGAGTGCCCGGATCGGGGCAAACATTCTTCCGAAGGGTGGGCTGACCCCTGTTCTTGGTGGTGCGAATTCTGCCGCGGGTGATCGGTCGGGCTCCCCGACGTTGCAGAGCCTTTCGGTCTGCGGAAGAACCGGTTCTCTCACCCTGTTCCTGGCCCCACTGGCGTTGAGCTGTGTCGTGGCCTTGATGGCGCCCGGTTTTGTATTGGGAGAGGTGGCTGGGGCCGATCTTGAACCGTCGATCCAGGTGGGGTTGGCGGGATGGTACAGGGTGGGGCAGTCGACTGAGGCGAGGGTGGTTTTTCCACAGCAGTCGCCTGGATCGCTGCAGCTGTTTGTGGAGACGGTCGATGTCGACGGCATCCCTGCCGTCTTTTCGGGAAAGCCCGTCGCCGTCCAGGGGGGGCCTGTCACTCTGTCGGCCCCGTTCACCGCGGGGCGTCTCGGTGGTCCCCTGGAATTTCTGGTGAAGGATGCGAGTGGGGCTGAGATCTGGCGGCGGCGGCTGTCGGGTTCGGAGACGGCTGGACAGGCGATTCATCCGCCACTTCGCCTGGATCTGCCAGTCTGGTTGACCGCTGCGCGATTGCCCTCCTCGTTTGTCATTCGGTCCGACGAGGCCGCCATTCCTCCCGCCCAGAAATCGCGGGAACCATGGGTGATCGGGTTGGAAGACCTGTCGAAATTTCCGGTCACCGAACTGGGATTCCACCCGGCCCAGGTGGTGATCCTGCCGACCCAGGCGGGTTCGGGAGCCAGCCAGAGCCTGCTGGAGCGAATCTCGGTTGAGCAGAGTGCGGCACTGCGTCGGTGGGTTCACCAGGGGGGGCACCTCGTGATTTCCCTCGCGGCGGCGTCGGCCTGGTCGGGAAGTCCTCTTGCCGAGTGGGTTCCCATCACGGTCGATGGCGAGGTGCAGGTTCAGCAATTCAGCAATCTCGAGTCGTTC
Source organism: Planctomycetaceae bacterium (assembly GCA_003508595.1). GTDB lineage: Bacteria > Planctomycetota > Planctomycetia > Planctomycetales > Planctomycetaceae > UBA10511. The sequence goes on from DNUF01000035.1 coordinate 3,106, forward strand.
GTGGGGAAGGTCGCCCCCTTGCGGAGTGCTGGTCGGATCCGTATTCCGCGATTGACGAATCTTCCCAATCTGCAGGCTCCTGTCCGAGACCTCGGGGGAACACCACTGGTGGCCGTGTTGCCCTGTGGACTGGGGCGGGTCACGGTTCTGTTGCTGGACATGGAAAAGCCGCCGCTGGCGGACTGGATGGGGCTGCCTGTTCTCCTCGAAAAGATCACGACGGCTGGCGGGGCGACTGGACGCACCTCGCGGGCAGCCGGAACAGCGACCGGCCAGAAACTGTCGCAGGTGGGAGTCTCTGATCTGGCGACCCAGTGGCATGCGACCCAGGAAGAATTTCCGGAAATCGCCCGGCCCGGTTACTGGTGGGTGATGCTGTTGATCCTGCTGGCGGTCGCGTTGGTGGGACCTCTCGATTACCTGTTTGTCCATCGGCTCTTCCGCCGCGGAGAGTGGACCTGGGTGACTTTTCCTCTGCTGGCGCTCGGCCTGGTGGCGCTGGGATTGAGATGGGGACGTGATTTCAATGGTTCCCAATTGCGTCTCAATCAGACCGACCTGGCCGACATCGATGTGACGACCGGCGTGGTACGGGGTCGAACCTGGGCCACCCTCTACAGTCCAGAGCACCAGCGCATATCCCTGGAAGTGGCTCCGCAACCGGTCATGGGCATGACGGGGTTGGGAGAGTCACCGTGGCGGTCACAGTTGACCTTCGCGGGGAGTCCCGAGACGGGGGTGGGTGGCGTCTATCGGGAGACCGGAATGAGCGTCTCGGGACGTCGTTACCAACTTTCCCCGGATGCTGCGGGCATCGACAATCTTCCGATCCTGCAATGGTCGACGCGGACAGCCCGGGGAGATTGGCTGGGGGAGATCTCGGCCCCGTTGGCGGTCAGCAAGCTTCAGTCGAGCGGTTTCAACAAGGTGCAGGGAAGTGTGTCACACAACCTGCCCGGAACATTGAAAAACTGCCTGCTCGTGGTCGGTGGCTGGGCCTATTTCCCGAAGAATGAAGAGAGTTCGCTGAAGCCGGGTGTTCCGTGGCAGCCTTCGGGCGGACAATCTCAACAGCGCGAGTTGCGGGCGCTGTTGACGGGCGAGAAGCGGACCAAGCTCGAAAAGAAGAAGGGGGCTCTTGAAGGGGAGATTGTGACCTCGGAACGGGCCTACGATCCGATGGGACGCGATCCTGGTGAGATCTGGCGCATGATCACCTTTCATGAGGCCGCGGGGGGAGAACGCTACACCGGTCTGTCGAACAGCCTGTTGTCGGAACTTGAGATGAGTGCACTGGCCCAGGCGGGGCGGGGTGTGCTGGTGGGAGAACTCGAAGTCCCCCTGACCCATGTTGTCGTGAATGGGGCGACACAGCCCGCGACCCGTCAGACAACCCTCATCCGGCTGGTGTTGCCTGTGGAACAGGTGGATCGCATTTCCCCCAACCAGTTGCCCAAGTTGAATGAACCCCGGCTGGTTCCAGGCCCTGCGCCCGATCCCGCCCAACCGACGGTGGAAACGCCTTGATCGAAACCCGCAAGCTCACCAAGCGCTACGGCAACCTGATTGCCGCGAACCAGATCGACCTGAAGCTCGACGAAGGGGACGTGTTTGGCTTCATTGGTCCCAACGGGTCGGGCAAAACCACGACCATGCGGATGCTGGCGACCCTGTTGACGCCCGACTTTGGCGAGGGCTATGTCGATGGCTATTCGATCTATACCCATCCGCGCGAGATCCGCAGGATTGTTGGGTTCATGCCCGACTTCTTCGGCGTCTATGACGACATGAAGGTGATCGAGTACCTGGAGTTCTTTGCGGCTGCCTACCGCATCAACGGCCCCAGTCGCAGACGGGTGTGTGAGGAGAAGCTCGAGCTGGTCGATATGACCTTCAAGCGCGATGCCATGGTCAACCAGTTGTCGCGGGGTCAGACGCAGCGCATTGGCTTGGCCCGCGTCCTGCTGCACGAACCCAAAGTGCTGCTGCTGGACGAACCTGCCAGCGGCCTCGACCCCCGGGCCCGCATTGAGATCCGCCAGTTGCTCAAGCGACTGGGGGAATTGAAGAAAACCGTCATGGTGTCGAGCCACATCCTTCCCGAACTCGCCGACGTCTGCAACAAGGTCGGCATGATCGAGAAGGGGATCATGGTGGCCAACAATCGGGTGGATGAGGTGATGAAGCAGGTTCGCCAGGCGATTGTGCTGCATGTGCGCGTCGTTGGAGATGCCGAGCAGGCCGCCCGGCGTGTCGAGCAGCATTCCGATGTCGCCAAGGTCGAGGTCCGTCCCGAGGGCCTGCTGGTGGTGACGCTGCGGCCGGGGGTGCTCGACTACAGTTTCCTCCCGACACTGCTGATCGAGGCCGGGTTCAAGATCTCCCTCTTCCGCGAAGAGGAACTCAACCTCGAGACGGCGTTCATGGAACTCACCCGCGGTCTGTACCAGTAGTCCACTCCCGGACTTCGCAGCGAGTACCCGGTGTCATGCACTGGTCGAGTCGGTTGGCGATGCTGTATCTCGGGGTCTGCCTGCTGGCCATCGCCTGGGCGCCCCTTCGCCGTGAGAGCGTGGAACTGCGCTGGCAGACCGTTCAGGGACTCACTCTTCCCGGGAGCCTGCTGGCGGGCTCTGGTTCCGGGTTGGCACCGTGGGGGGATGCTGCCCTCGCGCTCGCCTTCGCAGTCGCGGCAGGGCTCAACGCCCTGCTGTTGATTTGTGTCTTGCGGGGCATTGCCGCATTGATTTCCCGACTCGAGCGGCTGGATGAGACCGGAACGGACGAGGGCCAATCGAGAGATGCGTCTTCGAGGTAGGACGGCTTGGCAACGTTCCCCCCGGCCCTTCCCGTGTTGGAGGTTCACAGCATCCCGCTCGCCCGCAGCAGCGTTTCGTGAACCAGCAGGTCATGATCGAGGGGAAAATCGGGGGCTTTCTTCCCCGACAGGACAGCCGCGAACTCGCGCAGATCTCCCACCTGGAGTGTGGCTGCCAGTGGCGTCAGTGTCGTCCACTCGGTGTCGCCAGCCCGGCAGACTTCCACGGGCTGCACCGCACCGTTCACCAGGTGCCCGCTGCCAAGGTGGGGAATCACCACGGCACCGCCGGTGCCGAAGACCTCGATCCGCCGACTCACAGGGGCGACTTCCAGCCCGGTGATGTCAATTTCGGCCAGTGCCCGTTCGAACTCGATCACCGCCAGGCCGTTGTCGATGTAGTCGCTCGGACCGCGGGAGTGGTGGTGTCTCAGGTGCGTGGTGACCGCGACCGGCCGACCGGCGAGGGCGATGGCAAGATCGACGAGGTGTCCCGCCATTTCGAAAAAGACCCCCCCCCGGTATTCGCCCAGTTCCTCCACCAGGGGATCGTAGAGCGCCAGGTCTTTGGGAAGGCGGCCCCGGAACAGGTAGACCTGTCCCAGTTCGCCCCGCCGGTGACGGGCGAGCAGTTCCTGCACGGCACTCATGTAGCGGAACAGGTAGGCCATCTGCAGTCGCAGTCCGCGGGCGTCGGCAAGTTCTGCGACCGCTTCAAAGTCGGCGAGGTTGATGCCCGCCGGCTTTTCCAGCAGGACCGGCAGGCCCCGTTCGAGCGCCTGCCGGGCAAAGCCGACGTTGAGGTGCACCCGGCCTTCCACGAGCACTCCGTCGAGCGGCTGTCTCAGCAATTCGGCCACGGTGTCGAAGACCCGGAAACCGGGGACGAGTGACGACCATTGGGCCGATCTGCGAGCCACCACTTCCGGACAGGGATCGTGGAAGCCGACCAGTTGGAATTCCCCGGGATGAGCGCAGACCTGGCGGACCATGCCGTCGGCATGGGTGTGCCACAGGCCAAGCATCGCGAGACGCAGGGGCATGACGGGTGTTCGCGAACGAGAAGCGGGACTTGGGGGAAGGCCACAATGCAAAGGTGATTGTAGCGTGTGGAGTTGCGGCAGCGACGTTACAATCCGCGCCTCACGCAGCAGGAATTCAAGCCGATGAGCGAACCACTGGAAGACACGATTCCCCGACAGATTGGCCTGGTCGGGGGAGGAACCATGGGACGGGGAATTGCCGAGGTCGCGGCAGCCGCCGGGATCTCGGTGGCCCTCGTCGAGATCTCGGCCAGCGTGCGCCATGCCGCCCTCGAGGCGATGCGGCGTTCAATTGGCCGGGGGATTGGCAAGGGGCGCATCCAGGCCGCTTCGGCCGACGAGGTGCTGGCCCGGATCACATGGCATGATTCCCTCGCGGCACTCGCCGATTGCCAGTTCGTCATCGAGGCCGTGCCCGAACAGGAAACACTGAAGCGGCAGGTGTTGTGTGAACTCGACCGGACTTGCAGTCGGGACACGATTCTCGCGACCAACACGTCGAGCATCTCGATCACCCGTCTGGCGGCCGCGACCGGTCGGGCTGGGCAGGTGGTGGGGATGCACTTTTTCAACCCGGTCCCCGTGATGGATCCGATCGAGGTCGTGCGCGGGCTGCAGACGACGCAGTCGGTGGTCGACTGCACGGTCGCGCTGGCCAGGCGGTTGGGGAAACAGCCGTTGATTGTGAAGGATCAGCCCGGCTTCGTCGTCAATCGCATCCTGCTGCCGCTCATCAATGAGGCCGTGTTTGTGCTCCAGGAGGGGACGGCCGATGCCGCGACGATCGATGAATTGATGCGGCTCGGCTGCAATCACCCGATGGGACCGCTGCAGTTGGCCGACTTCGTGGGGCTCGATGTCTGCCTGTCGATCCTGCGGGTGCTGCATGCCGAGCTGGGTGACCCCAAGTATCGTCCCTGCCCGTTGTTGATCCAGTTGGTCGACGCGGGGCGGCTGGGACGAAAAACGGGGTGGGGATTCTTCAAGTACCCATGACTCGCCTCATCCTTGCCAGTCAGTCGCAGTGGCGCCGGGAACTGCTGGCCAGTGCCGGCTATGACGTCGAATGCGTTCCTGCGCAGCTCGATGAGCCCCATCCCCTGTCACTGGGAGACCTGGAAACAGGCCTGAT
>DNUF01000221.1 GCA_003508595.1 Planctomycetaceae bacterium
TGTCGCAGGTGGCGGTGGTGCTGCAGGAGGCGTCGGGGCCGGATGCGGCCCTGGTGGCCTATGTGGTGCCAGACTTGTCGATGGCTGTGGGGTGCGGGTTCGAGGAATCGTCTGCTGCACAGGGCCCAGAGCATGTCCCTGAGGAGTTGGTCCGCCGACTGAGAAGCTGCTGCCAGGAACGACTTCCGGCGTACATGATTCCGCGGGACATCGTGCTTCTGGAGAAGCTGCCGCTGACGGTCAATGGGAAGCTGGACCGGCGGGCGCTGCCAACTCCGGGGCGAACACGCAGCGGTCAGGAAGCGGCCTGGCGTGAGCCGGAGACCCCGTTGGAATCGCAGTTGTGCGAATTGTTTCGGGAGGTACTCCAACTCGACAGGGTTGGAGCGGAAGACAACTTCTTCGCCCTGGGCGGTCAATCGCTGCTCGCCATGCGACTGTTCGCCCAGATCAGCGAAGGATTGCAGGTGCGTTTGCCCATCGAAGCGTTGTTTCGCAGTCCGACTCCGCGGGCGCTGGCGGCATTCATGACGCGTGAACCGCAGAGCCTGGTGGAGGAAAAGCTCTGCCTGATGTTTGGTCAGGTGCTGGGCCGTGACGATGTCGGGGTCCATGACAACTTTTTTGAGTTGGGAGGGCATTCCCTGCTGGCAATGCGGTTGCATGTGGAGATCGCGGAGCGGTTGCAGGTCCGATTGCCCATCGAGACGTTGTTTCGCAGTCCAACTCCCCGCGCGCTGGCGGCCCTCGTGCAGCAGCACGATCCGGGAGCACAGGTCCTGGTGCCGATCCGGCCCGAGGGGAATGCCCGTCCCCTGTTTCTCCTCCCCTCGGCCACCGGGAACCTGCTGTTCTGGCAGCGGCTTGTTCCCCATGCGCCCCGACAACTCCCCCTGTGGGGGCTCTCACCGGGATGGCGGGCGGGCGATCGTGTGGCCTGCCGCTCTCTGGCCGAGGTTGTGGTCCCCATGGTTGAGGCCGTCCTGGTACATCAGCGACAGGGGCCGATCCGACTGATGGGCTATTCGGCAGGAGCCCATTTCGCCCACGAAGTCGCCCGGCAACTCGAGGCCCGGGGGCGCCAGGTGGGATTCCTCGGTTTGGTCGATGCAATCCCGAACAAACCCCGAGCCACCTGGGGGGCAAAACTGGTACGAGCCCTGCGGACGCTGATCGATCCTCGCCAATGGTCGTCATTGCGAAGCCGATTGTCGGCGATCAGGCAGTCGAACCGGCACAAAAAAGTCCCCGTGAAACGCCGGGGACTTCCCGACCGGTTTGAGCGTATGCAGGACCAGTTTCGCCAGACCCGGCAGCGATTGGTCGACCTCTTGAACGCGCATCAACCGGGACGTACACAGGTCCCGGTGACCCTGTTCCGCGTCCCGCCGAAGGTGGGCCAAAAACGATCGCCCGGTCTGGGCTGGGGTCACTATTGTTCCCGGGTCACGGTCATTCACCTGGACGATGTGGAACACGAACAGATCATCCGGACGGAGCACATCCACACCCTGGCCCGGGCGGTGTTTCAGGTGCTCGATTGTCGGCCCGATGGACCGACCGGCACGGCGATCGCTGAGGCCGACTTCGACTCTCGTGCGGTGTCGTCGGAGCCCTGACAATGAGAACGCACCTCTGCGGGAACAGGCGTTGTCGAGTTGGACAGTCCAGTTTGAGGCAGCACAACCGGAATCGTCCGGCAGCCGGATGTCTCGGGTCGTCCGGTAATCCGATCTGCTGACGACAACGGGCCGGTGTGAGGCGAAATACGACCAGCTTTGGCGAGCAGTCCTCACCTCCGGGAGACCGCGAACTGGCCAAATGTGTCGCCGCCAGCAATCGGCCGTCATCCCATCGACTCTTCCCCGGACAGTCGCTATGACCGGGATAACAGGACCGAAATACGAGGATTTGGACCTGAGGGAAATGCTGGAAATCGACAGTTGTGGAGGTCTCGGTCAACATTGGGGAACGACTGTGATCGTGCACAGGACGGTCGATTTGGTGGGGGATCCCGTTGTCACCCCTCGCATCGATCAGCGATGGTGTGGGTGACCGATGTTCACTGCTTGGGCCAGCAGGTCGATATCGGCATTGCAGCCCCAGATTGTTCCGGGATTCCACGCTCGTTCGAGTGCTGGATCGTTCGCTTGTGGGTCACTCCCTCGGTCCCGTGGGGACGCAGCGTCGGATCGGGAATCGATGTCGACGCACTTCGTTCCCCGCGAGAAGTGGCGATCTTGTCGATGGAGAAGAGTGAGTCAGGACCGCATTGGAGAGAGCCCCGGCGATCATGGGAAGAAGCGTTGACACAACCTTGGAGGGAAACAGTTTCGGTCTCCAGCCGACTGTCGATGGGGTCACGCAACAGGGTCTGCCACAATTGTCGTCTCCGCATCAGAAAAGTGGTTCACCCCGTTTTGAGCCGTTGGCGCAGCGGTTCGAAGCTCAGTGTCGGCTGGCACCCCAGGCGTGGTCGATTGGCCTCGGCCTGGAAAACCTGACGTACGACGAGCTGAACCGTC
>DNUF01000026.1:0-6400 GCA_003508595.1 Planctomycetaceae bacterium
CCGTCTATGGACTGCCCGAGCTGTTCGCCTCACAGATTCCCGGACAGTCCCTCATTGCCAACCCGGGCTGCTACACCAGCGCCTCGATCCTGGGGCTGGCCCCGTTCCTGGCCGGCGGCTGGATCCGCCCCCAGGGAATCATCATCGACGCCAAGAGTGGCGTCTCGGGGGCCGGCCGCACCCCCAAGCTCAACACTCTCTACTCGGAATGCAACGAGTCGATGAGTGCCTATTCGGTCGGCAACAAGCATCGCCATCTCCCCGAGATCGAACAGGTCCTCACGACCGCCACCGGCCAGCCGGTCGAGGCCATCTTCACCCCGCACCTGGCTCCCATGGACCGGGGGATCATCGCCACGATCTACGCCCCCCTGGCAAAACCGGCCACCGATGCCGAACTGCTGGCCGCCGCCCGCACCTTTTATGCCGGCAAGCCGTTCGTCCGGGTGGTGGACCATCTCCCCACCACCAAGGACTCGGCCCATACCAATTTCTGCGACATCACCGTGCGCACGGCCCGCGGACAGGCGATCATCCTCTCCTGCCTCGACAACCTCATCAAGGGGGCGGCCGGGGTTGCCGTCCAGAACTTCAACCTCATCTGCGGGTTCCCCGAGACCACCGCCCTGCTCTGATCCCAAGAATTTCCCGGGCAATCGCCCCGCATTTTGGATGATTCGGACCGCGGGGACCGTTTGACCAACCGGTAACGGTTCCGGTCGGGCGACTTACGGCCGCTGGTTGGCTGGAGCCGGGTCCTGGCGACGGCGGGAATGCACGGCTGCCACGCCATCGAGGTCGAACCCCTGCGTTCCTTTCGAACCGACGGTGTTGTCGAGATCGGTGATCCGGACGAAACGGATCACCCGCCAACCCACGTCAGCCAGATCGAAGGGGTCGCCACCCGCCTGAACCGGGTCGGTCGGATCGCGTTCGTTTTCCTCCCCGTTCGCGAGGACGGGACGCCAGCCCGCGCACCCCTCGCGTGACTCGACCCGGTACGGAAACTCGCGCCATTCCCGGCCGTCGTAGCTCACCTCGACCTTCGCCAACTCGAAAAATCCCCTGGTCGGATCGTCACCGGGATCGACCAGAAAGGGGTTCTCAAACACCAGGAAGTCGGCACCGGGTCCATCCCAGACTTCGTTGTCGACAAATTCGAGGGTGATCGAACCACCTCCCCCCAGTGACAGCACATGCTGCGAGGGAGCGAGACGACCTGCTCCCCGGGGAGGACCGAGCACCACCCCGGGAAGTTGATCCATGCCATAGCCAGCCCCCTCGCCCCGCTCAAACAGCACCACCCGATCGACGAACGGATCGGGGGGCGGCAGGGGCTCGGACTGCCGGAACGGTTGCAGGCCCCAGACCGTGCAACCCACAGCCAACAGCAGCAGGATCAGGCCGGCCCCCCGGGAGCGGCGTCTCATCGCGCCACCTCGAAGGGAGCTCCCTCCGGAGCGGTCTCCACGAGTGGGGCCCGGGTCTTCGGACAGACCGGACCGCCAGGCATCTGCGCCCGCACTTCCGGGGGGGGCATGCGATGCCAACCCCGACATCGACTGCAGTAAAGGGCCTGCACGAGTGTGGCCCGCCCCAGCTTGGGGTTGAGGGCTGGAGTCTCCTGACGGGGTCCCCGGCTCAGTTCCCCCGACTCGGTACAGAGGTAGGCAATCTCAGCCGGTCGTTCGACCGGAGGCGGAGCGGCGGCAGCCCCCCACAGTTGCCAGCCCCACCACCCCACTCCCAACAGCGCAGCCGCGACCGCGGTCCATCCCACGATTTTCATGGCAGAGTTACTCGCGGTCGTAGAGAGTGTCGTCGCTGCCCACAAAGCCGAGATTCCTCTTGCGCATCTCATCGACCTGGGGAGCGGGAACCCAGTCCGGCAGGGGAATCCAGCTCGGCGAATGAGTCTCCACATGCCCGTCGAGATAGGCGACATTGGCGGTGAAGTTGTGCCGGAAGTGCGTGTTGGGAAACGCCCCGCTGGGAGCCTCGAGGGTCCACGACTCAATGAACGAGTTGCTGGTGCATTCCGGCCAGTTGTTGCAGAAGACGGCGGCTGAGTCGGCGAACACGATCGTCTGGGTGGTCGACCGGCAATCGGCGAAGCGGTAGTTGATTCGCTGGGACGGATCGACCTTCATGGTCATCCAGTCGATCGCCATCTGCAGCCCGGGACCGAGGTACTTGTAGTTGTAACCGTAGCCGCTGGTCATCGTGCCGAACCGCACAGAGCTGACCATCGACTCGGTGAAACTGGGACATTGGTAACTCTGCTTCTGGTTCTCCATAAAGGGTGCCAGGAAGCCCCGCGTGAAGTCGAGTTCCCCGCTGGATTTGACCTCGCCGAACCAGTACCGCTGTTCGCCCCCCGGCTGACCGGCGGGGATCGTCCAGTTGTAGACGTCGGCCGGCATGAGCGAGCCCTTCCAGTTTTCACTGTAGTTGTGGAGGGCCAGCATCAACTGCCGCAGGTTGTTCTTGCACTGCACGCTGCGGGCCGCCTCGCGGGCCTGCTGGACGGCCGGCATCAAGAGCGAGACGAGGATCCCGATGATGGCGATCACCACCAGCAACTCAATCAGCGTGAAGCCCCGCCGGGGGATGTGCGAGCCTGCAGCCGGCTGGACCGGTGACAGGGGACCCACAGTGGTCAAGCCGTCCGGGTGATACCCATTCGGCAAGCTGCCGAGCGAGGCCGAGAGCGGGGCCATCCGGGCGGAACAGACCGGTGGCCGGGGAGCAGAAAGACGCATGAGACAATTCCTCGCCGGGGGAACAATCCGAGATTCCCCGCACCTGCGAGTCTGGCGCGTAGCGCGCGTCTGCCAACGGCGATGTTGTGCGGCCGACCATCCCTGCCGGGTGCCGCGACGCTCCATCCCGATCCGCCTGCAGCCGCGTCTTTTCCGCGAAAGACCCGCACTGGAAACCGACATCTGGGCAGGTCTTCTGGCTTCCGGATCCACCTGCGTTCCGCCCCTTGCCGCAGGGCCCCGGATGAGTGAATCACCCGGTTTTCCTGACAGTGGGTTTCGCGGAGGCAGTCCCCGGTTACAGCGGCGGGACCGCAACGGAGTTGCACCGTTTTCCCTATTCTTTCCCCCGGCAACAAACCGGCGGAACACCCAGGTCGCGCAACCAGCCCGTTTGAGGCTGATTGCAGACAGGATGGTAACAACCCCACCCGCCCGGTCAACGGAGCGCCCCTGTTAAAAAAATCGACGTGCAATCCGGGAAGCGCCTCGCTCCCCCGTGGTCCTTCTCAACATCACGAGCGGAGTCGAAGCGTCAGACGCTCGTTTTTTTCCAGGCCCGTCCCATGGCGTCGGCGGCCAGAATTGCATCGGTCACCATGTCGGCCGTCACTTCAAATGGTTCATTGTGAATTGTGTCGTTCTCCGCGGTGGCACGCACGGCAATCCCCTCCAAAACGTCTTTGGGCAATTCCGACAGGCCAATCTCGGCCAGGGTGATCGGCAGGCCCACTTCCGTGGCAAAACCCAACACCCGATTCAGTACCGTACGTGGTTGCCCTTCCAGCACGAGTTGGGTCAGCAGACCAAACGCCACTTTTTCGCCATGCAGGTAGTCGTGCGTTGCCTTGGCCGTAGTCAACCCGTTGTGAATGGCATGTGCCGCGGCCAGGCCGGAAGACTCGAATCCAATTCCTGACAGCAGGGTATTCGCCTCCACGAGTCGTTCCAGGGCCGGTGTCACGACCTGCATCTGCACCGAGCGCAGGGCATCGGCCCCATCGGCCAGCAGGGTGCGGTAGCAGAGTTCCGCCAGCGCCAGGGCGGTTTGCGTCGACAAGCCACCCCGCAGGTTCTTCACCCCGCCATCGACACAAGTCCTGGCCTCGAACCACGTCGCCAATGCATCCCCCATGCCCGCCACCAGCAACCGCGGAGGACTTTGGGCGATGACCTGGGTGTCGACCAGTACCAGGTCGGCATTCCTCCGATGAAAGCGACTCCCTTGCGCAACCCCATCCTCCGAGTAAATCACCGACAAGGCACTGCATGGAGAATCGCTGGACGCCACGGTGGGGCAGTTGACGATCGGCAATTCCAGATCGGCCGCCACGGCACGAGCCGCATCGAGGACCTTTCCCCCTCCGGCCCCAATAATGACCCTGGATTTGTGCTGCTTCGCCGCCTGCTTGATCCGCTCGATCTCAGGCAGCGAACATTCACCCCCAAATTCATAAACGGCATACGCGATCCCAACCTCAGACAACGTCTGTTTCCACGTTGCCGCCAGCAGTCGGATGGGAGAACGGCTCCCCACGATCAGGGCAGGACCAGTCAATCCCAACCCGTTCATCTCGGCCCCAAGGGAGGCCGTGGCGTTTTTTCCCTGGGTATACCGACTCGGCGAACAAAAGACCGAAAGCATGAAAACCCCTTGGTATCTGTTGCAGGACCAGTGCCGAGTGTCATCGAATCAAGACAGTAACGCCCGGCAACAGATCGAGACACCCCAGCTTCCCAAAAGAACGGGGCCACAAGAACGGGGACGCAGCTCGTTTCTGCGATTCCGACACCAGGAAACGAGCTGCGTCCCCGTTTTTTGCCCAGGAAGAAGACGTCTTACTGGCCGAACTGCACGCATCTCGTCGCAGCATGACACGTCTGTGGTCAGTCGGATCCGGTCCCCGGGAAAACAGCATGGCGATCCCACCTGGTCTGGCGATATTACCCCGCGATCCAGAAATCGAACTCCAGTCGCATCCAGCAAGCGCATGGAAGTGCGACGGTGAGGCGGTTCCTACAATTCTTGGTTGCCGCTTCGTCGTTGGAAACAGGCGCAATCGGCCCAGAGAATCTTCCCGCCAAAGTACGGTCCGCCTGAGTTGTCCTTCGCCCACTGATGCTCACGATGTCCTCCCACAGTCATCCGCTCGATCAACTCGATCCTCTGGCGGCATACCGCGACCAGTTTTATCTGCCGCCGGGGAAGTTCTACTTCGACGGCAACTCGCTGGGGCTGCTGTGCCGTTCCGCCGAGCAGGCCGTGCTGGAAACTCTGCAGGACTGGAAGACGCTGGCGATCGAAGGCTGGACCGCGGGACCGGCGGACTGGTTCCACCTGACCGAGCGGATTTCCGCACAGCTCGGCCGCATCGTGCAGGCACCTGCCGAGACCATCACCCTCACCGGCTCCACCACACTGCACCTGCACCAGGTGCTGGCCACGCTGTATCGCCGCAACGATTCCCGGCCCGCCATTCTGATCGACAGTTCCGCCTTCCCCACCGATCGCTATGCCGTCGCCAGTTTTCTGAGAAATCAGGGGCTGGACCCGGCAGATCATCTGCGGGAGGTGGCGACCGATGACGCAGGCCTGCTGCAGGAAAACGACATCCAGGCCGGTTTCACTCAGGGCGTGCAACTGGCGATTCTGCCTTCCGTTGTCTTCACCACGGGGCAGCTGCTCGATCTGGCCAAGGTCACCGCCAGTGCGGCCGAACGCGATGTGCGTCTCTGCTGGGATTGTTCGCACTCCGTCGGCGCTGTGCCGCTGAATCTGTCGGAACTCCAGCCCGATGCGGCCATCTGGTGCACGTACAAGTATCTCAACGGGGGACCGGGGTCGGTGGCGGCCTTGTACCTGCATCCCCGCTGGCACGAGTTGCCGCCGGGGCTGGCAGGCTGGTTTGGTGCCGACAAGTCCCGGCAGTTTCGCATGGAGCCCGAACTGGTCCCGGCAGCCGGGGCCGGTCGACTGCAACTGGGCACCCCCCATGTGCTCAGCCTGGCGGCCCTGCGCGGGGCCCTGGAGGTCATCGAAGCGGCCGGTGTGGACCGGCTGCGGGAGAAGTCACTGCGACTGACCGGGTATCTGCGCGATCTGTTCCGGGAACGACTGGCCGAGGCTGGATTTGTCTGTGCCACGCCGGAAGCCGACGAGCGGCGTGGCGGGCACCTGTCAATCCGTCATCCACAGGCCAGAAGTCTGTCGCTGGCCTTGCGGGCCCGCGGGTTTGTGCCCGATTTTCGCGAGCCCGATCTGCTGCGAATCGCCCCCAGTCCGCTGTACTCACGCTTCGCCGACTGCGATCATCTGGTCGACGCCATGGTGCAGATCCTGGCAGAGAGCCCGGACCTGTCGGGACTGTCCGAGACGCTCGTCACGTAGTGTTGCGGGATTCTGCCACAGGGGGACCCGGCATGAGCTGGATGGATGTGACTCGACCACTGCAACACGATCTGGCCGGCTGGCCCGGAGACACGCCGGTGCGGCTGGAACAGCGCTGGAGCCGAGCACGCGGCGATTCGGTGACGGTCGGCAGTTTTCAGCAGAGCCTGCATGCCGGGACGCATTGTGATGCCCCGATCCATTTTCTGACCGACGGCGTGGCGGCCGAGTCGCTGGATCCGACCGTGCT
>DNUF01000026.1:6761-15437 GCA_003508595.1 Planctomycetaceae bacterium
CTGGGCGTGGATTTGCCGAGTGTCGATCCCCTGGACTGTCCCCTGCTGGCGAACCACCATGCGCTGCACCGCGCGGGCATCGTGATCCTGGAAGGGCTGGACCTCACGCAGGTCCCTCCCGGCCTCTACGACATGCTGGCCCTGCCGATGCTGATCCCAGGAGCCGACGGTGCCCCGGTGCGGGCGTTGTTGAGGAGAGCGGCCGGGAGGGGATGATGCGCAGACTCGGTGGGGCCAGCCACTGTCGGAGAACCGTTTTCCACCGACTGAGGTGCCTGTGATCCGGGTCGGCCGACTTTGTGGTTCCCAAAGAATTCTTGTTTCGGACCGGAACAGCAACCAACGGGAGGCTCCCTTGGTGTGCTTCCCGTGCGTGATTCCGCGGCTCTTTTCAAAGAGACGTGGGACGAGTCGCTTGCGTGGGGCGGGGGGACTAACGACCAATCCGCAGCAATTCCAGATGACGCTCGAGCTGTTGCCGGGCTTGGTCCAAGACCTCGGGCGGTTCACCGGCCCAGCGGGCCAAGCAGGCCCGGGCCCTGCGCAACGCGTCGGTGAATTGTTGATCGTCGAAAGCTTTGTCGTCACTGCGATAAAACGAGCGGGCGATGATCGCGGAGGACGCCCCCAGACGGGCATATTGCGAATAAATCAGCGAGGACGGAACCGGCAGAGATTCATCGTCGCACCGCCCCAGCCCGCCAAACCCGAACCGGATTCCGCAACCGGTCACCGTGCGGGCCAGCGACTCCATCAGATCCGAAATGACAATCTCAAAGCGGTTCCCCAGTCGGGCGTCCAGATGCAAATCGTTGAGCCCGATCATGATCTCCTGAACCCCTTCCAGACGGGCGAGGCGGCCCATGCGGAAGGCGGCGGCCACGGTCTCGACCAGCAGGACCACCTCGGCACGGCCGGCCACCAACTCCACAAACCGCGCTGCTTCCTCGACCTCGCGGAACATGGGCAGCATGAGGGTGGAGACACCACAGGCGATCAGATCGTCAATCTGCCGTGGGGACTCTGCGTGAATGGGATCGGTGCGGGCAAACAATCTGCCCGGCTGCACCACGTTGCGGAGGCGTTCCAGATCGGCGAGCGAATGCTGCGAAATCCGATAGCCGGCGGGTTGCCGCTCCAGCTTGCCAATCCGGTCCAGGTCGATGCCGATCCGGTCAACACCCGCCCGGTCCGCCTGCGCCGCCAACTGGAGGTCGTTGGTCATCAGGGTGAAGCGGAAGGGGGAATTCATCGCACCTCACCACGCAAAGGGAATCTGAGGATCATGGGCATCAAGCCGATCTTCATCTGGGTGGTCCGGATCGAATGCCCGGGAATTCAGATGGAGCAGAAAGGCTTCCGCAGTGCCGACGGCCTGAAAGCCATGCCAGACCCCGGGGGGAATTCGGACCAGGCGCGGGGCGAGTTCGCCCAGGTAGATTTCCTGAACCACACGGAAGGTGGGGGAGTCTTCCCGTCCGTCGTACAACACCAGCCTGACCAGGCCGCTGAGGGATGCGATCTGATCGACCTGGTGATGGTGGCGGTACCACGCCTTCACCACACCGGGGTAGGTGGAGGTGAGGTAGACCTGTGCGAAATCAATCACCTCGGGATCATCCCGGCGCGCGATCTCCATCAGCCGGCCGCGGGCATTGGGCAGAAGCTTCAAAGGAGCCACCACCACACCGTGAATACGCGACGCGAGACTCACCTCCCACCTCCAGCCGAAACAACCGTTCGGGAAACCAACAGCAGATGAATGAAATGACACACCATGTTCAGCTGGCCCCGGGAATACTGAAAGCCATAGCCCTGGGCACGGTCCCGCGGCCGTCGGCGAGATTCCAGCTCGGCAGTGCGGTCTCGGAGATAGGGAAAGCCGAGGTATTTGTAGTGCAACAGGCAGATTTCACAGGTCTCTGGCAGCACCACCCGCCCCGCCGGGGTGGTGACATGGCGGCCGACACCAAAATTCGTCGCTTCGATCGCATCGGGGGAAAAGATCACCGTTTTTCGATGCTCCGAAGAGCTCTTGCCGCGTCGGACCGTCTGCGACAACTGCACTCCGGCGGGTGGAAATCGCAGCGACACCATCTGGTAGCCGTGGCTGGGAATGATGGTCACGCCCGTCTGCTGGCAGGCTGCGAGGTAATTCGCCAGGCCTGTCGGGTGGTGAAAGTGCTCGTCCACATTGCAGACGATCACCCAGTCGGCAGCCCCCCGGCTGCGCTTCCAGCAGGAGTTGTAAAGTTGCTGCAGTGCCTCCACATAGGAATCGCCAGCGGATTGGATCGGCTCAATCGTGACCTTGGGGCATTGCTGAAGAATCTCGAGAGAACGATCTGTCGAACCGTCGTCGTAGATGAAGATCCGCTCGGCGAGCGGCTCGTAGTGGCGCAGGAAGAATGGCAGCATCCGTTCTTCGTTCCAGCAGGTGGCGTGCACATGCACACGCGGCCTCTCCAGGCCCTTGTCACGTTCTCCCTCAGCCAAGGGCATGTGTCATTCCATGAATGTGCCGGTGGTGCTCCGCCAGTTCGCACCCCAGTGCCGCACCCTTCCCCCAGCTGTCGGCGGTCGGGGAAACTCTGGACAAATGTTACTTGTCGACCAGCGGGAGGTGTCAAGTCACTTTGGAGTACTATGCGAAGGGGGGGCGCAGGGATTCCATACGGACCGTCATATTCTGAGCGAAGCGCGCGGGGGACAGGTGAGACCACGTGACCAGTCGGGAGAGTACCTTAGCCCAACCAAGTCCTTGAGAGCGGAGACTGGGTGTCAGGACTCGGTTTTGGGTCTTCGCGATCAACTCTCCCAAAACTGTGCTGACACCGTTTCTCTTCCCCACCGTTTCCCTTCCCGGGCAGGGCTGACGATTCGAACAGATTGATCAGCGGAACTCCGCTATTCTGGAAGTCGCGGACGTTGCGGGTCACGATGGTCAACTGGTGCTGCAGGGCGGATGCTGCAATCAGACTGTCTTTCACGGGCATGGCCCGTCCTTTCTTCTTCAGATGCACGACTGTGTTCTAGGGTATCAGGACTAATTTTGGTCTTCACGCAGGTCCCTCCCGGCCTCTACGACATGCTGGCCCTGCCGATGCTGATCCCAGGAGCCGACGGAGCCCCGGTGCGGGCACTGCTGAGGAGAGCGACCCGGAGCGGTTGATGAGGAAGCCCGGTTGGGCCATCCGCTGTCGGGAAGCGGACTGGCCTCTGCTGCGGTGCCGCCTCATTCGTGCGGGTAGAACTCTGGATCGTCCATGCAACCTGACGCGCATTGAACGGACAAAACCAACAAACGTTGACCTTGGTCTGCGGTGCCCCTGCCATGAGACGCTGACAGAACACGCACCAATTACGAGTGGACTTATCCTCCAGCAACCGGATACGAATTCTTCTGTCTTTCACTCGAAGAGGACTGTCAACAACACCTCCTGCGGCAGGCAGCAGGTGCGTTGTCATCCCCCGCTCCAACGGGATGACGAGTCTCATTCGACTCATTCGAACGAGGGCCGTGGCGCCCTCGACCCCGCGAGACTTGGGCCGCATCCGGGCGGAGTCTCCGCAGGCGATCAGATCGCCGATTGGCCGTGCTGATTCCTCGCGAACGCGATCGGTCCGTGCCGTCAGTCTCCCCGGCCATGACACACTGTGGAGGAAATCTCTATCGGCGAGCAAATGCTGCGAGCTGCGATCTGCGGGATTGACGCTCCGGTTTACCGATGCGGCTGAATCAGGTCCCAGCAGTTGCCGTAGAGATCGAGAAAGACGGCAACCGTGCCGTACGCTTCGTGACGCGGCGTTTCACAGAATTGGACCCCACGCTCCCGCAAGAGCCGATAGGAAGACTCGAAATCGGTCGTTGTCAGAAAGAAGGCGACCCGTCCACCGGCTTGCTGCCCGATCGCCCGCTCCTGCTGTGGCCCCACTGCCCGGGCCAGCAGCAATCCTCCCGCACCTGGCTCTGGCGCCACCACCACCCAGCGCTTCCCGGGCTCCAGCGGAGTGTCTTCCAAGAGGCGAAACCCCAGCTGGTCAACAAAAAACCGAATGGCCTCGTCGTACTCGCGAACAACCAGGGTCGACAGGGCGAGGCAGTGGATGGGTGGAGTCGAGGGCATGACAAACGGTTGGATCAGCTAGACAAGTACCACGCTCGGCTGCCGGGAGGTGCAGCGCACAGGCGGAACTCCGTCACGTCAGTTTCGCGGCCTGCGAAGATCACGTCAAATTGCTGGACCGCCGCTGCGGGGGACAGAACCGGGCGACACTGACAATGGTCGCGTGGACACCGCGTTTCGCGCACGATTCCTGCCGCGTGCGAAGATCATCCTCGCCGCCGGAGAATAGAGAGAGAACAAGGACATGCTGGTGGCGCTGGGCTGTACGCGGCGCTGTGTTGGGATCTGGCACAATTGCTTCGTGGCGAAGGGGATCCCCGGAATCGACAATGACGCCCCCCGTTCCCAACCCCCGGGCTGTCGTCCGGGAGGAATGCAAAGCGAAACTCCTTCACAAGGCACTCCAGACACCCCGCCTCACGCGACACCGTCGAGCGTGCACGAGCCTGTTTGGGTAAGATTCCATCAGTGTGAGACACTGCACTTGATCGTTTGCGACCATCCGGCCCGAAGGGGGGGACACGCCGGGAGGCGGCGATCTGGGTCCGATTCGCAGAAACAGGCGTTGCGATGCCAGGGGGCCCCAACTCATCACCCAACATCACTTTGATGGATTCCGTCGTTCACAAATCGCCGCCAAGCCGACACAATCACAAATTGACACAAACCCCTTGTCTTTGGGGCTCCCCCCATCCAGAAAACTGAAGACGCACAACCCTCCCCATTGAAACGACTACGGCGCACTGCAACCGGCCCACGAAAAACGGCATGTCCTCCCCCTTCCTCGCCATCCCTCCGTCGCAGTACATAGCCGCCAACGAACTGGCGTTCGCCCTCTTTGACAGTTTCCCGGTATCACCCGGACATTCCCTTGTGATCACGCGCCGGGTCGTCCCCACATGGTTTGACGCCTCCCCAGACGAACAACACGCCATCCTGCAGCTCATCAACACCGTTCAGAAAATCCTTCATAAAACACTCCAGCCCACACCGGACGGATACAACGTCGGCTTCAACTGCGGGGCCGCCTCCGGGCAAACCATCCCCCACCTCCATGTCCATATCATCCCCCGCTACCACGGCGATGTCCCGGACCCCCGTGGCGGCGTGCGACACGTCATCCCTCACCTCGCCAACTACCTCGCACCTCCATCCCCAACTGTCCCGCACCCCGCACCACCCATCCTCTCCACCGGAGGCCCCGACTCACGGCTCTGGGATCTGCTCACGCACCGACTCCAGGCGGCCACGCACATCGATGTCCTCTCCAGCTTCGTCCAGCGCTCGGGACTCGATGTCATCGCCGAACAGATCCTCGCTGCCGTGGACCGCAAGGCGTGCATCCGCATCCTCGTCAGCGATTACCTCGGTATTTCCGATCCCCGCGCTCTCCGGTTACTGCTCGCATGGCAGCAGCTCACTCCCGAAGATGCCCCCGGTGCGCTGCAGGTCCGACTCCTGCACACCGCCCAGTTGCCCTCCGGCATCACTTCTTTCCACCCCAAAGCGTGGTACATCCAGGAACCCGCCGATGTCAGCCTCATCGTCGGTTCCAGCAATCTTTCGCGACCCGCGCTGGAATCCGGGATCGAATGGAACCTGCTGACATCCGCACAAACCGCTCCCGAAGCCGCCGCACGCTTCGGCCGCGAATTCTCCAAGCTCTGGCACCTGTCACAGCCACTCTCCGATTCCCTGATTCACGACTATGAGGCATGGGTCCGCGAGCACGCCACCGTCGCCAGCCTGTTTGCTGAAGACCCCGTCTCATCCACGCTGATCGAACCCCGCAAATGGCAGGCCAAAGCCCTCGCCAGCCTCACCGCCCTGCGGCAGTTGGGCTACCAGCGGGCTCTCGTCGCGGTCGCCACCGGCATGGGAAAAACCATGCTCGCCGCCCTCGACGCCCTGCAACTCGGACAACAGCTTGGCAGGCGTCCCAGCATCCTCGTCGTCGCCCACCGGGCCCAGATCCTCGCACAGGCCGAAGCGGCCCTCACCGCAGTCCTCGATCCGGTCTTCGGACCGGCCGACACCACGTGGTACCTCGCTGATCGCAGCGAGCTCCACGGCTCACTGGTCATCGCCTCCGTCCAGAAACTGGCCCGACCCGCCGGACTGGAATTGCTGGAGTCCCACCACTTCGACTACGCCATCATTGACGAAGTTCACCACGCCCACGCTCCCACCTGGCGACGGATGCTGGCCCGGCTGCAGGCGGGGTTCACGCTGGGACTCACCGCCACCCCCGAACGCAGCGACGGGATCGATGTCGCCAGCCTGTTCGATGACAACCTCGCCTGCCACGCCTCCATCGGCGACGGCATCGAAGAAGAGGCCCTGGTCCCGTTCCACTACGTTGGAATCCGCGATACTGTCAATTTTCAGAATATTCCCTGGCGCAACGGTCGCTTTGACCCCACACAGCTCGAGCGAGAGGTTTCGCAAAGCCCCCGCATGGAACGGCTCTGGCAGGCGATGCAGCAGCACCCCGCCGACCGCACGATCGTCTTCTGCGTCTCACAACGACACGCCCTGTACACCCGGGACTGGCTGCGGAAGCGAGGCCTCACGGCGGCCGCCGTGTTTTCTGGCAGTGGTTCCGATTCCCTCAGCGAATCCCTCGCCGCCCTGCGTTCCGCCCGCCTGCAGTGCCTGTGCGCGGTCGATCTATTCAACGAAGGTCTCGACCTGCCGGCCGTTGATCGCATCATCATGTTGCGTCCGACAGAATCGCGAGTCCTGTTTCTGCAGCAACTGGGACGCGGGCTGCGAGCCAGTCCGGGGAAGACTCGGCTGCTGGTCCTCGACTTTGTGGGGAACCACCGAGTCTTCGCACATCGGCTGCTGCACCTGCTGGCGCTCGGTCCCGAGACTGGCACGTGGCAGCAACTGCGACAGGTCCTGTCCGGTCAGCCGCCCCAACTGCCCCCCGGCTGTCTGCTGGACCTCGACCTGCAGGTCCAGGATGTGCTGAGAGAACTGCTGCCGACAGGCGCTGCGGCGGCGGTGGACGCCTACCGGCGACTGCGCGACGAACAGCAGCAACGACCGACCGCTGCCGAGATTGTCCGGCAGGGGTATCGTCCGCGAGTCCTGGCGGCCAGCAGTGGCAGCTGGTTTGAGTTTGTCGGCTCTGAGGGGGACCTGACCGAGACTCAGTCCGACTGTCTCCGCCAGTTTGCCGACTGGTTCCGCATGCTGGAAACCACCTCCCTGAATCGATCCTACAAGATGGTCGTGCTGCAGGTGCTGCTCGATCGCGGAGCGTTGATGGGGGGGCTGGAAATCGGTCCGCTCAGCCTTGCCTGCCGTCATTTTCTGTTGCAGCACCAGGCACTGCGCAGCGATTTGACGGGGCCGGGAACTGCGATTGATGCCCAGACAGCCTCAGACGACGCCTTTGTGGCATGGTGGACGCGCTGGCCCATCAGCCGCTGGCTGGACCAGCAGGATGGGCGGCGCTGGTTCCGGCAGGACGGCGACACCTTTCGCCTGGCCTTCACCATTCCGCCACAGCAGGTCGAAGATTTCGAGGCGTTGACACAGGAGTTGGTGGACTGGCGACTGACGGATTATGGCCGTCGCCGTCAGACCGACACTCTCGCGGTTAACCAGGCCATTCAGCAGAGTTTCACCGGCACTGTGTCCCACGCCAACGGTCGCCCGATCCTGTTTTTGCCAACCCTCAAACAACAGCCAGATCGTCCTGTCGGGCCGACGGTGGTGCAGTTGCCAAACGGCCAGCGGTGGGTGTTCAAGCTGGTCCAGGTCGCCTGCAACGTGGCCAGTCCCGAGGGGTCTACCCGAAACCAGTTGGGGGAGCTGCTGCGTGGCTGGTTCGGCCCTGACGCCGGACTGCCCGGGACGGCGTTTCAGGTCCATTTCGTCCACCGGGACGGACAATGGTCGGCTCAACCGGTTCAGCAGCAGACGGCGTTGCCGGCCACCGTTCAGGCGAAGCCAGCCGAGATGCCGTCGTGGCCGGCCGGTTTTCGTCGGACGATTGCCGCAGCGCGCCGGTATCAGGACTATCTGCCGGTAAGGGATTTGTCGGCCAGTGCGGGCTTCTGGAGCGGCGAGCAGCAACCGGAGGAACAGGGTTGGGTGCGAGTCTCGGGGGTAACGCTCAAGCCGGGAATGTTTGTGGGGCGGGTGACTGGTCGTTCGATGGAACCTCGGATCCCGGACGGCTCATGGTGTGTCTTTCGTCCCTGCCCGGCCGGCAGCCGCGAAGGCCGTCTGCTGCTGGTCCAACTGCGCACCGCGGAATCTGACGAACTGGGGGGCCGTTTCACAATCAAGCGGTACCATTCGCAGCAGGAAGTCACCCCAGAGGGCTGGCAACACCAGCAGATCCAACTGCAGGCGATCAACCCCGACTACGCCCCCATCACCCTCCGTCCCGAAGACTCCGGTGACCTCAGAATTCTGGGAGAGTTTGTGAGGGTGCTGTGCTAAAAGGTGTCAGGACTGAATGGCACTGCCGCTTTTGCTGTAAGACTTTACGACGAAGCTGGCCAAGACGCCGGCCAACCTTCGACCATCA
>DNUF01000143.1:0-1364 GCA_003508595.1 Planctomycetaceae bacterium
GCCTCAGCCCGCTCGAGTTCGGGACGGGTCGGGTCGGCCGCGACCGTGCGGGCGTTTTGCAGCAGTTCCCCCAGCAGTTCCTTCGCCCGGCCGGCATCAGCCGTGATGCGGTCGCGCAGCGGGCTGTTGGCCTTCCCCAGGGCCTCACTGAGTGTCGCCACCAACTGCCCCGCCAGTCCCTTCGATTCCGCCGGGATCTTTTCCAGAGCCGTCAGTACGGCCGAGACATCTCCCGGGCGCGCCTGGGTGCCAATCAACTGGGTCAACTCGGTCAACACGGGCCCGGCAGCAGGCCCCTTGAGGAACACCCCATCGTCCACCAGCCGGGTCAGCACATCACCCGCCCCCTCCGAAAGTGACGAGAGGCAGGCCAGCCGGACCCACCGGTCGGAACCATCGCGGGCCAGCAAGCGGACCAGTCCGTCGAACCGGGAATCCACCGCGAATTCCCCCAGCGTGAAGGCGAGTTGGTAACGCACAAGCGGATCATCGTCGGATGCCAGCGCCGCAATTTTTTGCCGCAATTCCACAGAATCTGCCAGCAGCGGTTCGGACAACCGCACGGCATTGCGGCGGACCCCGGGATTCTCGTCCGCCAGTGCCGGGAGGAGATTCCCGCTGCCCAGCAGCCCGAGTCCCGCCAGCGTGCAGAGGGCGTGGAGGCGTCCCTCAGGAAGCTTCGCCTCGCGTGCAAGCGCCGCAATGGCGGGGGCCACCGACCGGTCGGTCCGTTCCCACAACAGCCGCTGCGCTGTGATGCGGTGCCAGGCATTCCGATGCGCCAAGTAGGGGACCAGCTCGGCACTTTTCAATTCGGCAAGGCTGGGGATGTTGGGCTGCTGATATCCCTCGGGACGGACGCGGTACAGCCGCCCCCGATCGCGACCACTGGTGAGGTCGAGGTGTTTCTTGATCATCGGGGGGAGGCTGGCAGGGTGCTCGATCGTCTCGCGACAGACGTCGATCACATGCAGGCAGCCGTCCGGTGCGTTGACGAACTGGGCAGGGCGGAACCAGGTGTCGGTCGAGGCCAGGAATTCGACCCTGTCGTCAACTCGCTCGGCCACGAGGCCGACCCCCTGGGGCTTGAGCACCTTGCGGTGCACAATATTGCTCCCCACATCCCCAATGAAGGCCTGACCGCGGTACTCGGCGGGCCAGGCGTCTCCCCGGTACAGGGTGGCACCGGTGGCCCCCGTGAAGTAACCCGCCGGCCGGCCACCTCCCTCCACCAGACCGGGGACCTTTCCGGAGACCCGCAACCGGGTGCGGACAATGCGCCACGGTTCGACCGGGCTGATCCGGAAGACCTCGGCCTGCGGGCCGTCGGCGGCGATGCTGACTCGCGGACCGGGAGCCGACAG
>DNUF01000143.1:1675-3764 GCA_003508595.1 Planctomycetaceae bacterium
GCTCCGCCACTTTCGGGGCGAATGTCGAGCTGGCGCGGATCAAACGAGAAGTCGCGGCCGTTGAGACTGACCACCGGAGCCGACTCGTCGCCAGGACGCTTCACCTGGGCCCCCGAACTGGAGACCGCTCCATGGATGCGGTTGTCGAGCCCCCAGTGAAAACTGTTGAACAACCCCTGCACGTTGCTGCGGCCAAATCCGGTGAAGACCACCTCGCGGCGGTCGGCCTGCCCGTCGCCGTTGCTGTCCTTGAGATAGAAAATATCGGGGGCGGCCCCCACAAAAACACCGCCGTCGTAGCAGGCGATGGCCGTGGGCCACGAGAGCTTGTCGGCAAACAGGGTGCTCTTGTCGAACACCCCGTCGCCATTGAGATCTTCCAGCAGCCGGACCGCCCCGAGAAAGTCCTTGTCCTGTTCCGAATAGTCGATCATCTCGACCACGTAGGCCCGCCCCACACCGTCGTAGGCGACGGCGACTGGCGAATGCAGCAGCGGTTCGGCAGCGACCTGCTCCACCGTGAACCCCGGAAGCGTGCGAAAGGTCTTCAGCGCATCCGCCGGCGATGTGGGGGGAATGCGGGGGAGTTCCTGGCTGTAATCCTCCTCATCGGCGGCCGCCTGGGGGACCGCCCCCCAAGCCCGGCCGACAGATCCCGCCATCGCCCACAATGCCAGGGCGATGGCCAACGGGAAGAGACCCGCAGCCACGAGAAAATGGGGAAGGGAACGCCGGGACGAAGCAGGGCGCAGACGCGGCAGCGGCATGGCACAAACGCTCGTGGAAGAATCAGAACCGGACCATCGGCGTTGCTCCCGGCCAGTTCGATGGCACTCCGGGCCTGATGGTGGATGGCCCCGGTGGATCAACGAAATTCAATATGACAATTCCCCCGGGCGGGCGTCAAACCTCGTCAAACAGCGCGAGGCTGGCGGTGAACCCGTGGATGAAATTGCGGCGACCGACCGGCCCCAGCTCGCCCCGGGCGAAAAACCCCGCGAGGGGCAGTGGCCCGCAAATCGACTGCACCAGCGCCGCATCGTGATGCTCGCGCGAGAACATTCGGGTCCCCCGGCCATTGCAACTGAAGAGCAGCGCCCCACCCCCGGCCGGACGGGTCGCCTGCAGGTGTGTCAGCAGGTCGTGGAGATCCTGGTGGGCGGTTTCGGCATCGCGCACGTGAAACTGAACCGTCTGCCCAGTCCGCACGTGGTTTCCAATCGCCAGCGCCCCGGTCTCCTTGTCGGCGGAAATCACCTGCGAAATCAGAAAGTCCCCCCGGCCAAACTGCTCGCGGTACTCGGTCATCGCAATCCCGAGGTGCAGCCCATCGCGCAGCAGCAACCGGTCTTTTTCCGACAGCCCCGCGTATGTCTGCTCGAGGCGGGTCAGCGCGGCCCGACCTCCCAGGTCATGCACCAGGTTCCCTTCGGCCTTGGTGACCACAAAGGCCTCACCAATGGGACGGCAGCCCTGTGAGACCAAGGCCCGCACCAGCGGCCCCCCCTGCAGCAGAACCCCGACGGCACCGCGCGGCACAGCACTGGCATTCAGCCCCAGTTTGGGATCGCGCGGGTTCTGCCAGAAGCTGGCCATCCCCCCCAGCAGTGGAATGCCGGGAAAATCATCTTCAAGCCGGTCGATCAGGTCCTGGATGGGGCATGACACCGGGTCGGCCAGCAGCAGAATCGCCCGCAGGTCCGACTGATCATCGGGGGGTTCGGGAAGTCCATGGCAGACGATGCCATCGGGAGTGTTCTGAAAGATGGCATGAAAAGGGTGGATCTTCGCCCCAGGCAGAATCGCCCCCCACAGGGCGAGGGACGGGCCCTCTTCTATCTCTTTCGCCCCCGCGGCGATCGATTCGCCGGTGCAGGTCAGCAGAATCGTGTTGGGAAGTGCCGCAGCCAGTTCCCCCTGGATTTGCGGCAATTTGCCCGCGTGCGCGCCCCCCACGAAGAGCAGCGCCAGGTCGGGTGTTCCTCCTCCCAATTGCCGGGAAAGATCCGCGGTCAATTCGACCAGGCCCGCCGCAGCGTCTGGATTCAGTGAGAGACCGGCAGCATAAGCCATGCGCAACACCCGCAAG
>DNUF01000055.1:0-6918 GCA_003508595.1 Planctomycetaceae bacterium
TGTTCGCTCCGTCGTTCCCGGTCAGGTCCATCGCCCCGGTCTGGGCCGAGGCATCCAGACCCAGATTTGCCGTTCCCGAGGTGCTCCCGGAGGCATCGGCGGTCTTCGCGGTCGCAAAATTGGTCACGGAAGCGCCCAGGACCACGGTCTCGCCATTGGTCGTGCTGGCGAACAGGATCTGGTTCGAGCCCGTCCCCCCATCCAGCGTGTCCCCGGTCGCCTCTGCCAGACTGCCCCACACCAGGGTATCGTCTCCGCCCCCCAGATTGACCGAATCCGCCCCGGCACCGGGAGTCACCACGTTGTTGCCGGCATTGCCGGTGATGGTGTTGGCGTTGGCGTTCCCCACCACATCGAGGTTGCCCGCGCCGGCGAGCGTGATGGTGTTGGCCGCGGCCAACTGCAGGCTGAACCCCGAGATTCCCGCCTCGACGTCCACTGTCAGGTTGTCGGGATTCACCGAGACGGCCCCGTCGCCATAGGCGCCACTCTGCACGTTGATCGTGTTCCCTGCGCTGGCGAGATCGACCGCCCGCTGCACGCTCGCCGTGTCGCTCCCGCCGTCGATGTAGTAGCTGTTGGGAGTGACGAACTGTTGCCCCGCCTTCAGCACCATAGGCCCATAACCGGAGACATCAATCGCGTCGACGATTTTGTCGGCGACCGTGAAGAACTGCGTGTTGGTGGTCGATCCCCCGATCGTTGTGCCCCCCAGGACCGCGCCATCGGCGGTGATGGTGCCGGTTCCCCGATTCAGCACATACCCCTGCAGGTTGGCGGAAAACGTATTGCCACCGAGACTGATGGTGGGGAGGGTCCCCTCGGTCACCAGCCCCCAGAAGGCGGTGTTGGCATCCGAATTGATGGTGTTGGAGGCGAATGTCAGTCCGGCCAGCGTGGCCGAGGTCGTCGCCACGCGCACGGCGGCCCCTTCGACATCCCCCGTGCCGTTGTTCAGAAATGTATTGGCAGCAATGGTGTTGGCGGCGAAGGTGCCATTTTTCAGATCGAGATTGATTCCATACGACGAGGTAAAATCAGATCCATTCCCCGTCAGCGTGCTATTCACGATCGACGAAGCACTCAGTTTTTCAAACAGCAGACCGCGGGCGTTGCTGGTGAAGCTGTTTTGCGTCAGGGCGGCCCCCGTCAGCCCGGTCTCATTGGTCGAAATGGACGTGTTGGCGTACGCCGCGATCGCGCGGTCATTGCCGGTAAACTGGCTGTTGGTGACCGTCAAACCGGCCGCCCCGGTTGTCGCCGGAATCAGCAGCCCCGTGCCGTGCGACGCCAGGGCGATGTTCACCAGCGTCACACTGTCCACCTGCGCCCCCGACTGCAGTCCCACGCCCACGGTGTTGTTCACCACGCTTCCCGCGATGCGCAGCTCCTGCAGGACGGCGCTGTCGGCATTGGTCCCCAGCGTGACGGCCGTCCCGCTGGCGACGTTGATGCGGGTGCCGGTGGTGCTCGTGGGAACCGAGCTGCCAACGCCGTCGATGAGCAACCGCTTGTCGATGGTCATCGACTGGTTGAACTGGCCGGTCGGAAGACTGACCGTGGCATTGGCGGCGGCGAAGTCAATCGCTTGTTGCAACCGGGTGGCGGTTGCCACGTTGGTCGAGGTGTAGGCCAGATTCACAAAACCAGCATTTCCGGTGACCGTGGCCGGTGTCGGGGCCGTGTTCGTGCCGCCCCCCCGGATCAACCGGCCCACGTCAATGGTTTCGATGCCGGTGACGGAGACCCCGCCGGTCAGCCCCTGATTCGCGGTGCCCGTCCCCGAAATCGGGTTGCTGCCGCCAAAATACACCCGCTGGTCCGACGCGCCCCCCGCCCCACTGTTGCTGAAGTCGACCACCTCGATGCGATTGATATTGCTGGAACTGCCCACGACAGCCACATTCGTGAGGCCACTGGAGGTGCTGTTGGTCCCCACCCGGATGCTGGTCGAGGTACTGGGCGTGGCCGCGGAGTACGAGATCCAGGCCTGGTCGTTGGCGGCACTGAGACGGACCTGCAGCGTCGTACCCACAATGTTGGTGGTCACCGCCAGCAGTGACCGCGACTCGAGCGCCTCGGCGACCTGCGACCGCGACCAGCGGCGGGTCCGCAGCACCTGCCTGCGGCGGAGCACCGACTTCACACGGGCCCGAAAAAACAGACGTCCGACCAAGCTGCTCCAAGACTGAAAGTTCATGGAACGTTCCTTTGAGCGTGAGTAGGAAAGGCTGGTTGAAACGAGTAGATCGGGCGAGTTGGCAAAGGCAACTGGCCACCCGTCAACAAAAATTTCGCAACACCCCGCCATGAGGTGTCTTAATCTGTCCGGCACTCGGTCAGAGAATGCCTGATGTCTTACTAAGAAACACTACTACAATTTCGGTTTCCTAAAAGCAAGACTGGGAAATTGAAGTTTTGATGAGTGTGGTCATGCAA
This sequence comes from Planctomycetaceae bacterium, assembly GCA_003508595.1. GTDB lineage: Bacteria > Planctomycetota > Planctomycetia > Planctomycetales > Planctomycetaceae > UBA10511. The sequence goes on from DNUF01000055.1 coordinate 2,440, forward strand.
CGGGTCCCGAACTTTGACCGATGGAGGTCGTGCATTCACGCGGTGCGATTTGTTGTGAGTCCATCGGTTCCTGTGCAATGTCGTCGCCAGAAGCCTTTTCCCAAGCGGCTGTCCCGACCTTCTTCCGATCGCGATGCGCAGGGAACCGATGACCCACCTCAGGGAGTTGCGGCGCTGGATTTCAAAATGATGCGTGTCACATGCAAAAAATCTGGGTATCGCTTCAGGCGCGAAATCAGTCGCTCAACAATCCAGACGGTGGACTCCCAGGTGACACAGAGCGATCAACGGCGGGATCGGTCGACACAGGGTGGCTGCCCCTCGCTGGCAATGACTCTGAGGGCCGTTGTCGTGTGGCCTCGAATCCGGTCCCGATCAGCCGTCGCGCCACGTGCTGCGGCACTCACTTCCCCGGCAGTCGATGCACCGTGTTGTGCAGCACGCCGCGGACCGGGCTGCCGGTCTTGCTCCGCAGGCTGTACCGCACTTCCATCCCCCAGGTGGGCTCGAAGCGGTCGAGATCGAGACGCACCGTGCGGCCGTCAGCCTCGAGCGTCGCCCCCGTCACGTCGAGCCGATGCTCGTTGACGTGCTCGGATCCGTAATTCGCCGACCGTTTCAACCCCCACACCTTCACCGCCCAGCTCCCCTCGTCGCGCAGCGAGTCGGGGTCAAGGTCGTCGCTGAAGGTCAGACGCAGCCCCGTGCCGGTGGCGTGCAGTTCGACCGGGACCAACAACGGCTGTTCGGTCCGTCGGACCCGGTACAGCCCCCCCGGCTGTGTCGCACTGCCGGCCCACGCAAACATCCCGCAGGCGTACAGCTGGCCGTCGAATGGAGAGAACCGTCCCCGGATCAAACCGGTGGGAAACACCGGCAACGGCAGTTCGACCATTCCCCCCTGCCAGGTCCCGTCGAGGTTTTCGTGAGGCACCACAAAAATCTTCCCGTAGCCATAGCTGAAATTCAGCAACCGCCCCTGCAACCCCCGCCACCGCGGGCTGGTGACCCACAGCAATTCGGCGGGCGAGCGGTCGAAGGCGTTTGTGATCCAGCAGAGCGGCGGTTCCATCGCGCTGTCGGACGAATCGGTCACGTCGTGGTAGCCGTACATGTTCCCGTAGAACTTCCCCGGCTCCACCCGGTTGATCCGGTTCTTGGGATTCCAGTGCCCTTCCTGGTCGGTGACGATGAACGACTTGTCGGGATTCAGACAGACGCCGTTGGCCGCGCGAAATCCGGTCGCCAGGATCTCTGTCCGCTGTCCGTCGGGCGACACCTTCAGCAGGGTGCCGTGATGGGGAACGAGCGCCGGCAACGCATGCCGGGCCGACTTGGCGTAATAGAAGTTCCCCTCGTCATCGGTCTGCAATCCCATGGCGAATTCATGGAAGTGCTCGGTCACCTGGTGATCGTTGTTGAGGCACTGGTAGTAGTCGGTCTCGTCGTCGCCATTGAGGTCATGCAGCACGACCAGTTGGTCCCGGCAGGTGAGGTGGATCTTGCCGTCGACGTACTTCAGCCCCAGCGGCTGGAACAGCCCCGAGGCAATCCGCTGCCATTCGAGAACAGCCTCGGTCGTCCCCTCTGCCGACGGTGCGTCGAGCTTCGACAATCCCCGTACCAGCCAGACATCGCCATCCCACGTGCAGACAGCCAGGCGGTCGCCATCGGGATGGAAATCGAGCCCGGTGGGACGCACCTGGGCGAGCCACGGGTTGGCGTTCGGCAGCGTCAGTTCATCGACCGCCAGCGGACCGGTGTCGGCACCTCTGCGGACGGGCACCGGCAGGCGACCCGGCCAGCGGGCCGGGCCGCCGTGCAGCCGTGTTGTCAGCTCTTCCCCGGGGCATTCCGCCGCGATTCGCGCGACGAGGTCTCGTGGGTCGGTGTCGGGGGCGACCGTGGTCCACAGTGTCGTTCGCACCGGGTCGTCGCCAGCCGGAATCATCAGGACAAGACGATTGTCGAGCACCTCCCAGTCCAGGCCCGGGATGGCGGGAGAGATTCCGGCCAGCACCGCCCGGGCTCCCGTCGTTGCGGGTGAGGCACTGCCGAGCACCCGACCGGTGGCCCGAATCTTCCCCGTGCTGGTCAGATGGTCTCCCCCGGACCCCGAGAGTTGCCAGTTGGCGACCGCCGCCGGCGCGGTCGGCTGAAACTTCGCGGGGGCCTCACGCAGTTGTTGCGACAGATCGCGGATCGTGGCCGCGGGCAGTCGTCCCGACCAGGCGGTCAATCGACGCAGTTCCCCCTTCCACTCACTCCGGGGGGCCGGGAAGTCACCGGCCGTCATGCCGAACCGGGTGAGGGGCTCGGCAATCGCCTGGTTCCCCTTGAGTGTCCCGGTCCCGGCGGACTGGCCGTCGATCACCAGCTCGATGTCACCCGTCTTGTGGTTCCAGGTGAAGCCCACGACGTGGGGCTTTCCGTCGGCCACGGTCTGCCGGGAGGTGACCACCCCGACCCAGCCCATGTCGAAACAGAGCTTGCCGTCGCGGACGAAGAGAGCCCTTCCACCCGGCACCCATTTCTCTCCCGCCGCGGTCTGGCAGAAGAGAGAACCCCCTTCGGTCGTCTGGATCCAGGCAAGCACGGTGAGGTCCTGGTGCGACAGATCGAGCTCGGCAGGGGTTGGCAGCTCCACATACCGCCCGCCGTCGAAAACCAGGGGACCGGTTGGCTTGTCGGTGGTGGAGTCCACCGGCGGGGGACCGAATCGCACTGCCGAAGCAGAGCCCGCGGCGAGCGTGGCGAGTTCGGGGGAGGGTTGCTCGAGCTGGGCCACCTGCAGGCGCAGGGTTTGCCGACGGGGTCCCAGTTCCAGCGTGCGGGTCACGACCGCGCCCGTCGAGGCGCTTGGGGCGGAGGCGACTGGGGCGGAGGGGGCCGGTTCCGTGGTGGTCGTCACAGTCACCGGGGTCGACAGATCAACCATCCCGGGCGATTCCAGGACCGGGGTCTCACCCACGGTGTAGCTGTAGATCACCTGCGAGCCATGGTGGTAGAGGCCGAGGTATTGGGCCCAGTCGCGGGGGAGCGGGCCATAGGGCCGGCCATCACGGCCACGAAAGCGGGGGTCTTCAAAGTCGGTCGTTCCGGGGCGGGCCCAGCCGGGGCCGGTGCCGTTGCCAAACTGCACATCCCCCACGAGCCGGGGATGCACCCCGTGCTGACCATCAAACAGGATCGAGTGCCAGTCGATGAAGCCGGGCTGTCCCGGACGCCGGCTCCAGGCGGCGGCGACCCGCATCGTGTCGTGGTCGAAGACGAGGAAGTGGTCTCCGCGGGCGACGCCACCCGGGCCGGGGTTCAACCGCACGGCAATCCCCTTGTAGGCGAAGTTGCGGGCGTTGTTTCCGGTCTCGTAGGTGGCGATCAGGCTTGGGCCATAGTCCATCGCCGACCACGGTTCAATCCGCGACGGCTCGGGACCCTGGGTGTCACCGACCGGGAGACTGGCGAGGTAGTCGTCGGTGATCGGGACATACTGCGACGGGTTCGACTCGCGCAGGTAGCGTTCGCGGATGTAATGGATGACGTCGTACTTTTGCCGGGGGACCATCCAGGTCTGCGGGGCCATCAGGCCGAAGCCGCGGGTGAGGGTCTGGTACATCGCGAACGGTTCGGCCCCGTTCTTGAATTTTCCCGAGGCGAACTTGAGGGATGTGGGGAGCGAGCCGGGCTGGGCATGGGTGCCATGGCAGTTGCCGCAGACCCGGTTGTAGATCGCCTCACCCCGGGCGAGGCTCTGTTCGTTCCACCCGGCGATGAGGGCGCGGTGATCGAGTTTCTGCTCGTACTCGGGGAGGGCGGGGGGGGCGTAGAGCGCCGGGTCGGGCTGCAGTTCGAGCGCCCGGGCCGGTCCCCCGGCGGCGATCTCGCGCAGGTAGCTCACCAGGTCGAGGAACTGCTGCCGGCTCGCCAGGACATTCATCAACCCGGCGGGCATGAGGGACTGGTCGCTGCGCTGCAGTTCGGCAATCTCGGTGCGGGGGATCGTGACGGCACGACCGGCGTCGCGGGGATCGCGCAGCACGACCGCCTCGGTGCGGTCTTCGACCAGCAGTCCGGTCAGTGTCTGACCTGAAGTCCGCTCGAGGATCAGCGTCTGGTAGCCCGGGCGGATCTTCTGCGAGGGCTGCAGCACCGACTCCACGAGGTGGGCGACGGTGGGGGGTTGTTCCCAGCGGGTCAGGTCGGGGCCGAGGGGCTTTTGTCCCTGACCGGCCGCGTGACACTGGGTGCAGCCGAGGTAGGGTTGATGAAACAGCACCGCCCCCCGGCGGGGGTCCCCCTCGGCCTGAGCCGCCTCGACGAGGCGCTCGACCGGTTCCTTGAGCAGGGTGGCTTCGAGGGTCTGGGCCTGCACGGGAACGGCGGCACCAGCGAGGCCAACCAGGATCCCAACCGCGAGAGAGAGGGGGGCTGTTCGCAACATGCGGGCCAAGGGGTGAGGGGGAGGGAGCGGGTGAAGGG
>DNUF01000055.1:7187-9464 GCA_003508595.1 Planctomycetaceae bacterium
CGCCGCCACAGGTACTGCACGAACGAGCCGATCCCGGCGAACCGGTACTGCGGATCAATGTAATGCTGGATGACATAGAACGCGAAGTAGTAGGCCCGGCAGAAGCCCCAGATCGCGATGGCGAGCAGCGCGACGCTGGTCCAGTCGGGGAGTTGGGCCACCAGCAGCCCGGCCGCGAGCACGCCGCAGACCAGCATCAGCAGTCCCTTGAAGTAGAGCAGGGCGGGGGACTTGAGGTCAGACATGGCGAGGGGAGGCCTGGGGAATGGGTCTGGTTCAAGTCTGCCACTCTGACCGGGCGTGCGTCAATTGGGGCGTCTGTTTCGGGTAGCGGGTCATCGTGAGTGGCCAGCGTGAGGGGTGGGGAGGATTCGGGCGACTGTCTCGGACGGAGTGGCGGTTGGCGGCGGACACTCCTGGGCTGGCCTCTGGAAAAATGGCCGGGCTCCGCGAAATCAATTTGCAGTCTGTCTCACTCCTCCGTAGACTGCGCTAAAAGCAAATGTCGCCGCGCTTCGACGGTCCCCCCGGGGTTGTCATGCCAAGGCACGAGTCGCGAGAGTAAACCAGCAGGCGATCGAAAGGGCGCGGATGATGGCAGAACGGGATCAGCACGAGAATCGGCCTGAGCCGACCCGGGTGCAGTCCCCTGTCGAGAGGCTGTGTGTTGAGTTCGCCGAGAATTGGCGAGGCGGCAGTCGGCCCGACCTCGACTCGTTTCTGGAACGGCTCCCTCCCTCCGAACGATCTTCGGCCCTGATCAATTTGCTGCGGATTGAAGTGCAGGCCCGTCGTGAACGGGGGGAAGAGGCGAGTGCCGAGGAATACCGGCAGCGGTATCCCGACGCTTCCGATGCGATCAGCCTGGCGTTTACGACACAGCCGCAGGCGCGTGCGAACACGCAGGCTGAGGCCGACTGGTCGGTGGCGACGCCCGCACTACAGACTCTGGATGCGACGCAGCTCGATCCCAATCCGGTGCAGGAGGTTCCAGCCCCTGAGAGTCCCTGGCAGCCCGGCATGATGCTGGGGAATTACCGATTGGAAGAGCGGCTCGATCGCGGTGGGTTCGGCGAGGTATGGAAGGGGTGGGATACGAACCTTCATTCGACAGTTGCGATCAAGCTGCTGCTGCCGAAATGGCTCAACACCTGTTATCACCGGCAATTTTTCGAGGATGGTCAAAAGCTGAGGGCGCTCCAACAGGAGGGGGCCCAGGTGGTGCGTGTCCTGGCGGCGGACGACTGCCAGGGCTGGCCGTACCTCGTCAGCGAGTTTCTGTCTGGGGGAAACCTCCAGCGGTGGATGTCCAGGCAGCCTCGCAACTGGAGGGAGGCGGTCCGGGTTGTGGCCGATCTGGCGAAGACCCTGAAGCTCACGCACGCGCGCCAGATTTATCACCGGGACATCAAGCCGAAGAACGTGCTGCTCGACGACAGGGGGCAGGTCTACCTGGCCGACTTTGGCCTGGCGATCAGCGAAGACCAGTTGGCGCAGGAGGGGTTGTCGACAGGTGGCACGTGGGCGTACTCGGCCCCCGAGCAGGCCGAATTGGGAATCGCCGAGGGGCGCTGCGACATCTACTCGTTGGGGGTGGTGCTCTACGAGTGGTTGACCGGCCGGTGGCCGGGACCGGCCGAGAAGAAATTGCACCAGCAATGGTTGCGTCAAACGGCCATCCGCGCCCAGCCATTACGGGAGTTGAATGAGGAGATTCCCGAGGAGCTGCAGGCGATCTGCCTGGAAATGCTGGAGAAGGATTACCGGAAGCGGAATATCACGGCGGGGGATGTTGAGCGAAGGTTGCGTGCGGTGTTGGAGACGGGATGCGACATTGGTCGCCAAGAGATTGAACGGCGCGTGGAAGCTGAGAAGCAGCCATGGCACTGGCGGGGGGTGTTGGTTGCCGCGGGGATCGCGGTGATGCTGGGGGGCGTGGCATTGGTCGGTCTGACGAATCGATGGTCGGATGGGGCAAACCGACGAGGGCAGGAAACGGGTGAAATGGAACGAACTCCGGAAGTAAAAGTCGTGGTTGCCGAGAGGAACGACACTGAAGCGGAGGAACCGTTGCCTGAGATGGCGAGGCGGTTGATTCAGCCTGTCGGCCAGCGAGGCCACCTGCGAAGGTGGCAGGGTCATCTGGAGCTTACGCCAGGACTGTTGGATTTTGCGAGGCGTCGTGATTTCCGGCAGTTTCTGGTGATTCCCCCTGGGGACGCACTCTTGCTGCAGTCGGACTTCCCGCAATTTCTTCCGTTTGGGTTGAGCACAGAA
>DNUF01000055.1:9670-10041 GCA_003508595.1 Planctomycetaceae bacterium
AAAAGCCTCTACGCCAGGTGAGTTGGCAGATGGAGACCGACGAGTTCCAGGGGTTTGGTTTTTTCTACAATTTTCGCGAAAACGCAGGCTCTAATGGCGAGACACAGTTTGCCGGGTTGATGTTCTACACTTTGCGTCCCCCGGAATTAATTCCTGAGTTTTACGGCATGCACCGTCAATTTCGGATCGACCCGTTGACTGGAGAAGTGGAGACGCTGGGCGGGCAGGACAATACGCGACTGTTTCAAGGGCGGGCGGCCCCTCTTCGTTTTCGAGTCACATTGCGATTTCAACGGGGCCGGTTAACAGCATTCCAGGTGAATGACGAACTTTATGCGATTCCAGAGGGGTCCCCCCAAATGAACGATGTT
>DNUF01000144.1:0-9041 GCA_003508595.1 Planctomycetaceae bacterium
CATCCCGACAAAATGCCCCAAAAACATCGCACTTAAAGCCGGACGATCTCCGCCAGGGGGGGTTAGGGGGGGGCCGGCACGTCTCTGGGAATTGCCCCCAAATTGGTCTGAAACACCTCGCACAGCGAGGCGTCTGGGACAGTCGACCAGAGGGGATAGCGGAGGCGAACACACAGGTTCGCGCTCCCGTCATCCGCGATGTGGTCCCAGACCGCGCGTCGCTTCGGAGGTGAGCGCATCGGGATGTCCCAGACCACCGTCGACGTCCCCGGACGGCACCCCGGGCTGGGCTCTCATCGGCTCGCCGACACCTGCCGTCGGGGCAAACTTCGAAATTCGCCCCCTGGCAAGTCCAGACCGGTTCTCAACCTCCACCCGGCTCCCTCCCGCCACCCGGTCCGTGCTCGGCTTCCCAACAAGGTCCCGTCATCGCGCTCAAACGGCCCGGTGCGTCTGTTCACACTCCGCTGTTCCCCCTTTCCCCCCATCCCGTACCCCCCTTAGAATACTGGTGCACGACGGTCTGGCCGGGGTTCGGGCTGGGGCGTCGGGTGGTGGCGACTGTCTTCAGTGGCTGGTTCGATCGAAGGGGCGTGGTGTGATGAGTCACCGTCTGCTCGTCTGTGGCCTGTTGGCCTTCCTGCTCGTGGCTGGCGGGGTCTCCCTCCGTCCCGCCCACGCCGCCCTCACCCCCGATCAGAAAAAAGAGATCGAGGAGATCCGCAAGGAACTCGGCAAGGTCCAGGCCCTGATCGGCAAGAAAGATCAGCACGAAGAGGCCGAGAAACTGCTGACTGAAGCCGAGACCAAGCTCAAAAAGATCGGCAAAGATGCCGGCGATGAGAACAACAAGCTCATCACCGGCCTGCTGCGGCAGATCGAGTTGAAAAAGACCGCCCTCGCCCGGCGGGACGCCCCCGCCAAGGGGGTCGCCGCGGCTGGTGCGGCCCTGTCGTTCGAGAAGGAAATCGCCCCGATCCTGGTCAAGAACTGCCTCGGCTGTCATGACGACACCGCCAGCGGCGGGCTCAAGTTCGACACCTTCGCCTCCCTCGCGGCTGGCTGCGGCGGCAAACTGGTCGTCCCCGGGAATCCCGATGCCAGCATCCTCACCCGACGGCTTGTCGCGGCGGGGGAAGCCCGCATGCCCAAGGGAGGCAAAGCCCTCGCCCCCGATGAGATCCGCAAGATTGCCACCTGGATTGCCGGGGGAGCCAAGTTCGCCGGGAACAAAGACACCCTCCTCTCGGAACTGACCGCCGACGCCAACGCCAAGGTCGACAACACCCCAGTCGCGATCGCCACGGCCACCGGCAGCGAAAAGGTGTCGTTCCAGCGGGACATCGCCCCGTTCATGGTCAATCTCTGCGTGAACTGTCACAGCGGGGCGAATCCGCGGGCTGGTTTTTCGCTGGAGACGTTCGAGAAGCTGATGAAGGGGGGGCGCAGTGGACGGGTGGTGCTGCCGGGAAATACCGAAGACAGCCGGCTGTGGCACCTCGTGGGGAAGCAGGATCCGATCAAGATGCCCCAGGGGCAGGCGCTGATCACCCGGACCAATCACACCAACCTGCGGGTCTGGATCGAAGAAGGGGCCAAGTTTGACGGTCCCGATCCGAAGGCTCCGCTGCGCAGCCTGGTGCCGACCGAGGCCGAGCTGCGGGCTGCCGAACTGGCGAAGCTCTCTCCCGAAGAACTGGTCAACCGCCGGATCGAACGGGCCACCAGCCTCTGGAAGAAGACCACCCAGGAAGCCCCATCGACGATTGCCCAGGGAGAGCAGGTGATGGTGCTGGGGAATGTTTCGGAAGACCGGCTCAAGCAGTACGCGGCCTGGGGCGACGATGCCGCGAAACAGGTCGCCTCGATCTTCAAGGCGAGCGAGACGCCGTTGTGGCGGGGGAAGCTGGCGGTGTTTGTCTTCAGCGACCGCTTCACCTATTCGGAATTCGTCCAGACCAACGAGGCGCGCGAACTGCTGCCCGAGATCCAGTCGCACGTCCGCATCCGCGATCCGGAGGATGCCTACCTCTGCCTGATGGACATTCCCGACGACACGACCGACAGCCCGGGGGCACCGGGGATGGTGCTGGCCCAGGTGACCGAGGCGTTTCTGCAGCGGGGGGGAAAGACCCTGCCCGAGTGGGTCTCGCGGGGAACGGGCCTGGCTCTTGCCGCCCGCAATGACGCCAAGAACGAGTACTACCGGCAACTGGGGGTGAGTGCCGGGGCCCGGCTGCAAACCCTGCAGAAGCCCGACGACCTGCTGAAGGATGGCACCTTTTCCCCCGCCGACCTGGGTCCGGTCGGTTATTCGCTGGTCGCCTACATGCTGCGGCAGGGAGAGCCCCAGTACGTGCAGTTTGTCTCGGCCCTGCTGGCGGGAAAAACGCTCGACGAATCGCTGAAGGGGGTCTATAACGCAGATGCGGCCAAGGTCGCCGCATCGTACCTGGCGTCGGGGGCGGCCGGTCCCCGCAACGCCCCCCGCAAGAAGGGAAAATAGCCTGGGTTCAGGCGGGGTTTTCCGGTCTCTCGGCTTGCCTTCCGCGCTGGTCCCGGGCCCCTGGGAGAACGGTTCCCCTCGAGGGGACAGTTCCCCCAGGGGTTGGGGGTTCCGGGTGGGGGAACACCACTTTCACGTGTCTGGGTCTTCGTGCACGATTGCCTGATCATTGGCGGCGGGGTGATTGGCCTGTCGGTCGCCTGGGAACTTTCTCGCCACGGCCTCTCGTGTGCCGTGCTCGACCAGCAGGCCTTCGGCCAGGAGTCGTCGTGGGCGGGGGCGGGGATGCTGCCCCCCGGCAATCCGGCGAAGGCCGAGACGTGTGAAGAGCGACTGCGTTCGCACAGCCACGTGCTGTGGCCCGAGTGGACCGCTGCACTGCGTGAGGCCTCGGGGATCGACAACGGGTTTCGGCGTGACTCGGCGATCGAAGTGCGGTTTGGCGGAGAGCCGGGGGAACTCGACGACGAAATTCGCCGCTGGCATTCGACCGGCGTCGCGTGCCAGCCGTTGACGGCAGCCGAGGCGCGGGGCCTGGAGCCGGCACTGGGGCCGGGGATCACGTCGGCCTACCTGCTGCCCGAGCATGGGCAGGTGCGCAATCCCCGGCACGTCAAGGCGTTGCAGGCGGCCTGTGCGGGGGCCGGGGTCACCCTGCTGCCCGGAACGCCGGTCTGGGAGATTGTCCGCCAGGGGGGGCGTGTCACCCGGGTCGAAACCCCGGCCGGGGGGTTCTCGGCGGGGCAGTACGTGGTGGCGAGCGGGGCGTGGTCGGAACGGCTGTTGGCCCCGTTGGGGAACGCTCCGTGGGTTCGTCCGCTGCGGGGGCAGATGGTGCTGCTGAGCCAGTTGCCCTGTCCGCTGGGGCGGGTCATCAACCTGGGGCATCGCTACCTGGTGCCGCGGGGGGATGGACGGGTGCTGGTCGGGTCGACCGAGGAGGATGTCGGCTTCGACCGCCGGAATACCGCCGAGGGGGTGTACGGGCTGCTCGAGCTGGCCCGGCAGGTGGTCCCGGCAATGGCGCAGGGGACACTGGAGAGGACCTGGGCGGGGTTGCGCCCCCGGTCGATCGATGGGCAGCCGTATCTGGGGCGTTGGCCGGGGTTGGAGAACCTGATTGTCGCGACCGGGCATCATCGGGCGGGGCTGCAGTTGTCGCCGATCACGGCGGTGCTGGTGGGGGAACTGGTGCGGGGGCAGGAGCCGCGGGTCGACCTGCACGGTTTTCGACCCGACCGGGTGGGGAGCGACTGATGCGGGCCGTTGTACAGCGGGTCCGGCGGGCCCGGGTGACTGTGGCGGGGGAGACGGTGGGGGAGATTGGCCCCGGGCTGCTGGTGCTGTTGGGGGTGGGGCACGACGACACGTCGGCGGACGTGGCCTGGATGGCGGGAAAGCTGACCGGGCTGCGGATCTTCGAGGACGAGGGGGGCAAGATGAACCTCGGGCTGGCCGAGGTGGGGGGCTCGATGCTCGTGGTGAGCCAGTTTACGCTGCTGGGGGATTGCCAGAAGGGGCGTCGGCCGAGCTTCATCGCGGCGGCCCGGCCAGAGGTTGCCAAGCCGTTGTATGAGCAGTTCGTGGCGGCGGTGGGTCAACTGGGAATTTCAACCGCCACGGGCATTTTCCAGGCCGAGATGCAGGTGGAACTGGTCAACGATGGGCCGGTGACACTGGTGGTGGAGAGTCGGCCGGTGGTGCCCGGGGCCTGATGCCTCGACAGCGACACAACGACTTCGAATCTGAGACGCAGTGCGATGCGCAGCAGTCTCGGGTCCCGCTCAAAAAGACTTCGACAAAAAAGGTGCAGCCGTCACTCACCAACCGGATGGCACCAATAAAAAACGCCCCTTCTAGAGGGGCGTCAAGGCTACCGCAACCGAAGTTGGGTGTCGGCTAATGAAAGCCACCTTTCGGACGAAAGTCTTACTGTGATAGGCAAGCCAATCGCCGCTCGGATACACTGATGAAACTCTACAACGTCCGGCAACGCAATGCAAGCTTTCGGAGTTCGACGTGCAACGCCTCAAAGAATACGTTCTCGGGATTGATATTGGCACCACCTCCATTGGTTGGGCAGTCGTTGAGACACACGATGGACAGCCCACCGACATCGTGCGAACCGGCGTTCGTATCTTTGAGGCGGGTGTCGATGGGACGATTGAGAAGGGCAAAGACAGTTCCAGGGCCGCCGCGCGACGCACTGCAAGACAACAACGGCGGCAAACGTTTCGGCGCAAGTGTCGAATCCGTCGCGTTGCCAGGTGCCTCGAAAATCTCGGGCTATTGCCGACCGGTGCTGGTGGTGACGGTCAAACTCGACACCGGGTCCTCGATGACCTCGATTGTGCACTGAGGGAAGTCTATTGTCCCGTTGGGCACGACATCAGCCAACAGGTTTGGGTCTACACTCTGCGTGCGACCGCTGGCATGCAGCCTCTCCCACGTTTTCATGTGGGACGGGCCTTGTTGCACCTCGCCCAAAGACGCGGTTTTCGCAGTGGTTCCAAGCAAATGGAAACAAAAGCGGATGACACCGAACAAGGGGAGATCAAAGAGGCAATCGAAAAGTTGTCGCAGGAACTGAGTGGACGCACCCTGGCCGAGGTGTTCTGTCAACGCAACCCTCACCAACAGCGAATTCGCAAGAACTGGACAGCTCGTGAAATGTACCAGGCCGAATTTGCGAAGATCTGGGCGACACAAGCCTCATCGTTGGGCTTGACCGATGATGCGAAACAGGAACTCGCCAAGGCGATTTTCTATCAACGCCCGCTGCGCTCTTCGAAGGGGTTGATTGGCCGCTGCAGTCTCGAAACGAAGCATCGACGCGCCCCCGCAGCATGCCTCGCGGCCCAGGAGTTTCGAATTCTGCAAACCGTGAACCATCTCCGACTTCAATTTGCCGATGGAATGACGGCACCACTCATTCCAGAACAGCGTGACCAGCTGATTTCTGCCTTGAATGAAAAATCGAAACTCACAACCGCAACAGCGAAAAAACTGCTGGCAATTCCAAAAACTGTCAAGTTTTCCATCGAATCGCACAGCGAGAAAGAACTTCCCGGAAACCGCACAGCGACACCAATCGTCGAGATTCTTGGCCAACGCTGGCTGAAATGGACCGAAAGCGAACAAGACGCCCTGATCGATGCACTTCTGTCATTTCAGAAGGCACACGCGCTCACTCGTCATCTGCAGAAGCGTTGGGGCCTGAGCGTTTCGGAAGCCGAGCAACTTGCCGAAATTCGACTGGAGACCGGGTATTGTCGACATTCGCGCCAGGCTCTTGCAGCGCTGTTGCCACACATGCGACAGGGACTGGCGTATGCCAACGCTGTCGAGGCTGTTTACGGCAGTGTGCGTCGTCCTACCAAACCGCGACGGCGTCTGCCGGTTGTCTCCACAGCGATCCCCGACATGACCAATCCAGCCGTGCATCGAGCTCTCTCAGAGTTGCGGAAAGTGGTCAACGCGGTCTTGCAGCAATTTGGTAAGCCGACCCGGATTCGAATCGAACTGGCGCGTGACCTGAAGCGTTCACGTGTCGAACGCAAGCGACTCAGCGAGTTGAACGACAAGAACCAAAAGCAACGCGAGGCGGCTCTCAGAAAGTTGGTTGCAGAGTGTCCTGGGGCCAGAGAATCGAGAGACTCCATTGAAAAAATCCTGCTCGCCGAGGAGTGCGGGTGGGAGTGCCCATTTACGGGTGACGGCATCTCGATGCAGACCCTGTTTGGAAGCACACCACGATTTGATGTTGCCCATATCTACCCGAGGAGATACCTCGACAATTCATTTGCCAACAAGACACTGTGTCGCAGCGACGTCAATCGGAATCGGATGTATGACTTGCTGCCACGCCAGGCCTTTGCGTCGAATACCGAGGAATGGAATCTGATTCTGACGCGTGTCAAAGGCTTCAAATCGACATCGGCTGCGGAGAAACTGCGTCGTTTTCAGGCAGAGGCAGTCCCGGATGACTTTGTTTCACGACAGTTGAATGACACACGCTATAACTCGGTGATCGCCGCGCAGTATCTCTCGCTCCTTTACGGAGGACGTTCGGACGAGCAGGGGCAGCGCATTGAAGCAGTCACAGGAGGCATGACCGCCGTGCTGCGATCGGTCTGGCGACTGCACAAAAGCCGCGACGACCATCGCCACCATGCATTGGACGCGGTCGTGATTGCGTGCACAGATGCCGGAACCGTACGGCTGCTGCAATCGGCCGCCGCCGAAGCCGATCGTCATAAGACACGATTGACCGAAATCGCCTTTCCGGCCCCATTCTCCGGATTCGCAGCCCGGGTGGAAGAGAGCTTGGGGTGCGTGGCTGTTTCGTTCCGGCCAGACCGCAGAGTCCAGGGTGCATTTCATGACCAGACGCTTTACGGTCGTCCCGTTTCGAAGTCGGGAAAGCCGGAGAAAACACGGCTTCGCAAGGAGCTTCACAAGCTGTCGCGCAGCGAGATTGAAGGTGAACAGATTGTTGATCCTGTGATCCGACGAATCGTGCAGGAAAAATGGGCCTCCCTGGGCAAACCAGATCCCAAACGCGTCTTCGCCGATCCGGCGAACCATCCCGTATTGCGGGAGAAAAGCGGGGGAGTTCGGCCGATCCATAAAGTGCGGGTTTGGCAGAATGTGAAACCGGCAAAGATCGCCACCGATGACCGAGAACGTTTTGTGCAATTGAATGCCAACGATCACACGGTGATCTATGCCGAATTGTCCGAGGATGGAAGTGACCAACGGTGGCGTGAGTCTGTGGTGACCCGATTTGAGGCTCTCTCCCGGGTGCGATTTGGCGACCCGCCGGTTCTTCGGACGCTCCAACAGGGGCTCGTATTTCGCTTTTCTCTTCGCAGAAACGATTGCATCGAACTTGCCGATCCGGACGGGATGCGCCGACTTTATCGCATCATGAATGTTTCGAAAGGTGATATGCAGATCCAGCAACTCAGCGACGCCCGTTCGTCCAAAGTGCTTCGCGATAACAAGTTGCGATTGCGAATCACAAATGTCGACGAGTTGCGGCGACGTTGCTGCCGTAAGGTTCAGGTGAGCCCCTTGGGGGATGTGTTTGCGGACAACACATGAATTCTTTGACCGGGCGGTTTGGCGGTTGCACGCGCTCCTGAGGTGGGCTTAACCTCGACCGACAATCATCCAAACAGTGTTTGTCACACCGCGCCTTCCGGCCGGAGCCAGCGATGCGGATTCTCGACATTACCGATACAGGAGCGAGGCTCTCGCTCAATCTGGAACGTCTGCACATTGCGGCAATGCATGCCGCACCGGTAACGGTACCGCTCGGTGAACTTGGCGTTGTCGTGCTGGGAAACCCGGAAGTTGTGATCACGCAACCCGCAATCGATGGACTGATGCGGGCGGGTGCCGCTTTGATTGTCTGCAACCAGCGACGTCTTCCAAGTGGCATGATGCTTCCGATTGAGGGACATCACCTCCAAACAGCCCGCATGCGTGCTCAATCGACTGCGGGCTTACCGCTTCAAAAGAGACTCTGGCAGCAATTGATTCGGGCGAAAATCGGATTCCAGGGCACCCTCTTGAAGGAAGTGACCGGTGCAGATTCGGGATTGCTGCTGATGGCGAGTCGGGTTCGAAGTGGGGATCCTGACAATGTCGAGGCCCAGGCGGCGCGACGGTATTGGGGCGCTTTGCCATTGACGGATGGATTCCGACGCAATGTCGAAGACCGCGATCTGAATCAGTTTCTGAATTACGGCTACGCGATCCTGCGGGGTATTGTGGGCCGTGCCATTTGCGGTGCTGGTCTTCATCCAAGCCTTGGGTTACACCATCACAACCAATTCAACGCCTATTGTCTCGCGGACGATTTGATGGAACCCTTTCGTCCTGTGGTTGATCGCGTGATTATCAAACATCGCTGCGAGTTCGAAGCCAAATCTACGTTGGACACCGAAAGCAAGCGGTTGCTGATCGAAGCAATCCTGCAGACCAGAGCGATTGGTGAGGTGAAACGAACGCTGACGGACGCGGTCCAACTGCTGGCAACCTCTCTCGCCAACGTTCTGGTGGAACGCACCGGAAAACTGGTCTTACCAGATCGGCTCGAACATGCCATCGACGAATGACTTTTCGGGATACCAAGCGATGTGGCTCATGGCACTGTTCGACTTGCCGGTCGGCACAGACATTCAACGCAAACACGCGACCCAATTTCGCAAGTTGCTGCTTTCCAACGGCTTTCTACGCTTGCAGTACTCAGTCTACGGCCGGTTTTTCCCAAGTGAAGAAGCCAGCGTTCCCGTCCGAACGGCGGTGCGGCAAGCCGTTCCTGAAGAGGGACACGTTCGCCTTATTCTGCTGACAGATCGACAATTCGGAAAAATGGAGGTGTTTCATGGCGAAAACCGACTGGAATCCGAAACGGCACCTCGGCAACTTCTCCTTTTCTGAAACTGGAAACGCTGCATTCTACTTTGTGGCAACGACTTGTGGCCGAGGGAGTGTATCCGAGCGGCGATTGGCCACAAACCACAGC
>DNUF01000144.1:9202-10154 GCA_003508595.1 Planctomycetaceae bacterium
GGCGATTGGCCACAAACCACAGCTTGGCCAAGCTGGCGGACGACCTGCACACGAGTGTATCCGAGCGGCGATTGGCCACAAACCACAGCAGGTCACTCGCGGCCAGCCTATCGGGTTCCAGTGTATCCGAGCGGCGATTGGCCACAAACCACAGCACCACAACAGCATCAGGGACGCGCGAGACGTAGTGTATCCGAGCGGCGATTGGCCACAAACCACAGCATCCATGCACTCGCCGAGAGATGACCCGAAGTGTATCCGAGCGGCGATTGGCCACAAACCACAGCGTAATGTATCCGTCGGTGTCGATCAGTTCGAGTGTATCCGAGCGGCGATTGGCCACAAACCACAGCGTGTTGCGGACGATCTCGGCGATCAGCTTGAGTGTATCCGAGCGGCGATTGGCCACAAACCACAGCGTTCGGAGCGCTGAGGCAAAGTCCCCCGTTAGTGTATCCGAGCGGCGATTGGCCACAAACCACAGCCGATTTGTCTCGCTGAGTATGCGAGGCGAAAGTGTATCCGAGCGGCGATTGGCCACAAACCACAGCAAGACCTGCACCCACCGGGGATCCGCCGTCAGTGTATCCGAGCGGCGATTGGCCACAAACCACAGCGAGCAGGCAGTACGCTGGATTCAGATGCACAGTGTATCCGAGCGGCGATTGGCCACAAACCACAGCGGGTGAGGGAGTTGGGTGAGAGGCTGCTGGAGTGTATCCGAGCGGCGATTGGCCACAAACCACAGCTCTCCCGGATCGGTAAACTGACACAAGGCAGTGTATCCGAGCGGCGATTCCCTGCGAGCCACAGCGGCTGCTCTTGCTGATGCTGCCACGTGCCCAGTGTATCCGAGCGGCGATTCCCTGCGAGCCACAGCTGGCAATTGAGATCAGTAACAATTCAATGCAGTGTATCCGAGCGGCGATTCCCTGCGAGCCACAGCGTGGCA
>DNUF01000198.1:0-2026 GCA_003508595.1 Planctomycetaceae bacterium
TCGGGCAGCAGCATGTAGATCGGCTGGCCGAGCATGACCGCTTCGGCTTCGATCCCGCCCACGCCCCAGCCGACGACCCCGAGGCCGTTGATCATGGTGGTGTGACTGTCGGTACCGACCAGGCTGTCGGGGAAGGCGGTGCCATCACGGGTGAGAACGACGTCGGCCAGGTATTCGAGGTTCACCTGGTGGACGATGCCGGTGGCGGGAGGGACCACGCGGAAGTTGTTGAACGCCTTCTGGCCCCAGCGGAGGAACTTGTACCGTTCGAGGTTCCGTTCGAACTCGAGGTCGATGTTCTTCGAGAGGGCGTCGGCTGTGCCGAAGTAGTCGACCTGCACCGAGTGGTCAATCACCAGGTCGCAGGGGACGAGGGGGTTGATCTTCTTGGGATTGCCCCCCATGCGGACCATGGCGCTGCGGAGGGCGGCCAAGTCAACGACGGCGGGGACACCGGTGAAGTCCTGCAGGACCACCCGCCCTGGAAGGAAGGGAATTTCCACCTGCTTGGGAGCGGCGGCGTTCCAGTTGGCCAGATCGCGGATGTGGGTCTCGTTGACGACGAAGTTGTCGTACTTCCGCAGGCAGGCTTCGAGCAGAACACGGATCGAGAACGGCAGGTGGTCGATCTGTCCCACCCCCGCCTTGGCCAGCTTGGGCAGGCTGAAGACAGTGAATTCCCCCCGGCTGGTCTTGAGGCGTGTCTGAACGTCGAAGGGATGGGGGGCGGACATGGTCGCGGGGCTCCGGGAAGCGGTCGTAAATGAGTTCTGAAGAGGGACGAAAAGAACTGTCTTAGGATGCTAGCAGGGTCGGAAACAGGTGAGAAGTCGCGGGACTTCAGTTCACCGCGGGAAGGCCGAAAACTGATCGCGGGGGGCGATTCCATGCCGGTTGTGTGCGGTTGATCAGCATCTGTTATGACGAATGCAAACGGCCCGAACTGGATTCGGTTTGGGCGTCGAGCCAGTCATGCGACCGTCGACGAAAGCGCATTGGTTTGAGAGCTCTGCGCCGCTTCGCACGCTGCCGAATTGGCCATCAGCAGGCATGGCGGAGACGACCGAAGGGATCGGTTGCCTTCCCCTCCAGGCGACTGGGGGAGTGTTGCCGGCACGATTTGCATTCCGTCAGATCGTCTTGACTTCCGCGCCACGCAGGGTAACGATGTACTGACATTGGTCGACCACCTGCTGCCGGGAGCCTCGCATTGATCAAGAATCTGGTGAAACATGGAAACAGTTGGGCGATTGTCATCGATCGTCCCATCCTCGATTTACTCAAGATCGAGCCCGATTCCCCGGTCGAACTGACCACGGACGGCAAGTCGATCCGCATCGCCCCCGTGGCTGACGACGCGAAGAAGGCGAAGGTTCGTGCGGCCCGAGCCAAGATCAATTCCGCACACTCCAAAGCCTTTCGGAAACTCGCGGAGTAAATGACCGTGCAGTTTCTTTCGCTGGATGACATTCTCGAATCGCATCAATTCCAGATCGATTCGTATGGCGGCAGTCCCGGAATTCGTGAGATCGGCCTGCTGGAATCGGCGATCGCTCAACCCCAAGCCAGCTTTGGAGGGCAATTTCTCCACACAGACGTCTACGAAATGGCCGCGGCCTATCTGTACCATCTGGTAATGAACCATCCGCTTGTCGATGGGAACAAACGGGTTTGGAAGCAGCGCTGATCTTTTTGGAAATCAACAACGCCACTGTGAAGGCCAACGACGAAGATCTTGTGGAGCTGGTCTTGAAGACAACCCTCGGACAGGTGGGTCAGCGGGACATTGCCGAGTTTTTTCGATCGCATTGCGTCGACTGTGAGTGATCAGTCGACTTCTGCGATCCACAGCGTTCGATGCTCCAACGCCACCGTCGCTGCTGGTGTTATTTCCACAGGTTTGTCCGCCCGGCCGGGAACTGGCCCGGCCGCACGAGTGGGCGGACTCATTCCATCGGAGCGCAGCCGGTTATTGGAAAATCGGCACTGAAAACTGGGCGGGGCCTGTTACGGTGGTGGAGTGTGG
>DNUF01000198.1:2292-3951 GCA_003508595.1 Planctomycetaceae bacterium
GTCTTGCCGTTCCCGCTGGTGACGAAGTGATTCGGGTGAGGCAGCGCGATGCTGACGAGCCATCCGCCAGCATCGAAGTGAAACCGGACCTTCACTTGGCCACTGACGACATCCGCGGCAAAACAACCGATTCGCCGGCGCGGAGTGATCCTTGGGAAACACCACGCCGTGACCGGCCCGAAGCGATGGAAGCCCGGGGGCGCCGCATCACACCGCGGACGACGATCGTCGACGGGAGTTTCGGCGCTTGGGGGCTGCGTCGCGCTGCCGAAGAATTCCGACCGTGGGAGTTCGGCCCGGCGTACCGCCGCCGAACTGGCCGAAGTAGAAATGGCCAGTCATGATTGGGCTTACGACCGTCATCACAGTCGCGAAATCAAAATCGATCAAACAACCGAAGCGGAGAGGGGGGGATTCGAACCCCCGGTACGGTTTCCCGCACACAGCATTTCCAGTGCTGCACAATCGACCACTCTGTCACCTCTCCTGAAGAACTTGCCAACCCCCGGGGGAACCTGCAAGTCCACCTGCAGCCAACAGCCGCAGGTTCCGGCTCATCTCAGCCTGTCCTGAACTTCCAAATACCGTCCCCCGGGAATGCAGGGAACGGAATCGGACCAGAAGGTCCGAGGGAAGTCTGAAGGGCTGGTGTCGAGCCAACGACGCCTTACTTCTTGCCACCCTTGGGGCCAGAAGGGGGAGCCTTCGCTTCCGCTTTCGCCTTGGCCTTGGGCTTCTTGTCTTCCTTCACCTTCTTGACGCCGGCTTTTTTCTCGGCCTTCTTGGCGGCCAGTTGCGCCTGACGTTCAATCCGATGTTGGGCCAGGTCGGCTTCGACCGCTTCCAATTCGGCGATCTTGCGAATCCGGCCGGCGATCTGACGCACCTTGCCGTCCAGCAGACGCCATTTCGGGTCGTTCTTGAGCCCCTTGGCCTCGACTCCCTTGGCCTTCAAAGCCGAGACTCGCGCTGCCAGCGCAGCCTTGGCCTTGTCCAACTGTGTTTCCGTAACCTTGCGACTGGTGCCCATCGAACCGTGGCATCCTCTGAAACAGACGAACTCACTGGCCGATCGCTTCGGCCAGAACTGCGGGAAAGTCCAAGATTGTCCCAATCGGGAGGGCTTTCTGCAATAGTACCGGCCTGCGGTTCTGGTTCTCGCTGCCATTTTCCTGCCGTTGGACCTCGTTTTCCGACCTGAATTCAGTCGCTTTCAGAGACTTCCCGCCCCTCATCTTTCTCGTGTGAATCCATGCGTGCCGTCGTCCTGACCGGAGCCCATGTCGAATACCGTGCCCACGAAACTCCCCCCGCACCACAGCCGCATGAGATTCCGGTCCGGGTCGTTGCGGCGGGGTTGTGCGAGACCGACCTGCAGCTGGCCCAGGGGTACATGGGTTTCCAGGGAGTCCTGGGACATGAGTTTGTTGGGGTGGCCGAAGAAGGGCAGTGGGCGGGTCAACGGGTCGTGGGGGAAATCAACTGCAGTTGCCACCGCTGCCCCACCTGCCTGCGGGGGGACGCCAACCACTGCCCCCACCGGACGGTCTTGGGAATTCTGAACCGTGACGGGGCGTTCGCCGACCGGGTCTGGCTTCCCGAGCGAAACCTGCACCCCGTCCCCGAGTCCGTCCCCGACTGGCAGGCGGTCTTCACCGA
>DNUF01000198.1:4290-5754 GCA_003508595.1 Planctomycetaceae bacterium
TACAAACTCGCACTCCTGGAACGAAATGGAATCGGCACCAGGCTCCTCTCCCAGGCCGATGACTGCCGGGGGGCCGAGTTGGTGGTCGACTGCACCGGCTCGCCATCCGGGCTCGCAACTGCGTTGCGGCTGGTCCGGCCCCGCGGCACGGTCGTCCTCAAGACCACCGTTGCCAGCTCCCATCAATTGTCGCTGGCTCCGGTGGTGATCGACGAAGTGAATCTTGTCGGCTCGCGCTGCGGCCCGTTCCCCCCGGCACTCGAATCACTGGCCCGGGGCGAGATCGACCTCGCCCCGCTTGTCGAACAGATCATTCCCCTCGACCAAGTCCCCGCCGCGATCGCCCGGGCCAGTACGTCGCCCGTCCTCAAGATCCTGATCGATGTCGCGGGGGGGTTGCAGGGGCCATAGTTCCAGAGCAGGTCCTCCCGCCGCTCGACCGCCCATCGGCTGCCAAGCCGCCCAGCCACCTCAATCGGATTGGGACAGTTGTGCCCGCAACACGAACTTCTGGATCTTCCCGGTCGCCGTCTTGGGAAGCTCGGCGACGGGATGAAATTGCTTCGGCACCTTGAAGTGGGCCAGGTGCTCCCGGCAAAAATCGCGCAGTTCCTCGGATGTCGCCGTCACACCGGGACGGAACACCACGCAGGCGACCGGGCTTTCACCCCAGTACGGGTCAGGCACGCCAATCACCGCCACCTCCTGGATGGCCGGGTGTCGCAGCAGCAGCGCTTCGACCTCGATCGACGAGATGTTCTCGCCTCCGCTGATGATCACATCCTTCCAGCGGTCGCGGATCTGGATGTAGCCGTCGGGATGCACCACCGCCGCATCACCGCTGTGGAACCAGCCGTCGCGGATCGCGCGGGCGGTCGCCTCGGGGTCGTTGTAATAGCCGGCCATCACGGCATTGCCCCGGATGACAATCTCTCCCAGGGTGGTCCCGTCATGAGGGACCTCGTGTCCCTGATCATCCACCACCCGCACCTGCGCATTGGCCAGGTATTCGACTCCCTGCCGCGACTTGATCGCTCCCCGTTCCGACAGGCTCAATTCCGAATGCTCGGGGAGACTCTCGCAGATCGTCACAACGGGGGAGACCTCGGTCAGGCCGTAGACATGCAGGATGGTCCACCCCAGTTCCCCTTCCAACCGTTCAATCGTCGCGGCGGCCGGCGGGGCCCCTGCCGTAATCACCCGCACTCCCCGCGGCGCCTGTCGGCGGAGTTCCTCGGGAGCATTCGCCAGGGCAATCAGCACTGTGGGAGCGGCGGCGAAGATCGTCACCTGCTCGCGGGTGATGGTTTCAAGAATGAGGCGCGGGTCAGCCTTGGGGAGGCAGACATGGATGGCCCCGACGGCGGTCACGTTCCAGACGAAGGTCCAGCCGTTGGCATGGAACATCGGCACCACCCACAGAAAACGGTCGGCCGCCGTGAGGTGGATGTGGACCAGGTGCCC
>DNUF01000198.1:6025-6429 GCA_003508595.1 Planctomycetaceae bacterium
CTGGTGTAGTTGATCGAGATGACGTCGGATTCGGCATACGGGTGCGGGGCGAACTCGGGAGTCGAGTCGGCGACCAGTGCGTCGTACGACAACCAGCCCGGGCTGGCCGTGCCGAAGGTGACGAAGTGCCGGACTCCCGGCAGTTCTGCCCGCAGCGCGTCGATCGTGGCGACATGTTCGGGGGCGACGCAGACCACCTGCGCCCCGCTGTGCTGGAGGATGTAGGCGAAGTCGGCCGGGGCGAGACGGAAGTTGATCGGAACGCAGATCGCCCCGATTTGCGGCACCGCGTAGAACTGCTCGAGGTGCGATCGCTGGTTGGGGGCGATCGACGCCACCCGATCCCCCGGTTGCACTCCCAAGCGCAACAACGCGGCCGACCAGCGGTCGCAGCGGTCGAAGAA
>DNUF01000053.1 GCA_003508595.1 Planctomycetaceae bacterium
CAAAGTAATCACGCAGATCCACCGGTTGCCGTCGGTAGAAGGCGACGATGCGCTGAACGCAGAACTTGTCACGATCGGTGTCGGTGGCCACCGGATGAGGGGCGAATCGCAAGCCGTCAGGGGCGAGTACGACGTGGTCGGCCACCCCCCGCATCGCGTCGAGATACTTGCGGAACAGCGCCGGCGACATCCGCAGCGACTCTCCCGAGTTGTCAAATCCCGCCTCGTTCGCAGGGTCGATCGGAAACTCGCGCGACGGTCGCAACTCGAACCCGGTCAGATCTCGAATCGTGGCGTCCAGTTCGGCATTGCTCAGGCGGCGGGCGGGAACGGGACCGGGATCCCCGGCGTTCCTCTGCGATTCAAAACGCCGCCACTCACGAATCCACCCCGCGACCCCGCGCGACTGCTCTTCGGTCGGCTGTCGTTCCGCCTCAGCCGGAGGCATGTCCCCCGCTTCGAGTCGCTCCAGCACCGTGCGCCAGGTCTGGGGATGACGGGCCAGGCTGTCGAGATCGGGGTAGAGATCCAGCCGCAATTGCGCCGCCGGCATCTCTTCGCCATGACACCCCGTGCAATACTGCGTCACAAACGGTTGAACCTTGCTGACGAAACGCTGCTTCAGATCGTCGGCCGTCGGCTCGGGGTCCTGCCCGAGGGCAGTCCAAGCCCAGGGACAACTGGCCACCAGCACCAGCGCCGACAGGCAGGGGCGACAAATCATGCGAATCACCACAGACATTCGGCTTCTCAGAGAGGGGGCAGGTCGACTTCAGCCTCGTCGGCACTCTGCGGATTGCGGATCCAGCGGGCGTGAAGCACGGGATCGCCGGGAAAACGCCAGCCAATCACCTCCACTGGTTGCTCGGGAGGGGCGACCTCCGCCAGTGGGTCGGCAGGATACGAGGGGAACCGCACCTCGGTTCCATCATCCAGGCGCACCCCCTGGATCTGCCCGGCCGGACACCGCCACCAATGCACCACCGCCCCGCGTGCCCGGGCCGCCGTCGCCCCCGCGGGAATTTCGGGCACAGGCAGACTGGGAACTGGCGAAAGAGAGTCACCCGTCCTGGAACTGAGTCCCCGGTCGTCGCGCAAACCTTGGAGAGGCTGGTTGAGAGATTCCACCACCACCGACACCGTCTCTCTTGGATTCTCCCGCGACGGGCGAATCCCCAGCACACCTCCCGTCAACAGGCACAACAGGCAAATGAGGGACAGTCGTGGCATGAGGTGACGTTGGGGCAGGTGACGCAGGAGACTCTGGGTCGGGTCGGGTGCTGAGCCGGGCGCTTCAGGCAAGGATTTCTTGGACGACTCGCGCTGGCTCGACCCCTGTCAGGCGGAAGTCGAGTCCCTGGGCCCGCACGGTCAACCGGTTGTGGTCAATCCCCAGCAGGTGCAGCATGGTCGCGTGCAGGTCGTGGACGTGCACCGGGTTCTCAACGGCATGGTAGCCCAGTTCATCACTGGCACCGTAGGTGACTCCCCCCTTCACCCCCCCTCCCGAGAGCCACATGGAGAACGAACGCATGTGATGGTCGCGCCCCGCCTCGGCCCCCTTCCCCTGGAACATCGGGGTCCTGCCGAACTCTCCCCCCCAGATGATCAACGTGTCATCAAACAGACCCCGCTGCTTGAGGTCCTGGATCAGGGCATAGGTTGGCTGATCGGTCAGCCCGCACGTGGTGTGCATGTACTTCACGAGGTCGCCGTGATGGTCCCAGCCCCGGTGATACAGCTGGATGAAGCGGACTCCCCGCTCGGCCAGACGGCGGGCCAGCAGGCAGTTGCGGGCAAAACTCGACGCATTCAGCCGGTCGTCCGTGAGACCATACGCGTCCAGTACGTGCCGGGGCTCACTGGCAAGGTCCAGCAGATCGGGAATACCGGTTTGCATGCGAAACGCCAACTCGTACTGGTCGATGCGGGTTTCGAGATCGGGGTTGGGCTGGCGCTGCAGCTGTTCGGTGTTGAGCCGCCGCAGGGTGTCGAGCGTGCGCCGCTGGTGCGCGGGGGTGACCCCGGGCGGATGCGGAACGTAATGGACGGCATCTCCCTGCTGCTGGAACTGCACCCCCTGGTACCGCCCGGGCAGAAAACCCGCCCCCCATTGCCGGGAGGAAATCGGCTGCGGATTGCGTCCCCCCTCGCTGGTCATCACGACGAATCCCGGCAGGTCGGCCGATTCGCTCCCCAGCCCATACGTCACCCAGGCCCCCATGCTGGGCCGTCCCGAGATCGACGTGCCGGTATTCATCACCGTATGGGCCGGATCGTGGTTGATCTGGTCGGTGTGCATCGAGCGAATAATCGCCAGGTCATCCGCCAGCTTGCTGGTCCAGGGGAGAATCCCGGCTATCTCCTGCCCCGACTCACCGTGCCGGGCGAACTTGAACTGCGACCCCAGCACCTTGAGTTGTTGACCCTGGAGTTGGGCAATTGGCTGACCCCGGGTGTACGACTCGGGCATCGGCTGCCCGTCGAGTTCATCGAGTTTCGGTTTGTGATCGAACGTCTCAAACTGCGACGGTCCCCCCGACATGTAGAGGTAGATCACCCGCTTCACGCGGGGTGCGAAGTGGGGACTGCGGGGACCGGATGCACTCGCAGTCCCCGCTGCCAGGGCCGGGGCGTCTCGCTGCAGCAGGCTCGACAGCGCGACGCTCCCAAGGCCCAGCGCGGTCTGCGTCAGGAATGTGCGGCGCCAGAGATGCATGAGAGAATCCGCCACGAGAATCAAGCAGGACAACCGGGTACGAAACCAGGCGGCACACGTTTTGCCAACCACCGTGTCCCCCCATGGCCCCATTCTGACAGCCCAACCGATGCGGGGCCACACCAGAGGCCCCGCAGTCCTGCCGTCCACCCCGCTTGCCAAGTCATGGCCCCCCCGGCGTTCTCGCCTGGGGACGGGCGTGGTGGCTCAGTCTTCCTCCAGTGGCCTCTCATCACCATCAGCCCCCCCTGTTTCCGCAGGGGGCTTCAGTGACCGGGGAGGAGTATCGCCCAGCAGGGCAATACCCCGCAGGCGGCGTCTTTGCCGGGGCGAGGCCGAGCCGACGTGCTGGCGGTACCAGGCGTCGAACGCCGCGAGACGGCGGTCGATTTCCCGGTCGACCTGCGCGAGGCTGGCGCGATTGGTGACAAACCGGAAAGCCGCCCCCCACCCGCGGATCTGCTGGTCGATACGGGCCATCCACTGGGCATGCCCGGCCTCCGCCCGGCGGCGTGTCTCGCCGGCGGTCCAGACCGAGAGTTCTTGCCGGGCCTGCGCGAGTTGCCGGTCCAGCCGGTTCAGCAGTTGCCGCCGGGCACGACGGCTGGGGGAGATGCCCTGGCGATGCACCCGGCACCCCAGGAAATCAAACCCCTGCCCTCCATCAACCAGCACCGATTTTCCACTGGCATCTCCCGGCGCATAGCACGACATCCCGAGACGGGACAATTCGTCGCGGGCCCGCTGGAAACCCGCTTCCACCGCCTGGGCCGACGGTCCGAGGATTGCAAAGTCATCCAGATATCGGACGGTGACGAGGGCCCCGTCATTGAGCCTTCGGTCAAAGTCGCGCAGGGCGATGTTTCCCGCGAGAACCGACAGCAGCGATCCCTGGGCGACCCCGGCCGGGCCGAGAGGGAACAGGTCCAGCCACGGTTGCACCCCCTCCGGATTCGCCAGCTCGGTCTCCATCCCCTGGCAGAGCAAATCGACCAGTCGGGGATCGGCCACTTCCCGACGGAGAAATTCGCCGACGTCACTTCTCGGAATGTGCGGAAAGAAATCCTTCACATCCGAGGTCGCCACCATGCGGGCGGTGGACTGCAGGGCCTGATGGACGGCTGCGATCGCCTCGGGGACCCCGCGTCCCACGGTACCGGCGAAGCTGGTCGGGCAATCGAGCACGGTGGTCAGTCCCCCCAGGTGTCGCCGCAAACGGGGGTCGGGTGATTGCAAGACAGCCAGCAGTGCCCGCTGGACAATGCGGTCGGTCACCCCGGGAACGGTCACCCCCCGGCGTGATCCACCACTCTTCCGCTTGACGTAGGCCAGCCGGGGTTGAAAGCGAAACGTCCCCTCCTGCAACTCGGCCTGCAGGCGCTGCAGGCGGGCGATGGGCTGGCGTTCGAACTCGGCAAGCTGTTCGCGAAGCGGATGCCAGCCAGTCTGCCACAACTGACGACGCACCACCCGCCACGCCCGGTGGAGGTGTTCGAGCGAGCAGAACGGGGTGAAGAGGGGACCCATCACATCGCATCTGGAAAACCATCGCAGGCCGCCTTCAGTGCCGTCGGCCCGCGATTGTTAGGTACCGGCGTTTCCGGGAGCACCCCCGGCTCCCCGGGAGGAACTGGGAGTGACGATCCACGAAACCCGTCCCCCGGTGACGGCGCGATGAGCACCACCACGGGTGAAGGCCAGTCCCGGGAAGTGGGCTGGCCAGCATGGAGAAGACGCGCCTCTCCATCACAGGGAGTCTGACGGCGGAAGTGTGGTGATGCTGCAGAAGGGAAGGACGCGGTGGAATGCCGCGACGGCACCTCCCCAGATCCCCACGACCAACAAACCCCCCGCACAGGCGCGACCGGTGGACCGGAACGCGGGCCCCATGCGGAAGTGGTGTTGTCATAGCCGAAACCACACATGAGGAGCAATCTTTCCCGGGGACGACCGACCCATCCGCCGCAATCCGGTTCCCCCCGACGAGGCCCACCTGTGCGTTTGTCAAGAGGCTCGTTTCCCTTGGTGTGAGACGAGGGCTATACTTGGTCAAATGCGACGACTGTCTCCCCTCAGGCCCGAACTGGGCTCTGATCCGAACGTTTCGTGGCATTTCCCCATTGGGGTGACTGCGTTCCCCTCTCTCTCGATTCCGGAAGTTCTTCCATGCGTCGTCTGCTGGCCCTGTCTGTGGCGTTGCTGTGGTGTGCCGGCCCTGTGTTCGGCCAGGCGAAAGGCCCGCTCGAAGCGGTGGGCACCGATGCAGCCGCCGTGCTGCGACTCAAGAATCCCAAGGCGACCATCGACAAGGTGGCCGACCTGGTCGATGCCGCCAAGGAAGGATTTGGCGGACAGGTCCGCACCCAGGCGGGAGCCATCGGCCTGCTGATCTCGAACCCCACCCTGGCTGGGGTCGATATGGAACAGGACTGGTTCGTCGCCGTGTATGTCCCCCAGGGGGCCGACAAGGCGACCGATGAACCCGAAGTGGTGTTCATCATTCCGGCCACCGATCTCAAGGCAATGAAAGACGGGCTCGACCCCGAGCTGAAGTTTCAGGAGCACGGCAAGTACGGGGTGTACACCCTCGGCAGCAAGGCGGCCAATGCGATCCAGGCCCGCCTGAGCGGAACCGGCAAGTCGATCGCCTCATTGGCCGACACCGGTGCCAAGACCCTTTACGAGAAGGGAGACATCTCGCTGTTCCTCAACGTCCCCCTGCTGCGGACTGTCTATGCCGACGAGGTCGAGCAGTTCTTTCAGCAGGCGCGGCAGTCGCTGGCCAATCTCCCCGAGCCCCCCGGCGGACCGCAGGGGATCGATCCCAAGATGATCGGTGACATCGGCGGCAAGGTGCTCAAGGCACTCGAAGATGCCAAGGGGGACCTCACCGGCTGCACCATCGCCCTCAACATCGCCAAGACCGGCATCCTGTTTGAAGACCTCGTCGGGTTCACCCCCGGCAGTGCCGCCGACCGCTTCCTCTCCCGTCACAAGCCCGCCCCGTTCGATGCCCTCGCGAAGTTTCCTGAAGAGTCGCTCGGCTATGGAGGTGTCAGCGTCGACTTCCCCGAACTGGCGAGCCTGGGAACCAAGTTGATGCAGGGGAACAACCCCGCCAACACAGCTGCGAAAGAAGCGATGGAGGCGATTGCGAAGATCAAGACGGGTGCCGTCATGGGCTCGTTCGGGCTCGGCAGCATGACCGATGGAATTTTCCGCATCAGCAGCCTGATGGAAGTCGCAGATCCGGCCGCCCTCAAAGCGGCCACGCGGAAGATGCTGCAGTCCACCGGTGACGGGCTCGAGATTGGCAACGGGATGAAGCAGAAGTACGAACTGGCGATTGATGGCGAGACCATCGGTGGCGAGAAGGCCGACGTGCTGAAGACCGAGATGGAGTTCGACCCGAACGATCCCCAGGCCGCCATGGCCGCCCAGGCGATGGGGATGATGTACGGCCCCGAAGGACTGGTCACCCGCTCGGTCTTCCAGAAAGACCGCATGCTCACCACCACCGGCGGCGGGACCGAGGCGATGGATGCCCTGCTGACCGCGCTGAAGGGGACCGCCCGCACCGACAATCCCGCAGGCAAGACCCGTTCTTTCCTCGGCCCCCAGGCCAATCTCTTGGGCCTGATGGACCTCCCGGGGACCGTCGCCAAGGCACTGCGCATCGTCGGCGAGAGTGACATCGGCAAGATGTTCCTCCCCCTCGACGAAGACACCCTCGAACAACTGGCCCTCCCCTCCAGCTACAGCGGACTCGCACTCGCCGTCGAACCGGCCGGGCTGCGAACCCGCACCGCCATGCCAGTCGAGCAGATTCGTGGAGTTTTGACCCTCGTCGAAATCTTCCAGAAACTGCAGGGGGGCATGGGTGCCGGCGGTGGCATCAACCTTCAACTGGACAACTGATCCCTCGAGACCTGCTCGCACGACACCATGGCAGCTGAAGAAAAATTCGACCCCCGGCGGGAAACCCTGGTCAACGAAACCCGCACGCTGTTCGAAACCGGCCTCGCCGGCTTGAACTCGGCGGACAAGTCCTGGCTGGCTGAGGCGGTGCACCAGCACCCCGAAAAAGCAGCCAAGATCGGCTACGAACGGTCGCATACCGGGTTCATCCGCGAGATTACGGTCACCGTGGCCGATGTCGAACGGCTGTACCGCGAACGCCAGGCGGCCGGGGCCCACTAGTTCCAGCCGATCGCGACCGTGATCCCGGGGCATTTTTCTGACCCCGGGCTCCGTTGTGATTTCCCCCTTTTGTTCTGACCCCGGTCTTCCCGGTGGGCGCCTTGGCCCTCATCGGACAGATCGGGGTTCACTTTTTGAAGTGACCGATCATGTTGAAGTCGCTCGACGCGAAACTGGCTGCGATTCATGCGGATCCGCACGGCTGCCGGGAGTTCCTCCTCGCCGATGCCAAGGACGCCGACATGGCGTTTGGTCTCGCCTCTCCCGGAATCATCCAGGACACCCGGACCGGCGAACGTCGATTCCGCACGCTGGCCGAGTACCGCGAACTGATGCGCGAGATCGTGCGGTCGGGACTGGTCGACATCATGCTGATGTCGGCCAGCACGAGTGAGCAACTGGCCCTCGTGGAACGGCTGTTCGACAATTCCCCGGTGACTCCCGCCGCCCGGGCGAATGACACCACCGACATCCATGTGTTGCGGGGAGGCCGGATCCACCACGCGCCGTCGCATCCGTTCCGGACCGCGTCCCTCGACCACATCCAGGGGGGCCGACTCGACTGTTCCGTCGACGATCGGGCACGGGGGGTCAATCTCGGACTCTACTCGATGACCTTCAACAACGATCCCGAACGCGATCGCGTCGCCCTCGAACACTTCCGCGCCTTCCGCGAAGAGGCCGAACGAAAGGGCTTCCGGTATTTCCTCGAGGTGTTCGACCCCAATGTCGAAGGGGCGGTTGCTCCCGACATGCTGGGCGCCTTCGTCAATGACGCGATTGCCCGAACACTCGCGGGGGTCGTCCAGGCCAGCCGTCCGCTCTTCCTCAAGATCGTCTATCACGGACCAAAGGCGATGGAAGACCTGGTGCAGTACGACCCGCACCTCGTGGTGGGGATCTTGGGTGGTTCGTCGGGGACGACCCGTGACGCCTTCCAACTGCTGCACGACGCAAAAAAGTACGGAGGTCGGGTGGCCCTGTTTGGTCGCAAGATCAACAATGCCGAGCATCAACTGACCTTCGTCAAATTCCTGAGGCTCATTGCCGACGGCCAGATCGCGCCGGACGAGGCCGTGCGAGCCTATCACGCCCAGCTGCAGCAACTCAAAATCGCGCCGCACCGCCCACTCGACACCGACCTGCAGATCACCGACAGCTCGATGAGCTACGCCGGCAGCAAGACAATCAGCACCGCATCGCCCCAGCGGTCGTAGCCGGGGATGGTGGGAATTCAGCCCTCGGACGACAGATTTGAACGTTTGTCGGTGAAATTCACGACCAGATTGTCGCCCGGGGGGTGGATCCGATGAAGGTCCACGACCTGCCATCAGGCATCAACCCGACTCAGACAGGATTTGGCTCGCCGTACCCTGCTGGGATTCACATCCTCATGACTCACGACAGGGTCCGGTTCATCTCCGAAAACATCTCCCTCCAGTCCCCGTCGTTCCTCGCGAGACCGGTGGGGGTGAGAGAGTGTCTGAATGATGACTGGCCCGATCAACGAGGCCAGGAACGGGACACCGTTGCTTGCCGCGCCTGCCAGAAGCTCGGCCATTCCCTCACCGTATGAGCCTCGTGATCATTCCGAACCGGGGAGATTCCAAATCTTGAGGGGAGCTTGCCCCATACATTGACTCCGGGGCCCCGGGTGATAGGAGAACCCAACACGAGCCTCGGTTGTTGGCACAAGACCGCGAGGGATTTCGAGCTGGCCTGGCGTCGTCGTCAGATCCCCACAGGACTCCGAGGATGGTGCCGGGAGGCAGCGAGCTTTGGGAGTCGTCCCAGAGCAGCAATGCGGTCGTTCCGTATGCACTCTGCTCCGGATGAGATCTTCCCGGGAGTGAAGGGCCCCCTCCGTTGAGCGATTGACTGTCGGTCAGTAGTGCCCGGAATTTGAACTCATCCGCGACGATCCACAAGGCGGATCCACCCACAGTG
Organism: Planctomycetaceae bacterium; assembly: GCA_003508595.1. Classification (GTDB taxonomy): domain Bacteria; phylum Planctomycetota; class Planctomycetia; order Planctomycetales; family Planctomycetaceae; genus UBA10511. The sequence goes on from DNUF01000053.1 coordinate 8,867, forward strand.
CCAGCCGACCAGGACGTGAGTCGCGACCTTCCACTCAGAAGAATTGCTGTCTCACGGCCCAGTCTGGTGCCGACGCATCGGTCACAAGCCGTGGTCCCGAAGCAGTTGAGAGATTCGTTCCAACGCTGGTGAACACAGACGGCGTGGGAGTCGCACCCGAAAGAACGACGGCGAATACGACCGCTTCGACTCCTCTTGCTCCATCCCTCTTCAATCCGTCACCCCCTGGACCTCCCCGGCCGCACTTTCTTCTGGAACCAGCCTCTGAGGCTCCAGCCAACCCAGGCCACGCCCGCAAAGACCCCCATTTTCAACTTCATCAGAATCGCCCAAGGGAGGCCGTTCTGGCTGAGGATCCCGGTGGCCGACACGACCGACAGCGACCCTGGTTGCAGGCCAGTGAAACGTTCCACACGCAGACGGCCGGGTCCACCCCAGGTGAACTCGACTCGACCGTCCGACGAACTGAGCAAGATCGTTCGTTCGTGGGGCTCGCGTTTGGTTGACGCTGGTTCTGGCGACAGTTGCTCCACTGCTTCGGGCTGGATCGGTGTCTCTTCAGCGGGAGCAGATGCTCCCTCCCCTCGCTCCCCCGGGTCCTGTGTGGGACTGACGTCCGAGATCGAAGCCTCTTCGCCCGAATCGGCCGGTGACTCGGGGGCCACCCGCAGGCAGGGACGAAACCCGAGGTAATCGCTCCAGCGGGGTGTGAATCCATTCCGCGTCGCCGATCGGCACGAGGCCGAGCCTGCAATCCAGCTTCCGCCACGCCGCACCCGGCTTGTTCCTTCCGATGCTCCTCGAGGGTCGATCCCTCCCAAAAGCTGTTTGTCGTAGGAGTTCTGGGTCCATTCCCAGACCGAACCATGCAGGTCGTGGAGGCCCCAGCGGTTCGGCTCACGCGTTGCCACCGGGTGATTGGTCCCCCCCGCATTGTCGCCATACCACGCGAACCGCTGCAGATCCCCCTCGTTGTCGCCGAAACAGAAGCGCTCGGTACCGCCGGCACGACAGGCATACTCCCATTGCGCCTCGGTGGGGACTTCGAGCCTCCACCCGCGCGGCAACTTTCCTTGCTCGCGGAGCTTGGCGGTCAAGCGGGCACAAAACTGCTGGATCTCATCCCAGGCGATCCGATAGGCGGGATAGTTGTCGCCCAGTCCATATTGCTGTTCCCAGTTCTGTTGCCGTTCGTTCCCCATCACGGCAACCCACATCGACTGCGTCACCTCGGTCTCCATCATCCAGAAGCCGCTGGTCAGCGTGACGTCGACCTCGTCTTCGTTGCTCTCGCGTCCCGGCTCCGTCAGGGGGCTTCCCATCCGAAATTGTCCGGGAGGACACCAGCGAAAGGGCAGCTTGTTCTCACCGCAGTCCAGCACCAGACGTTCACCAGCCTCGGTTCCCTCCTGCATCGTCGACATCGGGGGGCCGGCGTGGACTGGCAGTCCATCGATCCTGGAACCCAGCGCGCTGCGCAATTCCTGCAGCAACCGGTCACTCTCGACGGCATGGCGCTTCCATTCGGCCAGATTCCGGTCCGCAACCTGCCGCAGCTTCCGCTGCGACTGGAGATCATCTCGCGTGGACTTCAGTTCGGTGTGAAGCCGTTCGTTCTCATTCCGGATCGTTTTCCCATCGCCTTCGAGCTTCGCCCGTTCGGCCTCGACCGCGGTCAGGCGCTGTTCCAGGTCGCGCTGTTTCTGGAGCGCCTCAGCCGTCAGTTCCTGGATCTGTCTGTTCAGGCTGACGACCCTGGATTCCAATTGCAGGTTCTGGTCCCCGAACTGCACCAGTTGCTGCCGGAGTTTTCCCATCGCCGCGACTGACGCCTCACGCAGCGATTGTTGTTCTTCGGAGGTCAACTCACTCTCCATCCAGGAGACCAGATCGAGGCAGAGCTGCCCAAACATCTGTCGGGCCACAGCCCATTCTCCCGCCGACCAGGCCTGCTCGGCCACAGACTGCCGTTCTTCCCACCCGGTCCGCCCCGGATGGTCCGCGACGCGCGGGGGAAGCAGCGACAGCAGAGTTTCCAGTTCCTGCCGCAGATCGAGCACCGGGCGGGCTTCGGTGTTCTCGCGTGTCGCCTCGGCAAGTCGACGGTGGAACGAAATGATCCGGGAACCGGCCTCCCGGGTCACGCCCTGCTCGAGCAGCCGTCGCAATTGCTCGCTCTCATCCCGCAGTGTGGTCACCGCACGGGCGATGGTGGGCGCGGACTCGATCCAGGGGGATTCGGTGAGGACGAATGTCAGGTTCTCTCGCAGTGGGGCCATCCAGATCAGGTCGTCACTGATCTCGACCACCTGCTCGAGAAGCTGGATCCTCTGTTCATTGAGCAGCTGCGCTGCAGCGCGGTCCCCCGATGCTCGCATGGACTCGGCGGAGCGGCTGAGTTCCCTCTCCTGTCGCAACAGCGCAGCGATCGCCGGATGCTCGCGGTTCGGCAATACCGCGCATCGAGAGAGGAGTGGGGCGACCTGGCGTGCCGCGTCTTCTCGCCGACCATCCGGCCACAACCCCCAGGAGAGCCCCAACAGGCTCGCCACAACTGCGAAAGCCAGCGCGGGAGGAATCATGCGTCGTGTGTGACGACCGTTCGGCCCCTGTGACGCGCACCAGCGTTCGAGGTCGTCGGCAAAGGCACCTGCGCTCTGATACAGCCGGGGATCGGCCTCATCTTCGGGAATTCGGGAATCGCGATCCCTCAGCCCCCGGACGACGATTTGCGCCAACGGCCGCGGAATCGCCTGTCGGGCCAGCACTGAGGTCTGTCGGCTGGCCCCTTTCTGTTCCGGATCCGAGCCGGCGAGTTCGCCCGTCAACGCATGAAAGACCACGGCGGCACACTGTCGCAGGTCGGTCGACTGGCTGGGTCGCTCGTGGCGTGCCAGCAGGCTTGCAGGAGAGAACCCGCCGGTCCCCGCCTGCCCCGAGACCGAGTGCAGCGAGCGATAACCGCGGGTGAGTCGGCCTCCCTGGCCGACGTCGATCAGCCGGACGCGGTCCCCCCTGCACACGAGCACATTGTTGCTCGAGATGTCGCCGTGGACGAGATTCGCGTCGTGCATCCGCTGGACGGCCCGGGCCAGGGCAGCACAGAGCTGCACCTTGTGCCACAGTGGAAACTCCCGAGCCTCGGCGATGTAGTCGCAGATCCGCCGTCCATTGATTGATTCGAGCAGCAGGAACGGCTGGCAGGGTTCACTTCCGGGTGATGGTGGCCCGGGCTGATCCACCCCGCCGTAGTAATGTGGCAGCACATCCCCCAGCGGGTGGTCGCTGGCGAGAATCTGCCGTTCTCTCTGGAACAGCTCCAGCGCGACGTTGTTGGTGGGGTCATAGCAGGCCTTCACCACGAGGGTTCGCCCGGTCGAGCGCTCTTTGCAACTGATGACGACCGACGTCGCTCCCTGGGCGATCTGGCCCTGGGGTTCGAACCCGAGCCGCCGCAGTTCCTCAATCGTACCGGGCCACAGCAGTCGCCGGGCCGAATCATCGAGCCCCAGGCCTGCATGCAGGTTGGGAGGATCGCTGCTGGAAAGCGGAATCATCGGACCACCGGGTGCAGAGGAGTGAGTTGGTGCGGACCGAGGTGGAAATCCGGGGAAACGTCAGCGCCGGTTGATACGCAGCCATTCGAGAGCCGCATTCCGACGCTTGTGAACCGTGGTCTCGGCAATCCCCAGCATGTCGGCAATCTCCGGGTAGGGGAGTCCGTCGAGATAGCGGTACCGCAGCACCAACCCCATCTGCCGGCTGACCTCCGAGTCACTGTTCGTCCACGTCTCAATCTGTTCCAGCACCGCTTCGTCGAGAGGCCTGTGGGCAGTCTTCTCGAAATGTCGGCTGCGGGCCGAGACGAGTGGTGCCAACTGCTCCCTCAAGATCTCGTCGCCCCGGCGTTGCCGCCTCAGGATGTCACGCATCAGGTTGGCATTCGCGACAGACGCCCATTGCCTCAACTGTCGCGCGGTTTTCGCCCGCCACAGTTCATCCGGACGCTTCTCGAGGATCTTCAGCAGGAAATTGTGCAGCATCTCGGTGAAACGGACCGCGGCATCTTCTCGCTGCGACAGGACGCCAGGTCCAAACAGCCGGCACATCAGGCCCGGCAGCGCCTGGCGCAGGTAGCCATACACAATCTCAATCGCCGCCTGCTCCCGGACCAGGATCGCCCGTTGGGTGACCGACAAATCCCCCTGCCGTGGGGAAACAGGTTCCTCAGGCCGATCCAGTTGCGATCGAAGTTCGTGGATCTGCTGCAGCAGGCTCAACAGGGCCGACTCATCATCGGCCGGCAGTCCAAAAGGATCGTTCACAGGGCTGTGCATGAAACACTCTCACACGCACTTGTCGGGAAGCACCCGATTGTACCGTCCGAACCGGGGAAAAAGAGACTCCGTTTCACACGCCCGGCCGTCCACCTCCGCCAGGCAGGGGGTTGTGTGCGTTCGGCTGGGTCGCCTCGCCGTGAGTCCCAACCCCGGCCGGACCGACGTCCCTCAGTCGCCCGAGGAACGACCAGAGAGTTCTTCGGGCGTTTGTGCCGTGACCAGCGTTCCGGCACCCGAGGCCGTCTGCCCCGCCAGCAGACCGTCCCGAATCGCCCGCAGGGCTTCGAGCCGGTCCCATTGCCGGGCCAGGCGATTCGAACTCGCCGTTGAACCAACCGGGGCAGTTGCCCGGCGCGCCTCATTGCGGGTTTCGAGTGCCAGGACCTCGTCGCGCAGCCGGGCCACACTCCCCGCCAGGGCTTCGTCGCCGGGACTTTTCGGCTCTGTCAACGCCTGGGCCATGTCGAGTGTCTGCCGCTCGATCTCGGCCTGGGCGCGGCGAGCGACCAACAGTTCGACCTCCTGCTCGGCCTGCGCGAGGGTGTGCTGCAACTGCTGGATGCCAGCTGCGGCCTGCGCTTCGGTCTGCTTGAGGCGGGTGATTCCCTGACGCTGGATTTCCAGCTGCTGACCCTCATGCAGCTGCTGCGCCAGCAACTGGTCGAGTTCCTGCTGAAATGCCTCGAGCGACAAAGTCTGATGCGCGAAAACGACCGAGTCGTGGCGGTGCTCGATCGCCTGCTCCAGCAGCGGAGTCGCCTCGGAAAGCAGAGATTGACGGCGTTCCACGCTGGCCGCGAGTCGGTTGATTTCCTTCTGCATCTGGGCGACCTGCGATTTCGAGCGGGTCAGCTGCACCTGGCGGTCGAGCACGTCCTGCCGCAGTGCGGCCAGTTCATGCTGCCTTCGTCGGTCCTGAATCTCCTGGGGAATCTCCTGTTCCAATCCATCGACGGTCACATCGGCTGAGGCACGGGCCAGCCCGACGAGGTCCGCCAGTCGACGATCGGCCACCCAATAGATCCCCACGGGGACCATGGTCCCCAGGACAAGAAGAGAAATCATCCTCTGCAGCAGTGTCTTCCACGAATCAATCAACATGCGGAGGTACTCCATGGGGAAAAGGTGACGACCGGACCACGGCAACACACCAACCGCTGCCGTCACTCAATCCACGAACCAGCCCATGAAAAAATCTCCCGAAAACCACCGGACCCGGAAAAAAGCAGGCCCCGATATCCACCTGAAACCTGCACAGCTGTGAACGTATTCCGGGACGATCAGCGTTGCCGACTGCGGCAGACCAGTCCCAGACAGCGTACCTGGCGGTCAAGTTGCAAGCCCCGGCAAGCCCGGGGGACTGGGGCTTTGGCGTGAAGTCGAAACCTGGGCAGATGCCGGAACCTGGGTGGGACATCCATGGCGAGGACAGGGTGAAATGGTGCGGTTTTTGAGTCCCAAGGGGCGAATCTTGAACTCGTCTTGCCCGATTTTCGTGATTGCGGTATCACCCCGACCCTCCACCATTCGCCGGACTGGGCAACCCTGTCACTTCTTCGCCCGGCCCCGAACATCCCCTCCACGTTCTCCTCCCCTGGATTGTCCCCATGACCGGTGTCCGCCGAGTCCGCCGCATTGCGCCGACCCGGACCGTGTGTCGGTTGGTTCCTCCGTGCCTGCTGCTGGCCGTCTGGCTGTCGGCAGGGACTGGCCTGGTCTCTGCCCAGACCGACGATGACGTCGCAGTGGACGACATCGCGGTTGAGGCACCCCGGGAAACCCCCGCCACCGCCGCGCCGCAACGACGGGTCCCCAAGAGCATCAAGGACACGGCGATCCCCTCGAACGAGGTGGACGACGACCTGCCCGACTCGGGTGCGGGCCGCCGTCCCAAGTCGCTCACCGGTCGCGATGAGGTTGTTGAGATCAGCGAACCCCTGGCCAACGTGGTCATCGAGGGGAACCGCACGATCGCGACCGAGGAGATCACCAAGCGGATCAAGACCCGCCCCGGCCGGCTTCCCGATGCCGACCAGGTCAAGGACGACGTCAAGGCCCTCTACGCCACCCGCTGGTTCTTCCGGATCGAGAACGAAGTCCGCCAGACTCCCGAAGGACCTGAACTGGTCTTCAAGGTGGTCGAACGCCCCATCGTCAAAAACGTCGAGTTCAAGGGGGTCGAGGGCTCGTGGGTTCCCGGCAGCAAGAAGCGCGAACTGAAGCACCTGGGAGATCTCACCGGGCTGAAGACCGGTTCGGGCTTTGACGTCGGTACCAACCTCGAAGCGGCCCGCCGGATCGAGGGTTACTACCAGGAAAAAGGGTACATCTACGCCAAGGTGACCCTCGAAGAGGGAGACCAGCCCGAGCACCGCAACATCGTCTTCGTGATCGACAAGGGCCCCAAGGTCCATGTCGATCGCATCGAGTTCGCCGGGAACGAATTCTTCGACTCGGGCACACTCAAGACCCAGCTGAAGACCAAGAAGCGGTTTCTCTGGCTGTTTGGCGGCAAGTACGACCCCGCCACCCTGCCCGAAGACATCGCCTCTCTGAAGGCGTATTACCACAGCGTTGGCTTCTTCGATGTGAAGCTGCGGCAGGAAATCTCGCAGTCGGAAGACCGGGCCAGTGTGAAGGTCGTCTATCACGTCGCCGAGGGGCAGCGGTACAAGGTCAACAGGATTGAGTTCGACGGAAACCGCGTGATTCCCACCGAGGAACTCGTGAAGAACATGAAGCTCAAGGAGCAGACGTACTTCAACGAGCGACAACTCACGTCGGATGTTGACAAGATGGTCAACCAGTACGGCGAGCTGGGGCGCATCTTCGCCCAGGTCAACCCCACGCCGAAGTTTTCAGAAGACGAGGGGACGCTCGACCTGGTCTTCCAGATCGATGAAGACCGCCCCTGGAAAATCGGGCGCATCCGCGTGCACATCCAGGGCGACCATCCGCACACCAAGGAAACGGTCGTTCGCAACCGGTTGCCATTCCGCACCGGCGACATGGCCAGCCGCAACCTGATCAAGCGGGGTGAACAGCGTCTCGCCGGTTCGCAGGTCTTTGCCGGGGCCGCCCCCGGCAGCCCCGATCGTCCACAGATTGTCGTCGCGCCCGCCGAGGGTCTCGAAGAGGCGACTGCCGGTGCCAAGTCGAAGTCCAACATCCGGCAGGCCCGTTTCCAGGCAGCCGATGATTTCGACGAGAGCCCCAAGCGCCGCCCGGGTGTGCTCCCCAATGGGCAACGGGCGAACGAAACTCTGTTCGATGAGGCTCTCCGCCAGGGAGAAACCCGCCGCAGCCGGTATCCCCGTCCGCACTTTGACCTCCCCCCAATCTTCCAGCCCGAATCGCTCGACGATGCGCCCATCCTGCGCGGGCAGAGCCCCGAGTTCGAAGGCTCGCTCGAGGAGGGGCTGCTGGGAGAGAGCTCGCCGCTCAACACCGGTCCCCAGACCTACGACGACGTTCCCCCCGACTATCTCGATGTCGATGTCTTCGCCCGGGACACGCAGACCGGACGTCTCAACGTCGGCGTCGCGGTCAACAGTAACCAGGGGGTCGTCGGTACATTCGTCCTCGAAGAAAACAACTTCGACCTGTTCCGGCCTCCCACCAGTTGGGCCGACATCGTCAATGGCACCGCCTGGCGCGGTGGAGCCCAGCAGTTTCGCATCGAAGCGGTCCCCGGGGCGCAGGTCAGCCGGTACCTGGTAAGCTGGCGCGACCCGTACTTCCTCGACCAGAACTTCAGCCTGGGCGTCAGCGGGTTCTACTACCAGCGGTTCTTCCCCAACTGGAATGAACAACGGCTCGGTGGCCGCGTGTCGGTTGGTCAACAGATCAACTCGGAATGGTCCACCTCGCTCGCCCTCCGGCTGGAAGACGTCGGCATCTCGAACCCGTCGTATCCCACCCCGCAGGTGCTGCAGGAAGCCCTCGGTCACTCGTTCCTGTCGACCGTCCGCGGCAGCATCGTGCATGACACCCGCGACAGTCCCTTCATGGCCGGTTCGGGTCACTACCTCGAACTGGGCTACGAACAGGGCTTCGGTGAATGGGTCTATCCCAAGATTGACCTGGAGGCCAAGCAGTACTTCACCCTCTACGAACGCCCCACGGGCGGACATCGCCAGATTCTGTCGCTGGCCGGCAATGTCGGCTGGGCCGGCAACAACACCCCGATCTTCGAACGCTACTACGCCGGTGGTTTCCAGAGCTTCCGTGGCTTCGCCTTCTACGGCGTGACGCCCCGGGAAAATGGAGTCCGAACCGGCGGTCTCTGGCAGACCCTCGGCTCGGTCGAATACCTGCTGCCGATCACTGCCGACGACATGATCCAGGTGGTCGCCTTCTCGGATTTCGGTACCGTCGACAGCTCGGTCAGCCTCGACCAGTTCCGTGTCGCGGTGGGTACCGGCCTGCGGCTGACCATCCCCATGATGGGTCCTGTTCCCATCGCCCTCGACTTCGGTATCCCGCTGGTCAAGCAGGACTACGACAACACCCAGGTGTTTGCCTTCTACCTCGGCGTGCAGCGCTAACCGTCGCAGCCAGTCGGGAGGACGGATAGAATCCCGCAGGTCTCGATCTCTCCTCGAACCTGCGGGTGTTCCGATGCTGTCGCGACGACTCTGCTCTCTCATGTGTGTGGTGTGCCTCTGGACGACGTTCGGTCCTCAATTGGCCGAATGGGCGGCCGCGGCCGACACCCCGGGCCAGTTCATCCTGCAGGCCCGCCGACAGGTGGAGACCACACCTGGCAGCGGACGGTTCCACACGTTGACCCAACCGGTCGAATGGCCTGCGGCCCAGACAGCGGTCGTCATCTGTGACATGTGGGACGCTCACTGGAGCCCGACTGCGACGCGGCGCGTGGCCGAAATGGCCCCCCGCATGAATGAGGTCGTCGCCGAGGCCCGCCGCCGTGGGGCGCTGATCATCCACTGCCCCAGCGACACAATGCCCTTTTACGAAGGGACTCCGCAGCGTGAGCGGGCTCGCCAGGCCCCCATGGTTGAGACCGCCATCCCGCTCGAGCGGTGGTGCAAGCTGATCCCCGACAAAGAGGGCAGGCTGCCGATCGACGACAGCGACGGCGGTTGCGATGCGGTTCCGCAGGGGAAGAACCGCAAGGCGTGGAGCCGTCAGATCGCCACCCTGGAGATTCACCCCGAAGACGCCATCACCGACAGCAACGAGGCATTTTACCTGATGCACGCCCGGGGCATCCGTCATGTGCTGGCGATGGGGGTCCACACCAACATGTGCGTGCTCGGGCGACCCTTCTCCATCCGCCAGATGGTCCGGCAGGGACAGGAGGTCATCCTCGTCCGCGACATGACCGACACGATGTACAACCCCCGGATGGCCCCGTTCGTCCATCACTGCACGGGCACCGATCTGGTCGTCGAGCACATCGAACGGCACTGGTGCCCCACGGCGGTCAGCACCGATCTCATCGGCGGCAACGAGTTCCGCTTCTCGGAGGATCAGCGGCCGCACGTGGCGATCCTGATGGCGGAGGATGAATACAAGACCGAGGTCACGCTCCCCGCCTGGGGGCGCGAACACCTCGGGAAGGAATTCCGGACCACGTACATTTACGGAAATGATGCCGAGCGGAACGACCTGCCCGGGCTGGAGGCCCTCGCCAGTGCCGACGTGCTGCTGGTGAGCGTCCGCCGGCGGGTCCCCGCCACGGCACAACTCCTGGCGATCCGCAAATTCATCGAAGCGGGGAAGCCGGTGGTGGGCATCCGCACCGCCAGCCACGCCTTTTCGCTGCGGGACGGGGCCCCCCCGCCCGAGGGGCATGCCGCCTGGTTGACCTTCGACCCCGACGTGCTGGGGGGGCATTACACGGGGCACCACGGCGTGGGGCCGAAGGTGGCGGTCAGCCTGCCAGTCGAAACCCAGCACCCGATTCTCGCCGGGGTCGACCTCGCCGCACTGCAGGGGAATGGGTCTCTCTACAAGGTGAACCCACTGGCGATCTCGGCCACACCGATCCTGCTGGGAACGATTCCCGACACCCCGGCCGAGCCCCTCGCATGGGTTTACACGAACAAGTACGGGGGACGAGTCTTCTACACCTCCCTGGGGCACATCGACGACTTTGCCGAGCCTGCCTTCCAAAAGCTGCTGCTCAATGGCGTCCGCTGGGCGGCGGGATTGCCGACGGGGGGTTGACGCTGTTCGAACACGGCCCTCAGAAATCCCTGTTGCGTTGGAATCGGTGTCCTCACGCGAACGACCTTCCCCGAAAACGATCTCGGCTGGGCACTGGCAGACAACACACCCTGCGGAATTGAATTCGATGGGGTGGGAGCGCGGACCTCTGTGTCCGTCCCCTTGGATATTGCCGGGGCGAGAACGGTTATTGGCAATCGAAGAA
>DNUF01000163.1:0-6801 GCA_003508595.1 Planctomycetaceae bacterium
TGTTCGTGGTTGCACTGCTCTTGTTTGGAAAGCGATTGCCCGAAGTCGCGAAGACGGTGGGTAAAGGGGTTGCGGATTTCAAAAAGGGATTGGCGGGGATCGATGATCACCTCCGAACCAGTGTGCATGCTCCGTATCAATCGTCCCCGTCGTCTGCTCCACCAACCCCTCGTCCCGCCCCTCTCGAACAGCGGGAATCCAGTCCTGAAACTGGACCCGTCGTCCCGAAATTCGAGCCTCCGCGGTTTGAACCTGGCGACGGAGATTGAATGCAGTCGCCCTGAGTCGATCGCTCCTGTTGCCTTGGTCCGTGGATTTGAAGGTCCAGAGAGTTCGCCGGGTTCTGGTGCAGGCTCAGAGTGGGCTGGGTTTTTGATCGGTTTCCTTGCGAAACGTCAATTCCCGGAGTACGATGGGAAAAATTGAGGAGCGTCCAGATCGGGCGTTCATCGACAACGAATTGGGCGGCTAACTCAGCGGCTAGAGTGCCATCCTCACACGGTGGAAGTCACTGGTTCGAATCCAGTGCCGCCCATTCTGATCACCCCCGCATCTCTCGGGATGCGGGGGTGTTTTTCTGCGCCCTGAGAGATGTGTTGTCGTCCCGGGGATGTCTGTGTCTGGCGTGCCGACATTCCGCCCGCTCTCAAATCCCGGCGCGAATGTGCATTACAGGCACCGGGGACGCTGGTAGAATTGAGCCTGGGGAGTGGCATTTCTTCCCCAAGCCGTACTCAGCGCACCAAAGCGATTGGAGAAGGGACTGAAGGTGGCCAATCCGACGACCCCTCCCGGTGGACACTCACCGCAGTATTACGCCGGTGTCTCATTGATTCGGACTGCCGACAGCATTTCGAATCGGTTTGGCCGGTTGCTGAGGGAGCAGGGGTTGACGAACCAGCAGTACAATGTCCTGCGGATCCTTCGCAGGGAAGGGCGAGCGCTTCCGTCTCTGGAGGTGGCGGAACGATTGATCCAGCAGGTTCCCGCGATCACGGGACTGATTGATCGTCTTGAGAAACAGAGCCTGGTGGTGCGGCGTCGTTGTGAGCAGGATCGGCGAGTGATCTGGGTGGAAATTACCCCCGCAGGGCTGGAATTGTTGTCCCGCCTGGATCAGCCTGTTGAGGAACTCACGCAGCGCCTGTTTGCCCAGTTTTCGATCGAGCAATTGCAGCGACTGACCGAATTGCTCGAAGCCCTGTATTCGTCGATTCCGGAAGACACAGAAGAGTAGAGGGTGATTCACTCGCCAACTTCGGATGGCGTTTGCGTCGATTTCAATGTCGGAGTTGTTGGTGTTCGGTCCTCGATCGTCCGGCCCATTCCGATCAGCACGAGACCGGCCAGAGCGAACAGGGTACCGACGACCTCCCACCGCCGTGGGGGCTTGCAGGATCGCTGGAAACCACGTTCCAGCGGAGGAACACCACAGTCCGCTTCGGGCGGAATCCACTGCTGACCAGACCGAAAGAAACCCACCCGTGTGGTCCACAGCCAGGAGCCCAGGCAGTAAACCGCGACGGCAGCGAGCGCCAGCGTCATCAGATCGGCTGACTCGCCCCTGGGGGGCGAGTCAAGTTGCGTATGGCTGGGCTCCAGCTTCAGCATCACGGACGCGAGGGAGTTGTTGAGCAGGTGGAGCAGCATGGGAGACCAGAAACTGCGGGTGGCCGCGTAGGCGAGATGGATCGCGGCTCCCAGTGGAAAAACTCCGATCACCTGGGCTGGTGACAGGTGGACCCCTGCAAACAGGACTGAGGTCAACAGGATTCCCATGATCCAGCCATACCGCGCCAGCAGTCCCCGGCCGATGGTCCCGCGGAACAGCAATTCCTCTCCCACTGCCGGGGCGACCCCCAGGATCAGGACGATGACGGGCAGGGGAAGGTCCCGGACCGAACCGAATGTCTGGGCCAGATCCTGGGCGGATTCCGGAAAGATCTGCATGGCCCATCCCTGCAGTGAGGAGCACAGGATGGACAGGGGCAGGAACATCAGCAGCAGGACCAGCAGGTGTTGCGTCTCGGGGAGTGTCCAGCCCAGTTGTTGGAATCCTGCACGACCAAGCCGGTATCGGCACAATGCCAGGGCAAACACGGAGTTGACGAGGCCAATTGTCGCGAACATCCAGGGCAGGCCTTGCCGGAGTCCGTGAAGGGACTTGTCCCGTTCACCCGGCGGAACCAGAGAGGAAGTTGGATCGGGAGCGATATTCGCAGGCTTCGCATGGTCCGGGGCGGGGTTGTGCTCCTGGATTTCGACAGCCGGGATGTGGAGTGGGGGGGCCTGTTGGTCGGGGGCCGGCAATCGTTGCTGAAAACCCAGCAGGATGATGGCCTGGAGGCCAATCATGACAGCCGACCATCCGAGGGACTCCAGCCAGCCGGGGCCCGGTCGCGCAGCATCTGCGACTGGCGCATCCGGGGAGACGTTCAAAGGTTCTGTGGCGGGAGAAAAAGAACCTTGCGAAGACAGTGGTGCGCTGTTGTCGTTCCCGGAGAGCCGATCGGAGCTGGACGAAGGATTTCTCATGAAGACCACATGGGAGCGGCACAGCGTTCGCCGAGTCGCGGAAGCCTGAAAGAGGGGATTGCCTGGCGTGTCGACCGGGGAGGGGCGGGGAACTTCGCCCGGCACTAGGAACTTGCGTCAAACAAGTTAAACTGAACTCTAGTTCCCAAGGAGCCCGCGGTCAAAACCGATGTCGCACGATCCTGCACCCAACGCATTGCCCGATGCCCAGAGAGACTGTCCGCGCTGTGGAAAGCCAGTGCTGGCGGTGGATCTCGTGATCGAATGCCCGCATTGCGGGTATGAAATCAGGAACCCGCGACCGGTGTCGGTGGGGGAGACTTCGATCTTTGAAGTTGTCCCCGGAATGCAGGTCTCCGCATCGCTTCCTCTGGAGCCATCTGCTCCGTCGCAGCCGGACCCTCTGCTGGGGGCCGATTTTGGCGTCTATCACCTCGATTCGCTGCTGGGACGCGGAGGGATGGGAAAGGTCTATCTCGCCCACCATCGCGATCTGCACCGGATGTGTGCGCTCAAAATCCTGATGCCGGAGTTGGTGCGGGATGATCGACAGTATGTCGACCGGTTCCTGAATGAGGGACGCTCTGCCGCGTCGATGAGTCACCCGAACGTGATCACGGTCCACGCGGTTGGGCAACTGGATGATCTGTATTTTCTGGAGATGGAGTTTGTTCCCGGAAGGTCGCTGCGCCAGATCATCAGGGATGAACACACCCTGTCTCCGGTGAAGGCGACCGCTGTGGCGGCGAGAATTGCGGACGGATTGGCAGAGGCTCATCGACTGGGAGTCGTGCACCGGGACCTGAAACCCGACAATGTCCTCATGACATTGCAGGGGATCCCCAAGATTGCCGATTTTGGGTTGGCCAAGATGATTCGGTCGAAAACCGCAGCCAGTTCCAGTGAGCCGTTGTGCGGTACCCCGCAATTCATGGCTCCCGAACTGTTTGATGGTGCTCCTGCCAGTCCGGCAACAGATGTTTACGCGCTGGGAGTGACCTACTTTCTGATGCTCAGTGGCCGGTTGCCGTTTCATGGAGAGACCCTCGCGGTACTCGTGGGTGAAGTGCTGCGGGAGCAACTGCCCAACATTCGCAAGATCATTCCCGAGGTGTCGCTGGAGATGGCCGAGTGCCTCGCACTCATGTTGGACAAAAATCCGGCGAATCGGCCCCAGGACGGGATCAAGGCGGCCCAGTTGTTGCAGGCGATCCTCGGACAGACCCGCGATCTCGACAATCTTCTGGACGAGGCGTTTCGGGATGATCCTGCGGTCGAATGGAGTCACGATGGACGGCGACATTTCGTGCGGGTGAGGTTTCCCTCCGGCCGTCGACAGTCGGTGATTGTGGAGGCGAGCAGCCACGCCGCGGCGGAGAGATTGCTGGTCATTTCCAGTACCTGCTGCGACGCCCAGCCTGAGTTTTTTGAGCAGGCCCTGCGTCTGAATTCCGAAATGCCGCATGGCAGTATTGCCATCCAGGATGACGGCGGGAGAGCTCGATTTATGGTTCACGACACCTATCCCCGGGCCACGGTCGATGCCGAGGAGATTCGGAAGAGTGTTCTTGAAGTCGCGGCCCGGGCCGATGCCATTGAGCATTTGCTGACCGGTCATGATCTTCAGTAGTCGGAAGTCCAGATGGCACAGAGGGTTCCGGTTCCGGCAGTCCGGCCTAGCGTCGGGCATTCGAAGATTCGCCGAACGATCTGGAAAACGGTCATTGTTGCCGTTTCGGGCAGTCGGGTAGAATCGGGGAAGAGTCGTTGCCACATGGCAGCAAGTGTCGAAGAGTGACCAGTGATTCCCGTTTGAAACCGACCCGAAGGAAATCCGATCTGATCGGATGGTGTCGGTCCGATGTTCTCTCGAAACCGCGTGGCCGCATGAACCTGTCGAATCTCTCCCGGCGCGACTTGCTGCGTGTTTCCGCCTCCGGTGTTGTTGCGGGCGCGTTGCCCCTGTCGGCACGGCCGCTGCGTGGCGGTGATGGAAGTGTCGGCCGGGCGAGATCCGTGGTTGTCATTTTGCTGTCGGGAGGTCCCAGTCAACTGGATACCTGGGATCCCAAGCCCGAAGCCCCTGAGGCGATTCGGGGTGAGTTTTCCTCGATCGAGACGGCCACTTCCGGGTTGCGGATCTGCGAACACATGCCGCGATTGGCTCGCCGGACCGATCGGATTGCCGTCGTGCGATCGCTGTCACACACGGAACACAATCATCTCCTGGCGACACATGTTGCGTTGACGGGCCGACCGACACCCGTGCCGAGAGGCGGCAGTGATCTGGATCGAGTCCAATCCAGGACCGATTTTCCCAATTTTGCGGCTGCCCTGGATTACGTCCTACCGAGAAATGATGGGGTTCCGACCGGGGTCTCCCTGCCGAATTACCTGATCGAGGGACCGCTGACGTGGCCTGGACAGCACGCGGGATTCCTCGGAATTCGTCACGATCCATGGTCGATCAACCAGGATCCGAATGATCCTGGATTCAGGGTGGACAGTCTGTCCCTCCGTGAGGGGGTTCCGCCAGCGCGACTCGAAAACCGTCGCGGTTTGTTGGCGGGTCTGGAACGGACGGCGAGCGAACGGAGTACGGCTGCCCTGGGATTTCAATCGCAGCAGGAAGCGGCCTTCTCATTGCTCACCTCGGCCCGGGTCACGGATGCGTTCGACATTCATCGCGAGGAGGCTGTCACTCGGGATCGATATGGCCGCAACAAGTTGGGGCAGAGCCTGTTGTTGACCCGTCGCCTGGTTCAGGCGGGAGTCCCGATGATCCAGGCCGCCATGGGGATTGTTCAGACCTGGGATACCCATGTCGACAATTGGGGACGATTGAAGAACGTGCTGCTGCCCCAATTGGACCAGGGGCTCGAAGCCCTGCTCGACGACCTGGAGAACTCTGGCCATCTTTCCGAGACCCTGGTTGTTGTGATGGGCGAATTCGGCCGCACCCCGCGGATCTCGACCCTGCCGGGTTCCGATATCCCGGGACGGGATCACTGGGCCCACGTCTATTCCGGATTGTTCGCCGGAGCCGGCGTTCAGGGAGGTCAGGTGATCGGCCAATCGGATGAGATTGCAGCCTACCCGGTGTCGCGAACGTGGTCGCCGGCGGATGTTGGGACAACGATTTTGAGTTCCCTGGGATTGGATTCCGAAGTTGAGATTATGGACCCCCTGGGACGGCCGAATCGCCTGCTGAATGGCAGTGTTATCACGCCACTCTACGGGTAACCCGGTCAAAAGTTGGTCGCCGGACGCAACCCCGCGACAGGGTGGGGGTTCCCTGCAATTGGATTTGCGCCCGTACGTCGCTATGGTCACACTCATCGGGGATGAGTCCGCGGTGGCTCTCCCGCCGTTTTCCTGATGCTGCTCAGTCGGAGTGTGCAGATGCTGTCGCATCGTGTGTGGGGTGTTGTCGTGGGGCTGATCACTGGGTTGGCGGGAGTGCTGGGCGGTCCGCTTCAGGCAGGGGAACCGCTGATCAAAGCCGGTGACAAAGTGGTGTTCCTCGGTGACTCAATCACGGAAGCTGGTGCCCAACCCGGAGGCTACGTTTCCCTGGTCCGCGACAAGCTGGTGCAGGCTCATCCCGAGATTCAATTGGAAATTTTGGGAGCAGGCATCAGTGGAAACCGCGTGCCTGATCTGGAACAGCGACTGGAGCGGGATGTTCTTTCCCGCAAACCGAATCTGGTGGTGATCTACATCGGAATCAACGATGTCTGGCATTCGCAAAACGGTCGGGGGACCTCCCGCGAAGACTATGAACAGGGCCTTCAACGGATTATTCGCAAGATCCAGGGAACGGGATCGCGGGTTGTTCTCTGTACCCCGAGTGTGATTGGAGAAAAGACCGATGGAACGAATCCCCTCGACAAGATGCTCGAGGAGTATGCGGCCATCAGTCGTCGGGTGGCCCGTGACACGAAGTCGAACCTCCTCGACTTGAGGCGTCGGTTTGTCTCGCGACTTCGCCAGCTCAATGGCAAGAATGCGGAACAAGGGGTCCTGACCTCAGACGGAGTCCACCTCAGTGCGGCGGGTAACCGGTTTGTTGCCGAACAGGTCGGAGAGGCACTGCACGGAAGCGATGACGGACAGCGACGTTTGCGACACGTTGTCCTCTTCCAGTTCAAGGCGGATACAACTCCCGCCCAGGTCGCCGAAGTGGAAACAGCTTTTGAGGCACTGCCGACACGCATTCGTGAGATTCAGGGATTCGAACGCGGGACGAATGTCAGTCCCGAAAAC
>DNUF01000163.1:6992-21644 GCA_003508595.1 Planctomycetaceae bacterium
CGAATGTCAGTCCCGAAAACCTGGCCCAGGGTTTCACCCACTGCTTTTTTGTGACCTTCGGCAGCCAGGAAGATCGTGACACCTATCTCAAGCATCCGGTCCATGAAGAGTTCGTCAAATTGGCGGTCCCGCGGATTGAGAAGGCACTGGTTGTCGATTACTGGACTGAATGATGGCCGGTTTCCCGCGGTTGGTCGGCCACCGCGATTGCCTCCATCCGAATGAAGTGGCAGTAGACTACGTTTCTGAATTTGGCTTCCCGAGACCTCTGAGGAGAGCAACTGTGCGTTCATTGTCGATTGGCTGCCTGGCACTTGGGCTATTGACCCTTTTGACTTCTGGAAACCTTCCGGCCCAGGAGAACAACTCCGCGCCGAAGGGATTCATCCCCCTGTTCAATGGCAAGGATCTGGCAAACTGGCACGGGGAGGAAACGATGGATCCCCGCAAGTGGAAACTCATGGCCGAAGCCGATCTGCAGGCCAAGCGCAAGGCGGATCAGGAAAACGCGCTGAAGCACTGGCGGGTCGATGCGAATGGCGATCTCGTGAACGACGGAGAGGGGGCTTATCTCACCACCGACAAGGAATTCGGTGATATTGAGCTCTACATCGATTGGAAGATGGTGCCGAAGGGGGACAGCGGGATTTACTTGCGTGCGACCCCGCAGATCCAGATCTGGGACTATACCGACGAGGGCAAGGCGTCGTTGGGGGCCGCGAAGGGGTCGGGAGGATTGTGGAACAATTCGCCGGGCAATCCCGGGAAAGACCCGTTGGTGCTGGCCGACAAAAAATTGGGAGAGTGGAACCGGTTCCACATCATCCAGGTCGGTGACAAAACCACGATTCGACTCAATGACAAGCTCATCATCGACAAGGCACCGCTGGAGAATTATTGGGATCGCAAACTGCCCCTGTTTCCTCGTGGCTCCATCCAGTTGCAGACGCATGGGGGAGAGATGCGCTGGAAGAATATCTTCATTCGGGAAATCCCGGCAGAGGAGGCCAATCAACTGGTGCGCGGCAAAGACCCGGAAGGATTTGCCCCTCTGTTCAACGGAAAGGATCTCACGGGATGGGCTGGTGCTGTTGACAACTACCAGGTTCAGGACGGAGTGATCATGTGCAAGCCTGAAAAGGGAGGCACATTGCACACGAAAGACGAGTTTGGAGACTTCATCGTCAGGCTCGAATTCCAGCTTCCTCCGGCAGGCAACAACGGCCTGGCAATCCGCTATCCCGGCCAGGGGGATGCGGCCTACGCCGGGATGTGTGAGTTGCAGGTTCTCGATACGGAGCATCCCAACTACAAGAGTCTTGATCCGCGTCAGGCGCATGGGTCGGCCTACGGGATGGCGGCCGCTCATCGGGGTTACCTGCGTCCGACCGGACAATGGAATTACGAACAGGTCACGGTCAAGGGTTCAACGATCAAGGTGGAATTGAATGGGGTGACCATTCTCGATACCGACCTGTCCAAGATCACCGAATACATGGCCAACAGCCCTCATCCTGGCAAGGACCGTAAGACTGGTTTCTTCGGGTTCGCAGGTCATGGCGATCCTGTCAAATTCCGCAATATCAGCCTGAAGAAGCTGTAAAACGCGGTTTGCGCAACGCAAATCGAGACAAATGCCGGTCGGCCTGACAGGTTGATTCACCTGTGGCCGACCGGCTTTTTTATGTCAGGCAGACCGATGGGACGCCGTTCGGAAATTCCATTTGACGCGCTCGTTCAGCAGCCGGGGGAAGGTTTTCTCTCTGGCGGGCGGCATTCAATAAGGGACGTGAGTCGACCATGTCAGGAGATCTCCCGACAACTCACCGAGAAATGTCAGGATGACCCCGACAAAAAGAACTCCGGTTGCTGACTGGGTGTTGCGATAACGCAGAATTCGCCGGACAAGCCACCACACCGCCAGGGGGCCGAAAATTCCTCCCACCCAACGCAGCAGCAACCACGCACTTTCAACACCAGAAACCGCCGGCAAACCATGCGCCAACACCATGTAGGACGACAATCCAAGCCGGAATAGTCCTGCGGCACCCACGGCATCGTTGAGTCGTTCGAGTGGTGCGAGGGGCATGCCCGGGGCGGTCAGATAACGGTGTCCCAGGAGCATCCCCGAGAGAGTTGCCCCCAGGCTGGCGATGGCTGCCAGAGTTGAGAGGCTCATTTCCGGAATGGAGATGCCTCCCAACGATGCCAGTCTCAACATCGTCCGGCCAGTTTCCAGGATGCCCAGAGCGGTAACAAGTACCAAGCAGATTTCTCCCGCAGACCTGCGTTCCAGCAACCAGAGCACAGAGCCCAGGAATGAAACCAGGCAGAGCACTCCACAGACCCACGGGCCATGTCCTGTGGTCAGTGCTGAGACCACCCCGAGTCCAAGGCAGACCAGCATCAAGATCCGAAAGAAGGCACTGGTGACCTTTTGACGTGGCATCACCAGCAGCATGAAGCCGATGCCCGCGATCAATCGCATGGCGAAAAATGGGATCGCTTCCGACACGACGCCTCCCTCCGAGGCTATTTGCGGCTCATGATCAAGGACATCGCCTCGGACCGGGTCGATTCATTGCGTTTCAGCAATCCCCGAACGGCGCTCGTCACTGTGAGACTGCCTGGCTTGCGGACTCCTCGGATTGTCATGCACGTGTGCGTGGCTTCCAGGACCACGATCACACCCTTCGCCTCGAGTTCCCGTTCCATCAGGTCGGCAATCTGGTGGGTCATGCGTTCCTGCAATTGCGGGCGATGCGAGATGTCTTCCACAATGCGGGCGAGTTTACTCAGGCCGGCGACCCTCCCATTGGGCAGATAACCAATGTGGGCGACTCCATGAAACGGAAGCAGGTGGTGTTCGCACATGCTGTTGAAGGTGATGTCTCGAACCAGCACCATCTCATCATAGGTCTCATGAAAAACCCGCTTCAGATGTCGCTCAGGATGTGAATGAAGTCCCGAAAAGATCTCGGCATACATCCGGGCGACTCGGGACGGGGTGTCGAGCAACCCCTCCCTGTCGGGGTCTTCGCCGATGGCCGAAAGAATCTCCCTGACCGCACGTTCAATTCGCGGGAGATCAACTGTTTTGGGGTCGGAAGACATGAGATCAGTTGATGCTGAATTGAGGTGGAAATCTTCGACGTTGCCCCAACCCACCGGCGTCCATGGACAGTTCCGCAATGGTCGTCAGAAGGAACTGGCTCCTCGCGTCCACGTCGACTTCCGATAATGCCCGGTATTTCGAGGCATGTGGAATCTTCAGTGCCGCTGCCAGCAGATCACACAACACGCCCAGCGGAAGTTCTGCGTCGAGGAGTTGCTGAAACAGCGAATCGGTCGTTTTGTTCCGGGTCAGACTCCGGAACGACGTCAACAGTTCGCGATGTCGTTCAGCCCGCTCGCGGGTTGTCGATGGATCGTAAGAGTCCGGAAGCGGTTTCAATTCACCGATCCGATACGGGAGATCCGTGACAAGTTCACCCTGCAATTGCGCTCTCTGGAGACCCGTCAGAACCAGATTGTATCTTCCCCCAGCCAACTGTTCCTCTGCAGTAATCCGGCCAATACAAACCACATCATGCAATGCTGGAGTCCCTGCATGTGCACGTTCGGGTCGAAGCAGAGCCAGCGCCAGCAATCGGTGAGACTGCAGGACGTCGGAGATCATCTTTTTGTATCGCGGTTCGAAAATGTGCAGCGGGATCGCAACATGAGGAAACAACACGACCCCATCGAGTGGCATCAATGGGAGTTGACCCTCAAAGCCGGAAAGGTCTGCAGTGAATTCGGGTTCGAAGTGCATGGTCAGTCTCTGTCTCCCGGAACCAGCACTTTCGGAATCCTCTCGTCGCGGAGGGTGATCCCTGCCGGATATTGGTCCTGGTTCTCGATCAATTCAGCGAAGCAGTGCTGCATCGACAGCAGAAAGCCGGAAACGTCCAGACCTTCGTACTCTGGTTGGTACGGTTCAAGGTACTTCCTTGACGAAAGATACACCTTCTTCGCTCCGCCCAGATTTTCGTTTCCGAAATGCAGCAGTGCCACCGCCGCCTGGATCAATCCCTGGTAGAACTTCCGCCGTTCATCTTGAGTTTCCGTCCACAATTCTTCGAGAACCTCATGGCTCTCGAAGAATTCCTCGGCGTTGAACAGCCGGAGCCCCTCAAGATAGAGTGCCGGGTAGTCCTCTGCCATTGTGTTCGGTCCTCAAGTACGGGCAAGAACCAAGAATCTAGCGCGTTTCGCGGCCTCTGTCCACGCGAGCGAACGACAATCGGCGCTGATTCATCAACGCCAGTAGGATCCTAACGGTCTGGAGAGTCGCATGGTTGCCTCACGTCCTGCGGGACAAAATCAGAAACTGAAAACCCGAGCCCGGATGATCGCCAAGGCACTCGCCAAGGAGTATCCGGAAGCACTCTGTGCGTTGCAACATGAAGGCCCGTTTCAATTGCTGGCAGCCACGATTTTATCGGCGCAGTGTACCGATGAGCGTGTGAATCAGGTGACTCTCGGTCTTTTCAGCAAATTCCCGACGCCACACGCAATGGCCCAAGCCACCTCCCACGAAATCGAATCATTGATTCGATCGACAGGTTTTTTCCGCGCAAAGGCCAAAAACCTCCTGAGAATGGCGCAAATGATTGTTGATGAATTTGGCGGGGAGATCCCAAGGACCATTGATCAATTGGTTCTTCTGCCGGGAGTTGGCCGCAAGACGGCGAATGTCGTCCTGGGCACAGCCTTTGGATTGCCGACGGGAGTGGTCGTCGATACACACGTGAAGAGATTGACTGTTTTGATGGGGCTGACCAGGCACAAGATCCCCGAAAAAATCGAGCAGGATCTTATGGAGTTGTTGCCGAGTACCGATTGGATCGATTTTTCCCACCGGTTGATTCATCACGGTCGTCGCATTTGTATCGCACGCCGCCCCCGGTGTCGCGAATGTCCGCTTTTGTCACTTTGTTCACGAGCGGGTTTGCCGAAACTGGCCGAAGAGCGCGCTGAAAAGTCCCAAACAGCACACCCGTCCAGCCGCAAGCAGGCCCGCCCGCGGTCGAAGACCGGTCGAACATGAAACCCATGTTCACCGATTGAGAACGAGGTGGCCGGGTCAGTTTTCTGATCGTTTTCGGGAGGCTGTCCGATCTGACTGCGACTTGAGATACGCATAGAGATCCGCCAGTTGACCGTCATCGAGATCCTTGAGCAGACCATCTGGCATCAGCGAGGTTGCCAGATTGCGCTGCGCTGCGATGTCTCTCGTCTCGATCCGGTACGTCTTGGTGACACCGTTCCGCAGCAGGATTCCGTCCGCAGATTCGTAGACGACCAGTCCCGAATACGTCTTACCCTGTTTTGTTTCCACCAGAACAGTCTGGTATCGGGCTGAGACATCGCGACTCGGAAGTGCAATTGCAATGAACAGGTCGTCTCGTGAGAAACGGCCCGTGACCCCAGCGAGATCGGGACCCATGGCACTTCCATTTCCGTGACATTGGACACAACCCCGATTCCGGAAGATTTTCTCTCCCCGATCGGAATCCGCTGAATCCCAATCAATTTTCTCCAACCTGGTCCGAAGCGACTCTTCATCAATCTGACCAGAACCGAGGAGTTCGCGGGCCTCCTCTGGAAAACTCCTGATCGCCCAATCTGTCCAGCGGTTGATCACTTCGGACTGGGGAATGAACCCGACCGTCCCAAACACGAACTCGTGATCTGTCTGGGCCTGCCTCGAAAGAATTCGGACAACTCTCTCCCGAAGCAGGAATTCCGAGCGGTCTGTCCCGAGTCGCCGCGCCAGTCTCACCAGTGCCACGGATTCACGAGGATCCAATTCGAAAGGGAGCAGTTTCTCCAATGCACTGATACAGGCACCGACCACTTCGAGTGGTCCCGAATCAAGGCCCTCAACAAACAGTTGCCGATCCTCGGGGAGGGGCGATTCCGCAAGTACCATCAGCACCGCAAGTCGCAGGTCGTGCCGATCGAACAGGGGCCGAATCAATTGCCGACTTCGCTCGGTCTGGGCGCTACCCACAAAGTCAACGACATCATTGTTCCACGGATACTCGGCATCCTCACTTGCGGCTTTCAGAAATGCCTCGACCGCCCGTGAGTTGTCAGCCTCCGATAGCCGGGAGGTGAAGGCAATGTGAGACGGCTGACCAAATTCAGCGGAGTCAATCACGGCACGCGACAAGTCCGGCGTATGGGTGACGAGTTCGCCAAACAATTCCGACATGCGGTCGTTCCAGTTGGCATCCTGCGGGAGACGAAGTTTCCGGACCTTCCCCTCGATGGTGAGCAATGATGTTGCCAGTACCTCGACATCTGCCGAGTTCAGTTCCATATCAATCCTCGCGAGGCATGCGAGGTAATGAATGTCGTCCACCGGATGGCTCTGCGAATGGATCTGTCCCAGCAATTTCTCAACCAGTTGCGGTGACTGCGGGGCCAGCATTGCGATGATCCGGCCCAGCTCGGCATCGACCGCCCGGTCACCCGTGGGAAAGACCGCCTCCAGTGTTCCCGTCAGTTCCTGGATTTCCGGCAAGGTGTTGTCGATGACAACAGTTCCTGTGTAACCATGGAACATGCCCGAGGTTCCCCCCAGACCGCCAAGATCTCCGAGTGACATCTCGATAAGCCGGGCGGCTTCCAGTTTCATGGTTGCGGGATGCTTCGCGGCAAGTACACGCCGGCCGAAATCGATGCCAAATGGATTCAGCCCTTCCCCCTCCTGCAGGGTACGCCAGACATAGCCAAGGGAACTGGCCAATGCGGCTCGCCAGCCCAGGGGGCGCGTCCGCTCCGCCAGTGCTCGGACTTCATTTGGTTTCATTCTTGGAATCAGGCGAGCGGTCGCCAGTCGGACCTCCCGATCATCATGATTCAGACATTCCGCGAGGACTGGAAGCAGCGCGGAATAGTCTGCTTGCTGACGGAGAAGACTCTCGAGAGCCCGCCGCCGGGTGAGTGCATCCTGATCAGCGAGAAACGCAGTGA
Source organism: Planctomycetaceae bacterium (assembly GCA_003508595.1). GTDB lineage: Bacteria > Planctomycetota > Planctomycetia > Planctomycetales > Planctomycetaceae > UBA10511. Next base: position 14,019 of record DNUF01000163.1, read on the forward strand.
ATACCGCAGGAGTCGGCCCCGGTTTTGTCTGAAACCCGATCGACCAGGCAGCCGCTGCCCGAACCCCCGGTTGACTGCTGCCAACCAGTGTTTTCAGATCTCGTTCTGACAAACCTCCGAATTGATCCACCAGGATCTGAATGGCACGAATGCGTCTTTCAACGGGGAGTTGTTCGTTCCGCGCAGCCTCGAGAATTCGAGCCTCACCCAGGTGGTTGGCCAGGGGAACCCACTGGGCTCTCGCCCAACTGCTCTGGGATTGAATCGGTTCCAGGCAGGCCTGCAGTTGTTGAGCGGTGGGGGTCTGTGCATTCAGGCTCAACAGGGCCGGTTGACGATCTCGCGGAGTTGCCCCCACATACTGCACGCGGTAGACAGTTCCGTGGGTTCCCCGACCTCCAACGCAGACGAACAGGCTGCCGTCGGGGCCGACCTCGGCATCGGTGGGGGCAAAGCCCTGTTCCCCGTCGGCACGCAGAAACTCCTCGGCTTCCTGTGGAGAAAATGAGGCCCCCTGTCGGGCGAGGGGAACCGAAAGAACCCGGCCGAAGGTCCAATCCAGGACAAACAGGCCGCCACGGTATTTCGTGGGGAATTGGGTGTGCTGGTAGCAGACAACCCCGGTGGGAGATCCTCGTCCGGTGGCAGCGACGACTGGGGGAGCGTCCAGGAAATAATTGGGGCGTTTCCAGGTTTCCGTGACCCAGCCCTCTTCTCCTCCGGGGAGAACATGCAGGACCCGGGTGGGGACATACCACGGCAGCGAGATATCCCGCTCTCCGTCACTGTCGTAAGTCAGGATGTCGCCGCGCGATTCAAAATCAAAGTCGTAGGCGTTCCGCAGTCCATCGGCGACAATCTCTCCCCGGGACAAATCTGGCTTCAAACGCAAGACCACACCACCATTCGGACTCTTGATGGGGCTGGTCGTTTCGGTGGCGAAACTCCCGTTGACGTCACTGAAATTTCCGGCGATCAGGTACCACCACCCGTCCGGTCCCCGGCGGATGGCATGGACGTGGTGCTCACCCCCGGTTTTGATTTTCAGGAACGTCTCGGGTGGGCCGTCCGCTTCGTCATTCCCATCCTCATCCCGGTAGCGAATGAGTCCTTCGTCGCCGGTGCAGAGCAGGTCCCGACCAACGAAACACATCCCCTGGGCACCAGATGCCGGACCGTTGACGAAGGTTTTCGCCTCGTCCGCAACTCCATCTCCATCGCGATCGATGAGAATCTTGACGTAGCCCGGTCCAGAAACCACGACTCGCCCGAGGGAATCGACCGTCAGGCAGTAAATGTCATGCGCAAGTTCGTCACTGGCATATCGAGTGACTTCGAAGCCCTCGGGCGCAATCAAGCCCGATTCGCCTCCAAGGCAGAGGGAATGTGTGCTTCCAACCACCAGGCTCCACATCAAGGCCCATGGCAGACACCCGCGATCCTTGCGACTCGGCCTTGTTGGCAACTTCACTCCTCGTACTCGCGGGGTTTCAGGTTCGTCGTAACCCGGGGGGCAGCGTGGGGTTGTAGTGCGAAACCCAAAAACAGGGCAAGTCGATTCCATCGCGGCTCGCGAGGGATCCCTCTGAAAAGCCAGTTGAGCCCTGTCGCGCACGATCGGGCCTTCGACCATCTCAACTGATATTCCGCGTGTTTTCTTTGAGTCGATCCTATGGCCGCTGTCTGTGACTCGGTTCAGAGTGACGCCAGTGTCCAAGTACGGGGGTTGCATCGCCAAACGACCGAATGGGGCCGCTCCCCTCAGTCAAGACGTGGGGCCTTCCATTATTTCTTGGTGTCGGACGCCCGAGGTGCGAACTGTTCGATGTACAGATTGGTCACTTCCTGCGGTTGCACATCCTGCGGCGGCGTATAATCGAATTCACTCGCGGGAATCGGCTCATTGAGGACCACGTCGCGGAAGTCCAGGACCAGCATCGGTTTGAGGACATCGCGATTCACGACCTTCTTGAGGTAAAGAAGCCGATACGGAAAGCCAGTTTCTTTGTCGAGATAAAGTCGAACCTGATCCGGAACTGTCGGTGGCAACAATCCAACACTGCCGCCGGGGCCGGGGCGACGCATGCGGGCCGCCACCGCTTCCGACCATGTTCCTGAAATCACCAAAACAGGACGATCTCTCAGGGTCTCTTCCTTGATCGCTCCCAGTTTCATGTCTTGTTCAAGGCTCGTCAGCAGGGCCGGTAGCCCTCCCAGCCCCATGGACGTCAAAAGATCGGACTCTGTCTGTTCGCTAAAGTCCCCAGACTTCCGGGCCTCGTCCAGGATCTGCTGAACATTCCGGCGTGTCAGGGTCATCTCCCGGTTCTTGGGGTCCTTCTTCTTGCCGGAGGTGCCGGCATCAATCTGGGTCAGGGTCCAGAGAACCGTGCCATTACAAACCTCCAGCAGTGACCCCTCGGACTCTCCAACTTTCATCGCCAGTTCCATCCGCATCTGCCAATCGCCCGGCTTCAGTGCCAATTGCAGGTAGCGTCCCTCCGCCCGGTAGCTTTTTTCCGCCAGGGTGACCTGTTCCACAATTCTCGCCCGGATCGACGAGTGCTTGATCATCTGATCACGTGCGCGCTTCAGTTCGGCGGCAGCAGTTCTTTGTTTGCCCCCCGTTGTCGTGGCAGAACGCTCTTCAGTCTGTGCAATAAGTCGTTGGCTATTCGAGATTTGTGGTCTGTCGGCGGTATTGGTCGCCGATCCTGGCTGGGCGGTTGCCAATTGTTCATTGACAATGCCAAAGATCGACGCCAAGAGCAGAAAGAACGGGTTGCACAGGCTGCGGCGAGTCTTCATGACATCCGGATCAGAGAGGTTTTGCCAAAGAATCTGGAGCGACTTTTCCGAAAACAAGACTTAGTCAGTGGGTCGCCCGCAGAATCTATCACACCGGACTACGTCCGGCGACGGCAGTCTGTTGGCTCCCAGTTCAACGTACGGAACCGGCGGGGGAGGGGATCCACCGCATGGAGCGGTTCCGTCAAAAATTCCCGGGTCTGACGGCGGTGCCATGGAGGGCCGCGTCTGGGCCGGGGGCCCCAAGTTCCTGAGGGGGACGTTCATGAAGTACTACCTTCTCGGTTTGGCAACCCTGGTTGCCGTCTGCGTCGGCTGCCAGTCAGCCGGTCGCGACCATTCGGCGATGCGGAACGGCCCGCTCGACCCGAGTGAACAGATTGTGGCCGCACGTGGAAACGGTGGACGTGCCTACGGGCATGGGCACCACAGGGCCTATGTGGCTCCCCCCGCGGAGCAGTTGGTTCGGCCCGGACCGATGGTGGATGGGCCCGGCCCCGGCGTCTTGAACGCCATCGGTGGAATGGGCGGTGGCTATCCCGGTTGTGGTGCCTCCGGTGGGACCACCCAGGTGAAGTTCATCGAGCCGATTGACATGCAGGTCGGTTGGCAGATGGAAGGGGGCTTCGCCGAAGCCCAGATCTCGGCTCCTGGTCGCTACAACTTCTACCAGGGAGCCACGTACCGTCTGAAGCTGACCAACATTCCTGGTGCTGGTCGCGAAGGGTTGGTCCTGTATCCGACCCTGCAGGTTTACCCGGCTCATCCTCAGACTGAAGCTTTCCTCTCGCACAACGCCGTTCCTCTCCAGATCACGGAAGAAGACCTCGACCAGGTTCAGTCGAGCAACTTCGTGACGAAGGTGATTTATCTCCCTTCGGCTGAGCACCAGGAACTCGCGGTCGCCAACATCGAGCAACTGGTTTCGACCCGGCTTGATCCCGGTCTCGATCCTGTGGCCGAAGCCGACCGTCGTGGAACAATCCTCGCCGTGCTGCGGATTGGTAACATGGACATGGAAGGAGCTGTCGGTGGTGCCGGCATGGGGATTCATCCCGCCAACGCCATTCGAACAGTCTCCGGAGTCGAGGGTGACTATGCCGCCCCGATGCCAATCGGCGGCATCGGAGCCAGTGGACACTCGATTCCGGCTGCAATGATGGTCTCGGGCCCGGTTTTCCCTGGAATGCCCGCCCAGCAGCCCGTGTGGGGAATGCCGATCACCGGCACCCCGATCGGACTCGCCGGCCCGCCGCACCTCCCCTACGGAGCACCTGCTGGACTGCGATCGCACACGGTTCGCAACATGTCCAAGAACCACATCCCCGAGCCTACCCGTGACCTGTTGATCGATGTCAAGCACAGCCCGGGAATCAATTATCCCGAGCCCGTGCGACACATTGAATACGAAGAACGGCACCCCGTCTTCCAGCACGAGTAGTCTGGATCCCCTGGGTCGCTGACGACCCCCTCTGAACTCCACCCCCAGTACCAGCCCTCCCGCCATGGGTGGGTTGGTCTGGGGCGAGTTCTCGGGGTGAACCGGTCCGGCCCAAGGATGCATTTCCTCTCTCCGATCCACTGTTCCGGTGGGTCTCAGGTCTGCCGGTCTCCTTCCAACGGCTGACTCTCATCTCTCTTCCTTCCGAGCCCTGCCATGTCGCCTCTCGACCTGCTCGCCCGACTGACCCCGTCTGTCGTCCGCACCTGGCCGGTCTCCCTGCAACAGGGACTTGCCGGTGCCGCCCTGGTGGCGACTTGCCTGGCTGCCTCGGAAGCTTCGGCCCAGTCTGCCCGAACATCCCAACGTCGGCACCAGCCCCTCAGCCAGCACTCCGCTCCCGGGCTTGCCGCTCGCTGGGCCACCATGGTCAACCCCAAGGCAGCCCACAAACCCCAACCTGTGCGGGTCGATCTCCCGGATGGAATGGGACAAGTCTCGTTTTACAACGGCGGGACTCCGGAAGAGCTGCCGATTCCCGAACAATCGCTGGCCGTCCTGCATGTCGGCTCCCTGTATCGATTCAAGATTTCGGAACTGCCGGAACATCCCGGCGTCGAGCTCTATCCGACCATCGAACTGATCGACAAGTTGCATCCCCCCTGTGGGCGTGAACACGAATTCCCGGTGCCCGTAGCCTTCACCCCCGAGGAAATTGCCGAGGCGATCAAAGGCCGCCTGGTGACCAAGGTGATCTACGTGGAACGGCCGGACCATGCGGTGCCGGCTCGCGGGAACGCCCGCGAGCGGGCGTACCTTGCCGAGCCGAATGAAAACGTCCTGGAACTGGCGCATCGGGATGGTCGTCCCGTGGCAATCGTCCGACTGGGGGGCCGTACTCCCGACCTCGCTCGGCCCGAGCCGGGGTTCTTCGGAGATCCCGCCCCGATTGCTGTCGTTCCCGAAGTGATCGGCCCGCGCCAGGCGGCCGAATCCCCGGAGGTGCTGCCGTGAATCTCCCTCAGCCATCGTCCCCGATGCACGCCATTCATCGTTTCGCCCGCTGGACCATGGCCTCGCTGGCCCTCTCGGCCAGTGCCTGTGGTTCTCTCGCCACGCAGCAGGCGACGCTGAAGACCACGTCCACAACGTCCGCCACAGAAGGCGCGCTCCGGAAGGGGCAGGCGGCCGCTTCCGCCCGTGCCCAGTCGGAAAGTCCTGAGCTCCTCGCCGATGCTGCCGGTGAGCTGGATGCTGCCGGCCGCGTGGCGATCGTTCCTGTCAATGGCCGTCGCGCTCTCGCCCGTCAGAGCCTTCGGTCCGCCAAACGCATCAGTCTTCCCCGTCCCGGATCCTGCCCCCAGGGCTGCCAGCCTGGTGAGCCGTGTGACACCTGTGCCGAGGGGTGTTGCGACGAAGACCGTTACCCGGACGAGTACCTTTGCGATGGTGGTGACCGAGATGAACCGGTCCATTACGACACCGAAGGAATGCTGGGACTCGACACCCAGGACACCGTCGCGGAGTTCCACGACGCAGCCAACAAGCGTCGGGTTCGCCGGACCAATGAAGTCTGTGTCTACGCCCCCCGATTTTCCTCGGTGACAGTCATCAGCGGTGCCCTTGAAGACGCACTGCAGACACGGGCCAACCAGAACCAGCAGGATCTCCAACAGGTCGCCATCCATCGCCCCGATATGCTGGTCCTCGCCCGCCAGCGTGACCTGGTCGATCCACTTACCAGCAAGGTCCGGGGCAGTGTCGTCCTGAATGCCGATGTGGTGTTTGACGTGAACCGGCCGCTGGCTCCGGCCTTCCTCAGCAACGAGCTGGTCCCTGTCACCTACTTTGATTACCTGCAGGTGGCGATTGCCAAGCAGGCCCAGGAGGCGTTTGAGGCGATCCAGGTTCAGAATGCGGTGGTCTGGACCCGCGTGCAGACTCCGGTCATCGTCGCCAAGGACGATGCCGTCCAGATTGTCGAGGCGCGGTTCAAGGTGGAAGAACTGGCCGGAACCGATCCGAAGGGGCCGGGAAATCTCCGCATCACCAAGCTGGCCGATCTCAAGATCGCCGGACAGGATGACGAAATCACCTTCACGATCCGCTACCAGAACCAGGGGGACAGCCCTGTGACGGAAGTCACGATCGTCGATAACCTGACACCGCGACTCGAATACGTCGAAGGATCGCAGACCAACAGCCTCGCGTCTCAGTTTGAGACTCTCGACAACGGCGAGGGAAGCAAGATCCTCCGCTGGGAACTCAACGAGCCGCTGCCGGGGCGCACGACCGGGACCATCACCTTCCGGGCTCGGGTCCGGTAGGAAAGCCGGTCGTCGTGACCATTCCTGCGTCGCGATTCGGCCAACCACGAAGCAACCAAGGATTCCCGCGAATCCGCACCCCGCCAGGTCACTGACCTGGCGGGGTGTTCTTCATTTCCGGGGCTGCCACGACCACGTGCGTGTTGTGTTCGTGAACTGCTCCACATGCGACGCTCTGCCGGCTTGTTGGCAGGAATCGGCCTACTGCAGGGTGAAGGCCGGTAGGCGGACGATCTCTCCTCCCTTGAGAGCCGACTGATGGGCGCAGATGCCCACACAGGTCCAGTTGGCCGACAGGGTGGCATTGGGCCAGGGATCCCGATCGTTGATCAGGGCGCTCACCATCTCGTGCACTAGGTGCGGGTGCGAACCCCCGTGGCCACCCCCCTGGATGAACGACAGGTGCTCGGCATCCTGGATCGTGCGGGTGAATTTGCGAATCGGTTCGGGAAGCAGGTGCGCGTAGTCGGGAACTTCGACCTTCGTCGGAATCTCGTGTTCCGGCTTCTTCGCCGTGTGCAGCACGTGCGGCTCGTTCTCAACGAGGGTCCATTCAAAGCTCCTTTTCGTCCCGTAGACATCGAAGCTTTCACGGTACTGCCGGGCCACGTCGTACAGGAACCGCCAGATGTGCGCGGTCACGTCCGAGTCCTGCAGCTTGATGTGGCAGGTCTCGACGGCGAACTTGTTTCCCGACTTCTCGGCGATGTCGTCCCGCACGGCTCCCGAACCGAAGCAACTCACATATTCCGCCCGCTTGTTCATCAACCCCAGCACCGGGCTGACAACGTGCGTGGCGTAATGCATCGGGATCATCCGTTCCCAGTAGTCAGGCCAGCCATCCATGTCCTGCGGGTGCGAGGCGGCCAGGTGCTGGATCTTGCCGAGTTCCCCCTTCTCGTACATCTCCTTGATAAACAGGAACTCACGGCTGTAAACCACCGTCTCGGCCATCATGTACTTCAGGCCGGTCTGCTTGACCGTCTCGCAGATCTTCTGGCAGTCTTCGACGGTCGTGGCCATCGGCACGGTGCACATCACATGCTTGCC
>DNUF01000163.1:21833-22159 GCA_003508595.1 Planctomycetaceae bacterium
CACGGTGCACATCACATGCTTGCCAGCCTTCAGGGCCTCGATCGACATCCAAGCATGGTCGGGAATCGGAGAATTGATGTGCACAAAGTCAACCGATTTGTCGGCCAGCACATCGGCGAATTGGGTGTAACGCTTGTCGATTCCGAGAGTGCTGCCGACCTTGTTCAGTTTCTCTTCATTGCGTTGGCAGATCGCCACCACATTCGCCTGGGGATGTGCCTGGTAAATGGGAATGAACTCCGCCCCGAAGCCCAGCCCGACCATCGCGACATTGACCTGACTCTTTCCCATCTTCATCTCCTCGTGCGTGTGAGCGGCCCACGCAG
>DNUF01000163.1:22346-22827 GCA_003508595.1 Planctomycetaceae bacterium
CGTGCGTGTGAGCGGCCCACGCAGACTGTACGCGTGCCAACCTGTGACGGAAACCTGCAGGGCACTATCGCCACCCCGCCGGAAAAATTCAATTCTCGGGCGGATGGAACCAATTCCCTGTTGTGCTGCCACCGGTCGTACGAGTGTCATGTGGCTTGGCAAATCGTTCGAGAGGCGGGTGGTTGATGTCCGACTGGAGCAGCGGCCCATCGTCAATGGCAATCCGGACGACCGCTTCCGAGCTGTTTCTTTTCAGCCCCAGTTTGGTCGAATGACCCCGCTGACGTCTTTGCCTCCCTCGCTGCGCCTGTCCCAATGCCCCGACAGAAAACGATTGCCTTCCCGTCGTCGCGAGCGTCTTCCGCGAATTCCTGACGCTTTGCGACGAGTTTGAGTCATGACTGGAAGTTCTCTCCTCACACCATGCAAATGGGGGACAGAGGCCGCAATTCATCAGTTTCACTCACGGCTTGCCGGCGTT
>DNUF01000163.1:23028-35523 GCA_003508595.1 Planctomycetaceae bacterium
CTGCCGGCGTCGTTTCTCGGCGCAGTCTTGATGAGCAAGCACGCTGTTGTGGTTGTTCTCCCCTGTTCCGAGAACCGTGAACTGCTGGGAGTGGCATGGGACGAGGTGACTGGTGATTCCCCAGTCAAAAAACGGCCCGGGAATGAAATGCATTCCCGGGCCGACACGTTGTTTTCAGGACCTTTGGCTACTTCCGCGTGGTCTTGAACTCCATCGTCAATTCCAACTCGGACGGCAACGGCATGTTCTGGATCTCGAAGTCGATCGTCCCCTTGAGGGCGATCTTCTGGGTCTCCTCGGCAATCTGACCGGACTTCTGGTCGAACAGGATTTCGCCTCCCGATTTCTCAGGCTTCAGGTCACTCCCCTTCAGCTTCAGCGGAAGCGGGGAGTTGGGATCCAGGGCAAACCCCACCTGCTCAATCACATAGGTGATCCGATCCAGCGGCTTGCCCTCCCGCTCCACCGTCCCCTCGTAGGTGTATTTCGCTGTGAGGGATAACTGCTGTCCGGCACCAAGATTCGTCGTCTCGGTGCGCTCCCAGGTGCTCCCCTTTTGCACCAGACCCATCGGCAACCGGTCTCCCGCCTGCCTGGCGGCCCTTTTCAGGTTGTCGGTGTTGAATTGGTCCTTGACCAGCACCTGGACTTCAGGTGTGAGATTGTTGAGAAACTGCTGGTCAAATTCGACGCCCGAAACCGAGTCGTCCTTGTCGTAAACCATGGTCACCGGCTGCTGCAGCAATGCCTTGTGCAGGGGCCGCACCTGTTCGAGGGCCGATGTCCCCGCCGCATCGGGACTCTTTGAATCAAAATCGTACTTGCCCGTCGGAGCCTCAATGTGGGCTTCGAATTCCTCGATCTTTTCCTCGATCCGCAGTCGCCCCAGGTCATCCCGCTTGCCGCTCTTGGCCCGAACCAGGCGGCGGTTCTCACTCCCTGTCTGCTGGTTCATCCCGGCAATCTTCAGCGACTGCTGCACCTTGACCGAGGTCTCGACCAGGGATTCACTGTTTTCCTTGAGCTGACGCACCAGCTTCACCTGGGCCGGGCAGATCGCCGGCAATCCCAACACCAGGACCACAACCACCAACCAACGACGCATCATGATGTTTACCTTCTGCTCGTGACTCGGCCCGGCAACAGATCCGGGACATCCAAAATAACTCGCACACGCCCCCCCGGCATACGAGTCCGTCCACCTCTGACCCCGCAATGGCCCCATGCAGGTATTCGCTCCTCATTCCTGATTCTTGACGCTTTTCCGGGAGAATTCAAGACGCAGTCGGAGCAGTTTTCCAGATGGCACAGTCGGGAGTGTGACTGCAGTGATGGCAGATGCCCTGGCGATCATGCAGGCCCGGACGTTGAGTCGTGCGGACGCGATCCCGGCCCCCAGGTGCGGGCGTTGTATTCCGCCGAGCCTCCCCGTGGAATCGTCAAGACCTGCCAGTCCCCCTCGGCAAACACCCGGGCGAGCAAAATGATCTGCCCACAGTGGTAGGCGATATGGCCCAGCGAGCGCTGCAAGGCGAGGATCACGCTCTGGGCTTCACCCCGTGTGTAGATTGTCTGCTGCAGATCGGCTCCTCGCAGCGACTCCAGCGCCTCGAAAACCTTCTGCCAACCCCCCTCCCACACCGCCAGCAATTCCTCCCGCGATTCGTGTTGCTCGAGGAATTCCCGGTCCCGGTCGCGCCATGGTTTTTCTCCATCCGCGGTGAAGAAGTCGGTCCAGCGCGAGGTGAGGTTGCCGGCGATGTGCCGCATGATGATGGCGATCGAGTTGGTGTGCTCGTCGAGCGTTCGGCGCAGTCCCGCGTCGCTCACCTGGGCAATTGCACGATCTGCGGAATCCTTGTGAGAGGCCAGCGTTTTTCTGGTGCTCTCGAGGTAATCCCGGGCCAATTCCTCGCCAGTGTGCCGCTCGTCTCGTCCATTCATCCCGCGTTCCTCAGGGCTTTCGGATTGGTGTTGCCAGACTGTTGTGCCGTGGCCTGTCCCGATCGATCTGGCAGAGGTTACTCAGCTGAGCAGGACCGCCAGGGAGTTCCTGCCGGAACTCGTTCCCACCGGCCGACATCCGCCTGGCTCGTTACGGTGCCCGACAGTTCCCTTTTCCCGCTCCCGATCGCACCAGTACGATCCTCTCCCAGCGCCGGGTTCCAGCGCAACACCCTTTCTCCTTCCCCCAATGATACCCGATCATGAAGTCCGCTGCTGTGTCTGCTGCTTCCCGACTCGCCATGATCTCCAAGCCGGTGGTTTTCGGGCTGGCGGTGGTCGTGTGTTGCTGGATGCCTGGTGGGTCCTCGCTGGCCGGGGAGATTGCTCCCGCTGCCGTTCCCCCGGAACCACGACTCAATGTGGTCTTGATCCTCGCCGATGACCTCGGCTGGGGAGAAATCGGCTGTTATGGCCAAAAGAAGATCCCCACCCCCCACCTTGATCGACTTGCCGCACAGGGAATGCGGCTCACCCAGCACTATTCCGGGGCTCCGGTCTGTGCGCCATCCCGCTGTGTCCTCCTCACCGGTCTGCATCTCGGACATGCCGAGATCCGGGGGAACCAACAGGCCAGTGTGACCGATCCTGGTTTCAAAGAAGGCCAGCATCCCCTCCGCGAGTCGGCCGTCACGTTTCCGAAACTGCTGCAAGAGGCCGGGTATGTCACGGGAGCGATGGGGAAGTGGGGCCTGGGGCCGGTTGGAAGTACGGGTGAACCCGCTCGCCAGGGAATCAGCCATTTTTTCGGTTACAACTGCCAGGCGGTGGCCCACAGTTACTATCCCTCGCACCTTTGGAGAAATGCCGAGAAAATTCCCCTCAACCAACCCGCCATTCCCGGGCACCTTCCCCGCTCGTCCAACCCGGGATCGCCAAAGGTTGAAGGGGAGATCCTGGCCTCCGACCACATTGGCCAGCACCACGCTCCCGATGAGATCATTGCCGAAGCGGAAGGGTTTCTCCGCAATGAGCACCAGAATCCCTTCTTCCTGTATCTTCCGTTCATCGAGCCGCATGTCGCGATGCATCCCCCACTCGCTGACGTCGAACGGTTTCCCCCCGAATGGGACAGCGAACCCTATCGCGGAACGGGAGGCTACCTGCCGCATCCCCGCCCCCGCGCCGCCTATGCAGCGATGATCTCCCGACTCGACAGCTACGTGGGCCGGATCCTCGATCTTCTCGACGAACTCCACCTGGCCGAACAGACCCTGGTGATCTTTTCGAGCGATAATGGGACCACCCATGCTGGCGGCAACCAGCCGTTCCATGTGGGAGGAGTCGATGCCTGGTTCTTCCAGAGCACCGCTGACCTGAGGGGTTACAAGGGGAGTCTCTATGAAGGGGGGATTCGGGTTCCCACCATCGTGCGACTCTCTGGCACGATTCCCGCCGGGACCGAGTCCGATCAGCCCAGCTATTTCGCCGATTGGTTTCCCACCATCTGTGATGCCGTCGGTCTGCCGGTTCCTCCGGGGCGAGATGGCATCAGCCTCTGGCCTTTACTCACTCGCGGGGCTCTCCCCGTGCACCGACCTCCCATGGTCTGGGTCTTCCCGGAATATGGCGGGCAGGTGGCCGTTCGGATCGGCGACTTCAAGGTGGTTCGCCAGGGGCTCAAGACCAGGAGTCCCGGGGCCTGGGAGGTCTACAACCTCAGGTCCGATCGGGGTGAACAGCACGATCTCGCGGATCAACATCCGGAACTCATCGCCGAGGCTCTCGAAATCCTGAAGTCAGAAGCTGACGAGAACAGCGTCTTCCCGGTTCCCATCCCCGAATTGCAGCCCCGCGATGCCGACAAGTAGTCGGGCCCTTCCGATCGCTGGGTGTGCCCGGCCCTCTGTCCCTCCTTTCTCCCGTGAGAACCTCCTGTGTCTGCTTCGGCAATGCTCTCGAACTGGTGGCCGCGAATGAATGACCAGAGACCCGCCTGGTGGTTTCGTGTGGCCTGCCTTGTGGTATGGTTGTCGTGTCCCCCCGCTGTCGGAACGGCCGCTGAACGCCCGAATGTGCTCTTCATTGCCATCGATGACCAGAACGACTGGATCGGACCAATGGGGGGACATCCCCTGGCGAAGACTCCCCACCTGGATCGACTGGCCGCCCGCGGCACAGTCTTCCTGAACGCCCACTGCCAGGCACCCCTCTGCAATCCCTCCCGGACCAGTCTGCTGCTCGGGCTGCGCCCCTCAACCACCGGCATCTACGGCCTCGCTCCCTGGTTCCGTACGCTCCCCCATCTCGAACAGCAACTCGCACTCCCCCAGGTCTTTCATCAGGCCGGTTACCAGACCGCCATCGCCGGAAAGATCTATCATGAACGCCCTCGCACTCCAGAGGACTTGCAGCGGGAATTCGACCTGTGGGGACCCGGTGGCGGGATTGGCATCGCCCCCCGCCAGAAGCTCATTCCCCCCACCCCGATGGGAAATCATCCGGCCATGGATTGGGGTGTCTTTCCCCATCGTGATGAAGACAAGGGAGACTTCCTGGTCGCCAAATGGGGCTGCGAGCAGATCCGCGCTGCCAGGCCGAACGAGCCCTTCCTCCTTGCACTTGGATTCTTTCTGCCCCACGTCCCCTGCTACGCCACGCAGGCCTGGTTCGATCTCTATCCGGACGACGACTCGGTGCTTCCCGAAACCTGGGCCGACGATCGCGACGACATCCCCCGCTTTGCATGGAACCTGCATTGGCATCTCCCCGAGCCCCGGCTGCGCTGGCTGCAGCAGTCGGGACAATGGCGCAACCTCGTTCGCTCGTACCTCGCCTGTACCAGTTTTGTCGATGCCCAGATCGGACGGGTGCTCGATGTTCTGGAAGAGACCGGTCAGGCCGACAACACAATCGTCGTCGTCTGGGGGGATCACGGCTGGCACCTCGGCGAGAAGGGGATCACCGGGAAGAACTCTCTCTGGGAACGGGCGACTCGCGTTCCGCTGCTGTGGGCCGGTCCGGGGATTACCGCTGGACAGCGCTGCCGCCAGCCAGCCGAGTTGCTCGACATCTATCCCACCCTGCTCGATCTGTGCCGGTTGCCTCCGGGAATTGGACTTGAAGGTCAGAGCCTCGTTCCCCAGTTGCGCGATGCCGCGACACCGCGACCGTCTCCCGCGATCACGACCCACAACCAGGGGAACCATGCCATCCGCAGTCTCCGCTGGCGATACATCCGGTATGCCGACGGGACCGAAGAACTCTACGACCATGACACCGACCCGGCCGAGCGGTTCAACCTCGCCCTCGATCCCCGGCACGCGGCAACCCTCGCCGAGCACCGCCGCTGGCTCCCCCGGGTTGACGCCCCTCCCGCGCCCGGCAGCGCCCACCGGGTCCTCACTTACGATCCCGCCACCGATCTAGCCGAGTGGGAGGGCGAGATCGTTCGGCGGGATGATCCCATTCCCGAATAGGCGTGGTGCCTTCCGCATCAAGCATCACCTGGTGACCATCACCGCTGTGATCGAGCCGAAGGAGGCATTGCTCACTGAAAGGCCACCCTCCATCACACCCGCAAGAACAACTTCTTCCGATACATCTGCCACAGGACCAGCCACTCCAGAGCGAAGACTGCAGTGACGAGGAGGAACGGCTCCCAGACTCCGGCATGTCGTGCCACTCCTCCGAACAGCACCCGCGCCGTGGCATCGAACGGAATCAGGCCCGGTGCCACGTAGATAAAGATGGCGTTGGAGCCGATCACGATGAACGGGAAGGCCCAGCGCTTCCAGCCCAGACCGTCGATCACGCCGTAGAACAGCGCCAGCAGCAACAGGCTCCAGCCCCCGGCAAACAGCACAAACGAACTGGTCCAGATGTTCTTGATGATCGGGAAGACCTGTCCCCAGGCCAGCCCCAGAGCGAGGCAGGCGATTCCCGCTCCCGCCAACCCGCCCACGATTTGACCCCACGGACGGGGAGCCTTCAGCCAGCGCCCCGCCAGGGCACCGAGCAGGACGGTCGCCACCGCTGGTATCGTCGAGAGATATCCCTCGTTGTCACCGTGGCCATAGTACTCGGGCAGGATTTTCCCGGGGAGGTAATTGCGGTCGAGCCAGCCGGCGAGATTGCCTGCGGGAGAGAGATCCCCCGCCACCCCTCCCGGTGCTGGCACGAAGCTCAGCAATCCCCAGTAGCCCAGCAGGATCGCCACGATGATTTTTACCTGGGACTTCCAGGTGGTGTGCAGCACGATCAGGGCTGCGATGCCGTAGCAGATCGCGATCCGCTGCAGCACCCCCGCGATCCGCAGGTTGTGCCAATCGAATTGCAGCAGGTCGTTGTTGATCAGTCCCAGCAGGAACAACAGTCCCACCCGACGTGCGATTCGCACGTGTTGGACCCGGATATCGGTCCATTCGTCGGTCCGTGCGGTCGACCACGGCAGCACCACCCCCACAATGAACAGGAACAGTGGGTAGATGAGATCGTAGAAGACGAAACCCTCCCACGGCACATGCTCCAGTTGCTGCTCTACGAACGGGCGGTACCGCGAGTTGGATGCCCGCACCCACTCGCGGAAGATGTTTTCGCTCCCCATGATCCACGACATGTCGAAGCCGCGCAGGGCGTCAATCGATACCAGCCGCGCGGGACGCGACGGGGGTGTGGCTGGCTCGGCAATGGCCGAGGTGGCGGGGAATTCGGGCATGGCGTCAACCTCCTGGAACGGCTGGCCGTGGGAACTGGATCAGGGTGAGCCGGAGGGTTTTCCAGATGGGGGCGCAGACCCTCCGCGACAGTTGAGTTGTTCGGGGGAAATTCGCAGTTCCTCCACGATCCGTCCGTGGACCAGTGTCTCTTCGACGATCCGCGGCACATCACTCACCTGGACCCGGCCGTACCAGATCCCCTGGGGATAAATCACTACCACGGGACCCAGTTCGCACTGGTCGAGACATCCCGCGCTGTTGGCACGGACCAGCGGTCCCAGGTCCCTCTTCTTCAATTCGGTCTTGAAGGCGTTCCGCAGCGCCTCGGTACCGGCTGGATCGCAGCATCCCCGGGGATGCCCCTCCGCGCGGCGGTTACAACAGACAAACAGGTGCTCGGTGAACGCTGGCATGAATCCCCGGTCCGGTGTTTGGATCTCGCAATTCGCCCGGGGAGCCCTGTCTTGAGGGCCCCCGGGGTTTCAATCGGTCGGCCTGGTCGGCAGCCGCCCGGCTTAGAAGCCGCGCGCGGCACGGATATGGTCAAATCCCCGCAGCTCGTACGGAATGCCCGCATAGTCCAGCAGCCGACAGAGACTGCGGCAGGCAACTCCCAGCCCGTCGGGTCCACTGAACCCGCCGAACTGCCCGCCCCCCTTCAGGTGCGGCTCCAGCTCCAGGAACATGCCGGGCAGCCCCAGTTTCTTCATGCGACGGTCAATCTGGGGCAGGTGCTCGCGCAGGTCCCGGAAGATCAGCTCGTGGCCGCTGTCGCCAATGTCGGCAGGAACAAAGTTCTTGAGCCGTTCTTCATCGACCACCCCGGTCCATTCCAGCCCCGGATCGATCCGGTAGTCCTTGATGTGGAAATAGCCGAGGTGCTTCCGCATCACCTGGTATTCAGCAAGACATCTGAGGCAATCGAGGTTCTGTGACGAAATGTTTCCCCCATCAAATATGCAGATGAGATTGGGCTCATCGATCTTGCGGGCCAGTTCGGCCATTAACTGCCCGTTTTGGCCAATCAGGTTCGCCTCGACTTCGAGGGCGTAGACGATTCCGTCCTTGGCGCACCGGCGGGCGATGGCGGCAAGTTGGTCAACCGCCTTGGCGACATGCGGCTTGGGATCGGTTCCCCGCGGGTGGTAGAACGAAAACCCGCGGATCATCTTCGCATCCAGGGCATGTGCCCTGTCAATCGCCGTGGAGACATCCTCCTTGAGGTACTTCTCGAACGGCACAAAACGGTTGTGGGACCCATCATCGACATCAAGCAGCTTTACTTTGCCGATGGGGGAACCGATGCTGGTTACCTTCAATCCATAATCGTCCTGCAGCTTGCGGACGGTCTTCAGCTCGGCCTTGTCGAGCTTCATGATGTTCTTGACTTCACCCGTCACATTCAGGAATCGCGGGCTGTAGTACTGCAGGCCGAGCGCGGCCAGTACGGCGAACTGCTCGACAACCGACTTCGAGTTGGCCGCCTCATCGGAAAAGGCGCTCAGGATGACCGGGGGAAGTTCGGCGGGGACAGCAGTCGAGCGGGTGGTCTTGGCCACGGAACGGATCCTGGTGCGGGAAGGGAAAATCGCTGGGTCAACGGCTTCGGCATTGTTTCCATGGGGGGAAAGGCCTGCAAGTGACCGGCCCGGCGTCCCCCCGATGGCTCCCTCGGCCACCTTGATTCGGTCCCCGTTCGAGTGCGTTCCGGTTCGCCCCGATCCCCGAATGCTGGACGATCTGCGGCCGGGGGCGATATCGTCTAGGCATGAAGACGGGTCGCGAATGGTTCGTGGCCCGTCTGGAACGCCCGTTCGCCAGGCAGCGACCGAGCCAGTTCCCTCCTCACCCCTGTGCCCTTTCCAGGAACCAGCAGCTTTGGCCAGCAACAAGCAGGACAAGAAGAAGAGAGAACGCGAAAAGCGAGTCGCGCAGAAGAAGGCCCTCGACGCCCAACGGCTCGCGCAGGAGGCGGCTGCCAATGCGGCTGCGTCCAACAATTCGGGCAAGCTCTTCTCCGCCTCCCTGACCTCCGGGGTTGCGAACGCCAACCTGGGCAAGATCACCGAGACCGAGATCGTCCGCCCCCGGCCTCACTAGAACGCCCCAACTTTCATTGTCGCTCTTGTTCGCCGTGATGGGTTGACCCTCGCGGCGCCGGTTGCATCGTCCTCATTCAGGGAAGGAAGGACTGCATGAACGGTTCCGCCGACCCGGGATTCGGTCTGCCGAATCCGCAGTTCGATGCGGCAGGACGACGGCTGGTTCCCGAGGTGATGGATCAGCCCGGACTCGATACGGGCCTGCATCGTCAGGCTCTGGCTGCCCTGCGCCGTATCAACAGTCTCAGCCGGACTGCCAACAGCCTGTGGCCGTCGATCGCCGCGGTTGCTGCACAGACGCCTCAGCAACCGCTGACCCTCCTCGATGTCGCCTGTGGTGGGGGAGATGTTGCCCAGCGACTCGCCCGGCGGGCGGTGATGCAACGGCTTCCCCTCCAGGTGAGCGGCTGCGATTTCAGCCCCGCCGCCATTGAGTACGCCATTCAGGCGAACCGGTCGATCGAGCACCGGGCGGCACCGAAATTCTTCGTCCATGATGTGCTCGCCACGCCGCTTCCTCAGGCCGACATCGTAACCTGCACCCTCTTTCTCCATCACCTGGATGAAGAGCAATCTGTTCTCCTGCTGAAGCGATTGGCTGCGGCCGCCCGCCGACTGGTGCTGGTCAGCGATCTGCGCCGCACCCGCCTCGGTTATTGGATGGCCCACGTCGTGGGGCGGGTTCTGACCCGCTCGCCCGTCGTGCGGATTGATGGTCCCCTGTCAGTTGCTGCGGCCTGGTCGGTGGACGAGGTTGACCGATTGGCCCGACAGGCGGGCTGGCAGGGCTACCAATTGCGCCGGGTCTGGCCGGAACGGTTCCTGCTCGCCTGGAATCGCTCGTGACTGAATCCCATTGGCATGCCGCCGTCATGACAGACCTCTCCGAATACGACTGGGATCTGCTCGTGATCGGGGCCGGTTTGGCGGGAGGACTGACCGCCCTGCTCGCCGCCCGAGAGGGAGCCCGTGTCGTACTGGTGGACAAGAAAGGGTTTCCCCGCGACAAGGTGTGCGGCGGTTGCCTGAACTCGGCTGCTCTGCAGGTATTCTCCCGGGTGGGACTGCTCGATTCCCTCGCCACCCTCGGTGGGGCCTGGATTGATCGCTATGAACTCTTTGCCGGGGGGCGCCCTCTGTCGATTCCGTTGTCGGGCGGGCTGTCGCTCTCGCGCAGTCGACTCGATGCCTGGCTGGTCGAACAGGGACAGCGGGCGGGGGTGACCTTTCTCGATCAGGTTCAGGCAACCGTGGTCGAATCGGAGAATGTCGAGAGCCCTCGTCGCGAGGTGGAACTGGTGCCGTTGGGTCACGCTCCGCGACGAGTGACCGCCCGGATCGTCGTGGTTGCCGATGGACTCGGACATTCTTCATTGTCGCGTCAGACCAAGTTTGAAGATCAGGTTCACCGGCAATCCCTGGTGGGGCTCGCCGCCCGGGCCCGAATCACATCGGTCGAGGCCTCGCCAGAGCGGGGAACGATTGCGATGGCAGTGGGGCAGGGGGGCTACGTCGGCCTGGCCCGCGATGAAACGGGTGATGTGCATCTGGCCGCCGCCGTCGACCCCCGCGTTCTCCGTCAGAGTGGTGGGCCAGGGGAGTGCGTGAGGACCCTGCTGCGCCAGGCCAAGCACCCCCTGTCGCTGGAGGGAATGCAGCTCGTGTGGCTGGGGACCGGGCCGCTGACACACCACCTGCAGCCGGCTGCAGGTCACCGCCTGTTTGTCGTGGGCGACGCAGTGCAGTACGTCGAGCCGTTCACCGGCGAGGGGATGGCGTGGGCCCTGCGGTCGGCAGAACAACTGGCCCCTCAGGTCGTTTCAGGGCTGGATCGCTGGACGCCCGAACTGGCCCACGGTTGGAGCCGACTTCAGCAGACCCGCAGGGGGGGTTGGTGCCGGTGGTTGACCGGGGCCCTGCGCCGCCGCTGGCTGGTGCAGCCGGTCGTCGCCGGACTGCGAGAATGTTCTCCCCTCGCCCGTTGGATGGCGGCCCGGATTGATCCCCCGTCAGGCTTCTCGCGTAACCGGTTGGAGCCGGTTCCAGGGCCCCAGAGCGACCAACCAGAGGTCGCAACCCAGATTTCTGTCTCGGAAGGGGCATTGTGAAATTCTCCCTGCGTGGATTTGGGACGGCCACGCCGCCCCACAGTGTGGCCCAGGCCGATGCGGTTCTCGCGGCTCAGACCTTCTGTTGCGCGACCGACCAGGAACGACAGTGGTTGAAGCTGGTCTACCTGCGCTCGGGAATCGAACGGCGCTTCAGTGTGCTGCTCGAAAACGGAGAGGCGGGAATCGAGGGACGGCAGTCGTTCTATCCGCCGCAGCAGGGGCCCGCCGATCGTGGCCCGACCACGGCCCTGCGGATGCAGCGCTACGAGGCAGAGTCGCCTGGGCTCGCCCGACAAGCCGCCGGCCGGGCGCTGGCCGATGCCGGATGGCCGGCGTCGTCGATCACGCATCTCGTGACTGTTTCGTGCAGCGGCTTTGCCTCCCCCGGTTTTGATTTCGCGCTCATCCGCGATCTGGGCCTCCGTCCGGATGTGTCGCGAACCCATGTCGGTTTCATGGGCTGTCATGGGGCACTGATCGGGTTGCGCACCGCCGGTATGTTCGCCCGGGCCGAGCCCGAGAGCCGGGTGCTGCTGTGTGCGGTCGAACTCTGTACCCTGCATCAGCAGTATGGCTTTCATCAGGAACGGATTGTTGCCAATGGGCTGTTTGCCGACGGGGCGGCAGCCGTCGTGGGCCAGGTCATGCCCCGGTTCGATCCAGGCTGGGGGATCCTCCGGCACGAGACTCTGGTGTTGCCGAATTCCGAGGAGTGCATGGGTTGGCGCATTGGTGATCACGGTTTCGAAATGAAGCTGACCCCTGACGTTCCCGTGCAGATTGCCCAGAGCTTGGGGAACTGGCTGGATCGTTGGCTGGTCGAGGTTGGCCTCCGGCGAGAGTCGATTGCCACCTGGGCGGTGCATCCCGGTGGCCCCCGGATCCTGACTGCCACGCGCGAAGCACTCTCACTTCCCGAACAGGCCCTGGCGGTTTCGCACGAAACCCTGCGGGACTATGGAAACATGTCTTCCCCCACGATCCTGTTCATCCTGGAAAAACTCCGTCGGCAGCAGGCTCCGTTGCCCTGCGTGGCCCTTGCCTTCGGTCCCGGGTTGTCGATGGAAGCAGCACTGATTGTGTGAGAGGTCGACCAGCAGCCTCGGTCGTACTCCCGAGGGGTGGCCATCGGAAACCCCTCCCGCGCGAGCACTCCTTGCCCCCGGTCTCGTGTCCGGCGTGGACTGTCATGGCGAACCGGGGCCAGGCCAGATGGAACATTCCCGGACAAACTCAATATCTGGGTGTAATGGTCCATCGGACGCTGCACTGGGCGAGTTCTCTGCAGGGGCACGCGTCGGATTGTCACCCGCGAGATCGGAACCGGCGACGATGCCCAAGGCCTGGATGCGGTGGTCATGTGACATCCTCGCGCCGAACGGACTGTCGCCCCCTGTGGGGAGTGATGACGGCAGTCAGAGCGATCCCAGTGTGAGAGCGGCTGTTTGGAAGTGTCATGGATCAAAGGCTTCTGACGGAGTACGCGCACCCCGATCCCCCCGGCTCTCCCGGATGGTGCCGACTTTTCCCGCATTCCCCCGTCAGGCCGCCGCGCGGGGGGCGTCGGGGGCGTGGAGTTGCCGGGCGATGTCGTAGAGCCGGCGGTATTCCTCCATGAAC
>DNUF01000179.1:0-9317 GCA_003508595.1 Planctomycetaceae bacterium
CAGATCGCGGCTAACCTGTCGGGATGGCAAGACCACGACGTGCGGACGAAGCGGGCGGGCTTGGTTCAGCGAGCCGAGGATTGGCGATGGCGTTCGTTCAACCGCTGGCTGCACAAGCCCGAAGAAATCCGCGCCGTCTCACCCCGTGGCCAATGGCCCGCCCACGCCGATGGGCCGAGCGGGTCAACAAGCCACTGACCACGGCGGAACCGCAGCAAGTGTACACCACCATTCACCAGAGCAAGCCCTTTGGCGACCAGACTTGGGTTCACCGCACGCTCAGAAACCCCGCCTCCACTCGACCCTGCGACTACGGGGAAGACCGCCAACAGGGTCCCGACACCATTCCCGTCTCTCGCAGGCATGGTGGTGCGACGAATTCTCGAACTGTGGATCAGAGATGCGAGGGCAGTTTATCGCAGTGTTGTGAGGAGATGGAATCGCGAGCATGATTCTGAGAGACGTTGGACTGGCGACATACCGACTCGAACGCGGCAAACGCGATGAGGAATGTGCGGAATACCGGAAATTCGGGTTCCAAACGGGCTGCGTTCAAGATCTGTACCGACGTTGTCTGCCCAGACTCGTCACACCGAAGACCGCGAAGGTCTTGATCGATTTGGCTGACGAGGATGATTGGGTGAACCCTTCCCAGATTCAGCGATCTCTGTCAGTGACTATCTCGCCCTGGAGGGCGTCTCTGGCGGAGTATTGGTCGAGAGACGAATTCGGCCGCAAGCAGTTTGCGCTGGAGGCTCTCCACGGTGGACTAATATGGCTGGCTCATGTCGAAGGCTGGCCGACTGAGCCATTGGAGATCGCGTATCAATCATCGCTGCAACGCGGTCTCGTCAACGAGTTCTACAGCAAGAAGACCTACCCGAATTCCTCGAAGACAGCCACCATCAAGCTGTTTTGCGAATTCGGTGTCGACGACGCGAAGTACTACGCCGTCGTCATGCGGCGGCGCAAAGAACTGAGACGAGTCTTTCTGGGAGCGACCGTGCCTGAATCGTATAATGTGTGGACGACACTGCGGAGTTTCGCCTGGCTCAGCGACCAGGCTGTCCAAATCCAGATTGTACATCCCGATTACGGAGGACCAACCGTGCATGACCTGTCCTCGGTGCTGTCCTCTGTTTCCTAGCGATGGCAGATCTGAACTCAGCGGGGAAGGCGCAATCGGATGGCCACCACCTCGGAACTTCGCCAATTGCTGTCGCTCGTGCAATTCGATGCCCGGCAGAATTGCATCGAGGGGCTCACGGCGTTTCGCAACCTGCTGGAACACGATTGGGATGGCCGCATTGTCCAATTCCTGAATCGGGAAATGCCCAAGCTGGAAAGCAAGCGGCGGGCTGGCATCGCCTATGTGCTGGCTGAGCACTACCGACAAATCGGCAACCTCAAGTGTCTGCAACAGTTCTACGCAAGTGACGATTCCGAAGTACAGGCCAGTGTCCTGAATGCATTGTGGGGCCAGCCTGGCTCCAATCCAGAAATGGGCCCAGGGATCGTGAGGGTTGCCATCGACGCGACCTGTCATGCAGCCCCCGAAGTCCGTGCGGAAGCCTGCTCCGTCATCCAGAATCAGTGTGGGTGGAAGGTGGATGTCTCCACAGCGGTCGCCCCGTTGCTTCGCCTGCTTGAGGATGAGAGCGCTCGCGTTCGCATGCAGGCAGCCTGCGCCGTGGGGAACTTGGCCAAGAGCAGGTACGACGTGCTGCTCCATGTCGTTCCGTTGGGCCACAATGTGAGGCACGAGGACGTTTCCGTCCGAAATTACAGTGCTTGGGCGCTGTGGCAAATCTCTCGCGGCAAACACGACATTGGAGATGCTGTTCCGGAGTTAGTGCAACTTCTGACAGACGATGATGACTGGAATGATCCCCGCAAACACGCCGTGGGAGCTTTACTTCATCACGCACAGAAAGCGTCTGGCAATCTGGAACAGGTACGTCGATGCCTCACAGCGGTTAGTCTCGACCCAAAGCACAAACAAATCCAACGGTTTCAACAGCAGTTAGCAGTGATGAAGTAGCGCGTCGATTGGTGCCGTGGTCGAGTAGGCCCGGGGGATTGCCCCCCCGCACCTCTCACCGAACCGGACCGCTGGGCCGAGCGGGTCAACAAGCCACTGACCGCCGCGGAACGGCACGCAGTGCGTGCCAGCGTCAACCGAGGCACACCGTTTGGCGACGAGACCTGGGTTCAACACATCGCGCAGCAACTCAACCTCCAGTCGCCCCTGCGACCACGGGGAAGACCGAAAAACGAGTCCTGACACCTTTTCGGACTGCAAAAAAAGCAGCCGACGGTTGCCCGTCGGCTGCCTTGTTTTTTCAGATCATGCCGCACGTCGACCCTAGATGGGGCGGACGTTCTCAGCCCGGGGGCCCTTGGGACCGCGACCTGCGGTGTAGCTGACCTTCTGCCCCTCGCGGAGCTGGTCAAACGTCACACCTTCGACATTCGACGAATGAAAAAACATGTCCGTGTCGGATCCGGTTTCAATGAACCCGAAACCCTTGTCCGTCAACCTCTTGATCTTACCCTCAGCCATTCGATCGCAACTCTCGCAAAAGCATGTTTGTGAGAAAGCTGGACCGCAATCGGCCCCTCGGTTTCCTCACAAGAGGAAGTCTAGCAGATTGACTGATGATTCACAATGTCCATAAATCAGTCTTGATGAATGAGTCGGGTCGATGCCCAGGGACGGCGGTTGGTCGTGCGGCTCAAGGAGCAATGGACGGCTCCCGCCAAGTCCTTCTCCCACCGAGGGGGGAGAAAGTGACCGCAGGTCGGATGAGGGGGGCAACCGTTCCTCCGCACTCCGTTTCCAGGGATCGACATCAACCAGTGCCCGAATGCACCCGGCTGCACCCGCCAATTGTGCCCTCACCCCGGCCCTCTCCCGCAGCAAAGCGGGGGCTGTTGACCGAATGTTGTTTCGCGGGAGAGGGGGCACGCACGCGGCTTTGCCGCTTGCTTGCTGCCGAATCGCAATCTGCCGCAGTGCGCCGGTCAGGGCTGTGGCGAATCCGCTCCAGGCATTCCGAAATACCGTTGTTGTTTCCCCCCTGCCCTCCCCCCACGCCTGTGGTGCTTGCGTTGGGAGCCGAAGCTATTCTAAGGAGGACGCGTCTGGCCAAAACGAGGCTGGACACCTCCCCCCCCGTGAATGAACCCGATGCGAACGCTTGCTGTCCTGCTCATTCTCCTGTTCACGCCTGGTCGGTCCACGCAGGCGTTTCCGGATCGCCACGGGCCGGCAGCCAACGAGGTTCGCGTCACCTCTCCCGTGTTCTCTTACCTTCCGCTGAAAACTGACCTGACGGAGACCACCGAATCCCAGGATGGTGCCCCTGTCGTGCACAGGACCTGGACGGCGGTCGCGACCGAGGGCGTTGAGGTCATCGACTCGACTGACGACATCCCGGCGACTGCCGCCCTCTTTGGTGGTATGGACCTGGTCGAGGTGGATGGCTCCAGCACTCTTGAGAGTCAAAGCCTCTCGGTCGAACTGTGGTTTCGCAGTGATCAGGTGTGGGATGCGCGGTATTGGCCCGGCAGCGCGACCCTGGTCAGCAAGTTCACCAGCGGCTGGGCTTCTGGCGATTGGGGAATCATCGGCGGAAGCTTGAAGGAGGGGGTCAATGAAGGTCGCATTCTCGTCGGCATCGGTCCCTCCGGCGGCACCGATGTGGTGCTGTCATCCCCGCCGGATCTCAATGATGGGCGTTTCCATCACCTGGTCTGGACGCGCAGCAGCGCGGGTGACAACGTTCTGTATATCGATGGCAAGGTTGTCGACCGTGCGAAGGACAGCGCAGGTTCCATCATCAATGGACGCCCCATCCAAATCGGCGGCGAGAGCCGGGAGAACGGCGGACGCTACTTCCGCGGTACCCTGACCGCCATTGTCATCGACACGCAGGTCCTCACTGGGGAGCAAGTGCAGACGCACTACGATGCCGTCAGGGTCGCGCCCCATCTCCCTCCGCCTGTGAATCGGCCGGTGGATTTTGCGACCGACATCAAGCCCCTGCTGCAGAAGTACTGCTTCGACTGCCACGGTCCCGGCGTCGATTCGGGGGGGTTGTCCATGGGAACACGGGCCCAGGTGCTGGAGGGGGGCGAGACCGGTCCGGGCATTCTTGCGGGAAACAGTCTCTCCAGCGCAGTGGTCCAGCGCATCTCGGGACTCGACCCATCGCAGTTGATGCCTCCCGACGGCGATCGCATGTCGCCGGCGGAGATTGGCCTGATCCGTGCCTGGATCGATCAGGGAGCCGTCTGGCCCGCGAGCGAAGAAACGCCCGATCCGCGCACCGGGAAACAGCGCGCCCACTGGGCCTTTCAACCCTTGCGGCAACCACCGGTCCCGACCCCCGCCAAATCATCGCATGCGCACTGGATCCAGACCCCCATCGATGCGTTCGTCGCCGGGAAACTGGAAACAACCAACCTTGAGCCGGCGCCGGCGGCATCCCGCTCGGAACTGCTCAGGCGGGTGTACTTCGATTTAACCGGACTCCCCCCCACCCCCGATCAGATTCGCGAATTCCTGTCCGACAACCGCCCCGAAGCGTACGCGCGACTTGTCGAGGAACTGCTCGCTTCCACGGCCTATGCCGAACGCTGGGCGAGGCACTGGCTCGATGTCGTGCGATATGCCGATTCGGGGGGATTCGAGACCGACATTCTGTATGAACAGGCCTGGCGTTATCGGGATTATGTCATTCGCAGTTTCGCCTCCCATCAACCGATCGATCGGTTCCTCATGGAGCAGGTGGCCGGGGATGAACTCTGGCCGGAAGAGCGGGAAGCAATGTCGGAAGCGGTCACGGTGTGGACGCTGGGACCGTGGCCCAATGCCCTCGATCAATTCCCGGAAATGCTCGAATATGTCCGTCGCACCGACCAGGTCACGACATTCGGAGAGGCGATGCTGGGATTGACCGTCGGTTGTGCCAATTGCCACAACCACAAGTACGATCCGATCAGCCAGCGGGATTATTTCGGACTGGAGGCGATCTTTGCGGCCAGTGAGACCTGGGATCGCAACACCAACAAAAAGGGCTGGGGCAAAGGCGAACGGAATCACTTCCGGATCCTAAGACACGCGTCGAGTCCAACGCCAATCCACCTTTTGGCCCGGGGGGAATTGTCACAACCACGCGGGCTGATCGCCCCCTCCACACCGGCGTTCTTTCCGGAAGGGGGGGAACTGCCCGCTGGGGCCGCAGAGAATCTTCATCGCCGCGCCGAGTTGGCGAAGTGGCTGGTGTCCCCGTCGAATCCATTGACCGCCCGGAGTTTCGTCAATCGCGTCTGGCAGTGGCACTTCGGCCGTGCGATCGCGGCGACGCCCAACGACCTCGGCCTCAAGGGGGCTCCGCCGACCCATCCCGAACTGCTCGACTGGCTGGCCGAGGATTTTCGTGAGAGTGGCTGGGACCTGAAACATCTGCACCGCCGGATCCTCCTTTCGGCCACCTACCAGCAATCGGCCCAGCGCACCCCCGAGGCGATGCACACCGATCCCGAGAACCGGCTGCTGTCGAGTTTTCCGTCTCGAAGATTGTCGGCCGAGGAGGTGTGGGATCATGTGCATGCCACAGCAGGGACCCTGGAACGGCAATGTCATGGCCCTCCCTTCGTCCCGGCACTCTCTGAAGAGGAATTGCGGGGCCTTTACGATATCGAGCAGAACCCTGCCAGGAAGTGGCCGGTGACCCCGGAACAGAATCGTCGGGCGATCTATTTGCTGAATCGCCGATCCTTTCGGTTCCCGTTTTTCGAAGCCTTCGATCCGCCCAACAACAGCGTGAGCTGCCCGACGCGGCAGACGACCACGGTCCCTGCGCAGGCCCTCACGATGCTCAACAACAACATCGTCGCACTCCAGGCGATGGCCATGAGCGAGCGTCTGGTTCGGGAGGCTGGCGACGACGAACCCGCCCAACTGGGGCTCGCCTGGCTCCTGGCTTACAGTCGCGACATCTCGGAGGAAGAGCGACAGACCGCCGGGGACTTTCTCGCCCAATCACGATTGAGTTACCAATCCCGGGGAATCGATCGTCCTGCGGCACGTGCGCTGGCCGATCTCTGCCTGGCCCTGTTCAACTCTTCGGAATTCATTGGCACGAACTGAATGCACAGCTCTCCCGACAGTCTTGAACACCAGAGCGGGAATCGGCGATCCTGGCTCGCGCGGGCGGGGATGGGGATCGGTGCCCTCGCACTGCTCGATTTGAATCGACGTTGTCCGGCAGCGGAGACTCCGCTTGCCTCCCGGGAGACGCATCATCCGGCCCAGGCCAAAGCGGTGATCTCCCTGTTCATGCACGGGGGACCCAGCCAGGTCGATACGTTCGATCCCAAGCCGCTGCTGAACGAGCACGCCGGTCAACCCCTGCCTGCCAGCTTTGCGAACCTGAACCTGGAATTCACGAAGGCGAGTGAAGCCCGGCTGCTGCCAAGCCAGCGACGTTTTCGGCGTTGTGGAGAGTCGGGGATCGAGATGTCGGATCTCTTCGAGCATCTTCCGGGCGTCGCCGACGAATTGGCTGTCATCCGCAGTTGTCATCACACCGAGTTCAACCATGCCCCCGCCCTGTACCTCACCCACACCGGTTCCAGCCAAATGGGGCGACCGAGCCTGGGTGCCTGGACGACTTACGGCCTGGGTTCCGAATCGGAAGAGCTGCCGGGCTATGTCGTTCTGCGCGATGGGCCACTGAAAAGCGGTCCGCTGACCTAC
The DNA here is from genome assembly GCA_003508595.1 of Planctomycetaceae bacterium. Taxonomy (GTDB): domain Bacteria; phylum Planctomycetota; class Planctomycetia; order Planctomycetales; family Planctomycetaceae; genus UBA10511. The sequence goes on from DNUF01000179.1 coordinate 6,767, forward strand.
GGCCATGGTTTCCTTCCGGCCGTTCATTCTGCGACCGAACTGCGGAATACCGGGGCGCCAATCCTGTACCTCGACCGCCACGCCACGCTGCGTGATTCCGACCAGCGCAGGATCCTGGACTTTTCCCAAACCCTCAATCGCAGGTTTCAAAAGGCGTACAGCCACAACACCGTTGTGGAGGCGCAGATCGCCGCGTACGAACTGGCCTATCGCATGCAGGCGACCGCTCCCGAAGCGGTCGACCTGAGCCAGGAAACCGACCGGACGAAGTCGATGTACGGTCTCGACCAGGAGGAGACTCGCTCGTTCGGGACCCAATGCCTCAACGCACGGCGCCTCGTCGAACGGGGCGTCCGGTTCGTTCAGTTGTACCACGGAGGTGGCAGTGACGGCTGGGATACCCATGGCGAAAACGATGCCAAGCATGTCCGCAATGGCCGGCAGATCGACAAGCCCATCGCCGGGCTGATCACCGATTTGAAGGCCCGGGGATTGCTGGACACCACCCTCGTGATCTGGGGTGGCGAATTTGGGCGAACCCCCACCTCGGAAGGCTCGGCGGGTCGCGATCACAATCCCTACGGCTATTCTGTCTGGATGGCCGGCGGCGGTATCCGGGGTGGTACGGTGTACGGCGCGACCGACGAGTTCGGATTCCGCGCTGTTGAGGATCGTGTCCAAGTCCGCGATTTGCACGCGACGATCCTGCATCTCCTGGGTCTCGACCACACCCGTCTGACCTACTACTTCCAGGGCCTTGAGCAGCGACTGACGCAGATCGACGGCGAAAGCCGGGTGATTCGCGAAGTGATCCGCTGAGGGCTTGGACCAGACGCGCCATACCGCCTGCCACTGATGTACCGGGAGTGCGAACGTTTGTTGGAACTGCGGCTGGATGTCAATGAAGCTCAACGGGATGGGGTTGAGGTGGTTTGACGCTGGGGTGGAATTGGGAGTGGTCTCTGAAGTTCTGGGGTGGAGAGTCGCATTCTTGGTATTGAGTCTCGGGGGATTTGCTTCGGCGGGGGATTTTTGGTGATGGGATCGTCGAGTGACATCGACTCGGAGAGTCGATCGACTGGGGGGCCTTTTTGGTTGCGATGACCGACGACGCTGAAATGACAGCAGTTGACCGGGATTTACCTTGAGAACACTCCGTTCCGTCGCGACAACCGGAATGTCTGGGCACCCGGCAACTCCTTGACCGTCTGGAATCATCCCGGTAGAAGCGTGGCAGTTCCGCTTCGAGCAACGGCATTCTGCAGAGACTTTGCCGCTTCGAGCGTTTCGGACATCGATCCCTCCCCCCTGCGAGTTCAGGTTCGCCCCACATGAAATTCGTCCCCAGATGGCTTGTCCTCGCGACGGCTCTCATTCCCGCTGTTGCCCCCACTACGGCCCAGGCGCAGGGCTTGCCGACCACGGGGAGCATCGACAGCCGGCTCGGCAAACTCGATCTTGAGAACGGTTATCCCACCGCGGCCACTGCCGAGAAGGTGTTTGACAACATCGACTACCAGCGCGCCTGTCAGGCTTATCTGTGGGCTTTGCCTCTGATGGCCATGCAGCAGTGGCAGAACGAGCACCTGACGAAGTTTGAGGCTGGCAAGTGCGACTACGTGGATTACCTGACCTTCCAGGACAAGTTGGGCCTGCTCACCGCGAACGCCACAACTCCGTACATCATGGCGTTTCCCAATCTGCAGGAGACCGGACCGCTCGTGTTCGAGATTCCGGCCGGTGCCACAGCGGGCGGCTTCACCGACTTTTGGCAGCGCCCGATCACCGATTCCGGACAAACCGGGCCGGACAAGGGGGCCGGTGGCAAGTACCTGATCCTCGGGCCCGACGACGAAGATCTGCAACCGGAGGGCTATTACGTCTTCCGTTCGCCCACGGTCAACATCTGGTCGGCTCACCGCGCACTTGACCCCGATGCAGCCAAGGCACGCGCGCTCATTGATGGTCTCAAAATCTATCCCTACAGCCAGCGTGAGAAACCTTCCCCGACGCGCCATGTCTCGCCGAATGGGCGCAAATGGAGCGGCATGCAACCGCGCGGTCTCGCGTATTGGGAAGGCCTCGCCAAGATCATCAATGAAGAGCCCGTCCATGAACGCGATCGAATGATCCTGGGGATGCTGCAACCCCTGGGAATCGAAAAGGGCAAACCATTCCGGCCGACCCAGCGCCAGAAGCAGATCCTCGAGGAGGCCGCCCGCGTCGGCGAGGTGATGGCCCGCACCATTGCCTACGACAAACGCTTTGAAGGGGCGACTGTCTGGCCCGGAAAGCACTGGGAAATCTCGCTGTTCCTCAAAGAAACCAACCAGGAAGCACCGCATCACACCCAGTTCGACGAGCGCACCTCCTGGTTTTACGAGGCGGTTGGCGTTTCAATCGGCATGATGGGGCGGACCGTAGGGTTCGGCCAACTCTATCTTGAAACCGCGAAGGATCGTGATGGCAAGTGGCTCAACGGCAGCCACACGTATCACCTCCAGGTCCCCAAAGATGCCCCTGTCGCCCAGTTCTGGTCGGTCACCGTCTA
>DNUF01000179.1:9604-14562 GCA_003508595.1 Planctomycetaceae bacterium
AAGAATGCCGACGGCACGGTCGACCTCTACTTCGGCCCCACCCCTCCCGAAGGAAAACCCAAGAGCAACTGGATCCAGACCCTGCCTGGCAAAGGCTGGTTTTCGTACTTCCGGCTCTACGGCCCGACGCAAGCGTATTTCGACCGGTCGTGGGTGCTGCCCGACATCACGCGGGTCCAATAGCGTTCACGCTGTTGCGATCGCCCCGGCCCGTCTCCACGGGCTCCGCCAGCCACCGACCACGGTCGGCATGGCACAACGCGGGGCGCAATCATCGTCAGCGTCGCCACTCCACGTCTCCCCATGCGCTGGCCTCCCCACCCCGCCCCAGGGTTGGGGGAACCCGCCTTCATCCCACAAAGTCCGGCGGTGTCCGAGCCAGCGAATGCCTCACGTGGATTGGTCCCGCAGTGCGTCCCTTCGGAAAGCACCCGTGTGTCGCCCGGAAACTCACACAGCTTCGTCATCCCGCGAAGCCTGGTCCGGTTCACTTCGGTCCCATGGACGGACGCGGCAAGAAATCGTTTTGCACGTGGTTCACGACCACCCCGGTGTTCCTGAACGGCACACTTCTCATTGCCGCCGCCTCACAGATCCGGGTATCATCAGGGCTCGACTGAACCGCACTTCCGCTTCGTGTGGCAAGTCCCTGTGAAGACTTGTGTTGTGGCGACACGGGAAGCCGGACATCCGGGCCTGGCTCGGCAGGAGCAGACTGGGGTTTGCGTTCCGCTCTTCGGCTCTCGAATGACGGTGTGAGAAACAAAACCCGGGCCTGGACTGGTTGACCAATCATCCTCCGTTCGCCCCAGCATCCGTTCGATGCAGACGGTTGAGAACAAAGAACAGCCCATGACAACCCGACTGGTCGTGATTCTGCTTGTGCTCGGAACCGCAAGCCCCCTGTTGGCCTCCGATGGGCAGGAAGCTCCGGTCACACTGGCCCCGGCCAATGTCTTGGACGCAGCCAAGGACTTGGACGCGGCCAGGGTCCACGGCCGTGCGAAATCGAGATTCCTGAAGGAGACGCAGGAGGCGGCGAAGGCTGCCGACGCCATTCCGGAAGCAAACATCGCTCTGTTTCAGGATTCACTCCGCCCGATTCTGCAAAAGAGCTGCCTCGATTGTCATGGTCCCGACCGGTCGGAGGGGAGGCTGCGGATCGACCAGTTGAATCCGGATCTGCTGACTGGCCCCGACGTCGAACGCTGGCGCGAGGTTTATGGCGTTCTCAGCAAGTCCGAGATGCCCCCTGCAGACGAACCGGATTACGCACTCGCGGCCGCAGACCGTGGCAAGCTCGTGGATTGGCTCAGTGGCGAACTGGATTCGGCGTCGCGCCTCCGTCGGCACAGCCAGCAGCACACCTCGTTTCGCCGGTTGACGAACTACGAATACAACCACGCGCTGCAGGATCTGCTGGGACTCCCCTACCCCCTCGCGAACAAGCTGCCTCCGGAAACCGCATCGGAAGATGGCTTCAAGAACAGCTCGGAATTGCTGCAGATGTCGGTCATGCAGTTCGAGACGTATCGCGAGATTGCCCTGAAGTCGCTCCGGCGGGCCATCGTGACGGGGAACCGTCCGCAGCCTGTCACGTACATCATCTCCATGCAGGCCGAGATGGATCGGGCAACCGGCCCCGGCAACGAGTCCAAGGTTTTTCAAAAGAGTGAAGAACGTTATGGACAGTACAGGAACCAGCCGCATCTGTTGAATCGGGACACGGGCGCGGGAATTCAATACGCCGGCGGCAAGTCGATGCCGCAGCCGGAGGGGACTGTCGCGGATACGCCCCCCGTTTCGCCCGTGGTGCTGGTCCTTCCCGCATCCAGCGAGCTGAAGCTGGATCTCGACCGCTTTCTGCCGGACGAAGGCGTCATGCGGGTTCGCATCCGGGCGGGGCGCTCAACGAAGCATCCGGATGAGTACGCCAGCCTGCGTCTCATCTTCAGTGCCCACACGAGCAACGACGCGAATTTCTCGGAGGTGATCAGCGAACGCGACATCCCGGTGACGGCTCCAATCGATGACCCCGGGTTGATTGACTTCGACATCCCACTGGGCGATATCCAGCGGAATCCGTTCCGACATCTGGCCACCACGTTTCCCCGGCGAGATGAGTACCTGCACATCCGCAATGTTTCGAATGCCACCCGCGGCAACGAACCTCTCCAGGTGCTCATCGACACCATCGAAATCACAGCTCCGTTCTACGAGCAATGGCCGCCAAAGTCTCACACCGACATCTTCTTTGAAAGCGGCAACCGGCATGACGAACAGGCCTACGGCCGTGAAGTGCTGAGCCGCTTTCTCAAGCGTGTGTGGCGCCGTCCTGTCAGCCCGCAGGAGGTCGACCAGTTCATGGGGCTGTTTGACAGGTACCGGCCACAATTCGAGACGTTCGAAGAAGCGATGGTCGAAGTCCTGGCAACCGCACTGTCGTCCGCCGAATTTCTCTATCTGACTCAACGGGAGACGACCGACGCCACTCCCTCTCCGGCACAGATCTCGCAACTGGAACTGGCCACACGCCTCTCCATCTTCCTGTGGTCAAGCATTCCCGATGCCGAACTGCTGGAACTGGCCGAGCAGGGCCGCCTGCGGGAGCCCGCTGTCCTGAACGCCCAGGTGCAACGCCTGCTGGCCGATCCACGATCCCAGCGATTCTCCCGGCACTTTGTGGAGCAATGGCTCGGCCTGGAACGGATCAGCAGTGTCTCTCATCTGGCGGCAGACGACCCCCTGCGGGGAGCGATGCTCACAGAGCCGGTCGCCTACTTCGAGGAAGTCCTCAAGCACAACCTCAGTGTCATGGATTTCCTGCATTCGGACTACGCGGTGGTCAACGAACGGCTCGCGGCACACTATCGCATTCCGGAGGTTTATGGTCCCCACTTTCGCAGGGTGACAATCACCCCGGAGACCAATCGTGGCGGCCTGTTGACGAGTGCCGTGATCATGACGATCAACTCCGACGGCACCGATTCCCATCCGCTCAAACGTGGGGTGTGGATGTTGAAACGGATCCTGGACGATCCTCCCCCCCCTCCCCCGCCGAGTGTTCCGGAAGTCGATCTGACCGATCCGGAGATCCTGAAGATGACGCTCAAGGAGCGGATCATCAATCACCGGAACCAACCCGCATGCTACTCGTGTCATTCACGGATCGACCCGTGGGGCATCGCGTTCGAACATTACGATGCCCTCGGAGCCTACCGCACGCACGTCAAGAACCAGCCCGTCGATGCCAGCTCGGAACTTTTCAACCGGCAAACGCTCTCGGGAATCGATGGACTCAAGCGCTACCTGCTGACGGACCGACAAGATCAGTTTGCGAGGGCGATGGTCCACAAGATGCTGGCGTACGCGCTCGGGCGACCACTCTCGTTTGGCGACAGTGCCGAGATTGACACCTTGACGGCCCAGTTCCGACAGCGCGGTGATGGTCTGAACGACCTTGTTTTGCTGATCATCACCAGTGACCTTTTCAACTCCAAGTGAGTGACCGGGGACAGACCATGCAGAACCAGACCATGTCGTTGAGTCGCAGATCGTTCCTGCGCGGAACCGGAATCGCCCTGGCTTTGCCGTGGCTCGAGACCTTTGCCGTCGGCGGCCCCACCCAGGAGGAGACTCCGAAGCGATTTCTCAGCGTCTATCACCCGGATGGGGTGGGATTGCCTCTGAAATCCGACCCGGCCTGGAACGACTGGAGCTGGTTTCCTCGGGGAGGCGAGACCGATTTCGAGCTGACCAAGGTTCTCGACGTGCTCGAGCCACTGCGCAGCGACATCACCATCTACTCCGGGCTGTCGCATCCTCACGCCCGAAACGTGCATGGCCATTCGAATGCGGACCAGTACCTGACCGGCGCGCCGATCGGTGGACACGGCCCCTACCGCAATACGATCTCCCTCGACCAGGCTTACGCGGAACATGCCGGGGACTTCACCCGTCACTCGTCGCTGGTCATGTCGACCAACGGGGGCGTCGGTGGTCCGCGGGGCGCCCAGACCCAATCATTCAATCGCGAGGGACGGCCGATTCCTGCGATGAACAAGCCCCGGGACATCTTCAATCTGCTCTTCGTGACAAGCGGCAAAGACGCCGCGAAACGATTGGAGCGAAGCAAGAGTGCCCTCGATCTGCTGATTGACAATACCCGCTCGCTGGGACGGCAACTCTCCAGTCGCGATCAAGAAACGCTCGCACAGTACCTCGACGCGGTGCGCGATACCGAGCTCAAGCTGGCGAAGGCTCAACGCTGGATTGACACCCCCATTCCCCAGGTTGATACCCGCAACCTGCATCTGGATGCCGAGCCCAAAGAGGCCCGTCTCTATTTCCAGACGATGTATGAACTGATCTACCTGGCCTTCCTGAGTGATTCGACTCGCGTGGCGACGTTTCAGTTGGGTCGGGAAAACGGTGAAGGCCCCCACGACCTGCTGTCGCAAGCGGTCGGCCTGGGAGCCGCACACGGCCTGACCCATGAGGTCAAAAAACCTGGTGGCTGGCAAAACCTGGGGACCTACAACCGCTATCAGGCGGAGGAATTCGGACGGTTCGCACAGAAACTCAAGGAGACTCCCGAGCCGACCGGGCATGGCAACATGCTCGACAACACGCTGGCGATGCACGGCTCGGCTTCGAGCAGCTTCCACCTGTCGCGCAACTACCCGATCATTTCGGCCGGCGGAAAGAACCTGGGCTTCAACAACGGCCGCTATCTGAAGTTCGGGAAAGGCAACGAAGACAACCAGGCGGGAGCCGGCATCGACACCGATGCCGGCTGGCAAAGCAAGCCGGAAGTCGAGGAGCTTCCCCTGGCCAAGCTGTTCGTGACGATTCTGCAGCGGCTCGGCGTTGAGACCGATTCATTCGGTGGGTTCACCGGGACGCTGAGTCGCGTTTGAATCGGTGGCGGCCCCCCCCCGTTCCAGACGCCCCCGTTC
>DNUF01000179.1:14805-27918 GCA_003508595.1 Planctomycetaceae bacterium
AGACGCCCCCGTTCCAGACGCCCCAGACGAAGGGCGGCATGGGCTGCCGACTCCCGGAACCGGATGGCCCCCCATCGACGTTCCGTCACATCGACTCGTTCACCGCGAGTTGCGCCGGAGGTCGACCATTGCCTGGCCCATCGCTTTCCCGATGCGATTGAACCAGATCGCGCTCCCATAGTAGTGATAGGGGCGATCACTTCCCGTGTGGACCCATTCGGGATTGTTCTGCCAGTTGGGGAACATCTCCTCGGCGGCCTTGTCGACCAGCACATCGACCGGAAATGCCCTGACGTTTCCCTGGAATTCGGGCACGTCATTCATCGACAGTTGGGCCTCGCGGACGACCAGCATGCCTCCCGTCGCCGGCTTCGAACCGTTCTGACCCAGGGCGCCAATCACAAAGGGGAGTTGGGGGGCCTGCAGGTCCTTCCGCACGTCGTTGATGAAGTGCCGCATGTTGGACGCATATTCGTCCTGGGCCCCGAAAATGTCGTTGAACCCCTGGAACCAGACGAACCCGGTCAGCTCCAGTGGCCGTCCCGCGAGTGCGGGGAATAATTGTTCGTAGTTCTCCTGCACATCCCGCACCTCTTTCAACAGATTGCGATACGACAGGCCGTACTCCCGCACGAACTCTTCGCGCGTCGGCAGCGGATCATTCCTGCTGTCTTTTTCGTTGGATTGCCGGACCCGTTTCTGCGCTTCGGCCAATTCCTTCTCGATCATGGCGTCCGGAAGGCCCGCCGAGGGAGAGCGAAAGTTCTTGAAGAGCGAGTGACCACCCCACGCGGCCTTGATCAGCAGGACCGGTTCGTCGAATTGCACGCCCATCATGGTGCCGAATTCGAGCTCGACACCGGTGCAACCCGGGGAACCAAAACCCACCGTCAACGGTCCCCGACGGTCGAGGAACTTGATGAACACGTCATCCCGCACGATCCATTGATCGTCCTTCCGCAGGTGGGCGAACAGGTCGCGGGTCTTCGCATCGGTCGCCTGGAAATCGAGCAGCGCATTGCGGGCCTTCCCTTCCATGTTCGATTGCCCCGCCAGGATGAAGACCCGCACCGGTTTCTCGGCTGCCAATCCAGATGCCGCCGGCAGCAGTGCCGCCAGTCCAACCACGATCAGACAACGCAACATCGGGGATTCCAGTTCCGAAAAAACGGAGGCTCGAGGGCGCGATCGGCATGCAACCACTGGCGGCAACATCGGGTCCAAGAAGCCGTTGCTCTCCAGCGTTACACGTCAGGCCACTTCTCATGAAGTGATCTCTGGCAGACCAGGCCCAGGAGGCAAGGCGACGCGGAAAGGTGGCGATCTCGCCTGACGGTAAGCCACTTCCGGGTGTTCCGCAAGCAGAGAGCAGAGCCCCATTCGTGCGGTTGCCGTCTTGGGTTCGATTCGACCAAAGCGAGCCATCGCGGCTCACCCTGTTTTCCCAATCGGCGACCATGTCACGGGGCCAAAGCCGTGGCGTAGCGTCTCTTCTTCCCACGTGGCCCAGAGGACAACTGGAACTGTTTTGCAGTTTCTGGCCGTGACAATCGCGTGACCATAGGGGAACTCCCAAGCGCCGGGAGAGATCGGATTGCACCCTCGAATTGCGGCCGGACGACATTCCGCAACTCCCTCACCGGCACGGTGGATTCGACGAAGTCCAGATTTCCGAAATACCGACGACTGGTCTCAGATTCCCCGGTCGCTTGCAACCCCGGGGTGACGTCGGTTACCAACACGTCAGGTGGGAGGCAGGACGCTTTCCGCCCGGTCGCGGGGGCCGGCCGATGTCGAATTCCGATTGTGCCTGTCCAACTCCCGTTCACATCTCCTCCGGCCCCCCTCGTGACGTGTGTTCCTCCGGCAACGGGTGAGGCCAACGACCGGGGGAACAGGCCTGGGGAGTGTGCAGCAGTCGGCTGACTGTCGCTGAGCCCCCGATGCCCCCCGCCAGACAACGGAACCCGCGCGGCCGAAAAGCGAAGACGGCCCCATTCCCCACACGGTGGGTGGTGATCGGAATCTGGGCCATGGTTTCGCTGGGAGCGATCCTCGCGGTGGATACACTGCTGGTCGATGACCCCGCTGACGAATCGGCCAACCTCGCAACCAACGAGGACGCGACGGGCACAGTCACCCTGGCGGCGAATTCGGCCCCGCCCCCAATTTCTTCCGCACTCCCCTCCGGCACGGCCTCCCATACCGGCTCTCCCGCTCTCCAGGGCAACTCGGCAACGGTCCCCAAGCCCGGTGAACGGGGGCTGTCGGTCGACGCCGCCCGGAAGGCGAGCGATGAGCTCTTCGACCGGGGCCTGATTCCGGAACTGCGAATCGAGATCGCCGAGGGAGAACTGCAGAAACTCCGGCAGGGGGCGACATCGTTTGTCGCCGGGGAGATCCGGCCGTATGTCCCGGCCACCGTCGTCGAGGCGGGGGGGCACCGCTACGAAAATGTCGCCCTCAAGCTGAAGGGGAGTGCCGGCAGTTACCGCCCGGTCGATGATCGCCCCGCGTTCACGATCAACGTCAACAAGTTCGAAAACGACCAGACCTTCCACGGTCTCGGCAAGTTCCATCTCAACAACTCGGTGCAGGATCCCACGTACATTCACGAGTGGATCGCCTCAGAACTGCTGAGCGAGGCGAATGTTCCCGCCACCCGGGTGACGCACGCCCGGGTCTGGCTGAATGGCCGGGACCTCGGGCTGTATGTGCTGAAGTCCGCCTTCGACAAGCCGTTTCTCAAACGGCATTTCGGCCACGCCAAGGGGAACCTCTACGAAGGGGGCTTCGTCCAGGACATCGACATTGATCTCGAAAAGGACCTCGGGGAAGACCAGGCCAACCGGGCCGATCTCAAGGCCCTGCTGGCCGCCTGTCGCGAACCCGATCTCGCCATCCGCTGGAGTCGCCTGGAGGAACTGCTCGACATCGAGCAGTTTCTGACCTTCATGGCACTGGAGATGATGCTCGGGCACTGGGATGGCTATACCCTGCAGCACAACAATTACCGGATCTTCTTCGACGCCAGGTCGGGAAAGGCATCGTTCCTGCCGCACGGGATGGACCAGGTTTTTGGCGACCCCAACGCCTCGGTGATCAATCTTCCGTCATCAATCGCGGCAGCGGCCGTCATGAACAACCGCATCTGGCGGGCCCGCTACCGCGAACGGCTGCGCGAGCTGCAGTCGCTGTTTCAGCCATCGGAAGAACTGCTGAAACGAGTCGACCAACTCCATGCCCGGCTGCGTCCTGTTCTCGAACGGATGGGGGGCCAGGTGGCGAAGGATCACGACCAGCAGGTGGCCGGGCTGAAGTCGCGATTGACTGCCCGCGGCGAAGGGTTGCTCAGGCAGCAGACCCTTCCCGACCCCGGCCCCCGGGACTTCGACGAGTCAGGACGACTGGCCCTCACCGAATGGCAGCCCGTCTCTGAAACTCCCGATGCCAAGCTCGAAGTGGTACCGGTGAACAAGGTCCCCAAGGCGTTCTCGATCCAATACAAGTCCAAGACCGGCCGCTGCAACTCGTCATGGCGCTGCAAGGTGCCACTGGCGAAGGGGAAATACACACTGCACGCCCGCATGAAGACCGAAAAAATCGTCGCCGCCAATGACCAGGAAGTCGATGTGGGGGCCGGAATTCGCATCGAGGGCTGGCGGCGTGACAATGTCCGCAAGGGAACGACCACCTGGATCCCCGTCGAGTTCGACTTCGCAGTGACCGACGATGTGCGGACGGTCGAGGTCGTCCTGGAACTGCGTGCCCGTCAGGGGCAGGTCTGGTTCGATGCCGGGGCGCTGCACCTCACCCGCCAAACGCCCCCCTGAACCCGCACCTCCCGGGCTCCACTTCCCACCCTGTGTGCCCGTTCGTTCTCAGCATGGCCCCGCCCTGCGAGCGCGAACCATCGCGAGGCGACTGCGCAACCGCACGGGCGGTTGGCCACGGGTCCCCATCGCCTCCTCAGCCTACGACCCACCCGACTCGGGATGATGGTATCGGGCGTCGACCGGAGACAACCACAGGTTGGCGAGAAAGCCAACGAGCAGCAGCACGCTCATGAAGTACAGGACCTGGCTGTACGACTCGGCGGGAGGGACTCCTGCGGCCTTCTGGCGCTCGGCCCAACGGGTCAGCAGGACCGGTCCGAGAACGCCTGCGGTTGACCAGGCGGTCAGCAGTCGGCCGTGGATGGCCCCGACGTGCATCGTCCCGAAGAGGTCGCGCAGGTAGGCGGGGATGGTCGCGAAGGCTCCTCCATACATGGTCATGATCACCACGCTGGTCGCGATGAACACCGGCAGCCAACCCGACTTGCCGAGCGTCGGCAGCAGGCCATACAGCAGCAGACCAAGCCCGAAATAAATCGCGTACGTCGCCTTCCGTCCCAGGAAGTCGGACAAGGTCGACCAGAGAAACCTTCCTCCCATGTTCGCCGCGCTGAGGATGCCGACAAACCATGATCCCTCGGCCATGCTGACACCGAACATGTCCTGGACCATGTCGGATGCCTTGCCCAGGATGCCGATCCCGGCAGTCACATTCAGGCAGAGCATCACCCAGAGCAGGTAGAACTGCGGCGTGCGAATCGCAACGTCGGCATGCACATTCCGGGTGGTGACCATCTTGCTGCCGGTGGCTGGCGATGGCACGAACCCCGCGGGTTGCCAGCCCGGGGGAGGGACCCGCACGGTGAAGGCCCCGACCAGCATGAGGATGCCATAGAGAATCCCCAGCACGACAAATGTCTGCCAGACACCATTGGAGGCCTCCGTCTGGAAGGCCTTCATCAAGGCGACACTGAGCGGGGCGGCAATCATGGCCCCCCCTCCGAACCCCATGATCGCCATCCCCGTCGCCATGCCGGGCCGATCGGGGAACCAGCGAATCAGGGTCCCAACGGGAGAAATATATCCCAGTCCGAGACCGCAACCCCCGACCAGTCCATACCCCAGATACAACAGCCAGATCGCGTGCAGCGACACCCCCAGGGCGGCGATGAAGAACCCTCCGGAAAAACAGAGGGCACTGACAAACATCGCCTTGCGGGGCCCGACCGCCTCGAGCCATTTCCCCCCAAACGCAGCCGACAACCCCAGGCAGACAATCGCCAGGCTGAAGATCCAGATCACCGACTCGCGGGTCCAGTCCCCGGGTGCCGGCGCCGAGACTCCCAGCACCCGTGTGAGGGGGATGTTGAACACGCTCCAGGCATACGCCTGGCCAATCGAGAGGTGAATGCAGAGGGCCGCGGGGGGCACCAGCCAGCGACTGTAACCCGGTCCTGCGACGCTGCGACTCCGGTCCAGGAAATGAAACATTCGGGATTCTCCCCCTGGAACAGAACCGATCGGCCGGCACTTGCCGCTGACACTCTCGGCCAATGCGCGTCTGAGGCAGCAGTGTCGGTTCGCCCACGATGACACGACTCGACACGGTCACCGACCCCGCGGGACCGATTCCGGTTCCGCGGGGGCGAATGGCTGCTGCGCAGGCTACTGGTGCCTGGTCGGCGGCAGGGCAGTTCCGCCCGGGCTGACCCCCGAGCCCTGCATGAGGCCCTTCAGTTCCTGCCCCAGCACGCTGTGGTGCTTCCCGTAGAAGAAGTAGATCACCAGGCCCAGCGCCAGCCAGCCAAACAGTCGCAGCCAGTTTTCGTAAGGCAGCGACATCATCAGCAGCAGGCAGAGCAGGATCCCGGCGACAGGCACAAACGGCACCATCGGGCACTTGAACGGGCGGTTGGCCGCCGGATCAATCTTCCGCATCACGAGGACCGCAGTGCAGACGATGACGAAGGCAAACAGGGTGCCGATGTTCGTCAGGTGCAGCAGTGCATCAATCGGCAGGAATCCCGCCAGCAGGCAGACAAACACGCCGATCAGAATCGTGCTTTTCCAGGGGGTCTGGAACCTGGGGTGCACATCCGAGAAGAACGACTGCGGCACCAGACCGTCGCGGGCCATCGCGAGGAACACGCGGGGAGCCGACAGCATCATCACCAGCAGCACCGAGGTGATGCCTGCGACACCGGCGATCGCGATGATCGACTCGGCCCAACCGAGCCCCACATTGGCGAAGGCTTTCGAAACCCCCGCATTCGGATCGATCTCGGTGTAGCTGACCATCCCGGTCAGCACCGCCACCACCAGCACGTACAGCACCGTGCAGATCAGCAGTGAGGCAATGATCGCCAGGGGGACATCCCGTTGAGGATTCTTCGCTTCTTCGGCATGGGTCGAGACCGAATCGAAGCCGATGTAGGCGAAGAAAATGATCGCGGCCCCCGCCAGCATCCCGACTGGTTCACCGGCGGAATTGGTCTGCCCCATCACCGGGATGCCGAAGAAACTCAGTCCCGTCCAGCCGTAGGGGGCGAAGGGACTCCAATTGCTGGGATTCACATAGGCCACACCCACCAGGATCACAAACAGCACCGCGGCCACCTTGATGGCCACCATCAACGCGTTGAACCCGGCACTTTCCGAGATCCCCTTCACCAGGAAGGCGGTCACCAGCAGCGAGACCAGGATCGCCGGCAAGTCAAACAGCGAATTCGTGCGTTGGGTCAGCTGGGACTCAAACTCGGCATTGCCGATGTCACCAACCTTTTCCTTGGTCTTGCGGTTGATCCACACCGGCCGATCCTCTGCTCCCCCGGTGACTGTCTCCCCCTCCTTGACCTTTGGTTTGGCGGGGGTCCCCTGTGTCACTTCGGCTCCGTTGTAGACCGCCACGACGTTCGGAAGGATGTGCCCATGGTCATACTTGTACGGGGCCCCGGAAAAAATGAAGGGCAAGGTCAGTCCGATCTTGCCCAGCACGCTCTGGGAGTACCCCGACCAGCCGTTGGCGACAGTGGCTGCACCGACGGCGTATTCCAGCACCAGGTCCCAACCGATGATCCAGGCACACAATTCGCCCAGGGTCGTATAGGCATAGGTGTAGGCACTCCCGGCGACCGGGGCCATTGAGGCGAACTCGGCATAGCAGAGGGCGGCGAAGATGCAGGTGAGCCCCGCCACGACGTAGGACATCATCAGGGCCGGTCCCGCGACATTGTGGGCAGCCGCCCCGGTCGCGACGAAGATTCCAGCCCCAATCACGGCTCCCACCCCGAGGGCGGTGAGAGAGACCGGTCCCAGGACCCGCTTGAGCCGATGGTCACCCGCCATTTCATCCAGCAGGTGCTTGAGAGACTTTTTCGCGAACAGCTGGTTCATGACAACCCTGACCCCGGTGAAGACGTGTGTTTCAAGCCCGCGCGGCGTTCAATCTATCGGGGGAGAAAAGCGGTGGCAAACGTTGCGCACTCCCCGGTGCCATCCCACGGTTGATTGTCCCCCCACTCATTCGGCCCACCTATACACTCACACAGGCCCCGGAACTGTTCTTCGTCCATCCGGCAGATTCTTCCCGACAGGCAACGCTCACCCGATTTCCCGGAGTCACCCGACCGGCAGGTCCCAAGTCGCCACGGCTGGCAAGATCCGATAGAATTCTGCTGATGCGAGCGGTCCTGAGTGGATTGCCCCGTTCGGATTGGGGCTCCTGAAGGGCCCCGAGACTGTCGCCCCCTTCCTGGAGGGATTCGCCCCCCATGTCGACGCCTGCCGTTTCTCACCGCCAGCCCGCCCCCGGCATTGCCCGTCGCGAATTGCTGCAGGTCGGTTATTCGGGACTCCTGGGAATGGGGCTCTCGACCTGCCTGGCGGGTCGGTCGCGGGGGGCCGCCAATGGTGCGCCGAAGCAGGTCGTGATTGTGTTCCTGACAGGAGCGGCAAGCCACCATGACACATTCGACATGAAGCTCGCGGCACCGCCGGAGATTCGGGGGGAATTCCAGGGAATTTCGACCTCGGTCGCCGGGCTGACGGTGTGCGAGCACCTTCCGCTGCTGGCCGCCCGGGCCCATCAGTATGCCGTGGTGCGAACGCTGTCACACAACGACAACAACCACCTGATGTCAACGCATCACGTGCTGACGGGCGAAAAGCAACCGGGAGGCTTCTTCGACAAGATTGCCTCGCGCGATGACTGGCCCTGCTACAGCTCGGGACTGGCGTTTCTGCGGCCGCGGAACGACGGTTTGCCCAGCGGGGTGAATCTGCCGACCTACCTGGTGGAGGGGCCCCTCACGTGGCCGGGCCAGCACGCCGGCTTTCTCGGTGCCAAGTACGACCCGTGGCAGATCAAGGGGGATCCCGCGAAGGCGGACTTCAAGGTCGACGCCCTCACGCTGGCACCGGGAGTCAGCGTCAGCCGCCTCGAAAGCCGACAGGCGCTGCTGGGAGAACTCGACAACCAGCAACGTCAACTGGCGGGGCTGGCCGAGTCACAGCGGATGACCAACGACCAGCAACTCGCCTTCTCGATGCTGACCTCGAACCGCCTCACGCAGGCATTCGACCTCACCCGCGAGACCGAGGCGACGCGCGCGCGGTATGGCCAGAACACCTACGGGCAGTCGCTGCTGCTGGCCCGCCGTCTGGTCGAGGCGGGGGTCCCCGTCGTCCAGGCGAACATGGGGCGAGTCCAGAACTGGGACAACCACGGCCAGATCTTCCCCACGCTCAAGAACCAGCTGCTCCCGCCACTCGACCAGGGGGTCTCGGCGCTGCTCGACGATCTCGACCAGCAGGGGCTGCTGGAAAACACGCTGGTCATGATGCTGGGGGAATTTGGCCGCACTCCCAAGATCAACGGCGACAAGGGACGGGACCACTGGGGTCCCTGCTTCTTCGGGGTGTTCGCCGGGGCGGGAGTCCGCGGCGGCCAGGTCATCGGCCGCTCGGATGAAATCGGCGCGTATCCTGTCACCCAGGCATTCACCCCCAACGACGTCGGAGCGACAGTTTACAGCCTGCTGGGAATTGACGGCGAAGCCATTGTGCGGGACCGGGTCAACCGCCCGGTCCGCCTGAATACCGGCAGCGTCATCGAGCCGCTGTTCACCGGGGCGAGCGTCTGAGGGGCCCGCGACCTCGGCCGTTCAGCTCAGGCTGAGCGGACCGGCCTGGCAGAAGTCGGAATTGCCGAACTTCTCGAGGTGGTGTCCGAACCCATGAGCCAGTGACAGCAGCAGGCGGTTGTGGGGGACGCGCGGCAACTTCAACGACCGCCCCATTGTGAAGTCGAGCCCCTGTCCGACCAGCACAAACGGAATGTTGTCGAGCGTGTGGCTGTTCCCCTGCCCCAGTTCGTTGGTCCAGACGATGGTTGTGTTGTCGAGCAGGCTGCCCGGCCCGCCCGGTTCGGGCGTATTGGCGAGCCGTTCGCAGAGGTAGGCGAGTTCGCCAGCGAACCAACGGTTGATCCGCGTGAGCTTGTCCTGTGCCACGTCGTTGGAGTCGGCCTCGTGCGAGAGGTCGTGGTGCCCTTCCTCGACTCCCAGCCAGCGCATCTTCGCCTGGCCGACCGAGTTCGTGTATTGCAGCGTCGCCACCCGGGTCATGTCGGCCAGGAAGCTGTTGACCATGAGATCAATCTGCATCCGGCTGAGGCGGGGCATGTTTTCGTTCTGGGGTTTGACTCCGGGTTCCAGCCGGGGCAGCTCACCGGCCGGTTCGCGGGCTTCCGCCAGTTCCTGCTCGACCTGCCGTACCAGTTCGGCATGCTCTTCCAACAGCCGGCGGTCTGCGGCGCTCACCTGTTGCTGCAACTGGTTCAACTCGGTCCGCAGGTCATCCAGCACACTCACGAGCAACGCACGATTCTTGACCTGCCCATACATCCGCTGAAACATCTGGTACGGATCGCTGACGGGTGCAATCGGGCGATTTCCCCCCGAGTACACCATGCGGGTCCAGGTGTCGGCCCGATCGGGAACCATCACACCGAACTCCAGCGAACCAAACCGCGTTCGTGTGGCGGCATCGTTCTGGAGAAATCCGCGAATTTCCTGGTCAATTGAGATCCCGCTCGACCAACCGGCCGGGGTGTCTGAGCCCCCCTGCACGTTTCCGGGAAACAACTCGGTGCCGGTCAACAGGCAGCCAATCCCGCGCATGTGGCTGTCGCCATCCCCCCGCACCCGGTCGCAGACCCCATTCAGGATGAGCGTCCGGTCCTTGAACGGTTCCAGGGGCTGCAGGCTTTCCTTGAGATCGAACTCCCCCCCGGTCGCCGTGGGCCAAAAGGTCCTGGGGACCACCCCATTGGGGCTGAACATCACCACCAGCCGCTGCTTCCGGCGCGCCTGATTGGCGAGCCCCAGGCTGGGGAGATTCGAGATGAAGGGCAAGAGGGCGGTGCTGAGTCCGAATTGCCTCAGGAACTCACGTCGCGAACCGGGTTGTGTCATCACCGTTCCTCGAACCAGACCAAGACGAGAAGAGATCCGCTCGCTCCCGCGAGATTCCAGATTCTGACCGCTTTTTCGGCTGCTGTCGAGCACAGAATGCAGAGAATGGGCAACCCGGGAGGTCTGCAAATCAACCGCGGGAGATTACCAGAGCCCGATCTCCAAAAACCTGGGATTGACCCGTTTTTTTCGCACTTCCCGGAATCGAATCGCGCACTAAGACGAATTGCCAGAAAACCGGGGGAACAACTAACCTCCCGCCCTCCCGTGCCCCGTCCCGGTGACCGTTCTCACGGTGCAGAGCCCAGTTTCCTGGCCCACTCCCCCACCTCCAGGCTCTGCATGTCCTCCCCGCCATCGATCGCAAGTCCTGCTGTGCCACCCAACAGTCATCACTCTACCGAGCCATCCCTCCGGCTGAGCAGCACGAGCCTGTGCAGGGCCGTTGCCAGCGTGATGTGCCTTGGCCTGCTGGCGGGTTGTGCCTCCCAATCGTACCGCTACGGCCAGTTTCGACCTGCGACCGCTCCTGTCCCACCGTTGGTGGTCGATCGGGGAGGACCGAGCCCCCGGCTGGATCGGATTCGCTCCCTGGTCGAGTATCCCCGCACGCTGTTCCGTTTCGGCCGTCCCGACACCCGTCCTTCCCCGGAGGAGGTCGAACAGACCGTGGTCACCTACCTGGAGAAGAACGATCTCACCGATGTGGAAGTCGAGGTCGGGGAATACGACCCCGGGACTCAGTGGAAGCGTCTGCGTGACAATCCCCGGGTCAGTCCCTTCTGGAAGTACTCGGTCGGGTCGCTGACCGTCGTGGGATACAGCGTGTTGCCGGGGCGGGCCTTTGGCATCGACAGTTACAACCCCTTCACCGACACTCTCAGCCTCAATTCGAGAAACCCGAACCGAGCGTTGTTTGAGGCGTCACGGGCGAAGGCCCTGCGCAGTGAGCAATATGTGGGGAGTTCGGCCGTTCTCAGTTCCCTTCCGGTCATTCGCTCGGTGGCCGATGCCCGCCAGGCTTCCGACGTGTTGAGTTACCTGCGGGCTGAGGAAGAATGGGAACTCGAAACGGCCGCCTATCCCGAGCTCTATGCCGGCATTGGCAAAGAGACCATCGGTCTGGCAGGTTGGATCATCCCGTTCAGCGTTGGCCCCGCGTTGGGAATCGGCGGCAGCCTTTTGGGACGTACCACGGGGCAGATTGTCGCCAGCCAGCGGAGCCAGCAGATCGAATTGGTCCGTGCCGACCGACGACAGGCCGACGCGGCTTTGGCCGAGCTGGCCGCGTTCGAAGAGGAAGCGAATCGCTGGCTCGATCCCACCGCAACGGAACTGATCCTGCCGGCGGTCGGAGAAGCGGACCCCGAATCGACCAGTCCCCAAGCCGAAGTTGACCTGCTGGATTTCTCCGAAGGCGATTCCGCCGAAGCTCCGTCGCCGGCCTCCGCGTCGGAAGTTCATCGAACGGGTAAATAGACGGCCCACGGCAGGAGTCCCCCTGCCCATCACACGGCGGGAACGTGCAGTTCTGCCGCCAATTCGCGCAATGGGGCGAGGTAGGCGTCGGACAGGGGAATTCCGCTGGCCAGGCGGGCTTGCCCGTGTCTCCCGACTGCGGTCCCCCGGCAGTTGAATGCGATCGCAGCCAGGACGGGGACGGGCACTGCGGACCCAGTCGAAAAGTTTGCCCGCTTCCCCCAGAAAGTGGGGCTCTCCGCCAAACGCCGCCGGACTCCAGACCACCAGCAGCACGTTGTTGCACTCGACCGTTCCGGGGGAAGCCGGGGGACAAGATCCCCCCGCCAAACCGGCCGAGAGAATGTCAAACACCAGTCCGAGCCCAAACCCCTTGTACGCCTGGTCGCCACCAAACGGACGCAGGGCCCCGGGGGGATCGGCCAGCATGACCTGGGGATCGCGGGTGGGGTTTCCCTCGGCATCCTGGATCCAGCCTTCGGGAACCTGCCGACCCGCGAGGCGGGCGATCTTCAGTTTTCCGTTGGCGACGGCACTGGTCGACATGTCGAGCACGACCGGCTCCCCGTTCGGCGTTGGAATTCCCACTCCAATCGGGTTGGTACTCAACCGGCGATCGATGCCATCGGGCGGGGCCACGGTGTAGATCGCACCATTGTCATTCACCGCAATGAGGGACGCGAATCCGGCCCGGGCCGCCTGCTCCACCCACTCCCCCAGTCGCCCGATGTGCCCGCTGGCCCGGAGCGTCGCACAGACGGCTCCCGACGTGCGGGCTTTTTCCACGCAGCGCTCAACGAACGATCGGCACTGCACCTGGCCAAACCCGAGCCCGCCATCACAGGCCAGCATGCCGGGCAATTCCCGCAACACCGTCAGCGGTGCCCCGGGACGCAATTCCCCCGAGTCCACCTGGCTGGCATACCAGCGGGCCAGCACGATGCCATGTGAGTCGTGTCCCACCAGGTTCGACTCGACAAGGCTCTCGGCCACCCGGTCGGCCTCAGCCGCCGTGACCCCCTTGGCCCGAAAGAGTTGGGAAACAAACGTCCGCAAGCGTTCGACGGGATAGTTCACAGTCGGCACAGCATCGCCACATCAGGAGCCCACGAGAGCGTGCGGCAGCGTGCCCACAGCAGGCATCGATCCACAGCGCGAGTGTCGCAGGCTACTTCCCGTCGGAGAGATCGTCAAAGAAGTGCTCCTGGAAAAACTCGACGACGACCGCCTGTTCGGGGTCCGAGACCAGGATCAGCGATTGCTTTTTTCGCCCCAGGTACCAGCCTGGATGCAGGGCCGATTCGAGTTTCCAGCGAATCTCAAAT
>DNUF01000164.1:0-2641 GCA_003508595.1 Planctomycetaceae bacterium
CGTCGGCGAACGGTCAGCGTCAGCCGGCTGGTGGAAGCGTTGCCGTGGCCGTCGACCAGCCGTTGCGCGAAGGATCTCCACCGGCACGTGCCCTGTCGGGGTTCCTCCCGTAAGTGAACATCGCACGCGGCCAGTGACCGCATGGGAAGACGGCGGAAGCGGCGTACTCCAGGTGGGGGCGTTGGCGAACGGTCAGCGTCAGCTGGCTGGTGGAAGCGTTGCCGTGGCCGTCGACCAGCCGTTGCGCGAAGGATCTCCACCGGCACGTTCCCTGTCGGGGTTCCTTCAGGAGCGTCTCTCGACGTCCCATGCGCAATTCGCGACCCAGGTCTTTCCGCAATCTCTTCAGGATGGCCCCGCATAGAACCCCGGGCGCCAAGATCGCTCGCGGCTTCACTCCGCATCGAAAACGGCCGACGACCCCCACCCAATGCTGCCCGTCCTCCGGGCCCCCGGCGTCGCTCACCCGGCTGGTTGCAGCGCCTTGAGAATGGCCGCGACGCGGGTGTCGAGGTCGGCCTTGAGTTCGTTCGCCTGTTTTTCGAGGAATTGGCCGTTGGTCTGGATGGTCCTCGCCTTGGTCGCCATCTCGGCAATCCGGTCCGACCACGTCGCGAGGGCGTCGACCTGGTCGCGGATCTGCTGCAGGTTCAGTTGCCCCGCCGCCTCCTTGCGGGTCGTGGCGATGGCCAGTGCCCGGGCGATCTGATAGGCCGCCTCCAAAAACACCAACGGCTCACCGGCCGCCAGATCGTCCCGGTCGACCGTCACGTAGAAGTCTTCGCCAATCCGCCGAAAGTTGCCGATTTCCACCGGCTCAGTCCCTTGGGCGAACACCAGCACGCCGGTCCCCGCCTTGCGGTTCTGCTTCGCCTCCTGCAACTCGGCCTGCGCCTGCTTGGATGACAGCGTGGTGTTCTTCACCTCCACCACCATCCGATACCCCGGGGCCCCACTGGTTTCTCCCAGGATGGCGACGAAGTCTCCTGTTTTCCTGCGGGGAATTTCCCCGGGGGTGTTCCGCACCAACTCGGTGACGTCGTCGTACCGGGCCCCCAACCGGGCGAACACCTCGTACAGATCGGCCTCGAATTCCATCCCCTTCACGTGCCCGCGGTCGGCTTCGGCCTTGGCGCCTGCCTGCACTCCCAGCGATTGATGCAGGCGTTGGAACGACTCGGTCAACAAGGTGTGCAGCCGGCTCATGGCCGACCCGTCGGCATCGAGCGAGAACTGATTGAGGACCGCGTTCAGCTTCGCCTCGACCAGTTCCTGCACCCGGCTCTCGATCATCGACAACACACCGGTTTTGTTGTGGGGATCGAGCGACTTGCCAAACGTGCTCTGCGGCCCAATCTGCTGCTGCATCAGCCGCGAGAGCTTGCCGTCTGCCGGATCAAAAAACGTCTGCAGCGTGCGGGTGACCAGCCCGCGTTCGCCAAAGATCTCGTCCAGAGACTTCGGCACAACCCCGTGCTGGGACGCGAAGTACCGGGCCAGGTCGGCCCCGATGCGGGTTTGGAACTCGGTGACCTGGTCTTTCCAGCGGGTATCGAGTTCAGCGAACTTTTCTTGAACCACCTGCGTATCGAGCGTCGGGCTGGCCGACTGAATGGCGATCACGCCGATCTTCAGCGCCTCCAGCGCCTTCTCGCACTGCAACTCCTCACTGGGGAACCGGGCCAGATACGCCAGCACTTGGCGGTCGGTGATCACCAACGACAGGTCGAGGCTGGAAACGACTTCGCTGGATTGGTCGGGGTTGGTAATCGAAGGTTGCGTCACAATGTCTCCGTGGTCGTGAATAGGAATCTGAAGATGTTGTTATGCAGGTCTCGTGCCAATTGATGCGAGTGCACGGGTTGACTGGCAAATCGTCGCGAAAAACGCACGTTTGTACGGAAGTTGGCGTTGGGTTCCATTGGCCAGCACAAACAGCGTTGTGTACACCACACGCCGATATGTGAACGTACGGGAAATGGTGGCTGGCCGACACGGACAGTTGTGGAGACATCGGGCGTACCCATCTCGGCCGGTGTGACACGGCTGATACCAATGATTGGATCATCCGGGGATACGAAGTGTCGCAACTTGGAGAATTCGAGGGTAGCAATATTGCTCACGTCGGCCGATTCTTGGTTGCTTTGAATCGAACGGAGTGCCGTGGCGTCTAGTTTATGCCAGACACGGTGATGTCGCTGAGCACCTGGTCATTGGGGAACGCAGAAAATATCCTATGGATCGTGCCAAGGTCGCTTGGCATCATAAGTGACCATGTGGTGGGTGGTCGATTGTTGCCGATGTCTCTCCTGCGAGCGACATGGCCGAGATATACTCCCCACCGCGGCCGCTGGAGTTTGTCACCGGACGAGGAGTACGTAAAGTCACCGGCGATGAGGTAGCGGTCAAGGAATTCACGCCAATGGACCAAGCGAACCTGAATTCCCTTGGGCAGGATCTTTTCGATTTCCCGCCGAAGATTGCCCACGTGATTTCCGAGTGCTTCCTCAAACCCTGCTGCATTTCGATCTGGCCCCTTTGTATGAATTTCGATTGTAACCGCATTGTATCCTTTCGGGCGGTTTAAGGCGCGCCGAATTGCCTCCAACGTAAAAACGATTTCCCCTTCCGATTCACCATT
>DNUF01000164.1:2834-3287 GCA_003508595.1 Planctomycetaceae bacterium
TCCCCTTCCGATTCACCATGCTGATGGGGATTGATAAACATCAGAAACTTGGCATGTAGCAAGATCTTGTGAATGGCGTTCACCTGACTGTCGAGAGTCAGATCCTGTGTCCAGGTCGAGCCGATTCCTTGCCAGAAGTGTTCGGACGGGATCTCGCTGACGCAGCTCAAGAGATGTCCTTCATTTTTCAGAAAGTCCTGCATCCCGCGGCAGGATACGATTCTCTCGATGCTATTGATTTGGTGCGAAGCTAGCGCTTGTCGACACCAATCGAGGCTGGTTGTAGGCCATTGCTCCAAAGCAATCGGACGCTCTACCTTAAGTTCTTTGAGTTTCACCAGCAGCTGGTGGCATAAGGTGCGGCCATTCGGATTGACTATGCTTTCGATCGCCTTCTCGATTTCGTTGACTAAGCTGCCAGCGTAAAGATCCGAAATCATTACCGGCGAGGCA
>DNUF01000068.1:0-35368 GCA_003508595.1 Planctomycetaceae bacterium
TAGGCTCTCCAGGATCCGGGGAAGGATCGATTCGAGTTCAATCGTACCGGCAAGTGCCTGGCTGATGGCGATGATTGCCTTCAGTTTTTCCTGAGGCTTTGCCTGCAGGATTCCAAACCGACTGGACCCGGAATCCACAGTGCCGGTCACCAGCCCGGAAGACTCCAGGTCTTCTTTGATTTCGACGTTCAGATCGCGGGGCGCGCCCGTCGCCGGATCCGCAAGTCGCCCCTGCGGTGGGGGTGAGGGGAGGACAAAACGGAGGAGTTTGGGACCCAGTTTGATGCGGTCGTCGTGTTTCAGCTCAACCGGTGCCTTGACTTCACTGCCGTTGACAAACGTCTTGTTTGTGCTGCCGAGATCTTCGATGAAAAATTGGCTTCCCCGACGCACGATTCGGGCATGTTTCTGGGAAACCATGTTGGAATCGATGGTGATATCGCTGACCTGCTCACGGCCTTGGAGCAGTCTTCCGAGTTTCGTCACATCTCGCGTCAGCAGATATTCGATGGCTTCGCCCGTATCCAGGACGATGAGCTTCGCGGTGTTTGATTGTGACATCCGAGCGTTGACCCCTTCAGCAAGTCCCTCACCCGTGGCCGGCCCGGGAAGACCTCGACCCAGAATCCGTTTTTAGCGTACCGCCATCTTGGTATTGGTGCCACGCCGACGCATCAATTTGTGTCACTGCCCTGAAAGTCTGTCGGTCCGATCAATTCTTCCCAAGGATTCAAGGACGGCCTCCCGGGGGGAAATCCGGGGGGAAGTGGCCGCCTTGCGTTGATCGACTGAACTTGCCGGTTGTGGCCTGAACCCTCCCGGAACGGAAAGCGGGTGATGCGGTATTCCATGCCAGGGAACGGCATTGGGGCCGTCAATATCGCAGGGACACAATGCGGCGTCGTTCCCCCTGGGTTCCGTCTCCGAAGGGCTGCCCATCGGGTCGCGAATCGCAATCAGATTTGTCGAGCGGAGTGCGGCTGCGAGGCTGGCTGAATCGAGCGGTTTTCAATGACTGCGAGCGGCTTGCCCGGAGAGTTCTTTCAGTCGTTCCATCTCGGCGATTCGGAAACGGCGTGGGCAGGGCTTTCTTGCTCTCCACAGTGTCCCCAAGAGGCTCTTCAATCGGCCAAATCCACCGGACGCATACTCCTCTGATCGAAGCCGAAAAAGATCGTGTCTTCGTATGCCTGGCGGATCTTGATATTCGCCCCGGAGTTTCTGTGGCTTGATCCGGAATGGTCATAAAACGGCTGACGCCAGGGTGGCGACAGTTGTCACCGCTGTTTCCGTTCAGGAATGGCCGGCATCGGTGTCCAACGCTGAAACAAACCGCATCAGGGTACGGCCGATCCTGATGCGATCATCACTTTGCAGCATGGTCGGCGCCTGGATCTGCCTGCCGTTGACCCAGGTGCCTCCCGAACTGCCTCCATCCTCGATCCAATATTCCGCTTGAATTCTCAGAATGCGGGCATGTTCCCGTGCGACCAGGCTCGAATTGATCGCAACGTCCACCGAGCTTTCGCCCCCTGGCAGTTTTCTGCCGATGCGGATGACCTCGGGAATCAACTCAAACACTTCCACATCGCCATTACGCCAAACGACGAGTTGTGCCGCAGTGGGGGCGGTCATCGGTCAGATCACTTCCGCGTGAGTGGCTGGGAGTCCCGGGCTCTTCGTCCGTCATCACGTTCCTCGTCCCGGCCCCCGTCTCGGGAAGATTCGCTCGGTATTGTCGCACAGAATGGTCTTTCCCAGTGCGACTGCCGAGGTTTCGCTCCAGCCCCGTCCCATCACAAAGTCCTCCGCCAGTACCCTGGCGAGCACCCGCCGGAACATCCCGAATTTCGGCTTGGCGAACTCCAGCTTGTACATGTCGCTGTAGTATCCGATCTGCTTCGTCTGGGGGACCGCCTGCAACCGGGCCCGCAAGTCGGGTTCGATGTACGCGGGAATGTTCGAATACCACCAGTGGCTGCTGGTCACGACGTTGGGGAAGATCCAGGCGTAGCTCACCAGTTCCTGGTTCACCCCATGGGCCAGGACCGAGACCGGAAAGGTGACCCGCGGAAACGCGTTGAACAGGCCGGCATAGGCGCTGAGCGAACAGCGGCTGTCGAAGAGGTCCTGCCCCTGGTACACGCCGGCCGGGTAGACCCGCCGGTTGACTCCGATCATCAGGTCAAATGGCAGGTGGGCTTCGGCACATTCTTCGGCGAGGCTCCAGAAAACGAACCGTGAGAGGATGCCCTGCTCGCTGGCCGAGAGAGGCCGACCATGCCGCAGCGCCCCCAGCAAGGGCTCGACAACAGAGGAGGAAACGGCCGCCGGGGCGAAATCGGGGGGAAGCGAGATCGCGCAGGCCCGGGCGTTGTGGCTGAGGAAGTGGGCAAACAGTTTGCGGATTCCCTCCCGGAGCGAGTCGACCTCCCAGGCTTCGCCGCCGGTCGCCTGTCGGAAACGCTGCCGCGTTTCGGGCTGACTGAGCCGAAACACGAGGTCGTCGGTCCGCAGGCAGGGGATGTAGAAGCTGGTGTCGAACCCGGCAAGGGGATCGTCAAAGTCATTGGTCAGGAACACCCCGGTCAACCGGCTGCGTTGCAGGATCTCTCGTTCCCAGCCTGGGGAGGCGAGAATCGCCAGGCTCTGGTCGTAGAGACGTTCCCAGTTGGACTCGTGGATCCGGTCGTGCTCGAATCCGAAAAGGTCGCGGCAGATCTCCAGCAGCCAGGAGTGCTGGACTGTATTCTCGATCGCCGCCAGTCCGGGAACAATCCGGCCGACCTTGTCGCGGGGAGACAAGCCCGGTTCCTCGATCTGCTCGCGGGGAATTCCCGCCGAATGGGCCAGCTCGGTGTAGTAGTGGTATCCCAGGATGTCGGCCAGGGTCCGCGACGGAGCCTGGAGGGGATTGATGTGCGTGTGGGGATCCACCAGCCACAACTGGTCAAGTTCCGACTGCAGCCTTTGGACAAGCGCCTGGGACATGGGAATGGTCAATCGGGAAGCAGGGCAGACAGACGGGGGATTTGGAACCGATCAGGAGCCCGCGGGACGACTTGATTCAGTTGCCGGCGGAGTGATTTCCGAGTCGACTGGCAAGCTGTGCCCCATCTTGTCGCGTTTCGTCGCCATGTACTCGGCCCGTTCGCGCTCGGGAGGGGCGATGATCGGAATCTGTTCCACCACGGTCAGGTTCACTCCCGAATAGACAAACGCATTGGTCTTCTTGGGATTGTTGGTCAACAGGCGGATCTGCGACAGACCGAGGTCCTTGAGGATTTGCAGCCCCACCATGTAGTCCCGCATGTCGGCCTTGAACCCGAGCTTGTGGTTGGCCTCGACGGTGTCGAATCCCTCATCCTGAAGCACATACGCCTTCAGCTTGGGAATCAACCCGATTCCTCGCCCCTCCTGGGGGAGGTAAACCAGGGCTCCCGCCCCCTCGCGCGAAATCATCGACAGTGCCATGTGCAGCTGGTCACCGCAATCACACCGCAACGAGGCCAGCAGGTCTCCCGTAAAACAGGACGAGTGCATCCGGACGAGTGGGGCGGGCTTCGAAGCGAGGTCTCCCAGGACGATCGCGAGTGGGACCTGCTCTTCATGCTCGACCCGATAGGCGATCACCTTGAGGTCGCCGTACTTCGAAGGAAGTCGCGTCTCGACCTCCCGGCGAATGAGTCGCTCGCTCAGCCGGCGATGCCGGATCAATTCTTCGATCGTGATGATGGGCAGCGCGTATTCCTGGGCCAGTGCCTGCAGGTCGGCGTCGTTGGCCATGCGTGTTCCGTGCCGGCTGAGGATCTCGATCAGCACTCCCACCGGCTGCAGCCCGGCCATCCTGAGCAGGTCGATCGTCGCCTCGGTATGACCGGCACGCCGCAGCACCCCGCCCGGTTTGGCCGCCAGGGGAGGGATGTGTCCCGGCTTCAGGAACTCTCCTGACTGGGCTTTCGGATCGGCGAGCCGACGCAGTGTCAGGGCGCGGTTCTCCAGGCTCACCCCTGTCCCGGCGTCCTTGTGATCGACCGGAATCAGGAAGGCGGTTCCCAGGTGGGCAGTGTTCTGGTCGGCGGGAACCATGGAGGTGAGTTGGAGCCGGTCGGCGACTTCCTGGGACACCGGAGCACAGAGCAGGCCCCGGCCAATCTCCAGCAGGAAGTTGATCGTCTCGGGAGTGACCGATTCCGCCGCACAGACGAAATCTCCCTCATTTTCGCGGTCGGCATCATCGACCACGATCACGACCTTTCCCTGTCGCAGGGCCTGCAGAACCTCTTCAATGGGACTCGACGTCAACGCCATGCCTGGGCTGTCTTTCTTCGCGTTCAGAACCTCAACGGTCATCCCGAATTGTATCTGCCCGATGGTCATTCGGCGAATCCCGGCTGGCTGGTTTCCCACGCGACAAATGCCCTGGCTGGGGTCTCGACACGCAATCGAGCGATTTGCCCGGCCGTGGCCGAGGCGGTAGCATCAAGGTTGGTTTGGTTGGCGTCCGCATGACTCCTTCCGATCCTCCTCCACTCCCTCCCCGCTCACTGTTTCTCCCCAAGGAGCGTTTCCCCATGCCGCGCCCCACGTCCGCGTTTGGTTTGGGCGGTCTTGACCGCCGGAGTTTCCTGCAGACAGCCTCGGCCGCTGCACTGGGCAGTTTGTCGGCACCAATTCTCCCCCGAGCGTGGGCTGCCCCCTCCCTGGAAGCTCCGGCCGAACAGGCGGTCGCGCGGCTGTTCCAGACCCTGACCGAGGCCCAGAAGAAGGAGATCGCCCTCCCTTTCGAACATGAGCTGCGCCAGAAAATCAATGCGAACTGGCACGTGACCAAGCCTCGGCTGGGAGAAGACTTCTACACGGCGGCGCAACGGCAACTGGTCGAAGAAATTGTCCGCAATGTCCTCAGCCCCGAGGGATTTGAGAAGATCCAGAAGCAGACTGAGTTCGATGACGGCGGACTCGAGGGATACAGCATCGCGTTTTTCGGAACTCCCGGTGCCGGGAAGTTCGAATGGGAGCTGACGGGTCGGCATCTCACGCTGCGAGCCGACGGCAATACGGTCGACAAGGCGGCCTTTGGCGGCCCACTGATCTACGGCCATGGCGAAGAGAGCCCGCGCAAGAATCTCTTCAATGACCAGACGGTGGCGGTGAACAAGCTCTTCCGGGCGCTGGATGCGAAGCAGGCCGAAAAGGCCCTCGTCACCAAGGCTCCCTCCGAGGCGGGGGTCCCCCTGCAGGGGAAAGAGGGGCGGTTCTCCGGTGTCCCGGTCGCTGATCTCAGTGCCGACCAACAGGCCCTGGTCGAAAAGACCCTGCGCCACCTCCTTTCTCCGTACCGCACGGCCGACGTGGATGAAGTCTTCCAGGTGCTGAAGGCCAATGGGGGACTCACGATCCTGAACCTCGCGTGGTACCAGGAGGGAGACTTGCTTGACGACAAGGAGTGGGACATCTGGCGGGTCGAAGGGCCGGGCTTCGTCTGGCATTTCCGGGGTGCCCCGCACGTCCATGCCTATATCAACATCGCGGCCATCGCCTAGTGCCGACTGTCCGGTACCCCATGATTGAGGGCTGATCGTTGGGGTCTGGTGACCGGCGGTCGACAGCAAGTGCTGTTGGCCGCCGCCTGTTTTGGCAGCGACCAAGATCGTGACCGGGCTGACGTTGAGGGGGTGACCGGTACCAGGAATCCCACCCCCGGAAGGCCCTCCCACCCCCGGAGGCCCTCTCAGTGGACCAGTCGGCGAAAGGTCTCTTGCTGAGGCTGGGCAATCAGCAATCGGTCGATCGATTGGCTGTGCAATCCTTCGGCAATCAGTGTGAAGACCTCTCGGGCGGCCTCGGTGGTTTGCTGCAGTTCGGCTGCACCCTGGGCGGCGTTCAGCCCGAACGATGCATAGCCATGGCAACCGCGCCGGGCCATCTCCTGAATATACAGGGTCACGACCTTGGCCTTCAGGTGCGGGTCGTCGACCTGGAACTGCAACTGCGGATACTGCACCAGTCCACCGCATTTCACCGGGCAACCGGTGGACCGGGCGACTTCATTGATCGACTGCTGGATCTGCTCGCCGTAGGCCGCGATCTGGGCCGGCACGTTCCGCCGCCGCAGTTCACCGATGGTCGTGAGTGCCGCCCGGATCCCCACGGCATCACTCCAGTAGGTGCTGGAGACGAACATGCGTGCGGCCGGTTCCATCACAGCCCTTGTGCCCACGACCGCGCCGAACGAGTAGCCATTCGACATCGACTTGGCGTAGACCGCCATATCGGGGGTGACCCCCGCAAATTCCTGGGCTCCTCCCAGACCGAAACGCAGGCCGGTCGACACTTCGTCGAAGATCAGGACGGCTCCCGCGGCGCGGGTCAGCCGGGCGACTTCGTCGAGGTAGCCGGCGGGTGGGCGTTCCGAACGAAACGGCTCCATCATGACGGCGGCGACCTCTCCCCGATGTTCGTCGAGCAGGGTCCCCAGGGCGGCCGTGTCGCCGTAGGGAAACGGATGGGCCGTCCCAGCCAGGGCCCGGGGAACACCGATCGGCTCAATCCCCGGGAACAGGTGTGCGTTCAGTGAGGCGGCCGCATCGAGGTTTGCGGCCAGGTACCAGTCGTGCCAGCCGTGATAGCCGCAAAACAGGACCTTGTCGCGCCCTGTCGTTCCCCGGGCGATGCGCACCGCCACTGTGCAGGCATCGCCTCCTCCCTTGGTGTAGCGCACCATCTCGGCACAGGGAATGGTACGGACCAGTTCCTCGGCCAGTTCGAGTTCCACCTCGGTGCTGATCGAGAAGTTGACTCCCCGGTGGATCTGTTCGATCACCGCCTGATCGACGACGGGATCGCAATATCCGAGGATGATGGCAAGGATCCCGGTGGCCCAATCAATGTATTCATTCCCATCGACATCCCAGATGCGGGCCCCCTGGCCCCGGGCGGCGAACACGGGAGAGACCCCGTTGGCGAATCGCGTCGGACGGCGACTGACCAGTTGCGTCCCGCCAGGAATCAACTGCTGCGCTCGGGCATACAGGGCGTTGGAACGGGCAACGCGGGGATCGGTCATGATGGGGATCGTGAGGAGTCGGGGAGGGACATTGGCAGGGGGCCGCCGGCCTTGAGACCGGAGTGTAACCCCGCAGCATGGCGGCGCGGAGAGAGGATTGGGAAACAGTGGCCGAGTGTCCTCGTTCGCCCCCGCGATGCTTGGGGACATGTTGGGTGGGGGGCCTGTGGAACCCGGAGCGATCGAGTCTGGGCCGTTCAGGCCCAGCATGGATGCCGTCGTGTTGCAGTCTGGGCGTGTGGAGGCATCAATCACGGATCGGGCCCCGCCGTGCGGCACAATCCGCACTCCGGATGGATGACTGCCGGCTGGCCAGTGGACGGTGGACTCGGGATTCTGCGCCCGGGGCGACAGGTTGAGGGAGCGGTGTCGCGAGAGGCTTTCCCCGCGGTTCTCTTGGTGGAGAGATGTGGGGTGACTTAGAATCAAGTCGCGCGGACTGTTTCTCTTTCCTGCGAAAGTGCGCTCATGATGAGTGTCTGTCGGGTGGCCTGGTTGGCTGGATGTCTAGTGATGCTGGGATGTGGCGGGCTGTTTGCCGCCGAGCCAGAGGCCGGTTCGGTCGAGTTTTTCGAAACCCGCATTCGCCCGGTGCTGGTGGAGCACTGCCAGGGGTGCCATGGGCCGAACAGCAAACCGGCACGGGGAGGCCTGCGGGTCGATCGCCGGGCGGACCTGCTGTCGGGGGGCGGGCTGGGGCCGGCTCTGGTCCCCGGGAAGCCCGAGGAAAGCCGTCTCTACATCGCGGTGACTCACCAGGAGCCCGACCTGCAGATGCCCCAGGGGAAGCCGAAACTTTCGGACAAGATCCTGGGCGACCTGCGCAACTGGATTGCCGCGGGGGCTCCGTGGCCCGAGACCGATCCGGCACCCGCGACGACCAACGGGTTTGACCTGGCTGCCCGCAAGGCTGAACTCCCCTGGATCTGGCAGACTCCCCAATTCCATCCCGCTCCTGCCATTCAAAAGGTCGAGTGGCCCCGGGGCAAGGTTGACCAGTTTCTGCTGGCCCGGCTGGAGGCGGCGGGGCTCTCTCCCGCAGAAGAGGCCCGTCCCGAAATCTGGTTGCGGCGAGTGCACTTCACCCTCACCGGGCTCCCTCCCACTCCCGCCCAACTCGGCGATTTCCTGCATGACCCCTCACAGGCCAAACGCGAGGCCGTGGTCGATGGTTTGCTGGCTTCCCCGGAGTTTGGAGTCCGCTGGGCCCGGCACTGGCTCGACCTGGTGCGCTATGCCGAATCGCGCGGGCACGAAAGCGACTTCATCATCCCCAATGCCACCGAGTACCGCGACTATGTCGTGCGGGCTCTGAATGGTGACGTCCCCTACGACGCCTTCGTGCGCGAGCACCTGGCAGGCGATCTGCTTCCCCAGCCGCGCCTGAACCCGCAGACCGGTGCGAATGAGTCGCTGCTCGCCACAGGCTGGGCCTTCCTGGGCGAAGAGATCCATGCCCCCGTCGACACCCGCCTCGATGAAACCGAGCGGATTGACAATCGGATTGACGTCCTTTCGAAGACATTCCTGGGGCTGACAGTCTCGTGTGCGCGCTGCCATGACCATAAGTTTGATGCCATCTCGCAGCGCGACTATTACGCCCTTGCCGGTTTCTTTCTCAGCACCGGGCAGCGCCTCGCCAGGTTCGAGACTGTGGAGGCCGAACGCCGCGCGACGGCCGAACTGGACACCCTCGCTAAGCAGCATGAGCCGGGGGTTCGCCTGGCCCTCCAGAAGGCTCTTGAGGAAAGGCTCCCCGAGTCACTGGCTTACCTGCGAGCCGCGATGGAAGGGCTGAAGACATTCGGCCTGCCGAATCCCGAGCCGGGCAAAAAGCACCGGTCTCAGGATTTTGCTCCCGAGGTGAAGCAGGTTTTGGAAAAACTCGCCCACGAGAAAAATCTCGAGGCCGGGCGACTGATGGCCTGGGTGGCCCGACTGCTGGGTTCGGTCGTCGATCGCGATGATCTCTGGCATGTCGCTGCCCAGAGTGCATTGGGTCGGGTGGTGCCGCGCGAAACCACGGCCGATCTCTGGGGGACTCTGGGACTCGCACCCACGGCGCGGGTGCTGGTGGATGCCGGCAGCCTGAGCCGCGGAGGATCGGAATGGTCGGCTGATGGTTTTGCGTTTGGCACCCGCCCCTTTCCGGCCGGTGGCCTTCAGCTGGACGGCCGGGCCGATGCGCAGCGGCCCTGGCTGCGTCTGAACACCCTCGCGAGTGCCGCGTCACAACTCGATTGGCGGGCACTCGATCTGTCCCCGGGAACCGAGCGGGAGCCGACGCAGTATGGCGGATGGAAACGGGATGGCGCGATGTGGCGCACTCCGAAGTTCGAGTTGAAGACCGGCCGGGTGCACTACCTGGTGCGCGGCTCGGGACGAATCTTTGCAGCGGTCGACTCGCAGCGGCTGGTGACCGGTCCCATCCACACCGGGCAACTTCGGGAATGGGGCTTCCAGGACCGCTGGCACTGGATCTCACACGACCTGACACTCTATGCGGGGCACCGCATGGCGATCGAGTTCTCTCCCCATGATGATTTCGACACATCGATCGCCCTGGTGGTCGAGAGTGATGCTCCTCCCGCACCACCGGTTTCCCCCGGTCGGGGACTGGCCGTGAAGTTGGGAGGGGATCAGCCTGCCGCCCCTGAAACGGTCGTCGCCGCGTACCGCGATCTGCTGACGGAATCCATCGCACGGCTGACCGGGGGAGATTCGACCGAAGCGGCTGAGCCGAACCTGCAGGATTCTCCCGGGCAATTCCTGCGCCGTGAAACGGTTCGGGCCCTGCTGCTGTTTCCCGATGGGTGGACGGGCCATGAGGGGGGCTGGCCGGGCGAAGTCGCGGAACGACTGAAGTCCTGGCAGGATCAACGGGTGGCCTGCCTGGCGACCATTCCGTGGAAGTCACGGACCGCACCGGCGATGCTCGATGGCAATGGCGTGGATGAATACCTGCTGGTCCGCGGCAAGCATCAGAAAACACAGGGACTTGTTCCCCGAAGGTCGCTGGAAGCCCTGGTGGGGCCGGAACCGCTCTCCACCCATGGGGGGAGTGGCCGTTGGGAACTCGCCCGGCAATTGACCCGGCCCGACAATCCACTTGTCTCGCGTGTGGCTGTGAACCGTGTCTGGCAGCACCTGTTTGGACGGGGGATCGTCTCCACGGTCGACAACTTTGGTGTGTTGGGAGGCCGTCCGACTCATCCCGAATTGCTGGATGACCTCGCCGCGACCTTTGTCACGCAGGATCGCTGGTCGCTGAAGTCGCTGATTCGTCGCTTGGTGCTGACGCGCGCGTTCGCGATGTCGAGCGATCCCGATCAATCGGCGGCCGAGCAATCTGATCCCGAGAACCTGCTGCTGCACCGCATGAACCTGCGGCGTCTGGAAGGCGAGGCGATTCGCGATGCGATCCTCACCGTGTCGGGTCGGCTCGACACCCGACAGGGAGGCGGCTCGGTCCCATTGCATGAGAGCCAGTTCATTGAGGCCCGGGGACTCCGTCCGGAACGGGGGCCACTTGATGGAGATGGCCGTCGCAGTCTCTACGTCGCTGCCCGCCGGAATTTTCCCCCACTGATGATGACCGCCTTTGACACTCCCACGCCGTTCACGACGGTGGGACGGAGGAATGTGTCGAACGTGCCCGGCCAGATGCTGTTCCTGATGAATGACCCGTTCGTCCATCAGCAGGCGGGGTTGTGGGCCCAGAAGGTTCTTGCGGCTCCAGTCGCAGGGGAGGGGGCGGCCGATCAGCAGGCCGAACGGATTCGCGGGATGTTCCGGGCGGCCTACTGCCGGGAACCATCCCCCGAGGAACTGGACCGCTGCCAGCAGTTGCTGGCCGAAGCGGCTGCGGTCCTGGGCCCGGGGACCCCCGAGGCCGAGTCGTGGACCGAGTTGTGTCACGCCCTGTGGGCGGTCAAGGAATTCCTGTTTGTCCGCTGAGCCGCGTGTCACAGAACCCGAACGAGAACCGATGATGTCGACGTCCATGGAGTCGAGTCTGTTGGGACCAGTCCGCTTTTCGCGGGGAGTCGCTCCGTATTGTCGGCGGGAGGCACTGGTTCGTTCGGCGGGAGGTTTCGCCGCCCTGGCCTATGCGGCCCTGTTTGGCGGGAATGCCTCGGCCGAAGAGACGGGGGGAACAACCACCCGGGGGCCCCGGACCGATCATCCGGCGACGGCGCGGAATGTCATCTTTCTTTACATGGATGGTGGCGTCTCGCAGGTCGACAGCTTCGACTACAAGCCGAATCTCGAAAAGTATCACGGCCAGGATCCCCGCCAGGCGATTGGCAAGCTGGAGAAGACCCAGTTCGAAAACATCGGGACGGTGTTGAAGTCTCCCTGGACGTTTGCCCCCAGAGGACAGAGCGGCCTGTGGACAAGCGACCTCTTTCCGCAGGTGAACCGCGAGATCGACAGCCTGTGCATCCTGAAATCGATGACCTCGAAATTTCCGGAGCATACGAGCGCGAACTACTTCCTGCATTCGGGAACCGGTCTGCAGGGACGCCCCAGCATGGGGGCCTGGGCCACCTACGGGCTGGGGAGCGAAAACCAGAACTTTCCCGGGTTCGTGCTGCTCAACGGCGGGCTGATTCCCTCCGGTGGTCTCGACAACTTTGGCAGTGGATTTCTGCCGGCGACCTACCAGGCCTCGGTGCTGGAACCGAAGGATCCCCCGCTGGCGAATATCCGCCCGCGGGAAAAGAACGCCCGATTGCAGAGCTTGAAGCAGTCACTGATCCGCGATCTCGACCGGCGGACGCTGCAGGACGTCGGTCGTCTCGATGCGCTCGAGTCGGCCATTGCCAACCATGAACTCGCGGCCCGGATGCAGTTGACGGTCCCCGACCTGTTGAATCTCGACGGCGAGACCCGTGAGACACACTCCCTGTACGGGCTTGATTCGGAGTACGAATTCACCCGCAGCTACGCCCGACAATGCCTGACGGCCCGTCGGCTGATCGAGCGGGGAGTGCGGTTTGTCGAACTGACCTGCCCACGAATTGGGGGTTACGACCGCTGGGACGCCCATGGCGGCCTGGTGAACAATCATGGGCAGAATGCCCGTGCGGTTGACCAGCCAATTCGGGGACTGCTCGTCGACCTCCGGCAACGGGGATTGCTGGATGAGACCCTCGTGGTCTTCTCGGGGGAGTTTGGCCGTACTCCCTTCGCCCAGGGATCGGATGGCCGAGACCATAATGAGCATGGTTTTTCGCTCTGGATGGCCGGGGGAGGAGTGCAGGGGGGAATGAGCTTCGGTGAAACGGACGAGTGGGGTTACAAGGCCGTCACCGACCGGCTGGAAATCCACGATCTGCACGCGACGATGCTGCACCTGCTGGGGATTGATCACACCCGGTTGACCTACCGGTTTGGGGGACGCGACATTCGCCTGACCGACGTGCATGGCCAGGTGATCGACCAGATCCTTGCCTGAAGAGACCCCGTGTCAACAACAACGGCCGGAGGGGTCTCGTGAAAGAACCCGCCGGCCGTGTTGGCTGTCGGCAGCCAGGAAACCCTACCAGTAGATGAACCGCTGCAGCAGTTCACGCTGCCTGGGAGGCAATCGATCGGTGTCGGCGATCAGGAAACGGTTGTCTTCCAGGTCGAGCAGCACCTTGCCCCGTTCCCCAAAGTCCTGCACGTGGCTCTGGGACCAGCGCATGGTGAATTCCTGCGGCCCGACGTCGGTTTCGACGGCGAAGTCGAGACAGCCGTGCTTGTGGATGATCCGGTGGATCGCGGTGATCTGCCGCTGCAGGTAGCGGCGGTCGAGTGCCGCATGGATCAGTTGCTGCACGGCTGCCGGCCAGTCGGCCAGGGACTTCAGAATGCCGATTTCCTGTTCCTTCCCCTCCTGGTCGCAGACCGAGAGGCTGATCAGCCGGTCGGCACAGGTGGCGGGGAAGCAGCGGATGGCACCGATTCCACGGAAGAGGGTGCCATCGGACAGCTCGACATCGAGTGTTGTGTGGGGGCCCGCGCGGAACACCGCATCGCCGGGAGCGATCCAGCGGGGCGCGAACGCTGAGACGTCGATCGGCGTCTCTTCGGCCTGGGGCTGGACCTGGACCGGTTCGGGTGTTGTTGCGGCGTTGAGCAGAACCTCGATCTGGTTGTCCTTGGAAAACTGCGTCTGGATTTTCACCAGGCGGGCGTAGGTGCCATCGAGGGTCATCAGCTCGGCATGGCTTCCCTGTTCGGTCAGCTTCCCGTCGTCAAAGACGAAGATGCGGTCCGAGTCCCGCAGCGTACTGAGTCGGTGTGCGATGGCGATCGTGGTGCGTCCCCGAACCAGCACGCGCAGTGCATCCTGGATCGCCTGTTCCGACTCGGTATCAATGCTGCTGGTCGCCTCATCAAGGATGAGAACCCGGGGATCATAGAGCAGGGCCCGGGCGATGGAGATTCGCTGGCGTTCTCCCCCCGACAGGCCGGCTCCCCGCTCGCCGACCCAGGTGTCGTACCCCAGAGGCTTCTTGAGGATGAACTCATGGGCCTGGGCGGCACGGGTCGAGGTGATGGTCTCTTCCCGCGTCGACTGCGGCCGGCCGTAGATGAGGTTGTCGTAGATGGTTCCCCGGAAGAGAAACGGCTCCTGCAGCACGACCCCGACGTTTTGGCGGAGGGTCGAGGTGGTGAGATCACGCAGATCAACGCCGTCGAGGAGCACCCGTCCCTGGTTGACGTCGTAGAACCGGCTGATGAGGTTGACCAGGGTCGTCTTGCCGCTGCCGCTGCGACCGACAATGCCAATCCGCTGCCCGGGTTCAATGGTGAAGCTGACATCCTTCAGCACAGGGCGGTGACGCTCGTAGCCAAAGGTGACATTTTCGAAGCGGATCTCCCCCTTGAGGTGGGGGAGTTCCTGCTGCTGGTCGGGTTCCTTCTGTTCGACCGGTGCGTCGAGCAGTTCGAACACCCGGTGACATCCGGTGAGAAAACTCGTGAGCCAGGTGGTCAGTTGCGAAAGTGTGGAGAGGGGGGCATAGAACATCGCCAGGTAGGCCAGAAATGCCATCAGCGAACCGAGGGTCATCTTGCCGGCGAGTACATCCCGTCCGCCGACATACCAGACGATGAGTCCACCCAGGCTGAAAATGAGCGCCATGACCGCAGAAAACGAGGCGTTGGCGTTGTCGACATTGATGCGGGAATCACGGAGATATTCGCTGGACCGGGTGAACCGCTGGTATTCGCGCGGTTCCTGGGCGAATGCCTTGACCACGCGGATGCCCGAAAGCATGCCCGAGATGGTTCCCGCCTGTTTGCTGGAGGAATCCCAGTAGCGGTAGTAGACCGGGTAGACGCGCCGCCAGAAATAGAGGCTGCCAGCGACCACCAGCGGGGCGGGAATGAGGGTGAAGAACGCCAGCTTGGGGTTGAGGGTGAAGAGCATGACCCCGACGGCGACCACCTGCACGATCTGCAGCAGGAATCCCCCGGTCACCTGTTGCAGCAGGGTATGGAGCACTTCACTGTCGTAGGCGACGCGATTGACCAGTGAGCCGACCTGGTGCTTGTCGTAGTAGCCGACCCCCAGCATCTGCAGTTTCTGCATGAGCTGCGAGCGCAGATCGAAGGTAAGCCTGGCCCCGACTTTGGTCGAGACGAGTCCCTTGGCCCAGTTGACCCCCCCGAGCAGGACGCGGGTGGTGGCAAGGGCGATGACCACCAGCAGGAGGGTGAGCATCAGGCTCTGGACGTTGGGCTGGGCCTGTCCCTGGGCAAGAATGTCATCGACGAGATACTGCTGCAACTTGGGGGGGGCCAGTTCCATGGCGACCCCCACCAGCATCAGGGCCGACATGATCAGGGCCGAGGTCCACTGCGGCTTGAGGATCTGCCACAGCCGGCTGATGATTGCCTTGCGGGGAATGCAGCGCGGGCACGGTTCTCCCTTGGCAGCCAGGCGCAGTTGGCACTTCGGACAGTGCAGCTGGTCTTCTTCGTCTTCTTCAGGAGGGGGGACCTCCCCCTTGGTGCGCAGGTCTTCGAGTTGGCCCGCGACCTTGTGGAACCGCCCCGAGAGGGCGTTGGAGTGTCGCAGCAGGTCGACCCAGGCACCGTCGACATGGGCCTGGAGAAACCCGGAGCCAATCGTGCCGACCGAGCGGAACCGCTCGACGCGGGAGACCGGGACATTGGTGACCAATTCGGGGTCCTCGCCGTCCGCGACGACGGAGACATTGTCCTTCGTGATGACCAGCCATTCCTTGCGCGGGGCTCCCTTCAAGCCCAGGTCGGTGGTGGTCGAGACCAGGACCGGAACACCGTTCAGCCCCCGGTTTTCCAGCAATTCCTTGACATTCCCGGGGACGGGGGCGTGATCGTGTTTCATTGTGGTGGCAGTCACCTCGTTTCGGTGCCGCGATTGCGGCGACCATCCCTGTTTCGGACCAAGTGGGACCGTACCCGGAGGCACGGGACGCTGCGGGGAGTTCTGGTTTTCCCCAGAGCGCGGAAATAGTACGCCGTGTCCGGTCCAGGGAAAGGGAAAACTTTTTCGGGGATCGTCAGGGTGTCGGTTTTGCCGGGGGCCAGAACCTGGTCTGGTTCGTCCAAAACGCCATTTTCTGCGAATCCTCAACCCGGGGGACGGGGTTTATTCCCCAGGAGGCGTTTCTCTGGAAAAATGAGCCGGGGAACGGGGTTTGGTTCAGGATGGCAACCGAGAAGGACAGGGAAAGATGACTGCCGATTGGTGTCACATCGCCGGGAACCGGCCGCAGCGTGCGGGAGTTTGGGTGGGCTGTGCCGCCGTCGCGATCGTCCTGGGCGGGATCGGAACGCCGGGCCCTGGAATTCTGGGCCCCGGATTTCCAGGCGCTGAAACAACCGGGTGGGGTCTCCGGACCGTCGCTGCGGGACCGCTCGTGGGGGCCCCGCCCGAGAATCAGGGGACCCCGGCGGCCCCCCGGGCCGACGATGACAGAGCCGGGGAGGCTGATGACGACGAGGACGCGGCCCTGCTTTCGGAACTCCAGCAACTGGAAGACGAATGGCGGACCGAACAAGACTTTGACGAGACGCAGATGTTTCCTCCCGGCCAGGGGAGTGCCGCCAACCTGGAGGGGAACGACAAGAAAGAGTATGCGAATCTGGTTTCGCAACTGTTCCGGGACGGTACGGGACCTGTGCCTGCGGGGGCCAAGGCCGACGAGGTGGAGGACCGATGCCGGGAAATGCTCCGGCAGGCCGAGCGGTTGGGAGCGGATGATCCCAGACTGCCCTGGCTGGCAAGCCTGGTGCTGTCCCGCATGGATCGCCACGAGGGGGCGTTGACCCTTCTGGCTCGTGCCGCGGAATTATCACCCCAACAGCAGTCCACAGTGCTGCTGCAGCAGGCCAGTCTCCAGCTGGAACAGGGAGATTCCGCAGCCGCCTTGAAGACCTGTCAAACTGTGGTCAACCAATGGCCCACCGAGGACACTCTGTGGCCCGGCCCCGTGGCCCGCGAGACCCAGGCGAGCTGGTTGGGGCAGATTGGCGGGTTTGTCGCGGGGGGTGAAGACGTTCCCGCATCCCGGCTCGAGGAACTGCGTCGCATCATCGCACGCCGCTGGGCTGGTTCTCTCGTGGCGAGTTATGAACGCGAGTTTGAGCGCGTGCGGAAATCACGGCAGGAGTCGCGACGCAAGCAGGCGTCGACGTGGGAACAACAGCAGGCTGAGGCCCGCCAGGAAATCGAAGACCTCCGGAGGGCGATTGAGCGTTCTCGTGACTCCGAGAAGCAACTGCGGTTGAAGCTGGACAATCTCAAGAGTCCCCAAGAGGAACAGCTCGATTCGCTGATGGAATCGCTGAAGCAAAAGTCGCAGAAGTTGACTGCCATCCAGTCGCGAGCCCGACGACTGGCGGGGCGCCTGCAGCAGACCGCCCAGAAAAAAACGACCGCCGGGAAGGGGAATTCCGGCGGGAAAGGAAACTCCCGCGGAAAGGGAGGCTCGCGTGGGAAGGGGAATTCGGCGAGGAAGCGGGCTGCCAATCAGAAAGACAGCCAACGGGAGCAGGTGCAGCAGGAACTCAAGAAGACCCTGGACGAGTTGCGGGACGTTCAGAAAGAGGTCGCCGACGGCCGGACCCGAAGAAAGGAACTCGAAGCCAGCCATGCGAAGGCCATCCTGCCCGTGAAGCAGGAGTGGAATCGCGTGCGACTGTCACGGCAATCCCAGGAAAAGGACTTGGAACTGGCACAGGAGGTGCTAACGCGACCTGCGGGGTCGCCTCCGGTTCCGGACCGGTTTCGCCAATGGAGGACTGTCTTGGAGCTTGATCTGCTCCAGGACCTGCAGTCTCATTGGCAAGAGTGACGGTTGTGCCGGGGGGATCCAGCTGCTCTCCGTTCTGCTTCCTTTTGGTTGGCGAGTGGCGGAATGGGATGGTGAGACGACGCTGGTGAGTTTTGAGGGTGAACGAAGGGCGGGAATTCTCCCGGGAGGTTGCGATGCGGCGAATCCGACATGGCTGGTTGATCTGCGGGTGGCTGTTCCTGCTGGGACCAGTTCTGGTCCGGGCCCAGGTTCCTGTTGAAGGGGAATCATCCGCAGCGGACGATCCCCCGCTGCTTCCGAAAGCCGAGCAGAACGCATTTTTTGAGAAGAAAATCCGACCGGTGCTGGTCACCGAGTGCTACGGCTGCCACGCTGCCGGGGAAGGCCGCAGGGTCAAGGGGGGCCTCGCCCTCGACACCCGCGAGGGGCTGCTGCGGGGAGGCGACTCGGGGCCCATTGTCGAACCTGGCCACCCTGAAGAAAGCCTGCTGATCAAGGCGATTTCGCATCAGGATGCCAGCCTGGCAATGCCCCCGAAAAAACGGCTTCCCGAGTCGGTTGTGGCCGATTTCACAACGTGGATCCGCGAGGGGGCGTTCGATCCACGCGTTTCGGGAATCCCGTCATCGGAACGCACGGCCGTCGATGCCTCGCAACACTGGTCTTTCCAGCCCCCGCGTCGCGGGACATCCCCCGCCATCCAGACGCCGGATTGGCCCCAGACTGCCATCGACCGGTATGTGCTGGCCCGTTTGGAAGAGCGGGGACTGCGCCCGGTGGCCGATGCCGACTGGAGCACGTTGCTGCGCCGGGTGACGTTCGATTTGACGGGGCTCCCTCCCACGACTTCCGAGCTCGATTCATTCCTCTCGGCCCCTTCCCCGAGCCGTTTCGAAGAAGTGGTCGATCGACTGCTGGCCTCACCCGGGTTCGGCGAGAAATGGGCCCGGCACTGGCTGGATGTGGCACGGTATGCCGAGAGCACGGGCAAGACCGTCAATTTCAACTATCCCCACGCGTGGCGTTATCGCGACTATGTGATTGCCGCCTTCCAGAATGACAAGCCCTACGACCGGTTCATCATCGAGCAACTGGCTGGTGACCTGCTTCCCTACGAAGACCTGCAGACCCGGGCCGAACAAATCGTCGCGACCGGATTTCTCGCCATCGGTCCAAAAACCCTGAATGAACGGAGCGGCCTGAAGTTCGAACTTGACCTGGCGGATGAGCAGATCGATGTCACCGGGCAGGCATTCCTGGGGATCACCGTGGCCTGTGCCCGCTGTCACGACCACAAGCAGGATCCCATCCCGCAGGCCGACTACTACGCCATGGCCGGGATCTTTCGCAGTACCGAGACCTGTTATGGCACGGTGACCTTCATCAATGCCCGCCGCACGGCTCCCCTGTTGTCCCTGCCCCCCGAGGCATTCCCCCCGACTGCTCTGGCTCGGTTGGGTGATTCCGAGAAACGGCAGATTGAAGGACGCATCTCGGATGTGCGGCGGAGGGCCGAGCAGGCACAGGATCCAACCCAGCGGTTCCTCATTTCAGGGCAGATTTCGCTGCTGCAGGCGCGGCTCGACGCGTATGAGAGTGACGGGTACCCCAAGTTGCTCGCCATGGGAGTGCGGGACAAGCCGGCGGGTCGCGACCGCCGCCGTGGTGGAGGCGCGTTCGGATTTGCCGGTTTCACAGGCGACGGCACTCGCACGATCGCCGACAGCCCGCTCTACGAACGGGGTGAGTCGGATCAGCCCAGCGCGCGACCGATTCGCCGCGGGACCATTCATCTCCCCGGGATGCCCGGTCTGCAGATTCCCGCCAATACGAGCGGACGCCTGCAGTTGGCCCAGTGGATTGCGAGCCGTGAGAATCCACTGACGG
Organism: Planctomycetaceae bacterium; assembly: GCA_003508595.1. GTDB lineage: Bacteria > Planctomycetota > Planctomycetia > Planctomycetales > Planctomycetaceae > UBA10511. The sequence continues at coordinate 19,258 of DNUF01000068.1, forward strand.
CCCGGGTCTTCGTCAATCGACTGTGGTACCAGTTGTTTGGCCGGGGACTGGTTCCGACCCCCGATGACTTTGGACAGGCGGGATTACCCCCGAGTCATCCGGAGCTTCTCGATCATCTTGCCCTGCAGTTCATGGATGACGGCTGGAAGGTGAAGTCGCTGGTGCGGTCGATCGTGTTGAGTCGGGTGTACCGGCTTGGCTCGCAGGTCGACTCCCGGGGGATGGAGCTGGACCCCGACAACACGCTGCTCTGGCGGAATTCGCCGCGACGGCTTGCAGCCGAGCAGGTTCGGGATGCCATTCTCGAGATCAGTGGACAACTCAGCCGGAAGCCACCGGTGGGTTCGCCTGTCGCGTTGGCTGGGGAAGGACCATCGATTCCGCGCCGACCTGGTGTGGATGGGGCAGGGGGGGCGATCAATGATCCGACCAACTCCCATCGCTCGATCTACCTGCCAATTGTGCGCGACAACCTGCCCGAGGTGCTGGCGCTGTTTGATGCGGCCGATCCCAGCCTGATCAGTTCCGATCGTCCGCAGACGACCGTCGCTTCGCAGGGTTTGTTCCTGCTGAACAACACCCTGGTGATTCGGGCGGCTGATCTGCTGACACGTCGGCTCGTCGAATGGCCGACAACGGACGAGCGGATCACCCAGGCCTACCTTCTCTGCTACAGCCGGGCACCGTCCCTGGCTGAGATCGACCGTGCGCGAACGTTTCTGGAGGCGTCACGGCAGCAGCGGGAGACCAACGGGCAGGCGTCCCGCTCGGACGATCGCGAAGACTGGAGTGCCTTCTGCCAGGCCCTGTTGGCAAGTGCCGAGTTTCTTTATCGACTCTGATCGTCTGTTCCCCGGTTTCCTGCGTGATGACATGCTGACACGTCGAGATCTGCTGCGATCAACCGTCTCGGGATTTGGGGCCCTGGCGTGGTCGGCACTGGCCCACGAGCAGGCGGCCCGCGCCGATTCCCAGGCCTCCCGAGAGTCTCCACTGGCACCCCGGGCGACGCACTTCGCACCCCGGGCCCGGCAGGTCATTTTCCTCTGCATGGAAGGGGGGCCGAGTCATGTCGATACCTTCGATCACAAACCCCGGCTGAAGGCCGATTCCGGTGAGCCGGCCCCCCGCGGACGTGGTCGGCTGCTCGGTTCTCCATTCTCGTTTGCCCAGCACGGAGAGAGCGGGTTGTGGGTGAGCGAGTTGTTCACCGGCGTGGCCCGGCATGCCGACCGGCTCTGCGTGCTCAACGGCATGCACACCGATCTGCCCAATCACGCGCAGGCGTTTCTCCAGATGCACTGTGGGCTGTTTCAGTTTCCACGCCCCAGCTTGGGTTCGTGGGTGCTGTATGGCCTCGGCACCGAAAACGGCAACCTGCCCGGATTTGTCACGATCAATCCTCCGCAGACGAATGGCGGGGCGGCGAACTATGCGGCCTCGTTTCTGCCCGCGGTTTACCAGGGGACACGCATGGGGGCCCGCAATCCCGCGGCAGGGGCCCAGATCAGCAACCTGCGCAATGCCCGTCGCGATCGGGACAGTCAACGGCTGCAGCTCGATTTGATCCAGGGGATGAACCGCTCAGCTGCCGACTTCCTCGGAGGCGATTCATCGATGGAAGGGCTGATTTCCTCGTATGAACTCGCCTATCGCATGCAGGGCGAACTTCCCCCAGTCCTCGATTTGTCACAGGAATCGGCGGCGACCCAGAAGCTCTATGGCATCGACCGGGAAGGTGCGGGGGGAGGAGGACGCAATGCCGGCCCGATCGCTCCGGGTGGGGGAGGGCCGGCGGCGTTTGGAAGACAGTGTCTGCTGGCCCGACGACTGGTGGAGGCGGGGGTCCGATTTGTTGAGGTGACCAGTGGCGGGTGGGACCACCACCGCAACCTGCAGGAATCGCTCGGCAACAGTTGTCGGGCGGTGGACCAGCCGATTGCTGGCCTGCTGACGGATCTCGCCAGCCGGGGATTGCTGGACGAGACACTGGTGGTCTGGGGGGGCGAATTCGGACGCAGTCCGGCCGCCCAGGGAGATGGCCGCGACCACAACAACAAGGGCTTCAGCCTGTGGATGGCGGGGGGCGGGGTGAAGCCGGGCTTCGTCCATGGCCGCACCGATGACTATGGAATCGAAGCGGTGGAGGGGAAGGTTCACATTCACGACTGGCACGCGACGATCCTGCACCTGCTGGGACTGGACCACCAGAAGCTGACCTACCGCCACGCTGGCCGCGATATGCGGCTGACCGACGTGAAGGGAAATGTGGTCCACGAGATTGTCGCCTGAATCGTTCGCTGCCTGGCGGCGAGACCGATGCGCTGTTGAAATCGCGACGCAACTGGTTCAAAGATCGTGTCTCGGGCAGGCTGAGTCGGGACGACGGGGCCCGGAATCACCCGGTCCGATCCCGCAGTTCAGTCACGCCGGGGGGGGCCACCTGGTCCCCCGCGGGGAGGGCCGAAACCCATTCCGAAGGAGCGGGGGACAAATCCGCTGCGTTCCCCCGCCAACTGCGCCTCGACCGATTCGAGCCGACGGGGGATGAATTTCCGGGGAGGAAGTGATTGGCCAAACTGGCCTCCCCCGCCACCAAAGCCCCCACGGCCACGCCCCACTCCTTCCATGCGGCTTTCCGGACGGGCGGCCGTCATTGCTTTCTCACAGGCCAGCGGTTCGGCGATTTCCTTTTCGATGGTCGTCAACCGGTGGTCGAGGTTTTCCCGGCTGAAGACCTGCGTCAGTTGCTCGCGAATCATGGCGAGGTAGTGCTCGCGGTGACGTGGAATCGCCAGGAGGCGATCGATCAGCCGATTGTCTCCGGCATGCGGATGCAGCAGGCTGAGGTCGACCAGTTGCTCGGGAGTCCCCACGGCAGGCCATGACGCCAGTGACAGGTCGAGGTCCCACGGAATGAAGACAAAGTGGTTTTTCCCGGGAACGAGATAGAGGTAATAGTTGTGGCCGAACCCCAGGTAGCTGTCCAGGTTGGAGAGCAGGGCGTTGAGCGCCAAGAACCGCAGGAAGGCATCAACATCCAGGAAACGGCCGATTTCTTCGGTGAATTCTTCGTCGGTCCCCACCGAGATCAGCCAGCAGAATTCCATCAGTCGCTGTTTTTCGTCGGCGGTTCCGTCATTCTGGGGGTTATAGAGCCGGGCGTAATCGGACCATCGATCGCCAAGGTACGATGGCCCTCCCTGGAGGTTTTCGGGCTTGAGCAGCAGACCCGAACCAGCACCGAAGTGGCGCCTGAGAAACCGGGCATTGACCTGCTCGGTGAGGGTGTAGAGGCCGGCGAAGGCGTGGTCATATTCACCCGGAACTGTCCACCACAGTTCGGCAAACACCGTGCGTGGAGCCGGGACCTGGGCATCGCGGAAGACGCCGAAGGCAAAGCTCTCCCGGGTCCGGGTGGGGTCGCTGACACCCGTGTGCAGGTTGAGCATCGTCAATCCGTCGAGACGCTGTTTTTCCTCGTTCCGGTTGATGTCGATCTTCAACGGGCGTTTCAAACCCTGCCCGGCGGCCATGTAGGTGTAATTCCCCTTCCAGCGGACCCCCACGTTCCGGTACATCTCACCGTCGACTTCCAGTCGTCCCCGGGACCAGGGAAATTCCACACCAAACGTGTTGCGATGGACGTCGCGTGAGTCGGCATTGTCGTTGTCGGACGGCGACGGAGGAGGACCCCCGAACCCACCGCCAAAGCCTCCCGGACCAAATCGGCCGCGTTGGACGGGGGTCAGCGCGGCGAACTCCTCGGGAGTCAGGGTGAGGTGCAGTTGGACAACATGTCCCGCCCGGAACAGATGATCTCCGGGATTGGACCCGGTCGGAAGCTCTTCGGCAGGGAGCACGCCCGCGGCCAGCCCCGCCAACCAAGCTGCCAGGACCCCCAGCGACGGCCGCCAGACGAATGGAGAGGCGCTTCGCTGTGAACCAATCACAGAAACACCTCGACTCAGCTGTGCCAATGAGGAATCGCGCGAACTGGCAGAGCAGTGGGACGATGGCTTTGGCATTACCACACCTCGGAGGGACAATCATTACGCTGACGACTGGCAGCGATGCCCGACCAGTCGGGATCTCCTGCGTCTTCATCAAATCTTAACAGCGGTCGGAACTCGATGACACACCATCGGTTTGTGGTGTCGGAGAGTGGACAGCCGGGTGACTGTCGGCTGTGGCTATGGACTCGGTGGGAGCTCCATTCAGGATCTGGACGGGGCAGGCAGTCGCTTTACCCGGTGACAAGGTGCGACCTAGGATGCGAGTCAGGCGCTGGAATGCCAGCGCTGCCTGATCTGGTGGTCCTGTTTCCGAGGAACGTTTCTCATGCGACCGTTTGCTCTCGCGTCCTGTGCACTGCTGGTTGCCGTTTCACTGTTGGCGCCCGTCCAGGCGGCTGACGAATACGCCTACGATGGAGTCCATTCGTCGGTGTCGTTCAAGGCCCGGCACCTCGATATCAGCTGGATCCACGGCCGATTCAACCAGGTGGAGGGAAAGTTCTCCATCGACAAGGCCGATCCCGCCAAGTCGACGTTTGAGCTCAAGGTCCATGCCGACAGTGTCGACACGGGGAACAAGGCCCGTGACGAGCATCTTCGTCAGCCCGACTACTTCGACACCAAGCAGTTCCCGTTCATTGAGTTCAAGAGCACCAGCACCAAGGTGGTGAAGGATGGCTACGAGGTGACGGGCGATTTCACCATGCACGGCGTGACCAAGAAGGTCACGCTGCAGCTGCAGGGCGGGAAAGAGATCGAATTCAACAAGAAGAAGATCGTGGCGTTTGCGACCGAGGTGAAGCTGAAGCGCAGCGACTTCAACTTCGACAAGTCGCAGATTGGCCTGATCGGCGATGAGGCGATCATCCTGATCGATTGCGAAGGGGTGCGCAACTAGACCCCATGCCCGACCCGCGGCTGTTTGTGCTGGGGCTGGCTGTGGCCGCCATTGCCAGCCTGCTGATCATGCGGGCGTCGATGGCGCTGCAGCCAGACGCCACCGCGGGAACGGGGCGGTGGCGGCGGAGTGCGTGGTTGGGGTTGCTGGCGGGACTGGCCGCGGGCTGGGATCGGTTGGGGTATGCGATTCCCTGGCCCCCAGCCACCGGGCTGGACCGGTTGTTGCTGGTGGTGCTGCCGGCGGTGATGGTTGTCGATTGGATTGACCGGTCGCGTGCGTATCGAGGGGGCCTGGGTGGGGCGATTGAGTCGCCGCAGCGCGGTGCGCTGGCGTCGCTGCCCGTGGTACTGCTCGGGTTGATGTCGGTTGGCGTTCCACTTGTGCTGCTCTGGGGGTCGGTGTACCTGGCGCGAGGGTTGGATGCTCAGTCGCTCTCCGGCAGGGGGGCCCTCTTCGTGGCCAGTGGAGTGTTGCTGGGGGCGGGCGGGGTCAGCCTGCAGCGTCTGTCAATGAGGCCGGGAGGTTGGACCGTTCCCGTCAGCCTGGTGCTGGCCTTGTTGACGGCAGGCACCTGTATTCTGCTGGGGGGATACATCAAGGGAGGAGCCGTCGCCTTTCCATTGGCGGGCAGTCTGCTGGGGGGACTGTTCGCGACCATCAGAGGTCGTGCTGAACCAGCCTCTGCTGCGGGTTCGGACGAAGTCCGCCGGGTTCTGGTGACGCTGGGAACCATCAGCCTGTATGGGGTACTGCTGGTGGGTTGTGCGTTTGGGCGCTTGCCGGGGAGTCGCGCTCTGCTGGTCGGCCTGGCCCCGCTGTTGGGCTGGATCACCGAATGGGCCCCCCTGAGGGTCGGTACGGTGCGCTGGTTGACCTGCGTGAGAGGGGTGGTGATGGCTGTGCCACTCGCCATGGCACTTGTCTCGGCGAAGCACGATTTCGATCGGACGCTTGGGCCACTGGTCGGGTGGCAGGTCGACAGTCCCCGGTCGGGCCGTGCGTCATTTCGGCAGTTGTCCGGGAGCGATGCGACAGGTCACGCTGCTTCGGTTCGAAATCGGTCGTTGCTGATCGGGACGCCCGATCCGGGCCGGTGACCGGTTCCTACGGCGTCACGATGGTAAAATCAGTATCGAATCGGCTGGAATGGCATGCGGGAGATGCCTTCGGGACGTCGTGGACCTGGAACCGGGGAGCGAGGAATGGCGGCAAAACTGCGGAGAGGGCGTCGCACTCGCCTCGTCTGGGCCGGACTGTTGCTGGCGACGCTCTTGCCCGAGGCGTGGGGCGCGGATGCTGCCGATCAACCCAAGCCGACCCTGGCGAACATTGCGTATGGACCGCATGAGCGCCAGGTTCTCGATTTCTGGCAGGCTGCCGGAACCGGGGCCCGCCCGTTATTGGTGTTTATCCATGGCGGAGGCTGGATCACGGGAGACAAGGGGCAGAAGATGCCCCTCTTGAAGCCGTTTCTCGATCAGGGGATTTCGTGTGCGGCCATCAATTATCGACTCGCCCCGGAACATCCGCTGCCTGCACCAGTGCACGATGCCGCGCGGGCCGTGCAATTCCTGCGGTTCAAAGCCAGGGAGTGGCAGATCGATGAGACTCGGATCGGACTGACTGGGCCAAGTGCCGGGGCGTGCACGTCGATGTGGCTGCTGCTGCATGACGACCTCGCCAATCCCAGGGCCGAGGATCCTGTGCTGCGGCAGTCGACCCGGGTGTGTGCGGCTGCGGTCCAGGTTGGCCAGACCTCGATTGATCCCCGCGTGCTGGAAGGATGGCTGGGGCCGCAGGTGTTGTCGCATCCGATGATTCCCCGGGCCGTGGGAGAGATCACGCTGGAGGGAGCACTTCGAAACTACGAAATGCATCGACCCCTGTACGCCGAGTTCTCTCCCATCAACCATGTGGATGCCCACGATCCCCCCTTGTTCCTCGAATGCAGTGCCGAGATGGACCTGCCCGCCCGCGATGCCGGCCACGGCATCCATCACCCGCTCCACGGGGTGAAACTCAAAGAGTCCTCGGATCGCGTGGGGCACGAGTGCCACCTGATGGTTCCGGGACATGCGACATCCCCGCGTTATTCCACTCTCAACGCGTTCCTGTTCGACAAGCTATTGACGCGCTGATTCGAGCCGTCGCGTCCTGAGCGATGCGGCTCGCCGAAGAGGTACAACGCGGAACCTCCGATCTTTCCCAGACCGCCGATCGATGCCGCTGGGGCCTCATTCGAGCACCTCGGACCGGGCTCTCGAATGAGGCTGTCAGGGAGTCATTCTGCTGCCGGGGTTCACACCTTGCGGCGGGCCAGCAGCCACTTCCACATATCGACGGCCGAGGTGAACTTCGGGCCTCCCGCGAGCAGGTTGAGGAACTGCGAGTTGCCGTTGGAGAGGATCTCGGTGAAAGCCTCCTGCTGGGAATCGAGGTACGCCTGCTGCTTCTGCAGGCTGGCGAAGTAGGCCTGTCGGCCGAGCCGGTTCAACTGCAGGACCGCGTTGTGCTTCTCGGCAGCGGTCATGCGGGAGGATGGATCGATCATCAGACGCATGAGCCCCTCGACGTACCGTGCATCGGCAATCCGCTGTGGGTGAGGGCCTGGTGATACTGGGAAACTCGCGTGCTGGCGAGTAACCGCTGCTCGAGCACGAGCGGGTCGTTCAGTGAGCCCCAATGAATGGTCCCGTTGGTGATCCCGGCAATCAAAGAGATTCGTGGGGGCGCTTCGGTCGCCAGCCGGAAAATGCAACCCATAAAATAGAAACCAACACGTCGATTCACCGTCGGGCCCTGAGAACGGCCGCGGGAGGGGGCTGGTGCAGGCCACTGTCCACTTTCTGTTCACATCCGCTGGGACTTCCAATCGCCGCAGAGGCGTGGCTCTTCTCCGAGCGAGACGAAGTCGCGACGCGGTTTCCGATGTCGGAAAGTTGTCCCCGTTTCTCCAGACGCACAACGGATCACACCCAGAGTCGGGGAACTGGCGCCGGCGAAACGGCGGGTTTCGACCAACAGGTCGTGCGTGGTGTGCTGCTCGTCGACCGGCCAGTGGTGCATCCGCCCGGACAGTGAACCCTGGGCAAATCAGTTCGGCATTGCGCCGGCCGGACCGGTCCGATCTCGTGACGCGCTTCGAGCAGACCTTGGACCGAGTCTGGGACAGAGAGAGGTCGCTCTGGAGCGAGTCGGTCTCGAGTCCGGTGTGGAAACAGACGCAGTCGTGCCTGATGAAGCGGACGGGAGATCCTCACGCAGCCCCCTCCCGCGCTGGCGAATCGTAGCGAAGTGGCCGTTCCGAATGGACTGGCCTATCGGCTGTCGGAATGGCGGCAAAAATCCAGGACCGCTTCGGCCCTGGTCGTATGGACCGAGAAATACTCATGGAGGCGGGTGATCCGGAAGATCGGAAAAATCTCCTGCGGGATACCGCACAATTTCAAGTGACCACCGCGGGCCCGCACTTTTTTCTCGAAGAGAATCAGTTGACCGAGAGTCGTGGTCCCGAGGAACTTGACACATGAGAAATCGAGTGCGACTCGGGAGTGGCCGGTTTCATCCAAGAGCCCGGTGAGTTGATTGAACAGCGAATGGACGACGTGCTCCTCCACCAGTCGAGGCTGGGTCACAGAGACAACCAGGATTCCGTCCTGCAGGTTCCAGGCGAAATGACGCTGTGCCATGACGTGGCAGTTGATGGGGGTCTCGTCAGTTCTGTGCTTCGCGGTCGATTGAAAATGGCACGATTCTGGCACAATCGTCGAGCTGGACATGTCGGTCTCCTGGGAAAACAAGCTCATGGCATTTGTGGGGTGTGTTTTTCCAACACACCTCTGTCAGCGCAGCATCGCCCGGAGTGTGACACAAAAAAATGTCGCGATTCGTTGGATTGATCGCTCGAGGGCCGACTCCTTCCAGGAGGATGTGTGCGGGCGTGCATGTGTGCGCCGTCCGGATCGACTGCTCCTCGGCCGCGGAGCACGAAACCGAGGTCCAGCGCACCGCGGGCGAGCCCCATGGTCTGGACGTACAGAAAGACGCCGCGCAACTCCCCTGATTCGGGAATTTGCCCGCCAGCACCCGGCCAGAGTTCGGTCAGCGGCGCTCGGCCTTGGCGACCGACTGCTCCCACAGGCTGATTGTTTCCCGCAGAAATTGTGACTGGACGGCAATCGAGAGATCGAGGGGATGGTGCACGAGTCGCTCTTCATAGAGCCCCACGACTTTTTCATCCTGCTGCACCTTGCCGATGACCATCGCCATGATGACTGGCAGGCCGGCATCTTCATTGCGGGAATCGATCGTCTCCAGCATGACCGGCCCCCCACTGTCGCCGCCATGGGCCGACATGTCGATCATGATGATCGGAAACGCCGTGGGAGGCACGACGGGATAGGTCGCCAGCGAGGCATGCCGGGCGAGGGGGAACCCCGCCGGGTTGGCTTCGACCCGGGCGGGATACCCGAAGGCCATCAGTCGGGCCCCGATGCGGACCCGCCGCTGCCGGAGTTCGGGCCCCTCGGCCAGAACGTCGATGGGAAGCGGAGTCGCCTCCACACCGTTCGGCAGAGCGATTTTCAACACCGCCACATCCTGCTGGGGATGGCGGATCCACAACGGCTTCTTGTCTTTGCGGATGGGAATCGACTGGTCGCGGCGCTGGTAAGTGCCATCCGTCTGGGGAACCCGCAGCGCCACGGTGATCGCATCATCGGGACTGGGGTCAAACACATGCGCGGCCGTCACCAGCAGGCATTCTCCCTGCGCCCGGTCGACTCCGGTCTTGGGGATGATCAGGAATCCAGTCCCGGCCGAGGCCGAGTGCTGCAACTTGACCGTGGCCAGCAGGATCTGTGTGGCATGATCCTCGGCCTGCAGTGGGGCCACGCCAAGTGTCAACAGCCAGACGCAGGCAGCGAGTCGGGACCAGTTCATCAACGCGACCAGTTCGAAAAAGACAAATCCAGGCGGGAACTGCCAGGTGCGCGGTGCCCCGACTTTCAACGGCAGAGTCTCGATTTCCTGCGGGCGAGTGGGGGGGGACTCACTCAGGCTTCGGGTGTCAGGCCCAGCACGATGTCAAAGCGGGCGGCCAGTTCGCCCGTTTTGGACTCGGGAATCGCCTGGAAAGTCGCCATCAGGGCATTGCGTCCTGCGGGATCCTTCACCCCCTGCAACACGCCATCCTTTTCATTTCCCGGATGCCCCTGAATGTAGCACTGCGTGGTGAACTTGTCCCGTCCGCGGACCTTGACCGCAAAATGAATATGCGGGGTGCGCCCCGGGTAGGGGACAGGCTTGATCGTGCGGAAGTAATACTCCCCCTGACGGCTCGAAAGAAACCGTCCAAACCCCTGGAAGTGGCCGTCACGCTTCTCGCCGTTGCCCGACTTGCTGTGCAGGTAAGCCCCATTGTTGTCGCACTGCCAGATCTCGACGACGGCATTCTTCACCGGATCCCCCTTTGCGTCGAGGATGCGCCCCGTCAGGTGCGTGATCTCTCCCACTCCCGGTGTGGTCTCATCGTTGATCACAAGGAGGTCGTTGTCCGTATCGAGAGGGAGATGGTCGGGGTAAAACGGTCCCTCGGTCTGGTGGGGCGTCCGGCTCAATTCCTCGGCGAACGCTCCGGGGGTGTTCCAGAAACCAAGCCAAAGCCCGGCGGCAGAGGCACCCGTCGCCGCCTTGAGGAATTCACGACGGCCTGTGGTGAGATCGGGCAGAGACATCAGTCACTCCGGGAATGCGGGACGCGGCATGGATTTCGGGGCAGTCAGCAGGGAAGAACTTTCGACCATCGTAATGCGGGGACGAACGGTCGCCAAATGCAATCGAAAGGATCACACGAGAATCAGGACCAGTCATCACTCGCAACACGCCGTTTCCAGTCAGTCTGGCACATCACACCAGCCGCGGGATCGTAGCCGCGGTGCAATCGCCGTCCTTGACCACCTTCGCCACGCCGTTCTAAACTCGATGCATGTACGCCCGTTGATGTGTTGGGGGCGAGTTGGGGAGGAAACCGACGCCGTACTCCGGTTCGAGGAGCAGACTGTTGAAAAACCGCATGTCAGGGCCGCCTCCCGGGCGTTTGAGGCTGTGGCTGATGGCCGCACTGGCGGTTTGTGGGCCGACGTCGTCTGGATGGGCGGCCGATGTCGATGAGGTTTTTTTTGAACGCCGTGTCCGTCCACTGCTGGTCGAACGCTGCCACAAATGCCATGCCGGCGAGAAAGCCCGAGGCGGGCTGCGGCTCGACAGTCGCGAACGGATGCTGAAGGGGGGCGAGACCGGCCCCGACGTGGTGGCGGGCAAACCGTTCGAAAGCCTGTTGCTGCAGGCGGTGGAACAGACCGGCGGTCTGAAAATGCCTCCCGATGGGCGACTCAAGGATGCCGAGGTCGCCGCCTTGCGGGACTGGATCGCCGCTGGAGCACCCTGGCCGGGAACCGCTGTGGGAGCCACTGCTCCACCCGCAGGAGCCACTCCGGCGGAACCGCGGATTCCACTTCTGGCCCCCGATTCCGAGGAATTGGTGGGTTCCCTGCAACTTTGGTTGCGTGCCGACAGTCTGACATTGGGCGATGGCGAACCGGTATCGGTCTGGCCCGATCAAAGCCTCCACGGACGGGATGTGTCGGCAACCCGGGGGATTCGTGCGGGGGGAGTCGGCGGACCGGGGAAGTTCGTTGCCCAGAGTTCCCTGATGGGGCGGCCCGCTGTGCGGTTTGAGACCACCACGGGTATGGCGTCTTCGCCGGGGAATGCGATCCCCGTCGAAGGCGACTCGGCGCATTCGCTGGTGCTGGTGATGAGCCTGCAACGCCACGAGGCCGGATCGTCCCATGATTGCGTGCTGTGTGTGGGGGATCCCGCCCATGGTGGTGACCCTGGCCGTCCGTTGTCGGCCCTGATCGAGATCGACCGGACGCAGGATCACTCGCTCGACTACGCCGGTGGCTTTGGCCATGACGTTTTTCCGGGGCGAGGTTCGTTCGCCCCGTTCTACGGCAAGAGCATCGTTCTGACGATCATCAAGCGTCCCGGGCCAACGGTTCAGACAACTCGGTTGTTTGTGAACGGCCAGCCCCTGACGAATCCCTCCGGCGGGCTGGATGGACGGGATGAGATGCCTGACCTTCGGCATCGCCGGGATGTGGGAGTGTTTCTGGGCAAGGCCCTGGGATTCTGCGGACCGATCCAGGGAGACCTGGGAGAGGTGTTGATCTACAACACCGCACTGACCGAATCGCAACGCCAGGGATTGGAACGGCACCTCGCCGAAAAGTACGCGTTCCTGTGGGAAGGGATGACCGACCTGGCACAGCGGGCCGAGTTCACGGAAGAGGAGCGGAGTTTCTGGGCCTATCAACCGGTGAATGAGCCGCAACTCCCCCTCGTGAACAACGAGGCGTGGGTCCAGACCCCGGTCGATCGGTTTGTGCTGCGCTCGTTGGAAGATCGCGGCCTGGTGCCATTTCCGAAGGTCGATCGCCGCACACTGCTGCGACGGGTCACGCTCGACCTGACAGGATTGCCCCCGACCGTCGAAGAGATGGATGCCTTTCTCAACGACCATTCGCCCCAGGCCTACGAGCGGGTCGTCGAACGATTGCTGCAGTCGCCCGAGTATGGCGAGCGGTGGGCCCGACATTGGCTGGACCTGGTCCGGTTTGCCGAATCGACAGCGAATGATGCCAATGCGGTCATGCGCTACGCCTGGCGTTACCGGAACTACGTCATCGATGCGTTCAATGCGGACCTCCCCTATGACCAGTTTCTCACCGAGCAACTGGCGGGCGACCTGATGCCCGATGCCGTGAGTCCCGCCGAGCGGGCGCGGCGCATCATTGCCACCGGTTACCTGATGGTCGGGCCGAAAGCCTTGGCGGAAACAGACAAAGAACAGTCGCGTCTCGACATCGTCGACGACCAGATCGATGTGACGGGACGGGCGATGCTGGGGCTGACGTTGGCCTGTGCGCGATGCCACGACCACAAGTTCGATGCCGTCCGCACGACCGACTATTACGCCATGGCAGGGGTGTTTCGCAGCACCGAGCCGTTCATGGATGAAAACCGCAATGCGACCATGTGGTGGGAATTCGACGTGCCGCAGGGGGAGGGGCAACCATCCGTCACGGTGATGGCTCCCCGCGAGGCGGTTCCAAGAAACCTGAGGGTTCACCTGCGGGGAAACCGGTTCACCCTGGGGCCGGTCGTCCGTCGGGGAATGCTCGAAGTCGTCACCCAATCGGGGACCGACACTGCTGCAGGCATCGACCCGCAGCAGGTGTCGAGCGGCCGCCTCGAGTTGGCCCGCTGGATCGCCCATCCTGCCAACCCGCTCACATCGCGGGTGATGGTCAACCGCATCTGGCAGCATCATTTCGATCGGGGACTGGTGGCGACGAGTGACAACTTCGGCACCCGCGGCGAGCGTCCCACCCATCCCGAGTTGCTCGATTGGCTGGCCCGCCAATTTGTTCAATCGGGGTGGAGTGTCAAGCAGATGCATCGCCTGATCGTGCACTCGGCCGCCTATCAGCAACAGTCCGTGTCGGACCGCAACACGCCGTCGGGCGACCCTGAGGGGCGTTGGCTCGCCGGTCATCGTCGACGGCGGATGTCGGTGGAAGAGATTCGCGATTCGCTGCTGGCGGTCAGCGGCCGTCTCGACCGTCGTGCCGGGACCAATGAAAGTGGCGAATACCTCATCGAGAAGGCCGAGGGAATCGGTGCGAAGATCCGTCCCAATCGTGTGGGGGCGGACGATCCGTTCTATACGAGCTTTCTGAAGCGGACGATTTACCTTCCGGTGGTCCGCAACATGTTGCCCGATGTCCTGGCCCTGTTCGATGCGGCTGATCCGAATGGCGTCACGGCCGTTCGGAATGAGACGACCGTGGCACCGCAGTCGCTGTTCCTGATGAACAACCCGCTGGTCCGTGATTCGGCCCTGGAACTGGCACGCCGTTTGACTGCACGGCAAACAGCGGATGGTGGGGGACTGACCGATGATCAACTTGTTGTCGAAGCCCATCGCCAGGTCCTCGGGCGGATCGCCACGGAGGCGGAACTGACCGAAGCCCGCGATTTCCTGGCGATGGCCCAGACTATTTCGGCTGACCCTTCTGCCAATGTCACGGCCCGGCGACTTTCGGCGTGGCAGAGTTACTGCCAAGCTTTGCTCTGTTCCAACGAGTTCCTCTACGTGGAATGAGTCGATGACTGAACCCCACACCACGCCCCGGTCGATGTCGCCCGCTGTCGGACTGTCACGTCGCGATTGGCTCCAGGCGTCAGCAATGGGCTTTGGGCATCTCGCCTTCACAGGGTTGCTGGCGGGGGAGGCCGCGGCCTCCGTCGCCGATCCACTTTCGACCCGCCAGTCGCATTTTCCCGCGACGGCCCGGCAGGTGATCTTCCTGTTCATGCATGGTGGGATATCGCATGTCGATTCCTTCGATCCGAAGCCAAAGCTGACCGAGCTGAACGGTCAGCCGCTGCCGATTGCCAAGCCGAAGTTCGAGTTCGCACCGACGGGCAACCTGCTGGCCTCGCCGTGGAAATTCCAGAAGCATGGGCAGTGTGGGCTGGAGATCAGCGAGTTGTTTCCCCGGATCGGCAGCCTGGCGGACGACCTGTGCGTGATTCGCTCGATGAATGGAGGGGATCAGGTCTCGCATGGTCCCGCCCTGTTGAACATCAACACCGGCAGCGGGGTCTTCGCACGTCCCTGCCTGGGAGCGTGGACCCTGTACGGGCTCGGGACTGAAAACCAGAGTCTGCCCGGATTCCTCAGCCTCAGTCCGTCACTCTATCATGGCGGGACGCAGAACTATGGCTCGGCGTTTCTCCCCGCCAGTTTCCAGGGGACGCGAATCGGCGATGGCAGCACCAACTTCAAAGATGCCCGGCTGTCGGGCCTGACCCCGGGCGATCTCCCGGAACGGCAACGGTTGCAACTCGACCTGCTGGCGCGTCGTAACCGACGGCACGCCGAAGAGGTGGGAGGTGACCCCCGGCTTGACGCCCGGATTGCCGCCTTTGAAATGGCCTACCGCATGCAGGCTGAGGCTCCGGTCGTGTTCGACCTGAACCGCGAGTCGGCCCCGACACTGGCACAGTACGGTGTTGGAACCGAACCCACGGACGAATTCGCCCGCCAGTGCCTGCTGGCCCGACGGTGTGTCGAGGCAGGGGTTCGCTTCGTCCAGGTCAACTTCAGTTATCCCCGAAATTACTGGGACGCCCACGGCGACCTGCGGAACAATCACACGTCAAATGCCGCCAAGGTCGATCAGCCGGTGGCGGCATTGTTGTCGGATCTCAAGGCCCGTGGTCTGCTCGAGTCGACACTGGTGGTCTTCGCGACGGAGTTTGGCCGCACACCGGCCGCCCAGGGGAATGATGGGCGCGACCACCATCCGCACGCCTTCAGTATCTGGCTCGCGGGGGGTGGGGTGAAAGGGGGAATGTCTTATGGTCAAACCGATGATTTCGGTTATTACGTCGCCGAAAACAAGGTGACGATGCCCGACTTCCATGCGACCCTGCTGCACTTGATGGGACTGGATCACGAGCGGCTGACCTTCCGACATGCCGGGCGCGACTATCGCCTGACCGACGTGCATGGTCGGGTCATTGATGCGATTCTCGCGTAGGGCGTGACGCCGTCGGGGCAGCGCTGAATCTGCACCCGCCCGCGAGGCCCAGTCTCCTGACCAGCCGGCCCTGGGGAGGTGCGACTTCGAGTCTTGGGCCGCCGACTTCGAAGCCCGTCATTCCCGGTGAGTCAGGCGAGGATCTCCTCGATCACGTGTCCGTGGACGTCGGTCAGTCGGCGATTGACGCCGGCGTTGCGGAAAGTGAGCCTTTCGTGGTCGATTCCCAGGAGGTGCAGAATCGTGGCATGGAGGTCGTAGCACATGGTCTTTCCCTCGGCCGTTTCGTAGCCGAGATCATCGCTCTTGCCATGGCTGGCGCCTGCCTGGATGCCGGCCCCGGCCAGCCAGGTCACGAACGTCCCGCGATTATGGTCGCGTCCATCGCCTCCCTGGGCGAATGGGGTCCGGCCGAACTCGGTCGTCCAGATCAGCAGCGTGTCGCTGAACAGCCCCCGGGCCTTGAGGTCGCGAACGAGTGCGGCGATGGGCTGGTCGACACTTTTGGCAATCGGGGGCAG
>DNUF01000068.1:35639-79488 GCA_003508595.1 Planctomycetaceae bacterium
ACGAATCGGGTCCCACGTTCGATCAGGCGGCGGGCCAGCAGGCAACGTCGGGCGTAGTCGGCGGTCTCGGGCTGATCGAGGCCATAGGCCGTCTGGGTTTCCTGTGTCTCCCGGCTGAGGTCGAATGCCTCCGGGGCGCTCAGTTGCATCCGGGCGGCCAATTCACCCGCGGCGATGCGGGCTTCGAGGCGAGTGTCATCGGGACGCTGTCGGGCGTGCCCGCGATTGATCGTCTGCAGCAATTCCACCGTGGCCCGGTCGGCGGCACCCGTGGCGAACGGGTAGGCGTTCGGGTCGGCGAACAGGTCGGGAATCGGCGGCTGGCGGGCCGCGTCCACGACAGTTCCCTGGTGGCGGGCCGGCAGAAACCCGGCGCTGAAATTCCCCTTCTGGTTGTAGGGCAATCCCCGCGGATCGGGCAGCACCACAAACGTCGGTAGATTCTCAGAGAGTGAGCCGAGGGCATACGAAATCCACGCCCCCAGGCAGGGAAACCCGGGGAGGATGAAGCCCGTGTTCTGCATGTAGCTGGCGGGGCCGTGCACATTGGTCCTGCTCGCCATGGCCATCAGGAAGGCCAGTTCGTCAACGATCTGCGCCTGGTGTGGAAACAGCGAACTGACCCAGCGCCCCGACTCGCCATGCTGCTGGAATTCGAAGGGGCTCTTCATGACGGCACCGGCGGGAGCCGTAAACCCTTCCGGCTTCTCCTTGGGGCCGAGCATCTGGCCGTGCAGCCGAATCAGCTCGGGCTTGTAGTCGAACAGATCCATCGGGCTGGCCCCGCCGTTCATGAACAGCTGGATGACCCGCTTGACCTTCGCCGGGTGATGCAGGCCACCATTGCGATCGATCGGGGGCCGCTCGGTCGGGAAACCCTGTGCCACTGTCTCCCGCAGCAGCCAGGCGGCGAGGGCCAGGGAGCCGAATCCGCCACCAACCTGCTGCAGCCAGTCGCGACGCGTGGGGAATTCCGGAACCATGGGTCAGTCCACAAAAAGGAACTCATTGCTGGCCAGCAGCAACCGGCAGACCGCCTCCAGCCCATGGGCTTCGGCGAGGGGACGCAACAGGGCCAATTCTTCCGGCGTGGCGTCGCGCTGCCAGGTGTGGCGAATCGCCGCTGCGACCTGGCCATTCACATCGGTCGTCCCGGACTGTGACCGGCGTGCCAGGTGCCGCGCGTGGTGCAGTGCGAACCGGTTGTTGAGCAGCGTAAGAGCCTGCAACGGCGAGGCGGAAAAGCCACGTGTCGGAGCCAGCAGCCCCAGGTCGGGAAAGTCGAGGGCGTCAAACACCGGGTCGGGAATGCCGCGCCAGACCACCCGGTAGATGCTGCGACGGGTCGCCTGCGGACCATCCCAGTCAAAATCGCCGTAGTCGAGGTAGGGGGTCAACTGGGCCCCTGGACGACTTGAGAAGTGGCTCACGGCCGGGCCTTCCTGCTGGTTGTTCAGCCGGCCGCTCGATTGCAGCACGGCATCTCGGTAGGCATCGGCATCGAGTCGCTGAGCCGGCATGCGGGCCAGCAGGCGGTTGTCTGGATCCACCGCCGTCACCTCGGGACGGGATGCCGACTGCTGGCGATAGGTCTCACTCAGGCAGATCAGCCGATGCAGATCCTTGAGCGAGCCCGGACCATCGCGCAGTTCGCAGGCGAGCCAGTCGAGCAACTCGGGATGACTGGGCTGGCCCCCCATCCGGCCAAAGTCGCTGGGGGTGTCGCAGAGGCCTGTCCCGAAGTGATGGTGCCACACCCGATTGGCAATGCTGCGCCATGTGAGCGGATTGGCACGATCGACCACCCAGTCGGCGAGTGCCCCGCGTCGGACCGATTCGGGCTGTCGGGGATCGACCGCAAATCGGGCGGAAAGAGCTGTGACCGCCGAGAGGCTTCCCGGAGTGGCGACGTCACCCGGCTGCTCGAGGTTGCCCCGCTTGAGGATGCGAATCTCGCGGGGTGTCGCGATGGTGATCAGGCCGCGCTCATTCTGGGCAATCGGAGCGGCCGCATACAGTTGCTGTGGTGGGGGGAGCCGACGGAGTTCATCTTCGGCTCGGCGCTGGATGACCCACGCGGCGAGTGTCAGCGACTGCTCGGCGGTTCGCTGTTGTTCCGGGACGGCGAGAATTCCGGCAATTGCCGCCGGGATCACCACCGCATCCCCGGGAGGTCCGTTGGTCACCGCGAGGGCCAACCGGCCGATGATGTGTTGACGACCGTGATCCTGGTGAATCGTGAAGACAAGCCGGTCAGCGGGGCCCAGGGACAGCGGTTCGGCCAGTTCGAACACCGCCGAGTGCGATTTTCCTTCCTGCGGATGCACCCCCCAGCCGGTGGCGGGTTTCCCATCGATCGCGTGCTGGATGGTCCAACCATCCTGGTCGAAGTCGGCAACGGCGCGGGCGATCGCGATCTTGAGTGGCTCGGGCTGTCCCTCGCGGAAGAGTTGGGCCTGGAACTCGGTGAGGTGCAGGTTGCCGTTTGCGGCCCGCCCCGGTCCCCGTTGCGGCAGCGAGTCGTCGGTCAACACATCGAGCCGAAGTGCCGAGATCTGCCGGAGTGGACTGGAGGTCGTGACCGTCAGCGTTTCCTTCTCGGGAGCGGTTCCTCCCGAAAGCAGGCTGTTGTCTTCCAGCCGTTGCAGGGTTGCACCACCAGCCGAAAGGAACACGTCGGGCATCAGGGTGGTCCATTGTGGCAGCGCGGGAAGCCGCGACTCCCATTCGGCCACCATCTGTCGGGCTTCGGGAGACCCGAGGCGTTCGGGCTGGGGGGGAGAGGCTGCCTGCTGCCATTGTTCCCAGGTCCGCCGCCGGGCAGCCGCTGCGGGATCGGGTTCGAAGGGGATGTTTCCCTTGCCGATCCCCGCGAAGACCGCCTGCAGGGCGTAGTAGTCGGCCTGCGGAATCGGATCGAACTTGTGATCGTGGCAGCGGGCACACTGCGCGGTGCTGCTGACGAAAGACGACGTGACCTGGTTCACCAGGTCATCGCGATCAAGGTGCTCAAAGGACATTGGTGCAGTGGCGGCGGCACTATGGTCATAGGTCCCCGCCCCCAGGAATCCCAAGGCCACCCAATTGTGCTGGGCTTCGGGATACAGCACGTCGGCGGCCAACTGCTCGCGAACGAAACGGCTCCAGGGAATGTCGTTGTTGAACTGATCAATCACGTAATCGCGAAATCGCCACGCATGTGGACGGAACACGTCATGTTCGAAGCCGTGGCTGTCGGCAAAGTGAATCGTGTCAAACCAGTGCCGGGCCCACCGCTGTCCGTAGCGGGGTGACGCCAGTAACCGCTCCACGAGTTGCTCGTACGCATCGGCACGGGAGTCAGAGACAAATGCCTCGGTCTCTTCGTAGGTGGGGGGCAGACCATGCAGGTCGAGGGCCAGTCGGCGAATCAGCGTGCGCCGGTCGGCGGTGGGAGACCTGGTCAGTGAAGCCGCCTGCAGTCGTTGCCCGAGGAAGGCGTCCACGGGATTGGCCGACCCGGGGACATCGGGGACGGCGGGACGCACGAGAGGTCGGAGGGACCACCAGTCGGTGGAGATGGCCTGGCTGTCCACGGGAGCGGTGGTCCGGGGATCGGGGGCTCCCTCACGAACCCAGCGGACGAGAATGACCTGCTCTTCGGGGGTGAGAGCTTCATCGGGGGGCATCTTCCGCTGTCCCTCCGCTCGCAGGATGGCGCGAATCAACAGGCTTTGATCGGGATCTCCCGGTTTGACCGCCGGTCCCTGGCTGCCCCCCGCTTCCCAGCCACTGCGCCAGTCGAGGGTCAGTCCCCCCTTCATTGTTCCCGAGGCGTGAGAATGGCAGGGGTAGCAGTGGTCACGCAGGATGGGCTCCACCTCGGCGGAGAAGAACTCATCCGGGGTCTCGGCTGGGCTGGGAGCGGCCCACAAGAAGGGGAGGCTCAGCAGCAGCAACCACCGCAGGAGAGAGCGTGGCATGGCGTCGCGGAGGGGGGGAAGTCGGCGCGGGAGGGATGGAAGATTCCGGACGACGCTGCGTGTCGGCCGTATCGACCTCGTCTCCAGTCTAACAGACCTCCCTGCGCGGTTCAGCCAATGGCCAGCCCCGACGCGGGCCTAATTGGCCCATTGTGAAGACTGGCCGGCAGCTCAGGTGCTGGGTCGGAAGGTGAGGACCGGACACTTGGCCTGGCGGACCACGCGTTCGGCGACGCTCCCCAGCAGCAGGTGAGCCACCGCGCCCCGGCCGTGGGTTCCCAGCACAATGAGGTCGATCTGGTGCTCTTCCGCATAGCGGACAATTTCGGGTCCGGGACTTCCCAGCCGGGTGGCCCGGCGGACCGAATACCGGGAAGCCCACTCGGCCGGAATGAGACCATCCAGCATCTTCTCGGCCGACTCCTTCAGGTCCACCAGGTAATTCTGTGGGAGGGAGGCGGGGGTCCCGGGTTCGGGCATCATCAGCACAGGATCTGCGAGAACATGCAGCACGTGCAGCTCACCGCCGAACTGCTCGACGAGATTGCAGGCGTACGCCTGGGCCGCTCGTGAACAGTCGCTGAAATCGGTCGCCAGAAGCACACGGTGCAGTTGGATCATGAGCAGAGAACGGGGAGGAGAGGAGTGACTATCGTGGCCGGCGGAGCAGGGGGAGTCGGTCGAGATCGAGCAGGGGCAGAACAAAACGGCCCGAAGTCGGACCCACAGGCTCGAGACTGGGGGAGTCTTCGACGGCCGTTGCTGCAGGAACTGGATTGGCGACACAGACTGTCGGGACTGGTTCGAGAGACCGGTCGGCCAGTTCTCCCCGGCGAATCCCGACGGTCGCGGGGGCTTCGATGCCGACTCGCACCTTGCCTTCACCCACGTGCACAATCCGCACGCGGATCTCTCCACCAATCACGATCTCTTCATTCAGTCTTCGGGACAAAACCAACATGGGGCGCTCCTTCGCAATCGTGGTCCAAATTCCTGGGTCTGCAACGTCTTGTCACGCTCGGGTGTCGATACATCTGGAAGTTGTCACTTCGCGTGTTGCCATTCAAGCACGCAATCATTCTTCCGCCATCTCAATCGTCTCGCCCAAGCAATCCCACTGTTGAGGCATCCTGTTGAGACGACTCAGTTGGGACGACTCTGTTGAGTGACTCGGGCTGGCTGTTGGGATGCTTTTGGTTCGACACTCAAGGTTCGCGCGAATCTGGCCGACAGGTGACAGTGCTGGGGCGTGGCGACTGTTCTCGTGTTAACGGTCGTCGTGGCAATGGCCGTCGTGGCAACTCCCGCAGTCTGCCGATTTGAACCAGTGGTTGAAAACCGCCCGGCAGGAACATCGACAGTCGCCAGCCGGCCCCACCGATGTCACACCTCGTTTCCCGAAACTCGACTCTGAGTCTGGTTGTCGGGGACTCTGATTGTCAGGGTCGCTGGTTCCCGGGAACTCTTGTTTTCCGGGATCAGAGAACTCTTGTGGAGAGACTTCGGCAGGTTGGCTGTCACGCAGTCTGTGAGATGGCCCGGCATCGCTGTCGTGACCTCTCCGCAACGCATCGAGCGACGATTCCGTTTCTATCCCCGGCCTGTCGGGGTGTCAAGAGAAATTCCTGGACATTTTGAGTCCGCGCAATGTCCAGGTGAGCGTTTCTGCCACACTCTGATCCCGCCATTGGCCGTTCGCCGAGGGGGTTGTTGGGGCAAACATGGCAGGGAGTTGCGGTTGGGGATCGTTCCAGAATTGTTTCCCGCCAAACTCATTCGGGATCGATGTTCACCACGATATGCTTGAAGGCGGGAGTCTTCGATTCAGGATCCACCGCCCGCGAAATCAGTCCGTTGGACTCCGGGCAGTACATCATCGCGTTCCCCGGGCGGACGTCGAATGGACGGATCCGCTGATACCGCATTTCTCCCACGGCACTCCTGACCCGAACCTGCTGGTCGGGGACCAGGCCGAGTCGGGCGATCTCGTCCGGATGGACCAGGATCACATCCCGCCGTTCCTGGCCACGATACAGGTCATCATCGTCATAGACGACGGTGTTGAATTGTCCTTCCGAACGAATGGTCATCATCCGCAATTGACGGGGGCCGAGGGGCTCGGGGTGGGGAAGTGAAACCGCCTGGAAGCGTGCCTTCCCGCTGGGGGTGGGAAACTGCGGCTGGTCGAGGTATCGCCCGGGAATCGAGAATTCTTCGCGCGTGCTGCCAATTCGGCCGATCGACTCGAGTCCCGGGACCGTTGAGGCGATCAGTTGCCGGATCGCCTCGTGGCTCTCCAGTGTCTGCCAATTGAGGGTCGGGAGGGGCGGAAGGACCCGCCGGCCCAGTTCGGCCAGGATCGACACTTCACTGCGCGGGCCGGGATATCGCGCCGGCCCCCCATCCGACAGCCGCACGAAGCTGAACATCGATTCCTGCGTGGTCGGCTGCGATTCTTCGTCCCGCGGCAGCACTGGCAATACCAGCGTCTCCCGACCCCGTCCCCACGCATGCCCGGTGTTGAGAGTTGTTGTCAGGTAGGCCACCAACCCCAGTTTCTGCAGGGCCCGCTCGGCCATCACGGCATCGGGATTGCTGCCATACAGGTTCCCTCCCAGGCACAGTGCCGTTTCCATCTCACCCCGATCGGCCGCATCCATGCAGGCCATCGTGTCGAGACCGGGGGAACGGGGAACGGTGATTCCCAGGGTCTGCTCAAACCGCTGCAGGATCGCCTGCTTGAGAATCGGGGTGACCCCGACCGATCCCATTCCCTGCACATTGCTGTGTCCGCGGATCGGCATCAATCCCGCCCCCGGGCGTCCCACCATGCCCCGCAGCAACGCGAGGTTGGCAATCATCCGGACGTTGTCGGTGCCGTGCAGGTGATGTGTGATGCCCATCGTCCAGCCAAACACCACGTTCCTGGCGGCGAGGTAACGGTCGGCAAACGCCTTGATTTCGGGAAACGCAACCCCCGACTGTGCGACGATGTCGTCCCAAGAGGTGGCTTCGACCCGGGCGACGAACTGCTGAAAGTCTTCGGTCGAATTCGCCACGAACTCCCGGTCGAAGGCTCCGCGTGCCAGCAGGTCTTTCGCGACTCCCGTCAGAAGGGCGATATCCCCTCCGATGTGGGGTTGCAGGTAGAGACTGGCGATCTCCGATCCGAACAGCATGCTGCGCCAGTCGCTGGGGACTCGGAAATTCACCAGGCCCAGCTCACGGGCGGGATTCACCACGATCACCTCACCGCCGCGACGGCGCAGGTCCATGAGGCTGCGCATCAGCCGGGGATGATTCGAGGCGGGATTGGCACCGATGAGGATGTACAAATCGCATTGATCGAGGTCACTCAACTGAACGGTGCCGGTCCCGGTGCCAATGGCCGAGGTCAGCCCGACCCCGCTCGCCTGGTGGCAGTAGTACGAGCAGTTGTTGACGTAGTTGGTGCCGAAAACCCGGGCGAACAGTTGCAACAGAAAGCCCGCCTCCATCGAGCTGCGGCCACTGGCGTAGAAGAAGCTGCGCTGCGGACCCGACTGCTTGAGCCGGTCGACCAGCAGTTCGACAGCCTGGTCCCAGGTCACCGGGGTGTAATGGGTGTCGTTGGGGCCGGCGTAGAGCGGGAAAACGAGTCGGCCGCTGGTTTCGAGCTGGCGAGGCGTCAGTGCGCGCAGTTCATTGAAGCCGTACCGGGCGAAGAATTCGGGCTTGATGCCCCGCTGCATGTCCGAGGCCATCGCCTGGAACGACTTCTTGCAGACTTCGGGGAAGTGTCCCCCTTCGTTGACCATCCCCCCGAGTTGGCCCCCCATGCCGAGCGCGCAAGTCTTGCAGGTGTTGCGGGACCGCAGGGCACTCCACAGGTTCCACCAGCCGACCCGATTCGCAACACGAAGGGTATAGGCAATCGCCTTCCAGCCACCGCCGTTGCGCAGGGGTCGACTCATGGGAAAACCAATCCAGGCCAGAGGAGGGACTCGTGCCACGTAGTGACGGATCGTGGCACGAAACGTGCATGCGAGTGATGCGATCAGTCTAACGGATCAGCCCCATGCGGTTGAAGCAGTCCCCCGCCCACCCGGGAAACAGATGGCGGGGGACAGCGCTCGTCGCAATGAGCCGATTGTGACTGCCAATCGGATGACCTGAGGGTGGGGATTGGCAGTGGAGTTGCCCGGAGATCAGGAATGTTTCAGTTGGAATTCCGGGGGAATGCCCGGCGTCGCGCCGCATTGCGTGCAGACATACGCCGCGACCTGGGCGGCCCGGCGATGAATCTCGGCGAGGGGCTGATTCAAGACCAGTCCCAGGGCCAACGCGGCGGTGAAGGCATCTCCCGCCCCCACGGTGTCGGCCACGGTGACCGGTGTGCCCGGCAGTTCACTCCGTTCTCCCGAGGCATTCAGCAGCAGCGATCCCCGTTCGCCCCGGGTCAGGGCGACCAGTTTCAGGGAGTAACGCCGCAGCAGTTGCTCGACCCGCAGCGGTTCCGGACCGGACAGATCGAGCAGGGGAGAGAGTTCGGCCAATTCATGGTCATTCAGTTTCACGACATTGGCGAGAGGGAGTGATTCGCGGACCACTTCGGGGCACCAGTGGGGAGGACGCAGGTTGATGTCCAGCAGTCGCCAGGCCGTCTCGGGGGTGGCCGCGACAAACTGCCGGATGGTGGCCCGTGAAGTCGGCGCCCGCTGTCCGAGGGTGCCGAAGCAGACGAGGCTGGTCCGCCGGGCCAGGTCGGCCAGCGTGGGAGACCAGGCGAGATTGTCCCAGGCGGTATTCGAGGCGAATGTGTAGGTCGCCTGCCCCCTGGAATCGAGTTCGACGAGGACTGTTCCCGTCGGAAAGTCCATCCGGGGGGAACCCCCGACTTCGACGCCATGCGACCGCAGTGCGGCCAGGGCCTGCTCTCCCAGCGGGTCGTTCCCGACGGCACTGACCATCTCCACTGTGGCGACGCGGGCTCCCAACTCGGCGGCGGTGCAGGCAAAGTTGGCGGGGGCTCCCCCAAACCGGGGGCCATCGGGAAACAGGTCCCAGAGGATCTCACCGAGTCCAACAAGTGTGGGGTACGACATGGAAATGGGCAGGGAGGTTGCGGGTGTGACGTTGAGCCCGCAGTGTAGCGGGTTGAACCTCGACAATCGCACTCGGGGGGGCAAGTGTCCCGGTCGGGGACCCGCTGGACCGACGTCGTCCAGCGAGAGACCAGCCAGCCAGGTGGTTTGGGCAGCAGGGTCGGGCAGGGGGCAAGCCGGTCACCAACAGCGAGAGCCTTCGTCATTGAGGACCGTCCGGTTGCGGGGAATTGGCGCCCTGGCCTGTGATCGATAACCTGGCCAGCACTGGCAGGGAGGCCGGCCGGACACCTCAAGTCCCCCCAGGCTCCTTCCCGGTCATTCCTGCAATGCCCCACCCCGAGTCCGAATCGGGTCCCCTGCTGCCGGGGATCTATGAACTGCTGCTGAACCAGCGGACGCTGAGGCGGTTGCCGGAAGGCCCCACCGGCCAGCGACTGACACGGTTACTCGATCCGGCCGAGGCCCATACAGCGCTGGCCCAGTGCCTGGAAAGGTTGTTGGTGCAGGTGTTGTCCCGACATTCGGGCGGGACGCGGCTGGAATGGCAGCAGCGATTGCTGGAACGCATCGAAACGGTTCTGCGCGAGGAACTTCCCGCCGACGAGCATCCCGACCTGCAACTCGTTCGTCCCTGGGAATGGCTGCTCGCCGTAACGCAGGATCCGGGAACCGCCGAGATTCGTCCGGATACGCCACTGTCACGAAGTGCCCTGTTGACGGGAACCCGGCTCGATCCCGCCCTGGGGCTGCAGTTGGTCAAAGAGCTTGCCACCGCCGACCGGGTCGACATTCTCTGTTCCTTCATTCGCTGGGGAGGTGTCCGGATCCTGCTGCCGGAACTGCGGCGACTCTGCGAACGGGCTGCCCCGGGCACAACCGCCCTGCGGATCATTACCACCAGCTATATGGGCAACACCGATCCCGATGCGGTCGAGGCGCTGCTGGAATTGCCCGCGACCGAAGTTCGCGTCAGCTATGACACCCGGCAGACCCGGTTGCATGCGAAGGCCTACCTCGTGTACCGGCAGACTGGTTTCGGGTCGGCATATGTTGGATCAGCCAACCTGTCCCGCGCTGCGCTTTCGGAAGGACTCGAATGGACCACGAAGATCAGCCAGTATGAATTGCCCCACCTGTGGCAGAAGCTGGCCGCCACCTTCGACTCGTACTGGCTGGATGCCGATTTTGAACCGGTGAACGGAGAGACGGTCTCCCGGCTGGTGTCTGCGATCCGAACAGAGCGGCTGCCCGCGGCCGAACGCCCTCCCACCTGGTTCGACCTCCGTCCCTTTCCCTTTCAGCAGGAGATACTCGACCAGTTGCGCGGCGAGCGCGAACTGCAGGGACGCAACCAGCACCTCGTGGTGGCTGCGACAGGAACCGGCAAGACTATGATCGCGGCATTCGACTATCGGCAATGGGCCGAGGGGCGACCGGGACCCAAACCGTCGCTGCTGTTTGTCGCGCATCGCCAGGAAATTCTCGAACAGGCACTGCAGGGATTTCGAGCTGTACTGCGCGATCAGAACTTTGGAGACCTGCTGGTCGGACCGCATCAACCGGGGCAGACCGAGCATCTCTTCTGTTCGATTCAGAGCTACATGAGCCGGGAGATGTGGCGGGTCCCCGAAGACCGGTGGCAGTATGTTGTTGTGGACGAGTTTCATCACGCAGCGGCTGCCAGCTATCGCCGACTGCTCGAACACCATCGCCCGGAGGTGCTGCTGGGTCTGACGGCCACTCCCGAGCGGACCGATGGCCTGGATGTGACTGGGCTGTTTGGGGGTCGGTTCTCGGCTGAGATCCGCCTCCCCGATGCCATCAATCGCCAGTTGCTTTGCCCCTTTCAGTACTTTGGAGTGACCGACTCGGTCGACCTCAGTCGCCTGCGGTGGGAACGTGGGGGCTATCGCACCGAGGATCTCGACCAGGTCTATACCGGCAATGATCTGCGGGCCCTGCAGGTGCTGGAAAAACTGCATGAAATCGTTCGCGCGGTGCGCCAGATGCGGGCGGTCGGCTTTTGTGTGAGTGTTGAACATGCCCGCTTCATGGCCCGACTGTTCAACGAGCGCGGGGTCCCCGCCCTGGCGATCACCGGCGACAGTGATGACGAGTTGCGCCGCACCGCCCGACGGAAACTGGTCGATCGGGAGGTCAATGTCCTCTTCACAGTTGACCTGTTGTCGGAGGGGGTTGACATTCCCGAGATCGACACGGCGCTGATGCTTCGTCCGACCGAGAGCCTGACGGTCTTCCTGCAGCAGATTGGCCGGGGACTCCGCAGACATCCCGGAAAAGAGCAGTTGACGATCATCGACTTCATTGGACAGCAGCGGCGGGAGTTCCGGTTCGCCGATCGCTTTCGGGCCTTGGGAACACAGGGTTCCGTCGCACTCGAGGCTGAGATTGAACAGGGCTTTCCCCATGTTCCCCTGGGCTGCCTGATTCAGCTCGAACGGGTCGCCCAGCAGCGGGTCCTGGAAAATGTGCGGGGGAGTCTGCGGCAGACCCGAGGGCAGATTGTGCAGCAACTGCGGCAATTCCGGACGCAGGAGGGACGTGGTCCGTCGCTCGACGAAGCGCTGGGCTATTGCCGGGTGACGCTCGATGATCTTTTGAAGCGAGGACTGTGGTCCCGCCTGCTTTGCGAGGCGGGATGCAGGGCAGAACCTGTGGCACCCGATGAAGAGGAACTGGCCAAGGGGATCCGGCGACTGGCGCTCCAGGATGACAGTCGCCAACTGGAATTCTGGCTGCGAGTCCTGCAGTCGGCGGATGATCCGATGCCCGAACGGTTGGCGGCTCCCAAAAGTCTCGACGAAACCCGGTTGGCCATGCTGCAGGTCGGACTCTGGGGAGAAAAGGGGTTGGAGATGCAACTCTCCGAAGCGTGGACAAGGCTGTGCGACAATCCGGGGGCGATCAGCGATCTGAGGGAAGTGCTGCAATGGAGTCGCCGGCAGTCCCACGGAATCTCGCCGACCCTCGGTCGCAGTGGTTGGGAAGCGCTCGCCGTACACTCCCACTACAGTCGGAATGAAATCCTGGTGGCACTGGGAGTCTGGCCGGTGGGGACGAGTCGTCGTCGGATGGTGAACGAGGGGGTGCTGCAGGTCAAAGAACGACGCCTTGATGTCCTGTTTGTCACGCTGCGCAAGTCGGAGGCGGAGTATTCTCCGACGACCATGTATGCCGACTATGCCCTCAACGAACGGCTGTTTCATTGGCAGAGCCAGAGCACAACTGCTGTCGACTCGCCCACTGGTCGCCGGTACCTCGAACATCGGGAGCAGGGCTATACGCCATTGTTGTTCGTGCGGGAAAGTCGCAAGCTGCCGACGGGTGAAACGGCCCCCTATGCGTTTCTTGGTCCGTGCGAGTATTCCTCCCATGAGGGGAGCCGGCCGATCTCGATTGTCTGGCGGACCGAGTTTCCAATCCCGGCCCGCCTTCTTCGCGACTTTGCCAGCCAGCGCGTGGGGTGAAATTGCCAAGACTTTCATCCCAGGACGGGATTGATACCGAACCCACGGAGCGAAGGTGTGTCTTGCAAGTCAGATCTCAGGCACGGTGAGATTCAGCGACTGCGGTCTTGAGTTGGGCGGGAGGGAAGAGCCACTGTCCGGTGACCGGATTCCTGGGGCCGATTCAGTCCCTTTCGGCGATTGCACTCACCGCCTGCCCCATTGGTGTTGCCCGTTGAGGATTTCCGTCGTTGACCTTTGCATCACTGGAACGACAATTTCACCGGATCGGCGCGCGGCTCAAGGTGCGTGTCGGAAGTTCCCGGTTGTCGTCGGGACCACTGTCGATTGACATCGGACACGATCGGCAGGGAGAGTTTTTTGAGATGTCGTTTCCGGCCCGGCCCAAGTCGGCGGAACCGGAACTGTTGGTGCTGAACGTGGAACCCGACTGGCGGCACCTGCTGCTGATGTCCCGCGACGACACGGGGAAGCACAAGTTCCTGTGTGGCCACGACGAACGGCACTGGTTCGTGGCGGCCATTCCCGAGAACCGGGCGGTTTCGACGGTAAAGACAGCATTTGAAGCACTGCGTCCGGACGGGGTGACCTCGGAATTGACCCGGCAGCAGGTTCGGAGCCAGGATCGTCGGCGGCGCCGGACGACGGCATTTGTCCGACAGGGGGAATGGTTTTTTGTGCCGGCGCCAGGGCTGGTCTTCCCCCGGATGCTCGTACTGGAAAGTGAACCGATCAGCCGGGGGCGGGGGAAGCCGCACATCTGCGAGAACCTCGTTCGGACCGGAGGCGAGACGGTGTATGTCTGCCGGCAGTATCCCCATGGGCTCAGGGAAGTCGACTATCGGGAGTTGATTTCCCGCCAGCCACAATTGGGCAGTCTTCCGTGGCAGGTCCGCAGGCGTGATGCGAGTGTCTATGTCCGGGGCCGGGTTCGGCATGCCGACCACGCCACGATCATTCTGGACGGGTGGCATCGCGTCTGGATGAACACCGAGAACGAGTCGCGGGCGATGAGCCAGGTCGCGTTTCTCGACTGATTCGTGGGGCGTACGCGTGCGGGGACTTTGCAGAGGGGGAGGGCAACGCAATTTCCCCGATTTTTTCTCGGACAGAGCAGGCGTGAGGTGCATCTTGCGAAGGCTGACAGTCGTGGGTAACTCGATCCGTGTTACCCTTCGTGCAGCGAGGACGCAGTTTCTCAGTCGGCCGAAGGGAGTCTCGCGGGCGACTGCAAATCCGACTGGGAAACCTGCGCGACAGGCTGGAGGTGCATGTCCTCCGCTCCCATCATCCAGCCAAAGGTCAGAAACAACGTGGCGGCGATGGTCATTGCTGCTGGGAGCGTGAAAATCCACGCAAGCAGGATCTTCCGCACGGTCTGGGGCTGAACTCCCGAACTGTTCGACCACATGGTGCCTGCCACGCCCGATGACAACACGTGGGTGGTGCTGACTGGAAGATGGAACTTGTCGGCGACAAAAATCGTAATTGCGGCCACCGTCTCCGCCGCGGCCCCCTGGGCGTAAGTCAGGTGGGTTTTCCCGATTTTCTCGGCAATTGTCACCACAATACGTTTGTAGCCAATGGTCGTTCCGATCCCGAGGGCGAGGGCAGTGCCGACGACCACCCAAAGGGGGACGTATTCGATCGCATGCTGAAATGTTCCCATCAGCGGATTGATACGGGCCTTCACATCGGAGGGCAGCCCGGCGGCGGCCAGCGACGTCCGGAACCGGAAGATCGATTGCCGGACCTGCCAGCGATGATCCGCCGGCACCTCGGACAGGTCATGGCGGTCGGCCAAAAGTTGCTGGATCTGGTGGAGTTCCTGGTGCAGTTCTGGCGTCTGTGTCTTGGTTTCCTCGAGGGTGGCGTCGATCTCGGCCGCCGCATCGACCAATTGATGGGCCAGCTCGGGATGCCGCAGGTCGAGGGAGTAGTAGGCGGGCAGAAATCCGATGAGAGCCAGCAGGACCAGTCCCATTCCCTTCTGGCCATCGTTCGAGCCATGGGCGAAGCTGACTCCTCCGCAGGTGGCCAGGAGGACCCCGCGAATCCAGTGAGGGGGGTTGTCTCCCTCGCCTGGAGGGTGATAGAGGTTGGGATTCCGGAAGACCTGTTTCATGATCTGCAGCAGCAGGGCTGCCGCCATGAAGCCGATGAGGGGGGAAACCAGCAGGGCCAAACCGACGTCTGTGGCCTTGTTCCAGTTGACCCCCGAGAGATTGCCACGAGTGAGCAGGCTGTTGGCGACGCCGACCCCCAGGATCGACCCGATCAGCGTGTGAGAGCTTGAGACCGGGAGGCCGATCCACCAGGTCCCCAGGTTCCAGATGACTCCCGCCAGCAACAGGGAAAGGACCATCACGATGGCGCGGGTACTGCTTCCTTCGATGAGCAGGTCGACTGGCAGCAGGTTCACAATGCTGAATGCCACTGCGGTCCCTCCCAGCAACACCCCCAGGAAATTCATCATTCCCGAGAACAGGACGGCTGGGGTGGGGCGAAGTGTCCCCGTGTAAATGACGGTGGTGACAGCATTCGCCGTATCGTGGAAGCCATTGATGAATTCAAAGGCGAAGGCGACTGCCAGGGCGGCAAAGAACAGAATCTGCCCAGTCAGCGTCAATTGCTGGAAGGCGTCCCAGAACGTGGTATTCATCGAGTGAGCCAGGGGCGAACGAAATCCGGAAACCGGCCGGATGATCCCGGTTCGGGCTCCGGTTGGTCAAGGGGGCGGCCCCCCTGACTGGCGGTTGCCACCGTTGGCGATTTCATCTCCGAAAACGCTCTTCTCGGGTTTTGGCGGAAGTCTCTTCCCATCTCGACTATTCGGTTCAGACGCGGCGTCACGGCGTCTCAGTGGTGGGTGGAGGGGTGTGCATTTCCTGCCACTGCCAGTGGGCGGGAACTTTGGCAGACGTTCAGGTGCGTCTACGATCGAGTCGGCTGGGGAATGGGGGACGTGATCGCGTGATCCCCTGTTGTTGTTGAGCTGTGGGCGGGGGGGCCTCGGTTTGACGGGCCATGCGACCAGTTCCGGGAAGAGGTTCGACTCCGTTTTATCCCGACGATGAGATGACCCCCTGTGGGTTAAGACAGTCTGCGTCGCGGCGATCGGAAGCGGACTGGAGACTTCCGGTGCCCATCGAGCGGTGGGGTTTCCACCTCGAGAGGTCCCGTTCGAGGCGCGGCAATTTCCCGCCTCCAGTCGGTGCGCAGAGAGTGTCAGTTCCCCGGGTCTGTGCCGTGAGGAGTCTGTCCGGAGAATGTTTGGTTCCTCATCTCGGGGGCCGTGCAGCATGAACTGCCAAGCGCCACTGCCGGGAGTTCCACTCCCGGGGGCGGGACAAAAAGCGGCGGGACAACTGCAACTCGTCCCCGTCCAACCGTCGATTCGTACTGCAAGGGATTGGATTCATGGTGCGTCAAGATGTGGGTATCAATCGGGAAACTGTCGGTGAGTTTCCTGTCGGCAAGGGAGCGGCAGCGACGGCATGGCTCGCCGCGGTCAAGGCCCGCCTGGCCGACTGTGCCTACCCGGCTCTCCGTCGCCTGCAGTGTGACCTTCAGGTTGATGCGGTGGTCTTGCGGGGTGAGGTCTCGAACTGGTTCGAAAAACAGTTCGCCCAGGAACTGGTGGCCGGGGTGCCGGGGGTGCAGCAAGTGGTCAATCAAACCCGGGTTTCTGGTTCCTGACAGGACGCCAGGGCCAGGCTCGCAGGGATCCAAGGATCCTGCGGACCTCGAGGGTGGGAAATTCAAATCGGTCCCCGGACCGAATCGGAGACCGAGAGCGATGGCCGAAGTGCCGGTGTTGAAGAAACCCTGGTTGGTGGCAGCATGGCCTGGAATGGGCAATGTGGGGCTGAATGCGCTGGTGTACCTGTTGGCCAAGCTCGATATGACGTTGTTTGCCGAGATCGACTCGGGTGATCTGTTTGACGTGGATGATGTCGAGGTCAAGCGCGGTGTGATCCAGACTCCGCGGCGTCCCCGCAATCGACTGTTTCTCTGGAAAGACCCGTCCGAAAAGCGGGACTTGCTGCTGTTGCTGGGGGAAGCACAGCCCCCGGTCGGAAAACATGCCTTTTGCCGGGAGGTCATTTCCCAGGTTCGCTCGCATGGTGTGGAGCGCGTCGTGACGTTTGCGGCCATGGCAACGTCGATTCATCCCCGGCAGCCGTCACGGGTGTTCGGGGCCGCCACCAGTGAAGCGGGATTGCGGGAATTGCGCCGCCTCGAGGTGGAGGTGCTTGAAGAGGGTCATGTCGGGGGTCTGAATGGCGTGCTGCTGGGGGCGGCGCTCGAAGCGGGGATCGAGGGGATCTGCCTGCTGGGAGAATTGCCCCAATTGCTGTTGCGGCTGGTCTACCCCAAGGCCTCCCGGGTTATTCTGGAAACATTCACCACGCTCACAGGAATCGATGTGGATTTTCGGGAGATCGCGGCCCAGGTCGAGGCGCTCGACCGGCAACTGCAGCGGGTCATGGATGATCTGGAGACGGCTGAAGATGCGGAAGGGGGAGAGGATGCCGCCGATGGCCTTCCCGTTCCACCCGCACTCCCGTCTCCCCAGGAAGCCCTGACCGACGAACAGCGGACCGCGATTGAAAACCTGTTCGACCAGGCCCGACACGACCGGTCTCGTGCCTTTGAACTCAAGCAGGAGCTGGATCGGCTGGGGGTCTTCCGGGACTACGAAGACCGCTTTCTTGACCTGTTCCAGACGCGGGGGGAATGATCGCTGTGATCGGGGTGGCAGCATTCCCACTCTGCCCTTGACTTGGAACGGTGAGAGGCGGGGCGGGGCCCGGGGGCGCGGTCGTCATCCCCCGGAGCAACCGTTATCATCGGGACATGTCGAAGCATGATTTCACCACGGCTGAGTTTGAGTCCCGCCGGTCCCGGGTCCGCGCAGAATTGCGTGCTCGAAAGCTCGATTGGCTGATTGCCATCCATCCGGTCTCGATCCACTGGTTGACTGGTTCCGACGCCAAGAGCTACCAGGAATTCCAGTGCCTGTTTTTTCCAGCCAGTCCCGGCCCTCTCACGATTCTGACCCGGCAGGGGGAATGCGATGAATTCGAGGTCGATGCCTGGGTGGATGAGGTGGTGGGATATGGCGGCGGCGAAAATGAAGACCCCATTGGGCCGTTCGAACGGGTCGCCAATCGCCTCGGGGTGCTGCGCGGCGCGGTTGGGCTGGAAGTCCCCGCCTATTACCTGCATCCCCATCACTATGGGGCCCTGCGCAGCCTGTTGGGCTCGGCACTCATGGCCGAACCGACCAACCTCATCGGTGACCTGAAGCTGGTGAAATCTCCCGCCGAGCAGGCGTATATCCGCGAGGCGGCCGCCCGGGCGGACCGGGCGCAGGCCGCCTTCGAAGGGGCCCTGCGAGCCGGGGCGACCGAACTGGAACTGGCCGGGGTCGTCTGCCAGAGCCTGCTGTCGCAGGGAAGTTTTCTGGCGGCCAGTCCCCTGAACCTGGTGACTGGAGATCGCTCGTGCTTCAGTCATGGTGCCCCGACCGGACGGCGGTTGCAGCGTGGGGACTTTGGCAACATTGAGTTTGGAGCCACCTGCAACCGATACACCTCGACGCTGGGACGCAATTTCTGTCTCGGTGAACCCACACCGCGGATGCGGGAACTGCAGGAATTGGTCCTCGCCGCCTCCGAGGCGTGTCGGGCTGAGATTCGGGCCGGGGTCCCGGCGACCCGTCCGCACGCCGCGGCAAAACGGTTGATTGCCGCGGCCGGGCTGGAGCATGGTCGGGTCCATACCACGGGCTATGGCCTGGCACCGGGCTTTCCCCCGACCTGGGGCGAACCACTGCACATGCTGGCCGACAGCCGTTACACGCTGGAAGCCGGGATGGTGCTGTCGGTGGAGCCGCCGGTTTACCTGGGGAAAGAGCGGCTGGGGGCCCGGCTGATCGACAATGTGCTGGTCACTGAAACGGGCTGCGAGATCCTGTCGCAACATCCGCGTGACTTGTTTATCGCCGAGATCGCGTGATTTTATCGCGATGATCGCGTGATTTTATCGCGGAGTTGTCGAAGCGAGAAACGGGAGTGGGCTCCGATTCATGTCCGCGTTGCGACCTTGTGCCCAGGGCTCTGATTCGGCAACGGTTGCCGTGCTGTCAGGTCCAGTGCGGCCAGGGGGACAAACCCAGTGGCTCCGGTCGGGTCGGCAGTCGTATTGCGCTGGGGGCACACCTGGCACCCCCCTCCGCAGCCGGCGTCATCCGGTCGACCCGACCAACTCGACCACGCCCGATGCAGCCACCAGGCCAGGGCACCGGCCACGATCGCCAGGGTCACCAGGGTTTGGCCGTATTGCGAATCCATGGGGGTGGTCAGCCGAACAACGCATGCGACACCTGGTAGGTCACCAGGGCTGCCAGGTATGCAAGAGCGGTCATGTAGACAAAGGTGAAGGCCGCCCACCGCCAGTCGTTGGTCTCCCGGTGGATGACCATCAGCGTGGAGACGCACTGCGCACAAAGGGCGAAGAACACCATGATCGACAGGGCGACCGGAACGGAGTAGACCGGCCGTCCATCAGGCCAGGTGGCACTCCGCAGGGCATCGTCCAGTCCCTCTTCTTCTCCTCCCAGGCTGTAGATCGTCCCCA
This sequence comes from Planctomycetaceae bacterium, assembly GCA_003508595.1. Taxonomy (GTDB): domain Bacteria; phylum Planctomycetota; class Planctomycetia; order Planctomycetales; family Planctomycetaceae; genus UBA10511. The sequence continues at coordinate 54,822 of DNUF01000068.1, forward strand.
GGGTGGAGACGATCACCTCGCGGGCGGGAAACGACGCGAGTACCCCGACCCCGATCCGCCAGTCCCACCCCAAGGGACGCACCACCGGCTCGATCGCGTGGCCCAGCCGGCCCAGCAGGCTTTCTTCCAGCAGGCGACTGCGCTCGGCATTTCGCTCGGCCTTGAGGGGCTCCAGTTCGGTTTCGATTTCCGACAGGCGTTGCTCGGCTGCGGCGAGGGCCCGCGCGCTGTCGGCCAGCTCGGGCTGCGACTGCACCATGCCGCGACCGCTGGGGCCCGAGGCGAGGACCAGTTCCGCCTTTGCCTTGAGGGCACTCTGTCGGTCACGCTCGGCTTCCTGGGAGGCCTGTTCTTCCTCGAGTGCCAGGACTTGTGTCTGCAGAGAATCGACCCGTGAATGGTCTCCCGGAAAGTATCCGGCCGCCCAGACGAGCACATTGGTCATGAAGATCAGGGTGCCAGCCCGGACCACAAAGGCTCGTGCCCGGTCATAGACCCGGGCGAAAACCAGCCGTGGGGAGGGCCACTTGTACGTGGGCAATTCCATCACGAAGGGGGGCGTTTCCCCAGGGAAGAAAAACCGTTTCAGGAGCCATGCCGTGGGAATGGCGACCACCGCCCCCAGGGCGGTCATGCCGAACAGGGCCAGTTCACGCACACCGAGCCAGTTCCCGGCGAAATAGGTGGCGGGGAAAAACGCACCGATCAGCAGTGCGTAAACCGGTTGTCGTGCCGAGCAGCTCATCAACGGAGCCACCAGGATGGTGGTCAATCGGTCTTGTCGGTTTTCGATCGTGCGGGTCGCCATGATGCCCGGCACGGCACAGGCGAACGACGACATCAGCGGGACGAACGACTTGCCGGAGAGCCCAACCCGGGTCATGAGCTTGTCCATGATAAACGCCGCCCGCGCCATGTAGCCGCAGTCTTCCAGCAGGGCGATGAACAGGAACAGGATCACGATCTGGGGGAGGAAGACCAGCACCGAGCCGACCCCGCCAATGACGCCGTCGGTGATCAGGCTCTGCAGCGGGCCCGGGGAGAACCACTGTCCGACAAGGTCGGCCAACCATTCCTGCCCCGCCTCGCACCACTCCATCACCGGGGCGGCACCCCGGTAGATCGCCTGGAAGATGGCCAGCATCAGCAGCACAAACAGCACCAGTCCGATGAACTGGTGGGTCAACAGGCGGTCCAGTCGATCACTGAAGGTATTGGGCGCAATCTCGGGGCGGGTGACCACCCCCTGCAGAGATTCGCGGATGGCGCGATAGCGCGAGCGGGCCTCAATGGCCGGGACCTGGCAGCCTCGTTCGGCCAGCCGCGCCCGCGACTGCTGCAACCAGGCCGCGAGTTCGGCCGAGTGGCCCTGGCCTGCGTGGCTTTCGAGCCAGCCCCCGACGTCAATCAGCAGTCGCTGACGAAGAAACAGGGGGAGCGGGGGGAGATTCCACTGGCTGAGTTGATCGCCAAGGGCCTCGCACTCGGCCAGGAACTCGGGGGGAAAAACAACCGGTGAAGGGGCGGGCGTTGCGCCGGGAGCCGCGGCGTCGAGAATCGCCACACGCAGAGTGTCGATTCCCCGCTGCCTGTGCGCCTCGGTGCAGACGATCGGCAAGCCCAGTCGGCGGGACAATTGCTCGGGGTTGAACGTCACACCCCGTTCGGCCGCCACATCGGTCATGTTGAGGACCAGCACGACGGGGAGTCCGATCTCCCGCACCTGGCTGACCAGGTAGAGGTTCCGCTCGAGGTTGGAGGCATCGACGATGCAGACGACAACATCGGGACGGGGGGTGTCGGGCTGGCGTCCGAGGAGGACATCGACCGCCACCATTTCGTCGAGAGAGCGCGGCGCGAGGCTGTAGGTGCCCGGAAGGTCGATGATTTGAGCGATATGGCTACCCAGCCAGGTGCTGGAGATTTTTTTCTCGACCGTGACTCCCGGGTAGTTGCCCGTGAGTGCCCGGGATCCCGACAGGGCATTGAAGAGGGTGCTCTTGCCCGTGTTGGGGTTGCCGATCAGGGCCACCACCAGCGGACAATTCATGGGGGCGAGACCTGAACGCGACGGGCTTCGGTCTGTCGCAGCGAGAGACGATAGCCACAGACGCGGAACTCGAGCGGATCACCCAGCGGGGCGGGACCGAGGTACTCGACCGTCTCCCCTTCGATCAGGCCCATTTCCATGAGGCGGGTGGCGATGGCATCGGCTCCGGAGACCGAGACAATGCGGGCTCGGGTTCCCGGAGTGAGCTCGGCGAGGGTGCTCATCCGCGCTGGACCTCGACGAGGATCTGGTCTTCGAATTCGGACCGGAGGCTGAGACGTTGGGGGCCGAGGGCGATAATGCACGGCCGCCCCGGCTGAACCATCTTCAGGGAGACCCCCTCGTGCAGCCCCAGTTCACGCAGGCGATTGACCTGGTGAGGATCACCACCGACATCGGCCACACGGGCGGAGTCGCCGCGAACGAGCAGCGAAAGCGGAACGATTTCAGACACGATGGAAACCGTCAGGGGGGGCAGGGGACCAGGCTGGTGGGATTGAGACTCATTCTCAACTCCACCGGTATTCTATCGACCTGGGGGAGGCAGGGAAACACTCCAGCTCAGAAAAATCGGGATGCACAACCGGGACGAGAGGTCCGGCGGACCAAGATTCGCGAATGAGTCTGCCCGGGCGGCGTCACTTCGGGGCGGGGAGTTTTCGCAACTTGAGATTGCGGTACCAGCAGTCACTGCCATGATCCTGCAGCCCCAGAAAACCCTTCCGCGGGTGCATTGCATAGGCGATGTCGAACTTGTGATCCGAGCCATCCGGCCGGCGATTCGCCTCATTCCAGTCGTCCAGGTTCATGGTGGTTGTCTGTTCTCCATTGATCTCCACGGTCACCCGGGGGCCATCACAGGTGAGGACGAGGTGATTCCACTCCCCAACGGGTTTCATGGCATTTCGCTTCGGCTTGACGAGGTCGTAAATCGCCCCGGTGTCATGGAAGCCGGCGGTCAGCGTGTCATCGATGGCGATTTCGAGACCATTGAAGCCGACATCCTTGCCGGGGCGGGGGGTCAGCGAATGTGTCCTGAAGAAGACGCCACTGTTGCATTTGGGACTGATCTTGAAGTCGAGTGCGACTTGAAAGTTCTCCACCGGTTCTTTGTAGACCAGCATGTAGCCTCCGCAGCGATGCGGATTCAGACTCCCTTCCTCCACGGGACGGCGGCTCGGCTCGCCGGAACTGTTCTGCCAGCCCGTCAGGTCTTTCCCGTTGAACATCAGGATCCAGCCGGCGTCTTTCTCGGCCTGAGTCAATTGATTCGCGGGGGGCTGTTCCTGGGCGGCAACAACCGCGGGGATTGCCAGGGGGAGACAGCAGCCCCAGATCAACCCCCCCCAGGTCAATCCTCCCCAGAGCAGTCTCACTGTCCCGAGGGACAAGCAAAAGCCTCGCAAAGTGGCGGTGAGTGAACCGTTCGAGAAACAGGCAGGCATGGAAATCGGGGAGGGTGAGGGGGAAGTCAAAGGGGAACTTCGAATGGTCAGTCATTCCTGACTGGACGCGCACGCGGTAAGAGCACCGTGGGAGGCGCGGGAATGGTCTCCCCGGGAGCTGCACTGGGGGCTGGATGTTCCGCCTCACGGCGCCGCCACCACTCCCGGGCCATTTCGACAGTCCACCCGTCGGCATCCCCGCATTCGGACAGCAGGCGCTCGAGGGCCTCGGCCGTTTGTGGGCGATCGACCGGCGACTTGGCCAGGCAGCGCATGATGACCCGTTCCAGGTCGGAGGGGATTGGGACACCCGTTCTCAGGCTCGGGGGATCAGGCATCGTGGTGGACTGAAGTTTCAGCAGTTCGAACAGGCTTTCGGCTTCAAACAGCTCGGCACCACTGAGCAGGTAGTAGCCAATTCCCCCCACGGCATAGAGGTCGACTCGCTGGTCGACCTCCTGGCGATGATCGATCGACTCGGGGGCCATGTACAGCGGGGTTCCCGTGATTGCGTTGGCCCGCGTGATGCGGGCCTCGTCTCCAAAACGTTCCTTCACCAGTCCGAAGTCCACGACCTTGATGACATCAAACATTCCACCACGCTGGTTGACCAGCACGTTGGCGGGCTTGATGTCGCGGTGAATCAGCCCGAGCGAGTGGGCTTCCGACAGCGATCCACAGATTTGTCGCAGCAGCGAAATGACCCGGCCAGGGGGCTGCGGGCCATACTGCTGGACGAGATCGTGGAGCGTCAGGCCATCGAGCAGTTCCATGGCATAATAGAACAATCCGTCGGGAGTGCGGCCGTAGTCGTAGATCGCGATCGTGTTGGGGTGATTGAGCTGGCTGGTCAGTTGCACTTCCCGTTCGAAGCGTTTCAGGGCGGCGTCGTTGGTCTTGTCGGGGTCGAGCAGCTTGACCGCTGTCGGGCGCCGCAGCAATGCGTGGTGCGCGCGGTAGACCGATCCCATCCCACCGGCACCGATTTTCTCTGCCAGGGTGTATTGTCCCAACTGCTGCGCGGCCAGGACCGCCTGCCGCGCGGTCTTTTGCCACTTCGCCAGGAGCCAGGTCACGCCGAGGATCGTGGCGACCGCCAGGAACAACAGCGAACCAAGCCCCCAGATGAAGCGACGGATCACCACCGCGGGACGGAAGGCCTCGTCGCGATTGACTTCGGTAATGACCCCGATGCCCGGTTCCGCGAGCCAGTCCCAGGCTCCGACCGAGGGAATCCCCAGATAGTCGCGATAGCCATCGATCTCCACCCCCGGTGCCCGGCTCTTGATGGCCTGTTGGACGGCATGCGTGAGGGGAAGCTGTTCACGCGACGAGCGGGGTCTCTCACCCGAAGTGAGATTGGCCCCGGGATCGCGGATCGTGAGCGTGAGAATCGACTGGCTGGACTCGGTGTCGGGCAACAGTCCGTAACGCTTCAAGTCGCTGTCGAATCGCCCTTTCGAAAGCAGCAGTCCCGACTCATCGAAGGCATAGGTCTCGCCTGATTCACCCAAACGCCCCACCTCCAGGATGCGGGTGAAATCGAGGTCGGGGCGAATCCTCAGGGCGAGTGCGGCAATGATCTCCCCATTCTGCCGGATGGGGGCTACCGCATACATCGTCGGGAGCCCGGCCCGCAGGTTCCCTTTTTCGTCCGGCAGAAGGATTGCCGAGGGAAATGGACGCGACACCACCGTCTGACCTGCAAACACCGGTTCCAGGATCCGACCGTATTCCTGGGGAGCCTGCTTCCCCAGCAATTCGGGGTATGAGGTCCCAATGATCAACCGGTTGCGGTTGAGCAGCACAAAGCCTTCAAACTCCCCCTGGGTCACCCAGGACTCAAGACTCGCGACCAGGTCTGTGTGATGTTGGGAGCTCTGCAGGCTCTCAAGAGTTGGCTTGGGGGATAAGTTGACGAGGTTCGCGGACGCCCCTCCCACTCGTTTGGATTGTGCCGCCAGGGTCACACTCTGCTTCTGGGACTTCAGCCAGAGTTGGAGGGCTTCGACGTTTGCATTCCGCACGGTGGTCAGTTGCTGAATCACCGACTGTCGCAGTTCCTGTTCGAGGGACTGCCGCATCCACCAGCCGAATCCCGCCAGCAGCAGGGCCCCCATCAATGGAAACAACCACCCACGCGTCTGCCGCAATGTCTGCAGCAGATGCACGACCTGTGTATCCCGCGGAACTGGTGCTGAAGGGGGCAAACTGGGCATCGCTCGGCCGAGAGGATGACGGTGCCATGGAGGGGAACTGGACTGCGGAGAAGTTTAGCAGGTCGTCGAAAAGGCTGCGCGGCGGGGATGCTCGTTACGGGTCCCCGGGACACAAACGCAGTCTCACCGGGTGCAGGTGTGCCCCGAAAATCAGCCGTTTCTTCGAGCCGACAGGTTTCTGGATTCGCGGGACAGTTGGTACGATTAGTGGCAGAAGCGCTCAGCCATCTTGATCAGGGACCAGGAAGCAGTGTCGATGCAAAATCTCGTGGGCGGTCCGAAGGCCATTGGGGCGGTCTGGTGCCTGGGCGGAGCGGTTCTTCTGGGGTTGATCTCGGGCTGCACCGGGAATTCCGCGCCGGTTCCTCCTCCCGCCCGACCGGTTTCCGAGAATCGCGATGACTCTAAGCCGCGTGCGGGCTCGGAAAATGTCGAGGATGAAGCGGGCTTGGGACGCAAGCCGGGGGCCAGGACGCCACCGGTCATGCAATCGATCGGAGACTTTGCAATGGTGGACCAGGCCGGTCGCCCCTTTGAACGTTCCCGTCTGCAGGGGAAGGTCTGGCTGGCCAGTTTCGCGGGAATCGACCAGACTGCCCCCGGCCGGGCGCTTGCGACCCGGTTGGCCCGACTGCAGCGGCAAATCCAGGTCTGGCCGGACGGCGAGCGGGTCTCGCTGGTCACATTTCTGCCGGCCAAAAGCAATGGGGACAGCCAACAGGATGCCACCGCGCTGTCGCAGCCTGGTGTGCCATCGGAAGGATCCTGGTCGCTTCTGTCGGGGAGTGCCGACGATCGCCAACGGATCGTTGACGGAGAGTTTCGAGTGGTTCGTCCCTCCACACCGGAAACCGAGAGCACCCAGGTGGCCCTGGTGGATCCCCAGGGGCGGGTGAGAGGGTTCTATGATGGACTGGCCGAAGACTCGTTCCGGGTGATGCTGGCCCAGATGCGGGCGGTGCTGAATGAACCTTTCGGAGATGGTCCACACACAGTTCACAAGTCGCACCCGGACGACCTGTTTTATGCGCCGTGGATGGAGGACCGCGAAGCCGCCCAGCGCGAGGCGAATCGCGATCTCGACATTCGCCAGGACTTTACCTTCGAAGATCGGCTTGCTGAGTCGGGAATCACCTTTGTGAATCGCGCAGTTGCCGATTCCACCCGCGACTGGAAGCTCAATCACTACGACCACGCCAATGGACTGGCGGTTGCCGACGTTGACGGGGATGGCCGCCTGGACCTTTATTTTCCCCGCCAGGTGGGTGGCAATGAGCTGTGGCGGAACCTCGGGGCGGGCCGATTTGAGAACATCACTCTCAGGGCGGGTGTCGGGCTTCCCGGTCGGGTGTCGGTCTCCGCCTCTTTTGCCGACATCGACAATGATGGTGATGCCGACCTGTTTGTCACCACCACCCGTCATGGGAACGCCCTGTTCCGCAACGATGGAACGGGAGTCTTTACCGATGTGACCCGGGAGGCGGGCCTCGAATCGATGACCCATTCGTCGTCGGCGGAGTTTTTCGACTATGACCGCGATGGCCGTCTCGACCTGTTTGTCGTCAATGTGGGGCAATTCACGGGGGACGAAGTGGGCTACAGCGGAGATCGTGGAGAACAGGAATCTCCCTATTTCATCGGGATGAAGGAGGCGTTTGCAGCCCATCTCTATCCGGAACGGGCGGAACGCAGCCGGTTGTACCACAACGAGGGGGAGGGGCGATTTCGCGATGTCAGTGAAGAGCTGGGTCTGGATCACCGGGGTTGGAGTGGAGATGCAACCCCGCTCGACCTGAACCAGGATGGATGGATCGATCTGTATGTCCTGTGCATGCAGGGAAACGATGAGTACTGGATCAACCGGGAGGGAAAACGCTTCGAGTCATACTCAACCACCCTGTTTCCCGTGCTCCCCTGGGGCTCCATGGGGGTCAAGGCCTTTGACTGGAACAATGACGGCCGGATCGACCTCTCGACAACGAACATGCACGCCGACATGTGGGAAGACAAGCCCTATGGCGTTGGAGAAAAGGAAAAGGCCTCTCCCAAGGCGATGCCCGAGTCGTACCTGCGGAGCCGCAGACCGGGAAAGAACGTTTTCGGGAATGCGTTTTTCGAAGGGGGGCCGGATGGAACGTACCGCGAGGTTTCCGAAACGATCAATTCCGAGAACTACTGGCCATGGGGGCTTTCGGTGGGGGATCTCAATGCCGATGGCTGGCCAGACGCTTTTATCACCTCCTGCATGAACCTGCAGTGGCGGTATCACCCGAACTCACTGCTGCTGAATCAGCGCGGTCAGCGGTTCGTGGATTCCGAGTTTGTCCTGGGGGTGGAACCACGGCGAGGGAGGCGGATTGCCGCTCCCTGGTATGAACTGCAGTGTGACGGTCCGGACAGGAATCACCCCGACTGTGAGGGGGAATCGGGGCGCGTCGTCGTCTGGGGGGCCCTGGGTTCACGAGGATCGGTGATGTTCGACCTCGATGAGGATGGCGACCTCGACCTGGTCACCAATGATTTCAACAGCGAACCGATGGTACTGGTGAGCAACCTGAAACAAAGGCACCCGGAGGTGGCTTCGCTGCAGGTTCAATTGCGCGGCCAGCGATCAAATCGGGATGGTCTGGGAGCTCGGGTGGAAGTTCAGGCCGGAGGGCAGACCCAGGTCCAGGTACTGGATGGACAGTCGGGGTATCTCAGCCAAAGCCGGATGCCACTCTATTTCGGACTCGATCTTGCCAGGCAGGTCGACCGCGTGATCGTCGAATGGCCCAGCGGGGTGCGCCAGGAGGTGGCGGGCCCGCTGGAGATCAATCGGACACTGGTGGTGGAGGAATCTGGGGATTGAGCAGGGGGCGGGTGGAGAGAGGGCGGATCTCGGGCAGGGCATAAACCGCTGCCCGGGATTCTGCCGGAGGGAGATACTGTGGGCCGCATTGGACAGCCGGTTGGCATTCCGGCGTCCATCCGGTCGGGTCACAGTACCAACTCTCGCAGGGAAGCCCTTCCAAGGCGGTATCTGGACAGTAGGCCAGGTTCCGTCCGAATTGAGACCCGTAGAGTTCCCGAGGGACGTCACAGGAGGGGTCCCCGATGGCACAACAGCCCAGTCCCAGCAGTGGGAACAGCAGTTGGAAGCCGGCAGTCAGAATGTGGCGGGACATCACAGAAATCCTTTTCGGGCGATGGGCCAGACTCTCTGCTCCATCGTCCTGTCCCAGGCCTGATCTGCAGTTGCCATCTCTTCTCGCCCCCTGTGGTCCCCAACTTCTCCAGATTCCCGGTTGTGGCGATCTGTAATATATAGATTAAACAAAAGAGAAACTGTTTTAATTCTATTTTGTAAAAACAGCAGGGGGGCCTAAACTGGTAATTCGCGGTCCGGTCCTATTGCGTCGAATGGACGTTTTCAGGAGAGTTGGCACGTGGTTACGAGTTCACTGCGCCCGGTGAGTCCGACGGTGGCATTCTCGATCGATGATCTGCAGTCCCTGGTGGAGCAGGTATGGCTGGATGCGGGGTATTCCCTGGATCGGCAGGCGTTGAAGCGTGCGCTTCAGGAGGCCGCCTTGGCCGAGCCGGGGCAGGTGACCGATTCCTGGACTGTCTGGATTGACGAGGCCTCGGAGTCGTTGTCGCAACAGTGCCGGATTGTCGAGGGGCGTGTCGAGGACTTCCTCGATCTCGCCGAGTGCGGGGCTCCGTTGGTGCTCTGGTTGCCGCAGGCCGGCCAACTGGTGGGATTGAGTGGGCAGGCGGGAAAACGGGTGAGGGTCTATCGGACCGATGGGATTGGTCCGACTTGGGTGAAGTGGCACGGGTTGCGGGATTTATTGGGAAAGGAGCCTTCGGACGGGCTGCTGCGGGGAGTGGTGTTTGAAGGTCATGTGGGAGAGGTGGTCCATTCCGCCGGGGAGGAACACGCGACCACCCCCTGGGATCGCCTGCGTTATCTGTTGCGACCCGAGTGGTCCGACATCGGGGTGATTGTGGTGTTTGCTGCGGTCAATGGACTGTTGGCCCTCGCGACGCCGATTGCCGTCGAATCCCTCGTCAATACGGTGGCACTCGGGCAGTTGTTTCAGCCATTGATTGTGCTGACGGTCTTCGTGTTTGCCTTCCTGGCATTCGGAGCCGGATTGAAGGCCCTGCAGACGGTGGTGGTGGAAACGATTCAGAAACGATTGTTCGCACGGGTGGCGGGAGACCTGGCCTATCGCCTGCCCCGGGTGACATCACAGGCGATCCGCGAGGTGCATCTGCCCGAACTGGTGAACCGCTTTTTCGATGTCGTGACGGTCCAGAAAGTCGCGTCGGGCTTGCTGCTCGACGGGGTGTCTCTGGTGATTGGCACGCTGGTCGGGATGCTGGTCCTGGGGTTCTACCATCCCTGGCTGCTGGGGATCGACGTGGTCCTGCTGAGCCTGATGGTGTTCATCATCCTGGCCATGGGGCGGGGAGCGGTGGAGACCAGTATCAAGGAATCGAAGCGAAAGTATGCCATGGCGGCGTGGCTGGAAGATCTGGCCGCCTGCCCGTTGGCTTTTCACTATGATGGGGCGGCCGACTTCGCCCTCGACCGCACCGATCGACTCGCCTTCGACTACCTGGAAGCGCGGGGCAAGCACTTCAAGATCCTGATGAGGCAGGTGGTTTCGGCCCTGCTGCTGCAGGCCCTGGGGAGTTCATTGTTGCTGGGAGCCGGGGGATGGCTCGTCATGCAGGGGCAGTTGACGCTGGGGCAACTGGTGGCGGCGGAACTCATCGTGGCGGTGATCGTGGGATCCTTCGTGAAGCTGGGCAAACATATCGAGAGCTTCTACGACCTGCTGGCCTCGGTGGACAAGCTGGGGTATCTGTTTGACCTCCCGATCCAGCGGCAGCAGGGATTGATGACTCTGCCGGGGGATGGTCCTGCGCGGGTCGAACTGCGCGACATCGGGTTCGTCAATCGGCAGGGGGGGGATGTCGTCTCGGGTGTGTCGATCCACGTGAGTCCGGGAGGACGATTCGCCGTCTGCGGTCCCTCGGGGAGTGGCAAATCGCTGCTGATGGATCTCGTCGCCGGCTGGCTCGAGCCGCAGCGAGGGGAGGTGCTGATTGATGACATTGATCCACGCGATGTGCGACCCGATGTGCTCCATCGACGGGTGACCCTGGTCCGTCAGACCGAGGTGTTTACCGGGACGATTGCCGAGAACGTCCACCTGGGTCGGCCCGGGGTGTCGGTGCATGATGTACGGCAGGCCCTGTCGCGGGTTGGCCTTTTGGGATTGGTGCAGTCGTTGCCCGACGGCCTTGAGACGTCGCTGACCCCGCAGGGAGCCCCCTTCACCGAACTGCAACTGCGCCGGCTGACGCTGGCCCGGGCGATTGTCGCCCCCCCCCGATTGCTGATTGTCGATGGGTTGCTCGATGGTTTTTCGGATGCGGATGCGATGGCCCTGGGGACGGAACTGATTGCCCGTCGGCAGCCGTGGACTTTGTTGCTGGTCACCGGCCGGGAGGCGGTTGCCGCTTTGTGTGACCACCGGCTCGACCTGGGAGCGTCCCGCCCTGCGGGAACTGAGACTTGATGACACCTGAGACCGGAAAGTTCTGCCCGGAGATTGACATGCCTGGATCCCGAGTGACCCTTCCCGCAGCCCCCTCCCGCATTTCCAGCAACCCTCCGACTCCACGGCGGGTGTTCCGGGAGGCCACAATGCCCTCATTGCGGCTGGCCCGTTCCTCCCAGCGCGCCCGTCGTCTGGCGCGCTGGCTGATGGCCCTGATCGGACTGAGCCTGGTGCTGATGGCATTCGCCCCCTGGCAGCAGTCCCTGTGGGGTTCCGGCGAGGTGATTGCATTCTCGACCAACGAGCGCGAGCAGGTGATCGAATCGCCGATCAAGGGGCGGCTTGTGCGACTGGGAGACGGGATTTTCGAAAATGCCCGGGTCCACAAGGACCAGCTGATTGCCGAGATCCAGGATCTTGATCCCGAGTTGATGTCGCGCCTCGAATCGCAGGTGACGGCGAGCCGCCAGGCTCGCGATTCGGCCCGGGTTCAGGCCGAGGCGAACCAGCGGAACCTCGAGGCGGCTCAGACCATCGTCAAGGCATACGAGTCTCAGGTCACTGCGTACGAAAATGTGCTGACCCAGGTGGTGAGTGCCGCCGAATCGTACGTGGAAATGGCGGAACAGAAGGTGATCTCGGAAGAGCAAACACTGGCGGAATTGTCGGCCGGTCTGCAGCAGGCCGATCTCGACCTGAAACGTCAGAAGCAATTGTTTGAGGAACGGATTGCTTCGCAGTTGAAGTTCCAGGAGGCTGAACGGAAGGCTGTTGAGGCCAAGGCGAAAGTGCGGAAGGCTGCGGCCAACATCGAGGGGGCCAAGCGTGAATTGGAGGCGAAGCAGGCCGATCGGGATGCGAAAGAACAGAAATCCCGGGCTGAGATCGAATATGCCCAGGCGGCGCTCCGCAAGTCTCGGGGTGATGTGGCCAAGGCGGAAAGCGATATCGCCAAAAGCCAGGCCGAAATCTCGAAGGCCGAGAAGGAACTGCTGGAAGCGGAGAGCAAGCTGGCCCGTCAACGGAACCAGCAGATCATCGCCCCCTTTGACGGCTTCATCGTGCAGATTTATCCCAACCAGGGAAGCCAGGTCTTGAAGGAGGGGGATTCGATCTGCCGGATTGTTCCCGATACAGATGATCGGGCGGTGCAGTTGATGCTGGATGGCAACGATGCCCCACTGGTTCAGGTCGGGCGTCAGGTGCGCCTGCAGTTTGAAGGTTGGCCAGCGATCCAGTTTGCCGGCTGGCCGAGTGTGGCCATCGGGACCTTTGGTGGCACGGTGGCATCGGTCGATGCCACCGACGATGGCAAGGGAAAATTCCGCGTCCTGATCCAGCCGGATGAATCGAGTCAGGAATGGCCCGAGCCCCGGTTCCTGCGACAGGGAGTGCGGGCCAGCGGCTGGGTCTTGCTGGACCAGGTTCCCCTCTGGTTTGAGACCTGGCGCCGCATCAATGGATTTCCCCCTGTGACCAATGTCTATTCCGAGGAGGGGGGGAAGGGCAAAAAGGGGAGCAAGCCTCCCAAGGTGAAGACCTAGGGCCCATCCAGGAAGAGATGCCCAGGAATCTTCGATCGAGGTTTGCCTCGGCACGGGAAGGTCGGGCAGCTTGCGTGGTTTGGGGGGTTGTTTTGGTCTGGAGAGTGATTGATTTTCTCGAAGGATTATCGGGTTTGGCGATTTGTGCCGATCTTTTCACCACGGGGGGAGGCTGCATCCGCCAAACTGTGATGGTTGGCAATCCTCTTCCCGATCCGCCCGACCGATCCTGCGAGCCCCACTGTGCGTCGCCTCTGCGTTCCCATCGCTCTCAGTTGCCTCGTGAGTGCCTGTGCCTCGAATTCTTCGGGACGGGGTCGGGAGACGGTGTCCACAGCGGTCCGAGAGGAATTCCGAGAGTCCAGGCCGGAACTGGCCGGGACGAATCACCGGGCCGTAGAACCGGCCAATTCCCCCGTGCCGCAGGACGGGAAGTCTGTGGCGGGAGCGCCACGAGATCGACAGTCGACCGGGGTCCAATTGGTCTCGGCCCTTCAGGCCGGGCCCGACGACCTTGATGCCGATTCTGCCGCTGCGAGTGACAGTGACATCCGGGTGGTTCCGGGATTGCCTGCTGACGAAGGGTTACCCGGCAATCAAGTTGAGGGAACCCTCAAGCTCGACGAGGTCATCGGGTCGGTCTACCAGTCGTTTCCGCTGCTGGATGCGGCCCTGCGTCAGAGGGACATTGCGGCAGGGGATCAGATGGCGGCTGCCGGGGCCTACGACCTGAAGTTGTTGGCTGGCAGCGAGAATCAGCCCCTGGGCTACTACGAGACCTACCGCAACACCGTCAAGGTGGCCCAGCCGCTGTACTCGGGGGGGGAGGCCTTTGCTGCGTATCGGAACGGACGTGGCGGGCAATTCGAGCCGTGGTATCTCGAGCGGGCGACCAACGAGGGGGGGGAATTCAAGGCGGGGGTGCTGGTGCCGTTCTCCCGGAACCGAACGATTGATGAACGCCGGGCGAATGTCTGGAAAACGACCTATGGCCGGCAGCAGGTGGAGTACGAGATCCAGGCGGAACTGATCGATTTTGTCCAGGCGGCCAGCTACGCCTATTGGGAATGGGTGGCAGCCGGAGAACGCTACCAGGTTGCGAGTACAGTTCTGGACCTGGCCCGGCAGCGGAATGCCGGCATCGAGCGGCAGGTGGAGTTGGGAGACAAGGAGCCTCCTCTGCTGCAGGACAATCGCCGACTGATCATGTCGCGGGAAGCGAAGCAGATCGAGGCGGGGCGGAAGTTGCAGATGAGCGCCGTCAAGCTGTCGCTCTACCTGCGCGATGCCTCGGGAAAGCCGTTCATTCCATCTCCCGAGCAACTCCCCGAATTTCCTGCCCCCGGTCCCGTTGTTCCCGACCAGGTCGATGCTGACATCCAGTTGGCCGTGGAACGTCGCCCCGAGTTGAGGGTCCTGGACCTGCTGCACCGCCAGTTGGAAGTTGACCTCGCACAGGCGCACAATGACTTCCGCCCGGCTGTCGACGGATTCATGACTGGTTCGCAGGATGTGGGGGAACCGACCAGCAAGAAGATGGACAAGTCGCAATTCGAGCTGGAAGCCGGAGTCATGATGGAACTCTCGGTGCAGCGGCGGAAGGCCCGGGGCAAGAGTGCGGCAGTGGAGGCGAAACTGGCCCAGGTCAACGCCAAGCGGCGAATCACCCAGGACAAGGTGGTCATCGAGGTGCAGCAGGCCTACCAGACCCTGGTGGCGGCACGCGACAAGGTGGAACGGGCACGCGAAGCGCAGCGGCTTGCCGACCAGATGGCGGCGATCGAACGCCGCAAATTTGCCCTGGGAGATTCGGACCTGCTGGCGGTGAACCTGCGCGAGCAGCAGGCCGCCGAGGCGGCCGAAACACTGATCGACACGCTGCTGGAAGCGTTCCGGGCCGAGGCGGACTACCGGGCGGCACTGGCGTGGGACGAACCTCCCGGCGCGTGAAACAGGTGATTCCGGGCCGCTTCCGAGATGGCGACGATGGCCGGGTGCCTCAACTTGCGATCGACGGTGATGGCATAAAACCGTTCCTGCACATCGTCGAGTCGACCAATCACCTGCACCTGCAGTTGGCTGCCGATTTCCCGCTCGAGAACGGTTGAGCCGATGAACAGCCCGACCCCCGCCTCGCCAAAAGCCTTCATCAGCGCGGTGTCGTCGAACTCGGCACGCACGGCCACCCGGATTCCCCGTTGGCGGAACCATTGATCGACGAGGCGGCGGGTGGCGGAGTGGTTCGACGGCAGCAGAAATGGGGCGTCATTGAGACTGCCAGGAAAACCTTCCCGGTAGCGTGCCGCCAGATCGGACCGACCAAACACGGTCAGCCCCGATTCCCCCAGCAAATGGTTGAACGCCCGCACCTTCACGGTAGGGGGGGCTGGGCTGTCGGCAATCACCATGTCGATCCCCTGGACAGAGAGATCGGCCAAAAGTCGCTCGTGCTTGTCTTCGAGGCAGACGAGGTGAACCGGTTCCGGAAGAGCGAGAGCCGGTTCGAGCAGCTTGTAGGCAATCAGCTTGGGAACAGCATCGGCGATTCCAACATGGAGTCGACGGGGTGATCCCTGCGCTCCCCCTTTGACCACATCCTGCAATTCGCGGCCAATCGCGAAGATTTCGTCGGCATATCGGTAGACGGTATGCCCCATCTCGGTCAGGACGAGATTGCGGCCCACACGTTTGAAAAGCCGGTGTCCGAGTGACTCTTCGAGTTTGTGCAGCTGAGAACTGATGGTCGGTTGGGCGAGAAGCAGGCGTTCCGCCGCACGGGCGACGCTCCCCTCACGGGCAACCATCCAGAAGTACAGCAGGTGGTGGTAGTTGATCCATTCCATTCTCGGGGAGCCCCCTCACCCCTGATGAACAAGTTGTCGGTTGAACAAGTTGTCGGTGAACGATTCAAGTGGCATGCTAATCATTGAACGTCTATAGAGCAAATGGATAATTTGTATGAAAAGGATTAAAAAATGGATGTGTCATTGGACGCCAGAACCTGGGTTCAGGTCAGAACGAACCGAAGGCAACGGTCGACGGGAGTTCCGGGGTGGACGGTCATTTCGAGACGGTGTATTCGATGTAGGTTTTGGTGACCTTCAACCGGTTCTTGAACGAGGCCCACTCGGACTGGCTGAGTCCTTCCGGCTTCCGCGTTTGCATGTTCTCTGCGGGATGATTTTCGTCGGCCGAGACAATCACCCGTCCCCGGCAACGCTGCTGCAGGCGTTGAAAGAGTTCTTCGTGGAGAATCCCCGAATAGCTCTCTTCCTGCTCGGGAATGAGGGCGACGAGTTCGGGATGGGTCATCAATTCGAGCCCTTTATCCTTGATCGTTGCATTGTGGCTGCCGTGGTGGCTGACCTTGTAGAGGACTGTGTTGTTCAGCAGGTCGGTTGCGGTCCTGGTCTCTGTGGACGTGCCCGAGCGGATCTTCCATGTCAGATCGTGCCAGCTCAACCAGCTGCCGACCTGGGCATCGCCGGGGAAGAGCAACACCTTCCCCGACTCGATGAATTCGATGGCGAGAACCAGGCTGGTGTTGTTGACGGCACCATCGAGTTGCAGGGCGAATTGCCCCGCGGCGTCGAGCCATGTGTCGTCAATTCGGCGATGTTTCTCGTCGTTCTGGAAGTAGGTTTGCCGGAGGTAGGGATGCTTCTCGGCTTTTGCCATGTCGAAACTGGCACGCGTTGCAAAGGGGGATCCTGCCAGAGGAGTCGCCGCAGTTGTTGCATCGTCGCCAAGTCCCAGCAGTCCATCAACGAACGCACCGAATCCGGCGTTGTCGATGCTCATGTACGTTTCCTGCGCGCGGCCTGCGGAGGGATTCGACTTCTTCAGCAGCGCTCCCTTGGGGGGGCCCAGGACGTAAATGCGAACCCCGGCCGGCACTGGGCGCGAATCCAGCAGTGTGCCGGGCTGGAAATAGCAGATTTCTCCGTGCTTTTTTCCAATCTCAATAATGTTCTTCAGGGCTTCCTCGGTCTTCAGGCTCCTGCGTCCTTTGGCCGCCGACAATTTCACCCCGTGGCCTGCCTCTGAGCCATAAAACTCGGCGATCCTGGTCACTCCAAGGTTGAATGCGGTCCTGGGGTCCTGTTCGTCTTCGGGACCCGACAGGCGGGTTTCATATTCTGGATCGCTGACCGACTTTTTGGCATGCAGGTGCGCGGCAGCGACCTGCAGGGCTACCGCCCCCTGCCGAAGTCGCGAATTGAGTGCTTTGGCATCTTTGTCGTGCGGGTCTTCGGTCCAGCCGAGCCAGACCTGACCGATCTCAAAATCAGCAAACAGGTCTTTCTGGGTCGATCCTGTCTGTGTCGAAGTCCGGGGATTAAAAAATGCGATGTGGTCCCAGTGCTCGTGCGTGGCGACAAGAACATCGAGCCGGGGTTTCTTTTTTCCGGGTGGGGTCAATTGTTGGCGCAGATCGTTCATGACGGCTTCGATCGGGCAATCGACGCGACTGGTTCCCAGCTTGATGCCGCAGTCGATCAGCATGTTGAAGACTCGCTCTTCCCCGGCGAAGAATTGCAGCAGGAAGCAGTCGCCGAATCCCTGGCGGTACATGCGAACCCGGATCGAGTCGACAGGAGCTTTGCGGTCAGTCATGGGAGTGTTCCCCGGCAGGGTGATGGGAATGCATGAAGGCAAACGGGCCCGAGAGTTTGGCCAGCGTATTCGAGGGGAAATAGGTCTCTTCCCCCGCCTCCTGCTGCTCCCGCTCGTACAGGAACTGCCGCAGCATTCTCGCTTTGTCGTCGATGTCTTTCTTGATGGCATAACGCAGTTGCTGCTTTTCCAGGTCGAAGATCAGGGTGCAGCCACCGCGAAAGATGATGGAGTTCTCTGGTCGCTCCTTTGAAGGAGTGTGGTCATCCACGAAGTAGCCCTTGATTTTCCAGGTGTCGGTCAGGGCGTCCCTTTCAAAAAATACACCCCGTTTCTGGACCAATGTCACGATGACATGATCGAGAATTCGCCCGTCGGGGGCGGCGCGATTGGCCAGCCAGACCTTGTCGATGACGTAGGAGGCATATCTCCCGGTCAGGTAGCCATACTCGAGACCCTGGTTCTCACAGGCATTGCGGATCTCGGTTTTGGTTCCAGTCTGGCCCGATCCGGGGAACATGAGACCTGTCAGTTCCTGCAGGTGTCGATTCCGGTTGGAAGTGCGGTCATCGTTCGCAATCAGAAACGACTGCAGCAGTTCATTGAGACTCTTGTTGAGTCCCCGAAGAAGAGGGGCCTTTTCCGATTTCTTTGATTGTTTCACCCTGGCGGGAGTGCGGCGAATACCATTGATCACGTCGAGTGTTTTCTCGTAGAGCTCCGCCCGACTCTTGGCGTAGGCGATCTGGGATTTCACCTCCTGCAGGAATTTGGCCAACAGTCGGTGCCGTTTTTCCATCAATTCGTTGTGGGCCAGCGAATGTGTGTCATGCAGTGGATGCCGCAGGCTTTCGACCGCCATCGTGTTGATTCCGGCCACGGAAATGCCACGTTTTTGAAAGGCTTCGACAAAAGCGACGCGATAGCCATATTGGTCATTGTCCACCATGTCGCTGTCGGCGGTAATCAGCGCTCGCAGGTAATCGCCAAAAGTCAGGTCGACGGGCGGGCAATAGTCGAGAGCCCGGATGCAGATCCGCAGGACAGTCGCCGCCGTGTCGGCTGCGACCCGGGCCAGTTCATCGACGAGGTCGGGCAACAATTCTCCCTGGGGCAGATTGCCGGTCCCGTTGGTGGCGATTCGGAGCACTTTTCGGATCCGCTCGCGGTAGACGTTGACAAATGCCTCGAAGACGGCAGCCACGAGGATCGAGCCGCGGGCGTGAAACTCTTTCTGGGTTCGATAATCATCAATGCTGGGAGATTTCGGTTTCCATTCCCCATTCTGGTCGAAGCCGCCAATGGCGTCGCGCAGTCCTCCATAGCCCCCTGTCGCCCAACCGAACTCCTGGGCGAGTTGCCCGAGCAGGTTCTGCTGCTGCAGATCTCCCCGGGTGAGTGCGATCTGGTGACGCAGGACTTCGGGAAACGTGAAGTGCTGGAACAGTGCCACAATGTCGGCAAACGCCTCGTGGAACGCCCGTGTGTCGGGATGCGTTGCAAAAATGTACCTGCGATGCAGACCGTCCAGGATCGCATGCGTCGTTTCGTGTGCGATGATGTCATGGCTCAGACAGGTGAAGACGGTCGAGCCGGGAAGTTGCAGACCTGGGTCGGCGGGGTTTGCGTTGAAGTAGCCAAACAGCAGGGCTTTTCGTTCCGGGTCATAGAAGGCGTTCGCCTGGCGCAGTGCATGCGGGTAAACACGCAGACGCTGCACGAAACCGAACTGCAGGGGCGGACGTGTTGCTCGACTCGGTTTTTGCGGGCGATCGCTGTGCGGAATTTGCTCGGCCCACAGGATCCGTCGTCCGAGGGCCCGCTCGAAATTGCGGATTGTGGTCATCATGACCGCGTAGACCATCTGCTGGTGAAACTGTGGATTGCCCACATCCGGCTTGTGTCCTCCCTGCGCCAGCAGGTGGGGATCGTCCAGATTGACCGGCTCATAAAACACGCCGGTGGCCGGGTCGTAGTCGATGATCTCGAGATATTCGCCCTGCGGATAGCTGCCGGTCTCCTCGGGAGAACGGAGTGATCCGCGGCGGCGAGTCCGGGGCGCAGGCGAAAGCGAACTTCGCGGTGTCAGTTCCTCCCAGTCGACCTCATAACGCAACTCGTGGATTGGCAGAGTCGAGAGCGAAACCGCCAGGCTCGGGTCGACCGCGTAACCCCTCAGCACGCGTTTTTGAGGGGGCGGAATCGTGATTGACATGCCAGCCTCTCAACAGATGGGGGGGGCAGAATCTGTCTTGCAATTCGTATCAGTTCATGTCGCCTGCGAAATTCCCGGTTTGAAAGTCTCACACAAACATCAGGAAATGCCGCATCGAATGCGTTTCACGATAACCCGCCGGCCCTGGGAAGTCACGTTGCCAGTCCACTGCATCCCGCAGGTCCACCGCGCCCGAGGCGAACTGCGACGACACTGACGGATGTGACGAATGCGACGGTGGCCTCGCCCGTAGAAAGCCGACGCCGGGCATCTCCTGGCACGCAACCGAACCCCCAGGGAATCTGCCAATTTCAGTCGCGTCGTGCTGTCATCGCGAACGATGGCCCGATGAATCCACTCGGCGACACGCCGGTCTCAATAGGTCCAAACGATCTTGACCCATTCCCCGAAACCCGAAATACTCCCGTCCACTCCCGGGAAACGGGACATTTGGGTCCAGAATCGGTCGGCGCGGCCGAGAGTGGGGACCCGCATTCCACGGAAGGAGTGTCAAGGTGGTTCGGAACATCACGACGGCGTTTATCGCCCTCTATCTCGGGGCACTGGGGGTTGGCCTCGGGTCACACATGCTCAATGCGGGGACGGTCTCGCACCCGATCATGTACTACCTGGTCTGGGACATGTTCTGTGGCTGGAGCGCCTATGACACCCGCATGCACGTGATTGCCGAAGGGGAAAGCCAGAACTACTACCGGCTGACTCCCGCACCGTGGGGAGAATTTCATCCCTATGGCATGATTGGTCGGGAGAACTATGACACGTTCAACAACTTCTCGGCTCATATCGGGCTGAATGTGCTCAAGCACACCACCCATGAGCCGATCACCCGGATCTTCGTGGTCGAGGAATGCTGGGCGAAGAAGTTCAATCTCCCCGAGGCGGTGTGGAACACCCGCTACGACGAGCCGAAGGACAAGCTCTCGTACTACCACATCCGGTCGGTCACCCTTCCCGATCTCACGGTGGTTGAGAAAAACGATGCCTGGATCGCCCGCCAGGCGGCCCGCATGTTCGCCGACAATCCCCGGTTGCAGGCTGAGGCACGCAGTGGGTCGCCGGTCATCGTGACACCCACCAGTGGTTACCGCACCGATGGAGGACGGGTTCCCTCCTCGAGCGCGATGGGGCAGATGCTCGCCCCGAGTGCCAATTGACAGGTCAATGCCGGCCGGCACGAAAATCGCCGTCGTCCATTGATGACGGCAGGGCTCCGGCAACTCAGACAATCACGGTTGTTTTTCGTCAGCAATGCCTGCTCTTCCAGGAGTTGTCCCCCACATGTCCGACACATCCGTGACGAACCCCGTGACGAACGATGAGGCCCCCCGTGGCCTTGGCCGCCTCGCGGACTGGTTCTATGCCGAAGAGCCCCCTTACGGCATGTCCCTGATGCGGATCGTGCTGCCGCTGGTCTTGCTGATTGACACCTGCTTTCGGCATCCGTGGGCCCGCGAGTTCTATTCGACCGACGGCGCCCCCTCCCCGTTGGATGTGAATTTCCAGCGGGCCGGAATGGTGTTCATTCCCGGGGGAAGCCTGGCCGTCGCCCTGCATGCGATCCTCATTGTCTCACTGGTGGCTTCGTCGCTGGGCTGGTACACGCGGATTTCATTGGCGTTGGCGACGTTTCTGTACACCTGGTTTGGTCTGCTCGATGCACTGGGCACCCTGACCAAGTACACGGTGATTGCCTCGCATCTGCTGTTGCTGCTGACGCTTTCGAACTGTGGTGCCTTGTGGTCGCTCGATGCATTGCGGAAACGGACTGTCTCGGCTGATTCCGACGCACTGCCACTCGCGGTCTTTCCGATCTGGCCAGCACGTCTGGTCCAGGTACTGGTGGCGGTGGTCTACATTGGGGCGGCGATCACGAAGATGCACACCCCGGCATTCTTCAACGGCGATCAGCTCATGTACTGGACGATGACCTATGTCAACAACATCCACCCACTGGGAGACTGGCTGTCGCAGCATCCGCTGATCCTGAGCGTGTTTGGATATGTCACGATTGTCTGGGAAATCGCCTTCATCTTCATGGTGTTCCATCCTGGCCGTTCGAAAACGATCTGGTTCAAGTGGATTGCCATCGGAGTGGGGGCATACTTCCACTTCATGACGATGTTCACCCTCGGTCTCTACATCTTTCCGCTGGTGATGTTTGCGAGTTACCTCGCGTTTGTGGAATCGGCCGAGTGGAAGTGGCTGAATTCCCGTGCCTGGCTGGGCTGGGTTTCCGTGACCGCCGGTCGTTGCCAGCAGGCTTGCCTGTCATGGCTGGAGCCGATCTTCGGGGCGGAGTGTGACGCGCGTCGACCGGCCTTGGCTTATGGAATGGTTCTCGCCATGGGGGCTGTCGCAGCGGTGGGCTGGGAGCGAATTCGTGATCCCTACCAGTCGAACGGCCCGCAGGGACCGCTGGCGCTGGAGCCGATGAGCGAAGCGGAAGTTGCCGAAATGTTCGGTCGAGAGCGGGTGATTCGCCCCTCCGACAAGTTGTTGGCGCTGGACTTGGGGACCCTGCAGGTGGGAGAGCATCTCGCCGATTCCCGCCGGGAGTTCCGCCAGGGAGAAAAGATGCTGGCGCAGGTGACACTCACGCCCCCCCACGAAGACCTGTGGCTCGACTGCTGGCTGCAGGAGTCGCGTGAGTCGGGTGTGGAAGGGGAACGGGTTCCCGGACGGTCGCTGGCGAAGGTCGGGGTCCCCGTGGGACGCGAACTGCTGCGGGCGAATTTCTTCTTCAACCTCGACGAATCCCTTCCCCCCGGCGAGTACTTCCTCCGGTTGAGGGCTGGGCGTGACGAGATTGGTCTGAAGAAATTCACGATCCTCCCGGGGACTGCAAATCGTCCTGCCGCCGAGGAAGAGTCGCTGTCGGCCAATTAAGGCCCCCTCCAGCACACCTTCGTGAACCATTTCTGGCGAATCCCGTCAGGTGGGACAGCCTGGAGGCGCCGAGCGGGGGAATGGACGGGCAGCAAGACTGGCGGGATTGCTCCCGTCAGTCTTCTTCATTGCGGAACAGGCGATTCTGCACCGGCACAACGCATTCGAGCACCTTGAGCAGCACTTCCGCCGGAGAACCGATGGCATCCACCTCGGTGATCAGCCGGGGGGTGTAGTACTCGAGTACCGGTCGGGTCTCGGCCTCATAGACGACAAACCGCTTGCGGATGATGTCCTCGTGGGCGTCATCGACCCGGTTGTCGCGAATGGCCCGCCGACGGATCCGATGGATCATCGCTTCCATGTCGATCGACTTGAGGTGGACGATCTTGAGCACGTCGATGTACTGCTCGAGGATTTCGGCCTGGGCTCGGTTGCGGGGGATGCCGTCCAGGATCAGCAGGTCTTCATAGGGCTTGAAATACGAGAGCATGCAGAGCCCGTCGAGGTGACGCTTCCAGATGCGGATCGTGATCTCATCCGGAACCAGCATTCCCTTGGACGTGAACCGGCAGACCTCCCGGCCTTCATGCGAGTTGATGTCCAGCGACCGAAAGACTTCCCCGCATGAGAGGTGATAAAAGCCGGGGATTTCTCCGAGGATGCGGCCCTGGGTCCCCTTCCCAACCCCGGGGGCACCAAACAGCAGAACGGTCTTGAAGCGGTTCTGAGACATGATTCAAGCCAGCAGCCACCCTCTTCGAGTGTCGCTCGGTCAGGGGTGGCGGGCGGAGACCGATCGATGCCGGTCATGGTAGCCGTCGCCGGGCGGAGGAACAACCAAGCGCCTTGCCGGTTCAGAGAATGGATTCGTATGATTTGCCGATATTCGAAGGGGCAACCCGGGCAGCCGTCGCCATGGTCCGGCCGGCAGGCAATGCCGGTGCTCCGAAACACCAGGTTCCCCCAACCCGGCCCCGTCGTTGATCGGGTGGACGGTGGAACACAACCGACAGGGCTGGCAGGGGCGGTGCCAGTGCTGCACCCGCCGCAGGGCAAGATCGATGGGACTTTTTGACAAGCTGAAGCAGGGGCTGCAGAAGACCAAGCAACTGCTGCAGACCGACATCCGCGACCTGTTCAAGACCGGTGAGATTCTCACGGAAGAGAAGCTGGAGCAGTTTTTCGCCCGCCTGATCCGCACCGATATGGGAGTTCCCGCGGCCCGCGCAATCGTGGACGAGCTGCGCGAAAAATACCTCGGCCGTACTGTCGTCCTGGATGAGATCTGGCAGACGGTCAAGGCGAAGCTCAAGTCGCTGTTGAAGGGGGAGGGGATTGTCACCTGGAATCCCGAATTGCCGCTCTCTCCCCTGGCACTCGCCCCCACCGGTCCCACCGTCATCCTGGTGGCCGGGGTCAATGGTGTCGGCAAGACGACATCGATCGCGAAGCTGGCCAACCTGCTGCACAAAGCCGGGAGAAAGGTCGTTTTGGCCGCCGGTGACACATTTCGCGCTGCCGCGGTCGAGCAACTCACCATGTGGAGCCATCGGATCGGTTGCGAGATTGTGACCAAGCCGAGCGGGTCCGATCCTGCCGCCGTCGCCTACGCGGGCTGCGCCCGGGCACTCGAAATCGGTGCCGATATTGTGGTGGTTGACACGGCGGGGCGCCTGCAGACTCAACAGAACCTGATGAAGCAGCTCGAGAAGATCCGACGGGTGATTGGTGACCGGATTCCCGGGGCCCCCCACGAGGTGCTGCTGGTCCTGGATGCGACGACTGGCCAGAATGGGGTCAGCCAGGCGCAGAAGTTTTCCGAGTCGGTGGCCTGCACGGGACTCGTGCTGGCCAAGCTCGATGGAACTGCGAAGGGGGGTGTCGTGGTGGCCATTCGACAGCAGATGAATCTGCCTGTGAAATACGTCGGTCTTGGTGAACAGATCGACGACCTGGAGGTCTTCAATGCCGACCAGTTCGTGGAGGCGCTGTTCTCGGGTGAATGAACGCCGGATTGGCCGAAGCTCCGCAGTGGGAGGCGTTTCCCCCAGCCACAGCCGACCGACCACCTCTCACCCGATGTCTGGTCACTCGGTTTCTGGTCAC
>DNUF01000068.1:79738-96291 GCA_003508595.1 Planctomycetaceae bacterium
TCTGGCAACGGCTCGATGATCACGCCGCGGTAACTGATCCCCCGGAATTCGCCATCCAGGCAGACTTCACCCCGCTCGGGAATGTTGGGGTCATTGAGGACGGCATCCAGGGCCGGTTCCCCGTTGATCCGGGCGATGGCCCGATCTCCCTTGACCTCCAGTTCGAGGGTGTTCCATTCACCAGCCGGCCGCGTGCGGTTGGCCACCGGCGGCTTGATCCCAAACAGGGCTCCCGTGGAAAAGCGATCTGGCGTGGTCAGCCCGGCATCGTTGGCAAGTTGCAGTTTCCACGCATTCTGGCGCAGCGGACCGGTTCCCGCATAGCGAAAGAAGACGCCACCGTGCGCCGTCGGCTCGGTGGTGCGCCAGTCGAGCACGACCCGAAAATTCCGGTACTGTCGGGCGGAGGCGAGGTATCCTCCGGGAGCACGCGGTTGTTGCGGTTCCCAGATATCAGGGGAGATCTGCTGCCACTGCTGGCCCCCTTTCGGGGTCCATTTCATTCTCTGGGGAAACAATGCCAGTTCCTCGCGGGCTGCGTTCGCTTCGGCAGACTGGGGGGAACGCTTCACCAGGCGTTCGACCAAACGGCGAGCCTGAGACAGGTTCCCCGCCTCGGCTTCCAACTTCAATTCGAGCAATTCCCGTGCATTCCACCGGGCGAGAAAATCGGCCTGGGCGGGGCCGGCACGCAGCAGGCGATTGCGAAACTCGGACGTTTCTGCCTGCTCCGCCAGCAGCAGGAAACCGGCTGATTGCAGCGGGACGTCGGAAGTCCCGGATCCAGTGATCCGGTCGGCAATCGCCACCAACTCAAGGGGGGGAAGTTCCTTCAGTTCCCACTTCCGCTCCTGCCCCGAATTGGATCTGGTCACCACGCTCCAATCGTCGGGAGTCACCTGCGATATCACCCGGTTCGATCCTCCGAGACGCAGCTTGTCTCCGGGTTTCAGAGCCGTCACCGCCTCACCCAGTCTCTGCCAGAATCCGCGGGCGAGTTGCAGGTCGATCTCGTCGTCTTTCAGAGTTGCAGCGATCGATGGTTCCGACATCTGTTGCCGGGCATTCTGCCAAAGTTGGTCGGCATCGTCCAGGTTTCCGATCAGCAGCAGGTCGGCGAGTTGCCGACGAAATGCCGGATAGGTGAAAAGCGGTTCCGGGGCTGGTGTGACCTCACTCATCCCGGGGGACGAGGTTTCCGCCGCAGGTGACGGTTCCGGTTTTGCGGCAATGGCCGTTGCACTGCGCGGTCGCCCGATCAACCGGGGGCCATGCGTGGGAGCTGCCTGGATTCTCACGGCCACAAGGGCCGCCGTTTCGCCTTCCCCCTCGGGATGCCACAGCCACTGTTCGTCATGGCTGAGGCAGAAACCAGGCCAGTTCGCGGCTTGAGTGGCCATTTCTGGCGGAAGGTCACAAAGACGGGTTGGGGGACCGAATGGAGTTTTCGAGTCGCCACGGGGGGATTTGAGGATGCTGCCCTCGTCAATCCAGTACCAGGTCGTCCCGTCCGCCGAGAGGCGCGGGGTATTGCCGGGAGTCTCTTGGGCTCCCTTGGCAAATGCAAACTCGGGACTCTCTCCCCGACGGTTGGCGGTCCGGATCCGTTGCCGGTTGCCCCGTTCGGTCAACACAAACAACTGTCGGCCTTCTGGAGAAAGAGCCACTGCGGGCCAGCGTTCTGTTCCGTCCTCTTCAAAAAGGAGCGGGGGGCCGGGGCGAAAGGGATCGGTGTTCTCCGACCGAACCAGCGAGCGGACCTGCCGTTGGTTCGGATTCACGAATGCCACCAGAAGTCCATCCTGGGTGGCCACGGGGCTGGTCACGGCTTCGGAGGTGCGCTGCACCAGCGTGGACGTTTCAAAGGCGAGGTCGGTGTGGTTCCGTCGGGCGTGAAACACGCCCCGTCCGGGTGAACCCTCGCCCGCGAACCACAGGTCGAGTCCATCCTGCGAGAGCCAGGGGGATTGGGGAAGGCCTCCCGCCAGCAATTGCGGAATTACGACACTTTGGCCAACCGCGACTTCATGGAAGGGGGAGGCGAAGTAACCTGTCGGTTCGCCGAATGGGTCGTACACCGCTTCCAGAGAGATCGTTTCGTTTTCAATGACGACCACTTCGCGGGTGATATCCCGGTAGCTGCGCCGTGCCAGTCGGAAAGATCGCGGTCCCGGAGCCAGCGCGATTTCGCAGGGGGTGACGAGTGGTTCACCCGTATTGTCTCGCGCGAGGATTCCGTCGACCTCCACCCGGAAACCCGGCTCCGTTGTCTCGACGACGACGAGGAACGACTCAGCAGTGGGCTGGTCGGTGGCAGCACCCCTGGGCCGACGATTCTCCTGCGTCTTCTGCGTGCGGTTCCCGACGGTCATCTCGGGGACTGTGGTGTCGGCTTCGCCGGTTCGGTCGGGGGATGGATCGGGGAGTTTCTTCTTGCGATTTCCCCTCACCGGGGTGGAGCGAGCAGCCTTGTCTGTTGGGGCGGGTGAAGAACTGCTCCATGCCCAGAACCCCAAACCACCGAACAGTGCGAGAGCCACAACGCCGGCAACGATCCGTGGATCACGACCGCGAGTGGAGGAGGATCTCGAACGGGTGGCAGCCATGGTGATTCAAGGATCGTCGGGGGGAGTGTCGCGATCGGCAGCGAACGACGCGAGTCTGCCGGAACGGGCTTCGGACCACGGGTTCTGCTGTCACCGCGATCGTATCCCGCCCCGCTGCGGCCCGCAAACTGGTACTCCTCCCACACGCCTGTATACTCCCTGCAGCAGGTTGTTCTCGATTCTTGGCACCCCGGGAGTGATGTTGTGGCCGATTCGCAGACCCCCTCGCCGACTCCGGGGGGTTCCCCCTCCGGCGAGGACTACATGGTGGCATCCCAATCGCGAAGGACCGATGCCGGGAAATTCTCGGAGGAAGAGTTGCGGGCGATGGTGGCGGATGTCCCCCGATCGGTTTCTGAGACGCGGGCCAGGGTCACGGCCGAGGAGTCGCGCCGGGGAGCGTTTTGGGCGCTTTGGGGATGCAACCTGATCGTGTTTGCCTCGAGTGTCTGCATCATGGTGGTCGAGCTGTGTGCGTCACGGCTGATTGCCAGTTACCTGGGAAGTTCGCTGTATACCTGGACCTCGGTGATCGGCGTCGTGCTGGCCGGGATTTCGCTGGGGAATTATGTGGGGGGCTGGATCGCCGAGCGGTTTGACCCCCGGCGCTCGCTCGGTTGGCAGTTCATGCTGTCGGGCTTGCTGACCGCCTCGATTCTCTTCACCAACCAGTATGCGTCGACACTGAACCAGGCGCGTCCGGACACGATGGCCTGGCAGGCGTGGGTCATGCTGCTTGTTGCGCTGGTCTTTCTGCCCCCCTCGATTGCCCTGGGGACCATCTCGCCGGTGACCGCCAGCCTGGCTCTGCGACGCACCCAAAGAACCGGGGTGACGGTGGGGAACATCTATGCCTGGGGGGCGCTGGGCTCGATTGTCGGGACGTTCCTGGCGGGTTTCTGGCTGATGGATGAACTGGGAACCCGGCACATCATCTGGATTACGGCCTGTGTGTTGCTGCTGCTGGGGGCGATCGTCTCGGGGAGCCAGCGGGCGCTGCGGGTATTCCTCCTGTTTGGGGCCATCCAGTTCGTGCTGCTGCTGGGAATTCTGTCGGCTGTGACGGCGGGGCAATGTGAAGCAATGACCCGCAGTGCGATGAAGGCCGTGACCGGCTGGAATACCGAATCGAGCGCGTTCGCCGACGATGCCCTCCGCGAACAGGAGGCTCTGCAGGTGGGGGACGAACGAACGGCAGACCGGGCGCGACAGCGGCTGCTGTTGCGGGCGGACTGGAAGAATTCCGAAGATGCCTGGGGGAACTGGGCCCATGGATTGGGACGCAGGCTGCATGACGTCGGATTGCAGTTGAACCTGCGTCGCGACCAGCTGGATGAATACCTCGACGAGAGTGATTACTACGCCGTCAATATCTATCCCGCACGGCAGGACGGCGAGATGGTGAAGGTCTTGCGGCTCGATTATCTCATTCACAGCTATTACAACCCGGCCGCCCCGAATCGACTGCATTACGATTACGAGGAGGTCTATGCCGCGCTCACCGAGCGCGCGGCCGAAACCTGGAATCGCCAGGTTTCGATTCCCGTGGAGGGAGAACTGGGGGAACGGCTGACGGCAATTTCCCTGCCATCACGGCTGAAATACGACTCTCCATCCCAGCGTATGGTGTCGCAGGGGGCGTTGCGGGCCGATGAGGCGCTCGACCTCCTCTCGGCGGTCGCCGATGCTCCGCTGTGGCAGGCGATCGCGGGGCCCTGGCGGGAAATGAGCAAGAACTGGCGGGAGAACACCCAGTTCACCCAGGGAGAGCTGGTGGTCCCCTGGTCTCCCTCCTCCGACACAGCCGACTTTCTCCGGGAGGTTCCCGAAGGAAAGATTGCGTCGGGTGTGCGTTATGACGCCCGCATGGGGGGGCTGGTGTTCTCGGAACCGTTCTCGATGTCATCGGCGTTTGATGCCCTGATTGTGGGGGGGCATGCCAATGAGATCCGGCTTGTGCGGGATCTGTACCAGCGATCGCGGCAGACCAGTGCACTGTTCATCGGTGGTGGCGGTTTCATCTTTCCACGCTGGCTGGAACATGAGTTCCCCTGGTATCCGAGAATCGATGTGGCCGAGATTGATCCCGCCGTGTTGAAGGGAGTCCAGTTGGAACTGGGACTCTCCCGGAAACACGGTCCTCCGGCGGACGGTGGCACCTGGATCCAGACGACGATCGGTGACGCCCGGTTGTTTGTGGATGAGCAGGTGCGGCGGAACATGTCGCTCGGTCCCGAGAAAGCGGTCACCTATGACTTCGTCTACGGCGATGCCTTTAATGACCTCTCGGTTCCCTGGCACCTGACGACCCGGGAATTCAGTGAACAGGTGAAGGAACTGCTGACCCCCAACGAAGGGGTCTACCTGGTCAATATCATCGATGTCTACCCGCGGTCCAAGATCCCTGGCCGAAAGGCCCGCAGCCTTGGACTCGACCTGCCAGGCATCCAGCCTCCATTTCCTGAAGACTGGTTCCCCGAGATCGTCTCGAATGATCGGTGGTACCCCGGGCGTAAACGTCCCCTGCTGCAGATTCGCCGCCGTGACGAGAACAGGTACAACCTGGGCTTTCGCGGGGTGATGGACGATTCGACGCTCAATGTGCTGCTGGAGGAGGCGAAGGGAAACAGCAGCCTTCAGGCCAACCTGCGGGGACTGCAGCGTCTGACGCAAGCCGACCCCCTGGGCCAATTCCTGGGGCGCTACCTGCAGACCGTGCGGAACGTGTTTCCCTATGTCTACGTCTTCACCAGCGACGATCACCGGGGAGAGCCGGACGAACGCCGCGATACGTTTATCGTGGCCTGCTCGCTGAAAAAGCTCGATTGTTCGAGCCTTTACGACAGTGGTCATCATTGGCACAACGAGCCATTCGCGACGAGTGAACGGGATCCGGCAACCGGGAGTGTCGTCGATTCCGGCCACATGACGGCCCTCCTTCAGATCTCCCGCGGAATCGAACTCACCGACGACTTCTCCCCTGTCGACAACCTGTTGGCTCCCGTATTTGCCAGCCGGAATGAGGAGGAGGATTGAGCCAGTCACGGGCCCTGGCCGACACAGCTTTGCACTCGCAATCGCGGGTTGAAAGCGTGTCCGACGAAGCTGGCAGGCTGGCTGCATTTCGGCCCCCGAGGTCGGCCTACATCCATGTTCCGTTCTGTCGCCAGCGGTGTGAGTATTGTGATTTCACCCTGGTCGTCGGGCGTGAGGGACTTGTCCAACGCTACCTGGCGGCCCTGGAACGACAACTGGCGTCCCTGCGAACTCCGGTCGAGGTGGAGACGCTGTTCCTCGGAGGCGGAACTCCCAGCCATCTGCAGGCCGGCGACCTGGCGCAGTTGCTTTCGCTGCTGCGACATTGGTTCCGCGTGGCACCCGGAGGAGAATTGTCGGTGGAGGCGAATCCACTGGACCTGCTGGATGATGCGCGGGTCAGAGTTCTCGTCGACGCGGGGGTCAACCGCATCAGTCTGGGGGCCCAGTCGTTTGTCGACAGCGAACTGACACTCCTGGGGCGCGATCATCGCGAGGAGGATATCGCCCGTGCGGTCGAGCAGGTGCGCGGTGGGATCCCGAATCTTTCCCTGGACCTCATCTTCGGTGTCCCCGGTCAGACCCTCGGCACGTGGCGAAGGAACCTGGAACGGGCGCTGGAACTTCAGCCCCGGCACCTCTCCACCTACGGACTGACCATTGAAAAGGGGACCCGTTTCTACAGCCTGCGGAATGCGGGACGCCTGAGTGCTGCTCCCGAGGAACTGGAAGCCCAGATGTACGAACTGGCGATGGACCTGTTGCCCGCCAGGGGACTGCTGCAATACGAGCTTTCGAATTTTGCCGAGCCCGGCTGGGACTGTCGGCACAACCACACCTACTGGGCGGGGCAGACTTACCATGGCTTCGGCCCCGGAGCGGCCCGGTATCTGCAGGGGACCCGGGAGGTCGGCCACCGCAGTACCACCACCTGGCTGAAGCGAATCGAGTCGGGCGAGGATCCGATCGGATTCCGCGAGACCCTGTCAGCCGAGGATCGGGCCCGGGAAGCGGTGATTCTCGGCTTGCGACGCGTTCCGGGGATCAACCGGAGCGAAATTCAGCACGATCATGGATGGGACCTCGATGAGCTGGGAAGAGAGACCTGGAGCCAGTTGAAAACGCGGGGACTGGTCGAGACAACGTCAACCGGCTATCGACTGACCCGCATGGGGCGGCTTCTGGCAGACAGTGTCACCGTGGAACTCGTCGGGAGCGAATAGATCCGAGGCCGGGCACCTCCACGGAACACTGGCTCATTGCATCCCGTTCCGGTTTTCGCCCGGTGCGACTGCTGGCGACCAAGATTGACTCAACCAGGATTTGTCTCAGACAGGGAGATTCGCAGTTCCAATGACGACAGCCCCGGAATCGACCTGATCGATCCCGGGGCTGATGAACGAGGTTTTCGGCAGGGGGACTCAGCGAACCGCACTTCGTCCCGGCGAAACAGCCGCTTCGTCTTCCAGGGCTGGTGGAACGTGGTCGCTCAGGTTGTTGGACCGCGGAATTTTCGTGCGGGCTGTCTTGGCGGGCTTGGCGGCTTTGGGTTCCCCTTCCGCGGGGGGGACCGGGGGGACGTCCGCTGGTTTCGCGGGTTTTGGTTTCTCAGGCTTCACGAGTTCACACACCAGGTGTGAGTGGGTCTCCTTGACCTGCTTCTTGAGCATGACCCGCTTCGTGCGGGGAGTGCACTCGCACTCGAAGCATTCCTCGGACGAGAACAGTCGTGGCGCGCAGGGCTGGCAGTACTGTTTCTCGCGACACCAGTAGACCCACTTCTTTGTGGTTTTTTCTTTGCAGACCCGCTGGCAGGTGCTGCACCAGAGTTCGGGATCGTTGCTGTTGTCGCAGCATTGGTCGCACAGTTCTGTCGCCTGCAGTGGGGAGACACCACAGGTTCCCGCCAGGAGACAGAGACTGGCAACCAGCAGCCCCGGCAGAACCAGATCGCGGAATGGGGAATGGGATCGCATGGGGAAATCCTCCGAGGAGAAGGCAGGCGTGTTGGGGAGGGCGGTTTCAGGTGACCGGGACTGGCTGTGAGTGGCGGAGTGTCTCAACCTGCGACTAGAAGTCGTGGGCGAGCCGCATGCCGAAGCCCTGGATCACACCGTCGTGCTTGGCGATGATCGATTGCCGGTCAGTGATGCTGTAGTTGAACTGGACCTTCATATTGGGATTGAGGAACCAGTTCAGGCCGGCGGTGTAGTCGTGCAGGATGCCGCCATTGAGTCCCTTGTCATTCAGGTCCAGGTAGTTGTAGCGGAATCCGATCTGCCAGGCTCCAAGACCACCGGTGGTTCCGTCACCACTGTTGGTGAAGAAGGCGTTTTCGTGGGGGATGACCCGTTCGAACGAACCACCGGCACGGCGATACTCGCGGAATTCGCCCGTCAGGAAGTAGAGGGCTTCGACGTATCCACCCTGGTAGATGGCGGTACCGACTGTGGGCTTGTTATAGAACGCCGCGTTGTGGATCGGATTGATGAGGTACTCGGCCGCAAAGGTCCAGGGGCCGAGGACGCTGGCCATTTCGAAATTGTACTGCTGCATGTTGTCTCCCTCGATGATGCCGGTGTCGGCATAGAGGGGCCAGAGGGCACTGAGCCCGGCCCGTTCGGGGCCGCGGGTTCGCCAGCGGTAGGTGCTGTTTTCCATTCCCACCTGCCGGGCACTGGCACCCAGGTGCAGCAATCCGCGCCCGTCATCGACGTACCAGGGGAGCCAGGTCAATCGGCCGGTGATCGAGTACGTTCCGTTGTCGACCGAGTAACCAAACAGGTTGTTGCTGGGCTTGAAGACACCCAGGGCCCAGGTGGTCCGTTCCTCGAAGGCCGTGTCGAAGAATTGAATGCCGGGAGAAAAACCGTTGACAAAACCGCCGTAGAACGCGTCCTGGTTGAACGACCGTTCCATAAAGTTCAGGAAGCGGCTGCTGGTGAGGTGTTCAAAACCGATCGGTTCTTTCTGGTTCCCCACCCGCATGTTGCCCACCACGGGAAGCTTGGTGAATGTCCACCACAGGTCGGTCGGGGCGACGAGGGAATTGGCGTTGGTGACTCCTGGGAATGCCGACGTGGCACCTGCGGAGTTCACAAAATCGAACTCCGCCGCCCATTCGATCTGTTCCCACATTGTTCCGTCGACCCGCAAACGGGCCCGGCGGAAGTCGACGCCGTCCCGAATGGGATTGCGCAGAGTCGGGTCGTCGTTCACATTCTCCGGAACGGCGAACCAGGAGGAATCGAATTGCGTGCGGCCACCGACGTGGACCCGGAAGTCCTTGTTCTTTGTTGCCAGTTCGAGACCATTGTTCCAGCTGGCCGACATTGAGAGATCGCTGCCGACCTCGTACCACTCGTCTTCCGGCTTGGATTCTTTCTTCTCTTTTTTCTCGGTCCCTTTGCCCGAGTCGTCTTTCTTCTTGTCGTCGGCCTTGTCGGCAATCTCGTAGTATTGCAGGCCGCCCTCGGTCGACTCATCGTCTTCCTGATCATCCAGGTCGAGCCCGTGTTGGTCCCGCAGGGCGCGGATCAGGTCGCGATTCGTCCGCTCGAGTTCCTCAACCCGGGTTCGCAGCTCATCGTCCTCGGGCGAGTTGTCCTGAGCGTTCCCGCTGTTCGCTCCCAGGCCAAGCAGGCAGGCCAGGGCGAGTGACCAAAAGCGACGACTTCCCCGTCGGTCGGAGGAAGCCCCGGAGGATTTGGGTTGGGGCTTCGAGGGAAAGGCAGGCATAGACGAGAGGAGGGGCTTCACTGGAGGGCTTTCCGAATGGAAACGGGCTCAGGAAGTGTGTCTGTGAACAGTCTGGGAGTCGCCGCACCCGACTTTGCCGGTCAGGAGAGTCATTCCCACGACAGCGACTGTGCCGACTTGACAAAATGTATCGGTTATTCCGATGTTTCCATTTCCGAAATCTATGAATCCAAGAAAAAATACATCAACTGCTCATAGTTGGTTTATGGACCAAGGCCGATGGCATCGCCTTGGTCTGCAAGTACCAGTATTCAAATGTACATATTGATACTCCCGGGTGCATTTTCAGGTTTCAAGAACTGCTCTGTCGTGAGGCATTGGGGTGCCGAACCGACGGTGGACTCCAGACACTGTGGCCGAGTCAACGGTCGCAAGTTCTCCGATGGTGGCCAGCACGCCCTGTGGCGATTGGAACAGCGATCATTAAAACAACGATCAGCGAGTTTGAATTTTGTTCAAGATTCCCCACGGACCAGCGAATGACTTCAGGTAACGCGGGTCAACCATGGTGGTTGAGTCCGTCGAACCGTCTGTGGCTGGCTCTTCGGGAGAACGGAAATGCTCAAGAAATCACTGATCGCCTTCGCCGTGGCAGGCACCCTGGGAACCCTGGCGTTCGGCAGGGATTTGTCCAGTTATCTGAGGACCGCCGGAGGCGAGGCCCGCCAGGCCCTGAAGTCGGGGGTGCCCATTGAATTCGAAATCCAGCGTGCCCGGGACATGGTGGAAAGCCTGATCCCCGAGGTTCGGACCTGCATGCATGTCATTGCCGAGGAAGAGGTCAACATCGACCACCTGAATCGCGAGATTGCGAAGGCCGAGGTCGGGCTCGAGAGGCAAAAAGGAGAGATCCTGACGATGCGGAAGGATCTGGAATCCAGTCAGGCGACGTTTCAATATGCCAGCCGCCGCTATACGGCGGATGAGGTTCGTGGGGATCTGGCGCAGCGTTTTCAGCGTTTCAAGACTGCCGAGGCGACGCTCGCCAGCCAGCAGGAAATCCGCCGTCAGCGTGAGCGTTCACTGGTCTCCGCCCGTGAAAAGCTGGAAGCCATGCTGAATGAAAAGCGCACGATGGAGGTCGAGATCGAGCATCTTGAAGCACGGCTGAAGCAGGTCCAGGCCGCTCAGGCCGCCAGTCATCTCAGCGTGGATGACTCAGGGTTGAGTCGGGCCCGGCAACTCATCACCGAGTTGAACAAGCAACTCGATGTCGAGACGAAGGTGCTGGACGCACAGGGGCAGTTCACAGGACTCATCCCGGTCAGTGCCCGGGAGCCCGCCCCGGCCGACCTCGCGCGCCAGATCGACCAGCACTTTGGGACCGCGTCAACGACACAGGGGGCTGTCGCCGCGGAACGGGTCGCCAATCTCGGAACTCACTGAAATCGATCCTGCAGACCCGTGCTGGCCGGGATGTGATCGTTTGTGTATCGGGTGGTTTGACCCCACGGGGAGATTCTCTGGAATCTTCCCGTGGTTTTTTTGTGGTTGATCGAGAGCGATTTCTCGAGAGCGTCCCTTCAAAACGGGGACTCCTTTGATCCAGATGCGGGCGGCGCTCGTTTCGCCAACAGGAGGATGGGTCTCCACTGCCCGTGTACCAGATTCCACTCAAACCGGAACTTCGTGACGTACCATGGAACCTTCAGAGTCTTCGTTCGCTGGGGCTGGTTGCGATGAGCCCCGGGATCATGAACTCTGGGTTGACCAGGTCGGGGTCTTTCGCGT
This sequence comes from Planctomycetaceae bacterium, assembly GCA_003508595.1. Classification (GTDB taxonomy): domain Bacteria; phylum Planctomycetota; class Planctomycetia; order Planctomycetales; family Planctomycetaceae; genus UBA10511. Next base: position 90,871 of record DNUF01000068.1, read on the forward strand.
TTCGCTGGCGCGGGAATTCCTGATTGGCGGACCGAATCCGGTTCAGAAGCCGGGGCAAATCGCTTTGCAGGCGCGACTCTCCCGTCGGCAGGCCGGGATTGTGCGCAGCGGGGAGTCGTATCTGGTTCGCAGTGAACGTGGCGTCATCGTGGGTGACGCGCCCCGGCAGACAGAACACTTGCTGGCGGATGGGGCCGTTCTTGACCTCGGGGAGGGAGTGTCGCTGCGGTTTCGTATGCCGCATCGATTGAGTCCCTCGGCACGGTTGGAGTTTCTCAGCGATCATCGGCCGGTACGGCGTGCCGATGCCGTGATCCTGATGAGCGGGACCTGCCTCCTGGGGCCGGGTTCCGATTGCCATCTGGTCTGTCCCGGTTGGAGCCAGACGGTCATCCTGCTGGAACGTCAGGGAGCCCTCTGGCTGAAAATGGAACGGGGTGTACTCTTGAACGGCCGGTCCTTCGAGACTGTCACTCGCCTTGCGCACGGTGATATTGTCGAGGGAGACGATTTCCGCTTTCGCGTGGAGGTGATCGGCTGATGTACCACTTTCAGGCGGGTGACCGACCGTTTCCGGGAATGCAGATTGTTCGCCCGGTGGACTGCGGGGGATTTGGCGAAGTCTATGCCGGGGTGACCGACCAGGGAAAACAGGTCGCCCTCAAGTGGCTGTGGCGGAATCCTGCCGTGGAACTTCGCGGGGTGCGCGAGTGTCTCAATCTTCGGCACACGCACCTGGTCCAGGTTTACGACCTGAAGGAGACCCCCGATGGTCATGCCTGGGTCATCATGGAATGGGTGAACGGAATGACCCTCGCTGGTTGGCTCACGCAGAATCCCCAGGGGTTGGGAGTGCGTCAGGTTGCGACCTGGATCGCTCAACTGGCGAGTGTGCTCGATCACCTGCATGCCCGGGGTGTGGTGCATCGGGACCTCAAGCCGGCCAATGTGTTTGTGGAAGAGGGGCAGATCAAGCTGGGGGATTTCGGCCTCGCGAAACAGGTCTGGCCCTCATCGATGGGACCACATTCGGAGTGCGTGGGGACAGTGCACTACATGGCTCCCGAGGTGGCGCGGGGAGAGTACAGTGCCGCGAGTGACGTCTACAGCCTGGCGGTCCTCGCCCACGAGTTGCTCTGTGGCCGGCGACCGTTTGATGGTGAAACACCGGCTGAGGTGCTGATGCGGCATCTCACCGAAGAACCCGGGCTCGAGTTGTTGCCCGAATCACTGCGGGACCTGTTTTCGCAGGCACTGGCCAAGGTTCCCGCGCAACGGCCCGCGACTGCAGGCGAGTTTGCCCGCTTCCTGGTTGCTCTGGCCGAGTCGGTTCCCGAGAACTCATTCGGGCTGGTTCCCGTCGCACCGGCCGATCCGCAGCCCAAGGTAACGGCATATCCGAAGCCAGTGCCGGTCACGATTGGCAGGAGACGACTCTCTGCGGGGCGAACGCGGCCGTCTCGGGCAGGACTGATGTCGGAACTGAGGCACAATCCGGCGATTCCGGTTTGCCTCGCAGTGACGGCTCTGTTTCTGATCCCACTGGTCTGGACCCATTCCGGGAATTGGAAGCCGATGAGCTTGTGGCTGCTGGTCACTCCCGCGGGAGTCTGGCTGCACTCCCGGTTCCGGTGCCTCGTGCGATCCACCCAGCGACCGGGGGCGATCATTCGCCTGGTGCGCTGAGTGTCTCCCCACCGTGGGATTCGTAGCCTTCCCGATGTCATTCCGAACGAGAGGCAGAGTCGCCGGATCGCCTTCGCAGAACGCTGGTGCTCGGCTTCCGGACAAGCCAGGGCCAGACGGTGGTTGTGCCTTTGACAGATCGGTTCCCCCCGCTTGACACCCCACACTCGTCGCGAGAGAGTAGCGGCGCGTCCGCCAGGAGGCGTGAACGCGAGCCGCTCACATCGGAGATCGAGAGATGGGGACCAGTTTCAGTCGTCGTCAGTTGGCGGGGCCTTGTCTGGCCGCAGCATTCGGCAGTCTCCTGGCCATGCTGGTGGGCGGACTCGTGCCTCGGGCCACCGCCCAGGAGCCGGACGCGAAGAAACCGCAGCCGGACTGGAACTATCAACCCGAGCTGCTGCGCCCCTTCTGGGAGGGGACAGTCATGCAGGGGGAGTCGGTCCTCTTCATCCGGCCCGCCGAGGGGGGACTGGCCCGGGCCAGAGTTCTGTTCCCGATTGAAGAGATCCTGTCGGTCCAGAACTCGGACGGCGATGTGACTTTTGAGCGGGGGCGGGACTATCAGTTCACTCCCGGCTCGAACGAAATCGTGTTGCCCGCCGGATCCCGGATTCCCTCCAGCATCCCCGCCGACTTGCGCCGACCTGCGGGGACCCAGAAGTACCGACTCACGCATCGGGATGGCGATGGAGAGATCTTTTTTGGAGGCCGGCTGGAGTACCATGCCCTGCAGACCTGCATTACCTACCGGCATGCGGAGGGGCTGTGGAAAGGGCCTGTCCCGAGGTTTGATCCGGCGCGGCTTCCCAAGTCGGTGCATCGACTGCTCAACAAACAGCCGTTGGCGATGGTGGTGATCGGGGACAGCATCTCGGCCGGGTGCAACGCCTCGGGGTGGGCCGGTGGAGCCCCCTTCCAACCCGCCTATCCCGAGCTCACCCGGTTGCACCTCGAAAAGCGGTTTGGAGGAAAAATCACCCTGGTCAATCCTTCGGTCAGCGGCACCGACACTGTCTGGGTGCTCAATTCCATCGACAAGGTTGTCGAAAGTCAGCCGGACCTGGTCTTGATTGCGTTTGGAATGAACGATGCTGCCGGGCGACCGGCGTCCGAATACCAGGCGAATATCCGCAAGATCATGGACAAGGTCCGGGAGAAACGGCCGGACTGCGAGTTTCTTCTCATCGCCCCCATGCTGGGCAACCGCGACTGGACTACTCTCAAGCAGGAACTCTTCCCCCAATACCGGGATGCGCTGCAGGAATTGGCCGGTCCCGGTATTGCCGTGGCCGACCTCACCTCGGTCTGGACCGAATTCCTGAAGGTGAAGCAGGACTGGGATCAGACGGGAAATGGGGTGAATCATCCGAACGACTGGGGGCACCGTGTGTACACGCAGGTCATCGCCCAGCAATTGGATCCCCGGGGTGAACCGGTGGCGGCCGGGGAGATGCCACGGATCCTTGAGGCCGGGCCACTGCGGCTCGAAGAGCGACGATTGTTGTCGAATTGCACCTACTCGTATGCCTGTGCGCTGGCCGATCTGGATGGCGATGGCGATCTCGATGTGACGAGTGCCGACGCCGAACCCAACAGCAACATCTACCTGCTGAGCAATCGGGGGCAGGGGGACTTTGGATTTTCATACCTGCAACGGCAGGACGGGAAGGGAGAACAGCCGATTCGGGTGGAACGACATGCCCTGGGAGACATCAACGGAGATGGGCGTCCCGATCTGGTGATTGTCGACAACATGAAGTGGGACATTCGCTGGTTCGAAAACCCGGGCCCGTCGCGCCTGCTGCATCCATGGCCACGACACCGGGTGGCGGCCGAGAAAGAGGTCCCCGGCTCTTATGATGTCTCCCTGGCCGACCTCGACCACGATGGTGATCTCGACGTGGCCGCCTCCAGTTGGCGGTTTGGCAACCGGTTCGACTGGTTTGAAAACGTGGGAATTCCTGGAAGGGGAAGCGAGTGGTTGCGGCACGAAATCGAAGCGGGTGTCGGAGAGACCCGCACGATCGAGGCGGTCGACTTCAATCGGGACGGCTGGCCCGATCTGCTGGGAACGTCCCGCACAGGTCATCAGGTCATGTGGTATGCGAATCCTGCGGCATCACGGTCGGGAGTCTGGAAAAAGACGATTGTCGATGACAAAACCCGGTTCCCGGCCCATGGACATGCCGTCGATCTGGATCGCGATGGCGACCTCGACGCGGTGGTGGCATTTGGAATTGCCGCCGGGGTGGCCGCCGATTCTCCCGAGTCGCACCAGGTGGCGTGGTACGAAAACGTGGGGAATCCCGGCGTGGGAAGCGAATGGAAAAAGCACCTGATTGCCAGGGAATTTCCCCAGGGCTTTGAAGCCACGGCCGGTGACATGGACGGCGACGGTGATCTCGACGTGGTGGGCACCGCCTGGAGCCCGCAGGGCCAGATTGCCTGGTTCGAGAACCCGGGTAATCCGACCGGCAACTGGTTGCATCACGTGATCAAGTCACCGTGGCCCAATTCGGTGACCGTGCAATTGGGCGATCTTGACGGCGACGGACGGCTGGACATCGTGGCGGCAGCCGAACGTGGAGCCAACGAGTTGCGCTGGTGGCGCAACCTGGCACGATAAGAGCCAGAGAGGGGTGCCCTCCCTGGCTTTCGGTGAATACTGGCCGGCAACTCCCCGCCGAAACGAACTCGAAGCGACATCGCGCCGGTCGGCCGGTTGCTGTGGAATCAGGCCAGGATGTCTTTCACAACATTGCCATGAATGTCGGTCAGCCGGAAGTCACGCCCCTGGAACCGGAAGGTCAGACGCTCGTGATCGATTCCGAGACAATTCAGGATCGTGGCATTGAGATCGTGAATGTGGACCGGCTTGTCGACGACGTTGTAGCTGAAATCATCGGTTTCACCGTAGACCATCCCGGGCTTGATTCCTCCCCCGGCGAGCCACATGCAGTAGTTGCGGGGATGGTGATCGCGACCGTAGTTGTCCTTCGTCAGGCTCCCCTGGCTGTAGACCGTGCGGCCAAATTCGCCCCCCCAGACCACGAGGGTGTCGTTCAGCATGCCCCGCTGCTTGAGATCCTTGAGCAGCGCGGCGGTGGGCTGATCCATGGCTTTGCAGAGGTCGGGAATCGACTTCGGGAGATTGCCGTGGTGATCCCAGCCTCGCAGGAAGACCTGGGTAAACCGGACATTCCGCTCGGCCAGCCGGCGGGCGAGCAGACAGTTGTAGGCGTACGTTCCCGGGGTATTGACGTCGGGCCCGTACATCTCGAGGGTCTCTTTCGATTCGCTGGCGAGATTTGTCAGCTCGGGAACTGACGTCTGCATGCGGTAGGCCATCTCGTATTGGGCGATTCGGGCATTGATCTCGGGATCGCCCACATCGGCCAGCTTGGTCTGGTTGAGGGCCGAGAGACCATCGAGCATCCGCCGGCGACGCGAATCGGTGACCCCCGGGGGATTCGAAAGGTAGAGCACCGGGTCACCCACCGAGCGGAGGGCCACCCCCTGGTGCTTGGTCGGCAAAAAGCCCGAACCCCACAGTCGCGAGAAGAGCGCCTGCGACTGCGAACCGGCTGCCAGGCGGGAGTGCAGCACCACGTAGGCGGGGAGATCGGCGTTGGGGCTGCCGATTCCGTACGAGAGCCACGCCCCCAGGCTGGGGCGTCCTGGAATCTGGCTCCCGGTCTGGATGTAGGTGATGGCCGGGTCGTGGTTGATCGC
>DNUF01000068.1:96493-106707 GCA_003508595.1 Planctomycetaceae bacterium
CCGGGTCGTGGTTGATCGCCTCGGTGTTGAGGGTCTTGATCAGGCAGAGGTCATCAATCTGCGTGGCGATCTGCGGGAGAAGTTCGCTGATCCAGGTCCCGTTCTTTCCATGCTGATTGAACTTGAACATCGACGGCGCACAGGGGAGCCGCGATTGTCCCGAGGTCATTGTGGTGATTCGCTGCCCGTTGCGGACCGACTCGGGGAGATCCTTGTCGAAGTAGTCCTGCAGCTTTGGCTTGTAATCCCACAGGTCGAGTTGCGACGGGGCGTCGGCCATGAACAGCCAGATCACCCGCTTCGCCCGGGGGGGAGAATGCAGCTCGGGCAGGGCACCAAGAGGGCCGGCCTCCTGGGCTTCGGCGGCGCGGGCGGGCTGCCCCGAGAACAGGGTGGGATTCAGCAGTGAGGCGAGCGCCGCCGTTCCGAGGCCACACGCAGACCGGCCGAAGAAATAGCGGCGATTGATCGCGTCGAGCAGTTCGCGGTTCACAGGCATCTGAGACATGGAAGAATTTCCTGGCAGGCAGGGGGAGGGCCGAGGTGGATGACCATTGACAGGGAAGATGGGGACTGGCAGGGAAACCACCGCCAGTCAGGCCGGCGCAATCATTCCTTGGTCACGGTCTCATCGAGATTCAGAACCAGGTTCGCGGTCATGGTCCAGGCTGCCAGTTCCGCCGGATCGAATTTTTCGTTCCGGGGGGTCTCGCCGTAGGTCAGCAGCTTCACCGCTGACTCGGGATCCTGCTGGAACTCGGCCAGTTCGGCGAAGTAGACGCCGAGGACCACGGCCAACTCACGGTCATTGGGGTTTCGTGCCGTTGCCCAGCGGAACAGAAACCGGGCACGGTCTTCGGGTGTCGCGGGGGCTTCGGTGAGTGCCCGTTGCGCGAACAGTCGGGCAGCTTCAACAAACTGCCGTTCATTGAGCAGCACGAGAGCCTGCAGCGGGGTATTGGTCCGGGCCCGGCGGACCGTGCAGTTCTCGCGGGACGGGGCATCAAACGTCAGCAGGGCGGGAGGAGGCGACGTCCGCTTCCAGAAGGTGTACAGGCTGCGCCGGAATTGAGCCTCCCCAGGATCCGGTCGGAAGTTCTGGGTCGTGCTGCCGACAAACGCAACGGCTTCCCAAAGCCCTTCGGGCTGATAGGGCTTCACGCTGCGTCCACCGACCTTTTCGATCAGCAGGCCGCTGGTGTAGAGCGCACTGTCGCGCAGAACCTCACCGTCGAGTCGGAACCGTGGGCCGCGGGCCAGCAACTCATTGCCGGGGTCGCGCTGGACCAGTTCGGGAGAGACCTTCGAGCTTTGCCGATAGGTGGCCGACATCACCATCTGCTTCATCAGCCGCTTGACGTCCCAGCCATTCGCCATGAAGTCGGTCGCGAGCCAATCCAGCAACTCCGGGTGCGAGGGCCACTGGCCCTGCGAGCCAAAATCCTCGGCCGTCTTGACGATTCCGGTTCCAAACACCTGCTGCCAGAACCGGTTGACCGTCACGCGTGACGTGAGGGGATGCTCGGGGGAGACGAGCCAGCGGGCAAATCCAAGACGGTTGCGGGGAGCATCCGCCGGCAGGGGGGGCAGGGCGGCCGGGGTCCCGGCTTCGACCTTGTCGGCTTTCTTGTCGTATTGTCCGCGAACCAAAACGAACGCGTCACGTCGCTGGGGCATCTCGGCGGCGACCATCGTGAGAGGGATGGCTCCTTCGACATCGGCCCGTGCCTTTTCGAGGGTGGCAATCTCCTGCCGGATCGGATCGAGCAACGCCTTGGTGGGAGTGTGGATGTTCTCGAGGAAATACCGTTGGATCTGGACGGCCTGCTCGGGAGTCCGCTGGGCCCGTTCGATCTTCAGGATTTCCTGCAGGGGAGCGGGGAGGCTCGACTTGGTGAGGGTTCGTTCAAACGATTCCCAGACCGCCTGCGAGTCGAACGACTGCCCCGCCTGGGGAGTGCGGCTGACAATTCCCGCCTTGTCCCAGGTCACCTTTCCGCCGTGCTGGGTGAACGCCCAGCCGTTGATCAGGGCCCCGGGGTTCAGTCCAACCTTGGCCGCCTCCACCTCGATGCGCACCCACTTCCCCGCTTCGGGAAGTCCTCCGACCGGGAACCGGCTGGGAGTGTTGGCATTCCCCCAGGGAATGACATCGGCCCCCCAGGTCGCCCGGTGGTCCCAGGAACCATCATTCCATTGCAGCATGATCTCCTGGGGGGGATTCGCGGGATCGACAAACACGTGGGCGAACAGCTTGTCTCCCTCGCCGACACGCAGCGGAGCCGACGCTCCGGTGAAGAAATGCTGGCTCAATGCGGTCGCGGTGCGGGTCGAGGCCTTCTCACCGCTCAACACCGGGAAATCGGCCTTGGCGACGAATTGCCAGGGGGTGTCTCCCTCGGGCTTGGCACCCGCCGGGAGATCGTCATCGATCCAGACAAACTCGGTCGGTTCGAGAACCGGTTGCGCGTCGGGTGTTGGATCCTGATACTCAACCTTGGCGAGTGTCGCTCCGATTTTTTCGCGCGTTTCAGTCAGTTGCTTGTCCAGTTCGGCCTGGCGAGCCAGTTGCTCGGGTTGCGGGACCTTGAGGATGGGTGGGGGGCCCAGGGCGTTGCCATCCATCGCCGCCTCGGCAAAGCTGTTGAAGAAGGCCGAGAGCTGATAGAACTCGCGTTGAGAGAAGGGGTCATACTTGTGGTCATGGCAGACCGAGCATCCGAGGGTCAGGCCGAGAAACACCGTTCCTGTTGTTTCGACCCGGTCGACGGTATAGCGCACGAGGACCTCATCATCGATCGATCCCCCCTCGCTCGTCGACACATTGCAGCGGTTGAAGCCAGTGGCGATGCGCTGGTCGAGAGTCGGTTCGGGCAGCAGGTCACCCGCCAGTTGCTCGATGGTGAACTGGTCAAACGGCTGGTTCCGGTTGAACGATTTGATGACCCATTCGCGGTACGGCCACATCGAACGTTCGTTGTCGAGGTGCAGGCCGTGCGTATCTCCATATCGGGCCGCATCGAGCCAGTAACGGCCCATGTGCTCGCCATAGCGGGAACTCTGCAGCAGCCGATCGACGAGCTTTTCGTAGGCGGTCTCGGACGTGTCTGCCAGGAAGTGATCCACTTCGGCCGGAGTCGGCGGCAATCCCGTGAGATCGAGAGTCACCCGCCGGATCAGGGTGGTCTTGTCCGCCTCGGGGGAGGGCTTCAAACCTTCCTGGGCGAGTCGCTGCAGCACGAACTGGTCGATCGGGTTGTTGACCCGCGCTCCTTCGGCAACCGCTGGAGGGGCGGCAGCGACCGGCTTCGCGAATGCCCAGTGCCCCTTCATCGGGGCACCCTCATCGATCCACCGCCGGATCAGTTCGAGTTGGGCCGCTGTCGGTTTTTTTCCCAGGCTCGGGGGAGGCATCACCTCGTTGGGATCGGTCGACAGCATGCGCTGCAGCAGTTCGCTTTCCGAACTCTTGCCAGGAACGATCGCTGTCGAACCCGACTCCTGCCGGGCAACGGCCCCCTCCTGTGTGTCGAGCCGCAACCCGGCCTTCCGCTCCTTTTCATCAGGCCCGTGGCACTTGTAACAGAAGTCGGAGAGGATGGGGCGGATTTCACGGCTGTAGTCGACCGGCTTGGGGTCTGCAAACAGCGTGTGCGGAACCAACAACCCGGCGAGCAGGCACGGAAGCAGGCGGTTCATGGAAGGCAGGGGGGAGGGAGTGGTGGGAATGAGAGGAGGACCGCAACGTTGCTACGTCGCAAAGCCCTCCCGCTGCTGGAGTTTCCAGTCCCGGGAACTTTAAGGGACGGAAGAACGGGGATGCAACGGCTGTTGCCTGCAGACGAGGCTCGGGAACACCCGCTGGTGTTGTGGGGGGCCGTGACGCAAACGTCAACTGTGCAACGAGTTGGTGCTTGCCTGCCAGGCCGGCACAAATCGTGAAGACTGGAGTTGGGGAGATTTGGAGGGGAATCCTGTCCCGCAATCGGGGAGAGGGGTGTTCGCCCCGTGGCGGGCCCAGCCCTGTCGGGCTTTTCCCGTGGCACGAGTCGGAGAGCTATTTGAGAAGGCTGCGCTGGAGGACGTCGCGGGCCTTGTCGAAATAGGGCTGCCAGGCAATTTCCGGGCGTCCGTCCCGCAGACAGTCGCGGACTTTCTGGAGGGTGTTGCGGGCCATGTGGGGGCAGCGGTTGCAGGCGCAGGTCTTCCCCTCCGAGGCGGTGATGCCCGGAACCGGAACGTACGTGTGCTGCGGGGCCAGCTTTTGAAGGGGGTGAATCATCGCCGACTCGGTGGCCACGAGGAACAGCCGTGGGTTCGGGATCGAGGCGACGTATTGTCGCATTTTCTCGGTTCCCCCGATGAAGTCGGCATGTTCGAGAACCGAGTGGGGGCATTCGGGATGGGCGATGACCAGGCTTCCGGGATTGTTCTTCTTGGCCCTCAGCAGATCCTGCACACTGAAGATCTCATGCACCTGGCAGGCACCAGGCCACAGGATCATCTTTCGACCGGTCACCTCCATGAGGTACCGACCCAGGTGCTGATCGGGAACAAAGAGAATTTCCTTGTCATGGGGAACCCGTTCGATGATCTCGCGAGCATTTCCGCTGGTCACAATCCAATCGCACAGGCTCTTTGTGGCAGCCGTGGTATTGATGTAGGCCACGGTTTGGAAATCGTGCCCCTGGGCCCGCAATTGCGACTGGTATGCGGCGAGGCTCGGTGCCGGGCAACTGTCGGCCAGCGAGCAACCTGCCTGGAGATCGGGGAGCAGAACGGTTTTCTGGGGGCTCAGGATCTTCGCCGATTCGCCCATGAAATGGACCCCGGCGAACACGATGGTCGAAGCAGATGACTGGACCGCGTCGCGGGCGAGTTTCAGGCTGTCGCCCGTATAGTCGGCAATGTCCTGGATCTCGCCGTCGACGTAGAAATGGGCGAGAATCGCCGCATCACGCTCCTTTTTCAGCCGTTCGATTTCATCCATCACGTCGAGCGGGTCTTCCCAGCTGATGGTGGCGGTCGGCAGCGAGGTGTTCGGAAGCGACATCTTGACTCCAAGGAAATGGCGAAGGCCCTGGGGCCTCTCTTCCTGACGTCAGTTTTCGTCCTTCCGAAGCACGGCAGGAGAGTCAGGCACAGGTTGCAGGGATTATACGGAGTGGGGTGGGCAGGGGTGAATGCCTTGCGACCGGGCAATGGGCACGCCATGATTCCGCGGGGTTTCTCCCAGTTCACATTCATCCCACGGTGTGTGCCCGCCATGTCATCGGAAACGAGCTACGATCCCTATGCGATGCCCGATGATGCTGTCGAGGCGGCCCCGGTTTCGCTGTGGTCGGCGCTGAAGCAGATTGGCCCCGGGATCATCCTGGCTGGGTCGATTGTCGGGTCGGGCGAGTTGATCGCGACGACTTCGCTGGGGGCCGACTGGGGATTCACTTTTCTCTGGTTGATCCTGGCGAGCTGTGTGATCAAGGTGTTTGTTCAGGTCGAACTGGGGCGTTACGCCCTGTCATCGGGCAAGCCCACACTCGGTTTCATGAATGAACTCCCCGGTCCCAGATTGTGGGTGCACTGGACCGTCTGGTGGTGGTTTTTCATGCTGCTGGCGACGGTCGTTCAGCTGGGGGCGATGGTTGGCGGGGTGGGGCAGGCCCTGAACATGGCGTTTCCCGCAGTGTCACCGGCACTGGTCCGCTGGATTGGCCCCGAAACGGGACTTGGGACGTGGCTCTCGGCTCATCCCGAGAACCCCTGGGGAATCCTGACCGCCTTCGCGGCCGTCGCGCTCCTGCTGTCCGGGGGTTACCAGATGCTCGAACGTTTTACGACCGTCCTGGTGGCCGGGGTGACAGCGGTGACCACAATTTGCGTCTTGCTTCTCCCGGCCAGTGGACATCCCATTCCGCTTGACCAGGTGGCCGCGGGACTCAAGGGGCATGTTCCTGAGGATCCCAAGGCCCTGGCGGCTGCCTTCGCGGCGTTTGGAATCACCGGAGTCGGAGCCGCCGAGCTCTTCTCGTATCCGTATTGGTGCCTCGAGAAGGGGTATGCCCGGGCCGTCGGTCGGAACTCCCCCGACGATTCCTGGGTGGCCCGCGCCAAGGGATGGATGCGGGTCATGCAGCTGGATGCGTGGGCGAGCATGATCGTGTTCACATTGGCGACCGTCTCGTTCTATTTCCTGGGGGCGACCGTCTTGCATCCTGATCCCAACCTGCGACCGCAGGGCTCGAAGGTGATTGAAGTCTTGTCGCAGATGTATGAACCGGCGTTTGGCTCTTGGACGAAGCTGGTCTTCCTGGTGGGGGCCTGGGCGGTCCTGTTCAAGACGCTGTACATCGCCTCGGCCGGTCACGCTCGACTGACGGCCGACTTCTTCAGTCTGACCGGGTTGCTGAGCTATCCCAGTCCCCATTACCGGGCCCGCATCATCCGGGGGCTGTGCGTCTTCTATCCCCTGTTGGCCCTCACCTTTTATCTTTTCCTCGGGGATGCCAAGGCCATGGTGAATTTCGGAGGATTTGTACAGGGGATCACACTTCCCGTCATCTCGGGAGCCGCGATTTACCTGAGGTACTTCAAGACCGACCCGCGGATCCGCCCCGTCTGGTGGTGGGATCTGCTGCTATGGGTGGCAGTGATCAGCCTGACAGTCCTGGCGGGTTGGGCGGCCTTTGACTTCGCCCGCAAGTTGGCGATGAGTTGAATTGGCGGTTCTGGGAGGAGATGGGACGAGACGGGACAAGTCGCGCTGTGGCGGCTGTAGAAAGTTCGGGCGAACAGTCGATACTCTCGCTACCGTCCGCCTCATCGAACTTGCCGTGCTGTTCGGAAGTTTCGAACCGCGGTAGGATTGCGGTGTCTGAATCATTCAGACACCGTTCCCCAGGCCTGTGGCTCTGCTTTTACCATGCGCAGCGAATCCGAGACCCCCCAGACAGACAATCCGTTTTCGATCCCGGTCGCCAGCCGGATGCGGCGTCTGCCGCCCTATCTGTTTGGCAAGATCAACAAGCTGAAATACGAAAAACGCGTGGCCGGGGTGGATGTGATCGATCTGGGGATGGGAAATCCGACAGATCCCCCTGATCCCATGATCAGTGAAAAGCTGGCCGATGCGTTGAAGGATCCCAAGAACCACCGCTACTCGGTCTCGACCGGGATTACCAATCTGCGGAAAGAAGTCGCAGTCCGGTACAACAAGCGGTACGGCGTCCGGCTTGATCCCAACACCGAGGTCATCGCCACGATTGGCTCGAAGGAAGGCTTCAGCCACATGTGCCTGGCCCTGATGGGGCCTGGGGATACGGCGATTGTTCCCTCGCCGTACTTCCCGATTCACGTCTATGCCGTGATCCTCGCCTCGGGCAACGTCATCACGTTGGATGTCCGGGATCCCGCGAAGTATCTCGAGAACATTGCCTATACCTGCGAGCACCTGTACCCGCGTCCCAAGGTGGTGATCGCGAATTTCCCGCACAATCCCTCGTCAACCGTGATCGAGCAGGATTTCTACGTCGAACTTGTTCGGCTCGCCAAGAAGTATGAATTCCTGGTCCTGTCCGACTTCGCCTATGCCGACATCTGCTACGACGGGTACACGGCACCGAGTTTTCTTGCGACACCAGGGGCGAAGGACGTCGGGGTGGAATTCACCACCATGAGCAAGAGCTACAGCATGGCGGGCTGGCGCATCGGGTTCTGCTGCGGCAATGCCGAAATGGTGCGGGCCCTCGGGACGATCAAGGGGTACTACGACTACGGCATTTTCCAGGCGATCCAGATTGCCGCGATCATCGCGATGCGACACTGCGACTCGGCGATCGACACCCTGTCGGCCGAGTACCAGAAGCGTCGGGATGTGCTGGTCGAGGGGCTGGAACGTCAAGGGTGGGAGATTGGTCGTCCCAAAGCGGGGATGTTTGTCTGGGCCAAGATTCCGCAACCCTGGTCCGAGATGGGGTCCATCGATCTCGCGATGAAATTGCTGGACGAAGCAGGGGTGGCAGTCAGTCCAGGACGCGGTTTCGGCGACGATGGCGAAGGATACCTGCGACTGGCTCTTGTTGAGAACCAGCAGCGATTGCGGCAGGCCGTTCGCGAGATTGGCAATTGCCTGAAGCGCGAAGCCTGAGAACACCCACATCTGGTGAGCCCGACAGGGCGGGTTTGCCGGGAAACTCACCCGAGTCAGAGACTCGCGGGAATTTGGATTCGCCAGAGGGGCACACGGTGACATGTGCCCCTCTGGTCTTCTTGAAACTTATTCCCGAGCACCAGAACAAGCACTACATTTCGATGGTACACCCCTTGGCGGCCGACGCCAGGATGGCATCGGTCAGGTCTCGTACGTCCAGGGCCACTTGCGGAGGAGCGGGGTTGGAGGTCTTCCCCCTAAGAAAGTCGGCGAAGGCCTCGGTCGGGTTGGAGTCGGTCCCCGGAATTGACACTGGTTCCATGCGGTTCGCCCTGGCCAGCAACAGTTCGGTCGGACGAATGACCAGATCGGCATCGGTCCCGTGCAGGCGGAATTCCTCGTAGTACTGATGGGCGTTGCCCGTGAATGAGAGGTTGCCGACAACCGCCTCTTCAAATTCGATAATCGCCTGGGTACTGACCGGGACGTTCCAGTCAAGGGTCTGGCAGCGAGACAACACCCGTTCGGGTCGGAGTCCCGTGAGGAAAAAGAGCATATCGAGTTTGTGACTGCCGGCATCTCCCGGGAATCCGCCGGGATTCTGCCGGGGGTCATCACGCCAGGTCCCGGCGATGGTTTGTGCCCAGTGCTCGGTGTTGACCAGGGAGATCGATTTCAGTTGACCGAGGCGTCCTGTTCGGACCAGTTCCCGGGCTTCCCGGAAGACCGCCGACTGGCGGCGCTGGTAGGCGATCATCAAGGGGGGACGTCGGGGGACCTGCGCGAGGATGTCAACCAGCCGTTCCCGTGTATCAACCAGGGGTTTTTCGCACAAAACCGGAATGCCCGCGTCCCACAACTGCATCACCTGCTCGAAATGCAGGTGGGTGGGAGTGCAGATCAGGGCGGCATCGACGGAGAGGGCTGGCAGAGCCTGGGCCAGAGAGTCGAAATCCCCGGGAGAGTGAGGGTGATTCGCGATCAAGGCCTGGCGGTGCCGGGGGTCTGGATCCACAACCGCCGACAGGCTCCATTGGGGATTTTGCGTGAGTTGTCCGAGGTGGACCCGGGCGATTTGTCCACAGCCGACCAGAAGGAGTCGAAGCGGAGAGGGGTGATCCATTGCGGGAGCGGGTGAAGACTTGGGAGACTGAGAAACCGGCGATGGCCTCGGCCTGTTCCGGATGAACTGGAAACAAGAGCTTGGCCCGGGTGACGTGCCACAATCGGGCCGTGACCGGATCGGGAGGCGGGATGAAGTCGACGCGAGTCTACCTGTTCGACATCGACGGTACACTGTTGCAGACCGGTGGGGTGGGGTGGCGGGCCCTGACCGGCGCGATTGCGGCGGAGTTCGGGGTGGAAGTTTCCGGATCGTCCGTCGAACTGAGGGGCCGAACCGATTATGCCATCGTCGGTGATTTGCTGCGATTGGCTCAGGTGGAGGTGCATACCCGGAACCGTGATCGCCTCTTGTCCGCCTATCACCGGTTCCTGGCTGACGGATTGCCGGGGAGTCCCGGACGGGTTCTGCCGGGTGTTCGGCAAGTGCTCGAAGACCTGCAAGTCCACCAGGGGGCCCGACTGGGGGTCTTGACGGGGAACGGGCCGCGTGGGGCCGAAATCAAGCTGCGGCATTTTGACCTGTGGGACCGGTTTACCGTTGGGATTTACGGCGACCAGCACGAAGACCGGTCCGATCTGGCTCGGGCGGCTGTGCCGATCGTTCGGCAAAACTGGGGACCGGAGATCACGGCCGATCAGATCTGCATCATTGGTGACACTCCCGCCGATGTGGCGTGCGCCCATGCGATTGGGGCCCAGGCCATTGCGGTTGCGACGGGGGGGTACCGTGCGGAAGAACTGCACTCTGCGGGGGCTCATGTCGTTTTGGAGAGCCTCGAGCAGTGGCCGTTTTCGAAGGCCTTGGGCAATCCCGGTTTCTCCTGACGAGCGTCCGGGCTGAAGGAGGATTTGCCAGGGGAAAATCGATGCCCTGTACCATCTGGAAGGATTTTGAGGTGCACATCGGGCGATGTGCAGGTATCAGATTCTTCAGAGAGCAAAT
>DNUF01000068.1:106917-107444 GCA_003508595.1 Planctomycetaceae bacterium
GATTCTTCAGAGAGCAAATGGGAATTTTGCCGCAAATTTACCATCTGTACACGTGGGCCGCTTGACGATGCCCATCCGGTCCTTGAAGATAACGGAGGTCTCTGTCGGTTCAGAACAGGAGTACGTGATGCGTCTGGTGACTTTCTGTGTCGTGGGTCTGGCCTGCCTGGTCGGGCTGCGCTTGGATGCGAAAGAAGTATCGGGTGAATATATCGAAGCTCGAACCTGCGACATCTACACCGGTCCCTGTTTTGCGAATGGCGAGGTCGGGATTTCGGGGCGTCAGGCGGTCTTGGGATGGAAAATCGACACCGGTTCCTGGAGGGGGGTCGAACTTCAGGGGCTGGGGGTGGCACTGGTCATCTCTGCCAACGATACCCTCGGTTTCGGTGGGAGTTTTTTCACGAACCCCACGGTCATCCGGGGAATTCTTGTGTTTGATGCAAGGGCTTCTGATGCTCAGAAAGAAGCGTTGGAATCGCTGGTTCTCAGTTCGGTCAAGGGTTGGAGTCCCGAAATTGTCGGTC
>DNUF01000068.1:107627-121435 GCA_003508595.1 Planctomycetaceae bacterium
GTTGGAGTCCCGAAATTGTCGGTCGGAAGTCCGCCGCGATTTCTCTGAAGTCGGACCACTTGGCGGGACAGGGCGAGTTTGAAGTGGAGGGGTTGGTCCGTTTGCAGACCCGTCAATTGAGCAAACGTGACTGTGTCTGTTCAAACGAAGCGGTCTTCTATCCTCCCCTGTCACAAGTGGAGAACTCTCAACCGGTCTTTACCCGCCAACTCTCGTACAGCGGAGGCGCTGGGGGAGCGCAGTGGAAGACCATCAATCGACGCAGTGCGTTCCTCGCCACATTCGAACGATAAACCCTGGAGTTTGCCGATTGCAGGGATGGGGAATTCGAATGCGGCTCCACGCTCCTGGATGAGTGGTTCTGGAGGATGCCCGAAGGGGGCAATGGATCTGTCGACTGGGGGAGAGCCCCGGTTTTCAACCAGGGAATTCTGGGTCTCCTGGTCTTGCAAGTTGGAGTTTGACTGATGTCTGTGGCGGAGAATACGGCTGTCCAAGCTCCCGTCCTCGATCGATTGGGGATGAAGAACATCGTGACCTTCGGCGTGCTCGTGGCAGCGCTGCTGGTGGCGTTCATTCCAACGTTGCGAAGTCTTTCTGATCGTTGGGCTTCCGATCCCCAGTACTCGCATGGGTACCTGGTTCCGTTTTTCAGCTTCTTTCTGGCCTGGAGTCGTCGGGCAACACTTCCCTTCGCGAACCAACATCTGCGATGGTTGGGGTTTGTGATGATTGCACTGGGTCTGGGATTCCGGTTTGCAGCATCAGTCTGGAATGCCGATTTGATTGAAGATTCTTCACTGGTGTTGGCCGTCGCTGGAGCGACGCTGGCGGCATTCGGGTGGGACGTATTCCGGTGGGCGGCGGCTCCCCTGGCGTTCCTGCTGTTGATGGTGCCTCTGCCCCATGCGGTCTCAACCTTTGCCCGCAAGCCTTTGCGACGGCTTGGGACGCTGGTCGGGGTGACGCTGATGCAGGTGTTGGGGTTTGCGGCTTTCGCGAGCGGGAACACCATTGAGCTTGCCAATGGCAGCAAGGTGGGGGTTGCGGAAGCCTGTAGTGGATTGCGGATGCTGATGGTGTTTGTGGCACTGGCCGTGGCGATGGCACTGCTGTCGGATCGTCCGATCTGGGAGCGGTTGCTGCTGGTGATCAGTTCTGTTCCGATCGCCCTCATTGCGAATATCCTGCGGATTGTGGCGACCGGTGTTCTTTACGCGGAAGTCGAGGATCCCGGAATCCGAGAGAAGGCGCACGACTGGTTTGGACTGGCCATGATGCCGGTTGGGCTGGTGCTTTTGGGAGGGGTCTCATGGATCCTTTCGCGTTTGCTGATTGTGGAGCAGGATCGACCCCTGGAGGTTGATGCTCCACTGTCCCGAGCCCGGTAAGTGAGGCCGGAGTCAACGGGAAGAGTTGAGTAAGCTTGAGCGGTCCCCGTGAACTGGATTGGAAACAGGATTCTCCTGCGAAATCCAGACTGGAAATGGTCGAGACATGAGTACTGATCAGATGAATGGGCAGGGGGCCATGGTCCCCGTACGTCGCAATGAAGTTGGGATGCCGGGCCCTGCGGTGGGGGGGGCTCCTGCGAACAGCGGCATCGTGGTTGATCAGAACACCGTTCTGGCCGCCATGCGGCGTCGCTGGCTGATTGCGACCGCCCTGGGGCTGACCGGTGCGTTGGTCGGGGCGGCGACCACCTGGTTGTTGATTCCCGTGACCTACACGACCCGTGCCGAGTTGCGAGTCAAGGCGGTCAACTACACCCCGGGTGGTGGTTTGAAGCAGGGGGAGGAACTGCGGGGTGAGGTCTATCGGCAGACCCTGGGGCGAATGGTGCAGGGCCCGATTGTGCTGAAGCAAGTCGTTCGCCGGGAGGAGGTCGCCAAGCTTCCGACCATTACGGATCAGGAAGATCCCCTGATCTTCTTTGAGAAGAACATGCGAGTCACCAATCCGGCCACCGAGTTCCTCCAGATGAGTCTGACGGGGAACAACCCGGCGGATCTCGCTCCGATTCTGAATGCGGTGGTTGAGGTGTTCCTGCGCGAAGTGGCCCAGCGCGAAGCCCAGGAACGGACGAAGATTGTCAACTCAATTGATGCGGCCAAGGCGGATACCCGGGCCAAGCTGGGTGACTTCATCAAGACCAAGGAACGTCTGGTCAAGAAGTTGGGTGGAGACAACGAGACCGCGGCGGAGGCCGCCAAGGCCCGTGAGTCATTTTATGCCGACATCCGCAAGCAGTCGGTCATGGCCAAGATCGAGAAGACCAAGATCAACGCCGAACTGTCGCTGCGGGAGCGGCAGGAGAAAATCGAGGGCAAAGATCTGGATGAGCAATTGATCGACCTGCACCTCGATCGCCGCAATGAAGTCTTGTCTGCAGCGTACACGGTGGAGAAAGAACGCGAGGCTTTGAGTCGTCGCGAGGGCAAGGGGCCCGCCTCGTCGGTCGAGGAGTACGCCCGCCGATTGCGCGAGGCGGAGGCAAAGCTCAAAGAGGTCCGCGAGGAATTGCGGCCCAAAGTCATTGAAGAATTGAAGGAGCGGAGCCAGTTGGAGGAGGTGCTCTCGACGCAGGCCCTGCAGCGGCGACTCCAGTTGCTGGAAATCACCATTGATGGACTCGACAAGCAGTTGGTCTACGAAGATGAATCGCGGAACAACAAGCTGGCCTGGCAAATGGAACTGGACGAACTGAACAAGTCGATCGAGCAGTTCCGGACCATCTACAACCGGCTCCAGGAAGAAGGGGAGCGGGCCCGGATGACCATGTCAAACCTGATGCGTGTCGAGAAGTTCCGCGACGCGGTCACCCCGACCCAGCCGGATATGGCCAAGAAGATCATGGCCACGACCGCGGTGGGGGGTGGGTTGTTCGGCCTCATTTTCCTCGGGATTCTCTTTCTGGACCTGCGGACTCGCCGGATCAACAGCCTGGATGACATTGTGACCGGCCTCCGTCTCCCCGTGATCGGGTCGGTTCCGCTCATTCCCTCGTCCCGCGGCGGCAAGAACTCGGAAGGGGGGGGCGGGCAGCGTTGGCAGGGGGCGTTGATTGAATCGATTGACTCAGCCCGAGTGATGCTCCTCCGCCGTGCCAGCCTCGAAAATGCCAAGGTGGTCATGGTCAGCAGTGCCGTCACCAGCGAAGGCAAAACCACGATGGCCTGTCACATGGGAACCAGCTTGGCCCGAGCCGGGTACCGCACCGTCGTGGTTGACGTCGACTTGCGACGTCCGACCGTTCACCGTGTGTTCGATGTCGCTGGTGATCCTGGTGTCTGTGAAGTGTTGAGCGGTGCGGCAAAACCTGCGGATGTGATCCAGGAAAGCACCCAGCCCAACCTGTTTGTGATCCCGGCTGGCATCCTGGCCAGCGAGTCACTTCGCAATCTTGCCCAGGACGGCCTCGGTGCACTGATGGAGCACCTGCGTGCGGAGTTTGACTTTGTGATTGTGGATTCGTCTCCCCTGTTGCAGGTGACAGATCCGCTGCTGGCCGCTCAGAGTGTTGACGGTGTCATTGTGTCGATCCGGCGCGATGTGAGCCAGATGCCCAAGGTTTCGAGCGCGATCGAAAAGCTTCAGATGATGGGAATTCCTGTCTGGGGCGCTGTGGCGATTGGTGTGGACCAGTCGTCGTACGGCTACGGCTATGGCTATGGCTACGGTTACGGCTACGGCTACGGCTATGGCTATGGCTACGGCAACTCCTATGGCTACGGTTATGGCAATCGGCCCCGTTCGTCCGCTCCTGCAGTCCCGTCGGAGAGTCCTTCCGATCAATCGTCTCAGCCTCCTTTGAACTGAGAACCGGAACCGCGATTCGCGTGCCAAGTCCCGAGCGTCTGGAGGGGGAATCATGAACGGGGATGCCACTGCGTCGTCTTCCGGCTGGAAATTCAATGTGGGTCTGGTCGGCATGCTGGTGCTGATCGGCGTGACCGCATGGTTCCAGGAATTGGTCACTGGACGCAGTCAAAACAACCAGAAAATGGAAGCCGCCGCCCGGGCGGTTCAGATTCTGCCCGATCAGTTCGCTGGTTGGACAACGGAACCCCGCACGATGTCCGATACGGAAATCGCCCAGACGGGGACCAAGGCCTACTACAGTCGTTTTCTCCGTTCACAAAAGACCGCGGTTCCCCTCTCGGTCATGCTGTTGTGTGGAAAGACGAGGGAACTGTCGGTTCATCCTCCGACCGTGTGCTTTGAGGGGCTGGGATTGGAAGTGGAGGGAGAGCCACAGCGAGTCCCGGTTCCAGCCGAGGTGGCGGGCGAGGGGGGGGGCGAATTGATGGCGGTGCACTTCAAGCCCTCGGCGTATAGCACTGCCCGGCCGCTGTACGTGTACTGGGGTTGGTCGCGTGACGGTCGCCATTGGGAAGCCCCCTCGGTCCCCCGCCTGCACTTTGCCGGGGCCCCGTACCTCTACAAGATCTATGTCGTGCGGGATGACCCAACCGGTAAGAAATCCGCTTCTGGCGAATTGTGCGACGCAGTACTTCGTGATTTTTTGCCAGAACTCCATGCGGCGATCGACAAGGTTTCGGCGGATGGCGAAGTGGCGACCACCCGGTGACTGCCGGTAGAATTTCCGGCAGGTGTTTCGTCGACTGAAACATTTGCCCTCTTTGACCGTACCCGTCTGGCTGGCGTCGATGTCCCAGGGCAGGGGCGATCATGACCCGGTCCTGAGTCGTCGCGAAACTGGCACAACGCCGTCGCATGTCTGTCTGTTCGAGTCTACGCTCCATGGATCCCTCTCCACTCAACGGCTTCACGATTGACGTGGAGGACTATTTCCAGGTTGGTGCCTTCGCTGGGGAGATTTCCCCGAAGACCTGGGATCAGTACGAATCGCGGGTCGTCGCGAACACTGAACGCATCCTGCAGATGCTGGACCAGCATCAGACCCGGGCAACGTTTTTCATCCTTGGCTGGGTCGCGGAAAGGTATCCGGAACTGGTGCGCCGGATTGATCGGGGCGGCCATGAAATCGGCAGTCACAGTTATTGGCATCAATTGATTTACGAACAGACGCCGGATGTATTCCGGGAGGATTTGAGGCAAAGTTGCGATTGCCTGGAGCAGCTCATCGGGCGGAAGATCCGACTTTTCCGTGCCCCCAGTTTCTCCATCGTGAATCAGTCGCTGTGGTCGTTGCAGGTTCTCGCGGAGCAGGGAATTGAGCTCGATTCGAGCATTTTTCCCATTCACCATGATCGGTATGGGATTCCTGGTGCACAGATCCGTCCCTATTGCCACCAGTTGGGGGACCGCCGCATGTGGGAGTTTCCTCCCACGGTGACGCAGATTTCCCGCTGGAATTTCCCGGTCGGTGGTGGTGGATACCTGCGACTGTATCCGCGCCGCCTGACCGAGTGGTTGCTTTCGACAGTGAACGCCCGCGGCGACGCCTTCCAGATCTACATCCATCCCTGGGAGGTGGATCCGGATCAGCCACGGCTGCGTGGATCATTGAAGTCAAGGTTCCGCCATTACGTGAATCTCGCAACAACGGTCGGCAAACTCGAATCGTTGTTGAAGCGATTTCGGTTTGGAACATTGTCCGATACGCTCTCGCAGGAAATCGACAAGGGCCAGCGACTGACGGGCCTGGCATCATGACTGCTCCCCTTCGAATTGCCCTCGTGGTCCACTCATTCAACATGGGGGGACTAGAGCGTTATGTCAGCCATCTTCTGAATCGGCTTGATCGCAATCGGTTTGCTCCCAGCCTCGTCTGCATGGATCGCAATGGGACCGCCCAGGATTGGGTGCGGGTGGACGATGTTCCGGTCTTCGAAATGCACAAGCCCCCCGGGCAACCAAGGCCGCAGTTCCTGAGGCAGCTCAGGGATTGTTTTCGCCAGCAACGTTTCGATTTGGTCCATTCCCACAATTGGGGGACATTGCTGGAGACATCGATCGCATCAGTCCTGGCGGGAGGAATTGTGCATGTGCACTCCGAGCGCGGGACGGTGATGGGGGGATCCACGGCCCGATCAGCGCTGCGTCGCCAGATCAATCGCTGGGTCTTCCGGGGGGCGTTGACGCACTGTGCGGCGGTGCTGGCTGTGGACGATTCGGTCGCCGGGCGGGTTGCGAAGGCGAGTGGATTCCGGCAGGAGCGCATCCGGGTGATTCCGAATGGGGTGCCTTGCCCTGATTGTCCGGACCGGCCGAAGACCCGTGCAGAGAACCGGGCAGCACTTGGAATTGGGACTGATGAATTCGTGGTCTGTACCGTTGGCCGGCTGGTGCCGGTCAAGGGCTATGATCTCCTGGTGGGAGCCGTGGCCCGATTACGCGAAGAGGGGACCCGGGTGCATCTGATCCTCGCGGGCGATGGTCCCCTGGAACAGTCATTGCGGGACCAGGCATTGCAATCGGGCATTGGTGACCTGGTCCATCTTGTTGGACGGACAACGCGGGTTGGCGATTGGCTCGCGACGGCAGATCTGTTTGTCAATTCGAGTCTCAGCGAAGGGATGAGCCAGGCGATCGTTGAGGCCATGGCATTCGGCCTTCCCCTCGTCGTGACCAATGTGGGGGGGAATGCCTGGCTGGTCGGCGGAGAGACACCGGCGGGCGTGGTGGTGCCTCCTCAGGACGTACCCGCCCTCGCCGCGGGAATCAACGAGCTGGTTCGGGAACCGGCGATTCGAGAACAGTTTCGGATTGCCGGCGTGCGGCGGGCGGAGACACAATTCGGGCTGCAACCGATGATCAGGCAGTACGAAGACCTGTACGAGCGACTGACGCGGGCCTCGCACGGTCGGAACGAGGGATTGGAACAGGGTACCCTGGCTCTGGGATCGGGAGAATTGCCATGAGTCTGACAGCACTTCTGTGGGCGCTGGCCTTTGTGATCCTCTTGTTGGCGGCGTTTCGGGCACCTGCCTGGGGAGCTGCCCTTTACATGCTGACCTTTTTTGCTCTGCCACAATACTGGTGGTGGGGGAAAGCGGGCCCACTGGCAACTCCACGATGGAACCTCATGGGGGGCGTGGTTTTCCTGCTCTCGGTCGTGTTGACGTATCGACCACATCCCATGGCACAACCGCTGGTGAGACTCCGGGCGATGCGGTGGATGTTGATGCTGATTGCCCTGAATTACGTGTTGGTCTCCCTGGTGCTGGCGGAGAACCTCGACATGAGTTCGGTGGTGATGTTCATCCAGGTCAAGCTGATTGTGCTGGTCTTTCTGTTGGATGTCAGCATTCAGGACGAGATCAACTGGAAGCGAATCGTCCTGGTGATGTTCCTGGGAATTCTGTTTCTTGCTTTCGAGGTGAATTTCCGGGGGGCCGGCAAGTCGGTTGCCGGTCGACTGGAAGGTGTGGGGGTGCCCGGGGGCAACACCTCCAACCACCTGGGGAACCTGCTGATCACATTCATGCCGATGCTGGGGGCCGGGCTGTTTTCTCAGGATCGCAAAGTCAAACTGGTTGCGCTGGTGACGTCTCCACTGGCACTGAACACCCTGCTCAAATGCAATTCCCGCGGGAGCTACCTGGGGCTGATCGCGGCTGGCAGTGTGATGCTGCTCCTGTCGCGGGGGCGCGAGCGCAAGTTGCTGTTTGGGGGGGCGCTGCTGGGATGCCTTGGTGTGCTGGTCCTGGCCCGGGATGGACGGATCTTTGAGCGTTTCACATCCACTTTTGTCGGGGAGGAGCAACGCGACACATCGGCACAGAGCCGGATCGCATTCTGGAAAGCGGCTCTCGTCTGCCTGAGCGAACACCCGGCCGGGGTCGGGGGGGATTGTTACAAGAACATTTTGTCCCGCCAATACCTCGTGGGAGTGACAGATCGGGCACGGGCAATCCACAACGGGTTCCTGAACGAGGCGGTGCAATGGGGGGTGCACTCCCTGCTGCTGCGGCTGGGGGTGTTCTATCTCGCCTTCCGATGTGCACGCTCGGGGCAGGCCATCTATCGGCGCCAGCAGAATTTCCAGGATGCCCTGATGGGATTGGCCCTTGTGGGAGGACTCGTCGCATTCAGTGTCGGAGGCTTCTTTGGGGACTATTGGGATTCCGAGTGGGGATTGCAACTGGTCGCGCTTTGCATGGGCTATTACCGGATTGCTGTCTTGCGAGAACGGGAACAGCAATCGATGGAATATGCACCGGCCCCTTTCAATCCCGGGCCCTGGGGTGGGATGCCCAATCCCATGGTGGCGACCCCGCAATGGACACGGATGGGACCTGTGATGCCCGGGTAGTCCCCCGATCGCGGATGACGATCGCCGAACTCCGAAATGGCCGGGGGCGATGGTTT
Organism: Planctomycetaceae bacterium; assembly: GCA_003508595.1. Classification (GTDB taxonomy): domain Bacteria; phylum Planctomycetota; class Planctomycetia; order Planctomycetales; family Planctomycetaceae; genus UBA10511. Next base: position 115,926 of record DNUF01000068.1, read on the forward strand.
TGGAAGGTTGTCCGACATGTTTGCCGGCCCGCCCTGGTCCTGGAGTCCACGGGGCCGCAGGTGTCGGTGCTGGTCAGGACATTGTCCGTCGGGACGGGGTGGGGAAAAATCCTGGATTATCGGTGATTCCAAAGATTCCGGTTTCGTGATCCACGACTGAGTGTAGCGCCAAAAATGGGGCGTTGCACGCACTCGGAAGGGGCCGTTAGACTGCGGTTGCACGGATCGAATTTGAGCAGGCGTCCCGTTCGCGAGGTTGGGATGGCCTGAGAGTGGCTGGGGAAGTCATGGATCCCTGAGGTTCTGAACCATTCAGGGTGTTTGTCTGTCCCCACACCGGCCCCATGCCGCTCCTGCGGCCGCGGAGTGTCACGTCGAAGGGGCCCTCGTGTTGCCGATGTGCGCGTTCGAAGTGGTTCCTCGATGTGGGGAATTCAACGTGGCACGGTCCTGTCGCCTGGAAACGGGTTTTGACTCGAATTCCGGGAGGATTTACGGATGCTCCGGTTGGCGAAAGGGGCCAGTGATGCCAGAATCGAGCGGAGTGCCGTGAATCGATTGTGTTCGCCGCAGGGTGTGCGGAGTGCCTGTGCTGTGACTTGTGGGATGATGGGTCGGTGCAGAATGTCATTCGGGAGGAGGGAGAGTTGAAGCGAGTTGGCTGAGGAATTTCGGGGCTCGACCGTCGTTCGCCGGTTCAACCCTGAAGAAAGGCCCCTGTCGCCAGACAAGCGTCGGATGATACCGCCTGGAATGATTGGTTCGGGGACCAATCGCCATTCAAATCGGTGGGGTTCACAACTTTGATTCACATCCCTGCAACTTCCTGATGAAGATTCTTTTCCTGAACAAGCGGCTCCTGTTCCCAACGGATACTGGTGGTCAGGTGCGGACTCTCAACGTCGTCCGTTATCTGGCGCGCTGGCACGAACTGACCTACCTGTGCAACCAGCAGCCGGGACAGGACGAATCTGCGCGGCAGATGGTCGATCTTGGGCTCAAACTGGAAACTCGTCCCTGGAAGGAAGTAAGCCGGTCCGACTGGAGATTCTACCGCGACCTGGCGTGGAACCTGTTTTCGCCCGATCCGTTCAACGCAGCGAAAGATCATGATCCACAGTTGCGGCAGCGTGCGAGGGAGTTGCTCTCTGCGGGAGACTACGACCTGTTGGTCTGCGATTTCGTCCAGATGGCCAGAAACGCGATCGGGGTCTGGGCGGGTCCGAGTGTGCTGTTTGAGCACAATGTGGAGGCTGAGATCTTCGAAAGGCATGCACGGTCTGACCCCGGTTGGATCCGCAGGAAATTCATGGGTTACCAGGCGGCGAAAATGCGGCGTTTTGAAGGGTGGGCCGGGCGACAGTTCACCCGTGTTGTCGCCGTGAGTGACCGTGATCGCAAGCAGTACATCCAGCGATATGGCTGGGAGCATGTGAATGTCATCGATACCGCGGTGGACATTGAGTATTACACTCCCCAGGCGGTTGAAAGGGACCCCGGGACCGTGGTGTTTGTGGGATCACTGGATTGGTTGCCGAACGTCGACGGACTCGTCTGGTTTGTGACAGAGGTCTGGCCCATGGTGCGCGAGCATTGTCCACAGGCACGGCTGAGGCTGGTGGGGCGGAATCCGGGGCCCGAGATCCAGGGGTTGGCGCAGCAACCCGGAGTGGAACTTGTGGGAACGGTTCCGGACACCCGTCCCTGGCTGTCGAAGTCGGAAGTCTCGGTCGTGCCGCTCCGGATCGGCGGTGGTACCCGCCTGAAAATTTTCGAGGCGATGGCGATGGGTTTGCCTGTCGTGAGCACCACCCTGGGAGCTGAGGGGTTGCAGGTCGAGAATGGAGTGGACGTGGTCCTGGCGGACGAGGCTCGCTCGCTGGCGGAGGCCTTGGTGGATCTGCTCAGATCTCCCGCAAAACGTGCTGCCATTGGTGGATCGGCGCGGCGTCTGGTGGAGCGGGAGTTTTCTGCCGAGAGTGTGGCCCGCCAGTTCGAGTCGATTTGCCGTCGTGCGGTTGAGGAGACGGCCCGACCATGAGTGCATCGACGCAGCAGGGCGACTTCGTGGTGAGGGAAGCTGTCGAATCCGATCTGGGGGCGGTCGAGGAGTTCATCCTCCGACAAACCCGGAATCCTCTCTGGTTTCGACCGGCATGGCAGGAGCCGTTGCGGGTCTATGGACTGCGACTGCAGGTTCTGGTGGCATGGCAGGGAAACGCAATCGTCGGGATCCTGCCATTGGTTCCGCAACGAAGTCTGCTGTTTGGTCGGAGGGCTGTCTCGGTTCCCTGGGCTGACGCCTGCGGCGTGCTGTCCTCGCAGCCGGGAGCCACTGATGCCCTGTTGAAGTCCGGGATCGCTTTTCTGAAGGAACAGGGGTTGAACTCCCTGATCCTGAGGCAGGAGACCGGCCTCTCCGACTGGCCAGTGGAACGGTCCGACAAGCTGGCGATGCAGTTGAAATTACCGGCAGATCCGGACCTGCTCTGGAAGTCGTTCGATCCCAAGGTTCGCAACCAGGTCCGCAAGGCGGAGAAGTCGCAGGTCGTCAGTGAAACCGTCGCCCGCGACGAGGGGCTGGCCGGGTTCTTTGAAGTTTATTCGAAGAACATGCGGGACCTGGGAAGTCCGGGCCACTCCCGGCGTTACTTCGAGACAGTCGCGGCAACGTTTTCGGCTGGTACGGAGCTGCACCTGGCACGCTGCGAAGGCCGGGTGGTGGGAGCCGGCCTTACCATTGCGAATGGAGACCGGCTTGACATTCCATGGGCTTCAAGCCTGCAGGAGTACAATCGGAACTGCGTCAACCATTCGCTGTACTGGCACATGCTTTCCCGGGCGTGTCGTTCCGGGTTTGGAAATTTCTACTTCGGACGCAGTACCCGGGGAAGTGGCCCTCACCACTTCAAGAAACAATGGGGGGCCGAAGAGGTTCCCCTGTACTGGTACAGCCTCGATCGAGAGGGACGGCCCCAGGTGTCGAAGCAGTCTCCTCAGGAGTCGTTCGGCCTCGCTGTTCGTGTTTGGCAGAAAATGCCACTTGGATTGACCAGGGCCCTGGGCCCCTGGCTGATTTCACAACTGGACTGATTGCTGGCGGGATTCAACATGCAGAAGGTTGCGGTGTTCGGGATGGGATATGTCGGCTGCGTCACAGCCGCCTGCCTGGCGCGGGATGGTCACCAGGTCACCGGCGTGGATGTCGATGCACAGAAAGTCGCCCGGGTCAATGCGGGCGATCCGCCCGTGTCGGAACCTGGTCTGCCGGGCATCCTGCAGGAGGCGGTGCGCTCTGGGAAGCTCCGGGCGACCACATCGGTGGATGAAGGGGTCGATGGATCCGATGTGGCCTTGATTGCTGTGGGAACCCCATCGGCCGATTCCGGCGCTGTCGATACCCGGGCTGTCGAACGGGTTCTGCAGTCGATTGGATCCCGCCTGAAGGAGTCGGGGCGACAATACACAGTGGTCCTGCGTTCCACGCTGTTGCCGGGAATCCTGGAAGAGCGGCTGGCCCCCGTGCTGTACGAGGCGGGGGGCCCCGGGGCCAGGCAGAGACTCAAGATCTGCAACAATCCCGAGTTCCTGCGGGAGAGCTCAGCGATCAAGGATTATGACGCTCCGCCGTTCATCGTGGTGGGGGCCGAGAACGAGGCCGATGCTGCGCCGGTGTTTGATCTCTATGCCGGGCTGCCGGGTGAGAGATTCACCGTGTCGACCCGGACTGCTGCGATGGTGAAGTATGTCTGCAACGCGTTCCATGCCTTGAAGGTGGCGTTTGCCAACGAGGTGGGCGTCCTGGCCCGCTCGCTGGGGGCCGATGGTCACGAGGTGATGCAACTGGTGTGCCGGGACACCAAGCTGAACATTTCCCCGGCGTACATGCGTCCGGGATTCGCATTTGGGGGGTCGTGTCTCCCCAAGGATCTGCGGGCGCTGACCCGTCATGCGGAGGAGCATTCGCTGCAGTTGCCGCTGATGCCCGCAATTTTGCAGTCGAACGAAAACCAGCTGCGCCGGGCGGTTCGCCTGATTGAGCAGACCCGGTTGAGGCGGATCGGTCTGGTGGGACTCAGCTTCAAAGCGCACACCGACGACCTGCGTGAAAGCCCGCTGGTGATGCTGGCTGAGATCCTGCTGGGGAAGGGCTTTGAACTGCGGATTCTCGATCCCGGAATCCAGGTAACCCGGCTGCATGGACGCAACCTGGCGTATGTGGATCAGCACCTTCCGCATCTCGCCCGGTTGCTTTGCGAAACCCAGGAAGAGTTGTTGTCACATGCCGAGTTGCTGGTGCTGGGGACCGATGTGGCAGATGGACTCGCACCGGGATTCCAGGCGGGGCGCAGTGTGATGGATCTGCGGCGCGATCTGGCGCGCCCCCAGGTATGAGGTCCGCGAATGTCGACATCTGAGTCCAGCGCGGAGGTCCGGCGGCCTGCGTTGCTCGTCACCATCGATACCGAGGAGGAGGGGCTGTGGAGCGGGTCGTACCGGGCGACTGGCAACACCGTCGAAAACCTCAAGGGAATTCCCTGGTTCCAGGAGTTGTGTGATTCTCTGGACGTCCAGCCAACGTACCTGGTGGATTCACCTGTGGTTGCGGATTCCTGGGGGGCGGCTCTGCTCAGAACCTACCAGGAGGAAGGCCGTGCCGAGGTGGGGGCGCATTTGCATCCCTGGTGCACCCAACCGCACGGCGAGGAATTGAGTCGTCGGAATTCCTGGATGGTCAATCTTCCGGAGGACCTTCAGCGCCGGAAACTGGAGACGCTGACTCATGAGATCGCCGAGGCCATGGGGCGACCTCCCACCTCATTCCGCGCGGGGCGGTATGGAATGGGAACCTTTGCGGCCAATGTTCTCGTGGATCTTGGTTATGTGGTCGATTCGAGCGTGATCCCGTTCACCGACTACAGCATGCAATCGGGACCAGATTTTTCCCGTGCCACCTGGCGTCCCTATCGGATTTCGCAGAATGATCTGCTGCAGCAGGACACCGCCGGGACATTGCTGGAGATCCCCGTGACTGTGGGTTTCAATTCCCACAATTTTGAAAAGACCTGGCGTCGACATCAGCGGTTTTCCAGGGGTTGGGCGCGTCACCTGAGGTGGAACGGCATTCTGGACCGCTGTGGTATTGGGCAGCGGATCAAGCTTTCTCCGGAGCAGGCGTCATCGGCTGAGATGGAATGCGTGATCAGGCGGGCACTGGCCCAGAAGGCCGATTGTCTGGTGTTGATGTTTCACAGTTCCTCCCTGGTGGCTGGATTGTCGCCGTATGCATCGACAACGCAGGCATTTTTGGAATTTCAGGCGCGGATGCGTGACGTCCTGAGTTTCTGGCGGCGGGACCTTGGTTTTCCCAGTCCAACGATGTCGCAATTCGCGCGAGAATGGTGCTCCGGTTTGGAACCGATCCCGGGAAGTACCAGGTAGGGGGAACCCGCGGAAGACTGAGTTGTCTTCCCGGGGATGTCGCTTTCCCGAAGGGGGGGGAAAGCCGT
>DNUF01000220.1:0-17662 GCA_003508595.1 Planctomycetaceae bacterium
CCACCCGCCCCCCCAGCTCCGCTCGCCGGTCGCCCAACCAACCCGGAACGGGTGGAGCCCTGATGACGCGACCGCTACCATGATCGCGAAGGCGCTCTGCCTGAAATCCTCCCGCCGACCCTCCCCATGAGACGCCGCGAATTGCTGAGTGTTGCTGGCCTGGGACTCGCAGGGCTGGGGGGCCATCCCCTCCTGCGGGCGGGGAGTCGATCGCCCTCAGCCAGAGCTCGTTCGTGCATTTTCCTGTTTCTGTTCGGGGGGCCCTCGCAGATCGACCTCTGGGACATGAAGCCCCGGGCACCACGCGAGGTCCGGGGGGAATTCGAGCCGATCGCAAGCTCTGTCCCGGGGATCGACCTGTGCGAGCATCTCCCCCGTCTTGCGACCCAGATGCAGCACCTTTGCCTGGTGCGGTCGATGACCCACCGCATGAATGTGCATGGCCCCGCCTGCAGTGAGGTCTTCACAGGCCGGGAATACCAGGGCCCACCGGTGACCGATCAGGCGACTCCCGAAGACTGGCCCTCGCTCAGTGCACTGGCGGCCCGGTATGCCCGCCCGGCTGAGGGGCTGCCAGCCTCGGTGGTCCTCCCCTGGTATCTGCAGTTCCCCGGTCAGTCAAAACGGATCGCCGGACAGAGCGGCGGCCGAATGGGAGAACGGTTCAATCCCCTGCTGATCCAGGGACAACTCGATGAAGACTCGCTGGCTTCATCGGGATGGCGACTCGATGCGGATGCTCCCTGGAACCGCCTCGCCCAACGGCGGGCACTCCTCGCCGACATGGAACGGATGACGGATGCTCGCTCGGCACGGGCGATGGAAGAGTTCCAGCTGAGTGCCAATTCGGCCTACACACTGCTGGAATCACGGAGTGCTGACCGGCTCGATCTTTCTGAAGAGAGCCCCCAGGTCCGTTTGGCCTATGGAGACTCCGCCGTGGGCCGCAGCCTTCTCGCTGCCCGGCGACTGGTCGAGGCCGGAGTCCCGCTGGTCACGGTCAACTGGGAAGACGAGACAAAAATCGATGGGGTCAACACCTGTTGGGATACACACCAGGAAAACTTCCCCAAGCTCAAGGGATTGCTGTGCCCGCTGTTCGACCAGGTTTTCCCGACCTTGATCGCGGACCTCCACGATCGAGGATTGCTGGAAACAACCCTGGTGGTGGCCCTGGGAGAATTCGGACGCACTCCCAAACTGGGGCAGTTCAGCCAAAGCAGCAACACCCGTCCTTCGGGCCGCGATCACTGGCCGCATGCCTTCACCGCCCTCGTCGCCGGTGGGAGTGTGCGGGGAGGGCAGGTCTATGGAGCGACCAACTCGAACGCCGGGTACGTTGTCGACAAGCCCGTCACACCTGCGGATCTTACGGCGACGATCCTGTCGCACCTGGGTGTGGATCCCCGGCGGGAATATCTCGACGAGTTCCAGCAACTCTCCCGGCGCCTCAGCGAAGGGGACGTGATCACCGATTGGAGCTGAGTCACTGCTCTGCGACCGGAGACCGGCCGCCGATCGACAGCGATCGCGATCCACTCGCCCCGATTTCTCATGACTGTGACCCCTCCCTCCTCCGTCACCAAACTTTCCGACCTGCCCCCACTTGTGCGGCAGGTTCCGGGTTTTGCCGAGGTGCAGGCGGCCCTCGCTGTCGGGCAGACGGCACTCATTGACGGCGTGTGGGGTTCTGCGAGTGCACTCACCTGTGCCGCCCTGCTGAGGCCGAACCCTGTCGACACGGTTCCAGGTCGGCAGGGAGCCCGCAGCCGCTCTGTGGGCGGGGTGCTGGCCACCGAATCATCAGCCCCGTCGAAGGTCATTCCCAGTGGTCCGGTAGGCGGCCCGGTGCTGTTGGTGGTGTTGGCGCATTCCCGGGAGGTGGATGACTTCGCAGGAGACCTGGCAGGATTCGCCGGGGTCACGCCCCTCATCCTTCCCGCCTGGGAATCGGTCCCCACGGAAGAACGGGCTGATGATCCGGTCTATGCCGGTCGCCTGCGCGTGCTGCGGGAATTGTCCCGGCCAGTCACCGCGACCGAGACCGCACCTCCCCCGCCCCCCAAGGGGGGAGGGATTCGGGGGATGCTGAAGCGACGCAAGGGGGGAGACGAGGAGGAATCGTCCGATTCCAAAAACGATCCCGCCCCTGCCCCAGGCCCCCAGCGGGTCGTCATCGCCAGCATCGCATCACTGCTGCAGCCGGTCCCGAGCCCGGAGGAACTGGCCAAATCGACGCGGACCATCCGGGTGGGGGAGAGTCATGATCCCGACGATCTGGTCCGCTGGCTGCTGGAACGGGGGTTCGCCCGGGTTGCGGCGATTGAATTGCCGGGTGAATTCTGCGTGCACGGGGGAATTCTCGACCTGTTTCCCTATGCCGAGACCGATCCCGTACGGATCGAGTTCTTCGGCGATGAAATCGAGTCGCTGCGAAGATTCGATGCGCAGACGCAACGGAAGATTGAAGAACTCCAATCGCTGTCACTGCTGACGGTGGGACGCTCGCCTGCCGCAAAAGAAGCTGATGACGACGAAAACCACGAGGACGACGACGAAGCATTGATTGCCCTCTCGCAATATGCCCGCCGGCGCTCGGGGCCGGCACCTGCGGCGGTGCTGGGAGAGAACCATGTCGCGGACTGGCTTCCGCAGGGGAGTTGGGTGGCCCTGCTGGACCTGGTGGACTTGAACCACGAAGGGAGGCAGTACCTGCAGCGGCTGGAGAATCCCCGCGGGTACTTCAGTGTCGAGGGTGCCATGTCGCGGTTGAACCGGCATGCCCGGGTCGTGATTTCGGCCATCTCCGAGCAGGGCTATGCCACCGCCTGCCACCTGCGGACAGAATCGATCGAAAAATTCCAGGCACCGCTGGCACAGGTGGTGGAAGAACTCGACCGGATTGTCGCCGGAGACCAACCAGAGCTTCCGGGGGAGAGAGTGCTGCTGGCGTGCCACAATGCGGGCGAGCTGCAGCGGGTTCGGGAGTTGTTCGCCTCGTCGCGGATCGGACAGACAGGCCGACTTTCCCTCTGCGAGGGGAGGCTCGTGCGGGGCTTTCGGCTGGTGGGGCCGCAACTGGTGGTTCTCAGCGACCACGAACTGTTTCATCGGCGCGAGGTGCGGCGGGTCACCCGCAAGCAGACGGCCTCCACGGCCACCCGGGCGATCGACAGCTTTCTCGATCTCCGGGAGGGGGACCTCGTGGTCCATCTCACGAAGGGAATTGCCCGGTTCCGCGGCCTGCAGCTGATGGCCAAGGGGGAGCAGCAGGAAGAACACCTGGTGCTGGAATTCAAGGACAACGTGCGGGTCTATGTGCCCGTCGCCTTGATCCACCTGGTGCAGAAATATGTCGGCGGGGCGAAATCGGCCCCGGCACTCTCTCCGCTGACGGGCACTGGCTGGGAAAAGAAAAAACTCGCCGCCGCCCGGGCCGTTGCCGACCTTGCGGGGGACATGCTCGCGCTCCAGGCGGCGCGCGACTCGAAGCCGGGGATTGCCTCCCCCCCCGATTCGCAATGGCAGGACGAATTCGAACAGGCGTTTCCGTATGACGCGACCCCCGACCAGCTGTCGGCCATCGAGGCGATCAAGGACGACATGCAGCGGTCCCGTCCGATGGACCGGCTGATCTGCGGGGATGTTGGCTATGGCAAAACCGAGGTGGCGATGCGGGCCGCCTTCAAGGCGATGGATGGGGGCCGGCAGGTCGCGGTCCTTGTGCCCACCACGGTTCTTGCCGAGCAGCACTTCCGCACCTTCACCGAGCGGATGGCCGAGTTTCCGTTCCGCATCGAGGTCCTCTCGCGATTCCGCTCGGCCAAAGAGACACGGGAAGTGCTGCAGGCCCTGGAAACCGGCGGGGTGGACCTGGTGATCGGGACCCATCGCCTGGTGTCACCCGATGTGAAGTTCTCGGACCTGGGCCTGTTGATCATCGACGAAGAGCAGCGGTTCGGGGTGGAGGCCAAAGAGCGACTGAAGGCCCTGCGACTTGAGGTGGATGTTCTGACCCTGAGCGCGACCCCGATTCCCCGGACCCTGCACCTCTCACTGCTGGGAGTCCGCGACATCTCGAACCTGCAGACTCCACCCGTTGACCGGGTGGCGGTGGAAACCCGTGTCTGTCGATATGACGCCGACCTGATCCGCCGGGCCATCGTGCGTGAACTCAACCGCGGAGGGCAGATCTATTTTGTGCACAACCGGGTCTACAACATTGAGACGATGGCCGACCGGCTGCAGTCCATTGTTCCGGAAGCGCGAATCGGGATTATCCATGGACAAATGGGGGAGGGGGAACTGGAGACCACGCTCGTGGCATTTGTCGATGGACGGCTCGACATCCTGGTGGCCACGACGATCATCGAGAGCGGACTCGACATTCCCAATGCCAACACGATTTTCATCCACCAGGCCGACAAATATGGACTGGCAGACCTGCACCAGCTGCGCGGACGGGTTGGACGTTACAAGAACCGGGCCTATTGCTACCTCCTGCTGGAAGCGGGCCAGAGTCTGACCGGATCGGCCGCCCGGCGACTGAAGGCGATCGAGGAATTCAGCGAACTGGGGGCCGGGTTCAAGATTGCGATGCGTGACCTCGAAATCCGGGGGGCGGGGAACATCCTGGGGACCGAGCAAAGTGGACACATTGCCGCCGTCGGTTACGAGCTGTACTGCCAACTGCTCGAATCGGCAGTGCGGGCCCTGAAGAAAGAGCCGCTCCGTGAAATCGCCCAGGTGGCGATCGACCTGCCGATCGAGGCCTTCCTGCCAGCCACTTATGTCCCGGAGGGACGTCCCAAGATCGAGGTTTACCGGCGGTTTTCCCGGATTCACTCGGCTGAGGAGCTCCATGATCTGGAGACCGAACTGGTGGACCGTTTTGGTCCTCTCCCGCCGGCGGTCGAAATGCTGGTCGAGTTGAAACGGATCCAGTTGCTGGCCCAACCGTGGCAGATCGATGACATTCATCTGGAGCCGGGCTACCTCGTGTTGAAGTACCGCAATCCGCTCCGGATCAGGCAATTGGTACGGGCGAGCAACAACCGGCTGCGGGTCGTCGATGACCGCAGCGCCTATCTCCCCCTGTCTGCCGAATTCTCCGAGGGACGTCCACTGCTGGCCGTGGTCAAATCGCTGTTGCAGCAGCCTGTGGTTCTGGTGTAGAACCCCGCTCCCTTCCAGAAGCGCCGCTGCGGCACCGGGATCCCCCGGGCTGCGGGAACGGCCTCTTCCCTCCCCAACTTCCCAGCACTTTCCGGCGCTCACACCCGTACCCGACGGAGACTGCGTGCTTGCCGCACGTGGTTCTGCCGGTCTCCTGTTCCTGCCGGACCACGACTCATGGACGAGCCTCTCCGTTCCGCGCCGCCATTTCTGCTGGGTGCCACGCTGTTCCTGTCTCTGCTGGCAGGTTGCGAGGGGACCGGCAGCAAGGTCAAGGACCCCGTGGTGCCACCGCCCCCAAGGCGGATTTCCATGGATGACTCGGTCGCCCCCAGCACCGCCGACGAAGCCACAGCCCTGGCGGCTGCCGAGAATGCGGACGAAGAGATCCGCACCGTCTCTTCCAGCGGTGAGATCAACGACACGGGCGTTGCCCGGATTGCCAGCCCGCATCCGCATGGCGAGGTGGCGGCCGTCGTGAACGGACAACCGATCTTCTATGACGATGTGCTCGTTCCGGCGACCCCGCAGCTGAAACAGGCCAAGGCCCAGCTCTCGCCCGCCGAATACAAGCGATTTCGCCGGATGGTGGCGGAAAAATTCATCGAGCAATACATCGAGCAGGAACTGCTGCTGCAGGCTCTTCGCCGCAAGCTGAAGCCCGAGCAGTTCGATGGACTGCAGTCGGCCCTCAACAAGCAGGTCGATGAGGAACTGAAGAAACAGATGAAGTCTCTCGGCGTCAGCAGCATTGGCGAGCTGGAAGTCGAGTTGAGGAAATCGGAACTGTCGGTCGAGGTGATGCGGCACAAGATCCGCAGCCAGAAAATGGCCGAGCAATTCCTGGCGAGCAAGGCGATGCCCCGGGATGGTTTCGATCGCCCAGACCTGCTGGCGTACTACCGCGATCACATCGAGGACTACAAGGTCGAAGCCCGGGTCCGATGGCAGCAGATCGACCTCGAGAACGGGAAGAATGGGGGGCCCAAGGCGACCCAGGAGCTGGCCCAGGACCTCGTCGAACAATTGCGTCGGGGAGCCGATTTCGACGGCCTGGCCCGAAAGCACTCGTCCGGTCCCACGGCCAAGACGGGTGGGATTCGCGACTGGACCACCCAGGGGAGCCTGGCTTTCGGCGAAGTGGACCAGGCGCTGTTCGAATTGCCCATGGGAGGGGTCAGCGAACCCTTCAAGATCAAGGACTCGTACTGGATCGTCAAGGTGCTGGACCGCGACGAGGCCCATTACAAGCCGTTTGAAGAGGTCCAGGACGCGATCAAGGAAGACCTGCGGCGCAAGCAATTCTCGAAATCGGTCAAGGAACTGCTGACCGAGCTGCGCACCAATGCCGTGATCTGGATGTTCCCGGAAGACAAGGGCTGAAACGCCTCCCGGAACATCCCCCATTACCGTCGCCTGAGGCGGGTCACTCCGCTGATGTGCCGGACTTTGGGACCGGATCAATTTCACGTCATCCTTCGCATGGCAACGAAGCGGCTTCTGTCAGCCGGTTGAACTGGGCGGCCTGGGTGATGCGATAAACGATTTCGGCCACCTCGGCATCCGGGAAGTGCTGACGCAGACCGGCAATGTCTTCATCGGTGATCCACTGAGGGGTCACCGTGAGCTTTCGGGTCAGCTTCAGAGCGAGCCGGTCCCCATCGGCCAGGTCTCCGGACAGGGTGTCGAGGGCAAAAATCTGGTCATCGGTCTGCCCCAGTCCCCGCAGTTGGGCACGGGCGTGGCCCAGTGCATACCAGGCACGATCGTGCCGGGCAGCCACCCAGGCAATCCGTCCCTTCAGCAACGGGCTGACTCGACCAAAGCGCTCGAGGTTGAGCTGTGACTGGATGGCACCGGCACCAGTCTTGGGGAAATGCGCCAGCAGCCGGACGTAAGCCGCGACCGGTCCCGGGGGAAGATCGGGTTTCACCTGCCGGGTTTCGGCCTCTCCCAACAGGGGGAACCGGGGCTCGCGCTTGCGTCCCTCCACCAGGCGACGCTCGACTTCCTGGCGTGACTCCAGTTCGGGCCGGGGTGCCTCAACCGCCACGGCGGAGACCCGGGAGACCGGCAGGGGGGCCACCGCACTGGCACGATCCCGGATTGCGGCAGCGGTGGGGGTCAGATAGTCGCGATGCCCCTCCTGGGGGATCCCCAGGCTGTCGGTCCAGCGGTTCGTGGCGTTGTAGCGTGAAACCAGGTACATGATTTCGAGGGTCTGCAGACCGGGAAAGTGCTGGCGCACAGCGGCCACATCCGAATCGGAGATCTTGTGTGGCTCGTAGGTCAGCTTGCGGGTGAAGGCAAAAGCGGCCTGACGGGCGGGGGACTGATCACTCCAGTCGCCGTCGAGTGCGGCCACCTGGTCTTCCGTCAAACCATCGGCCGCCAGCTTGCTTTCCTGGTGTCCGAGGCAGTAGTGGCAGTTGTTGATCCGCGAACTGATCCAGAACAACTCGGTGATGAAGGGGGCCTTCAACTGCATCACGGGATCAGGGTCGCGGGAGAATCCTCCGACCCGCAATTCCTCGGGAAGGTACCGGTTGCGCATCCGGGCATTGTTGACCAGGCCGGGGCCGAGCCCGCGGGCTCCCCCTGCCTGGCGGGCCTGTTCTTCTTCCTCGGCGGTCGGCGGTGGAAGGGGAAGCCGGGGCTGTCGGCCCTTGAGACGATCGAGTGCCGCCTTCATCTCATCACGAGTCGCGGGGACGGGCTTTGGCTGCGAGGCCCCCCCCTCCTGGCTCCATGCCAAACCGGGACCTGCTCCGAAGTGAGTCCACACAACCGACAGGACAAACAGACGCATGCCAATGTTCTTCATCAGTGTTCCTTGCATCGATCGGGAGTGAGGGATTGCTTCGCGAGAGGTGTCCGGCCGTTTCGAATTGCGAGCTCAGAATTCCGAATCATCCGCGCGGATGATCGAGATTTTCGGTTGCAGTGTCACGCCATACGCAAAATCTCGCTCTCGTTCTCCCCGGTCGGGATGCGCGACCACAACCTTGACGGGGATGCGCCAGAGGCCGCCGTATTGCATGGGAGTTCCCATCTGGAATGACTTCAGTGTGGCCCCCGCCGCCCAGTCTTCATCCGCCACAACGATGGGAGGCTCGCTGGACTTCGCATAGTCGGCCAGGCTCTTTCCGTCTTTCCAGGCCTCCAGCATCTGGGTCAGGAGCTTGCCCCCTTCTTCGGGAGTCCCCTGCAGTTTGAGTTCTTTCTGGCCGCACCCCGACATCAGGATGAACAATCCACAAACCACCAGGCTCCCCACGAAACCCCGGCTTCCGAGTACCGACAGCAAACCCGACTTCATCACAACAAGACTCCTGATTTTCGATCTTCCGTTTGCGAGACGCCACCGACGAGGAATCCGCCCCGCAGGTCTTTCTGGTCTCATCACGCTGCCCACAAATCACTCCGGACGCTTGATGTCACACATGGCTGCCACCAGGGAGGTTGGTCACATCTGGTTCGTGCTGCAGCCCCCCGGGAGCACCGTCGCTCCCGGGGGAATCACCTGTGAGACAGTCCCATCAGCCGCCTAGAATTCGCCCACGACTTCGCGGCCTGCGCGGGTCCCAATGGCCCGCCAGGTCTCCAGGTTGATGTTGTCGCTGACAAACCGAACCGAACCATCGCACATCTGCACGTGGACACCGCCGGTGTGATAGCTCTTCGCGGTCGTCGAAATGCGTCCCGGAGGGAACATGCAACTGCGGCTGTTGGGGGGGCCGACGTGGAAGTACTGCGTGGTCGAATGGTACGACTGCATCCAGGGTGCTCCGACATTCGAGACCCCCTGGAAGCTGAGGTTCTTGGGATCGATCGCATTGCACTGCAGAATGGCCTCATCGGCAGTCGTGGGATAGGTCCCGGGACGGAAAGTGTCGGTTGGACTCGACATCCCCTGGCTGAAGTCTCCCAGTGGGTGCTCGCTGAACGCAGCCGTGTTCGACATTCCATCACGGATGTCAGCCATCAACAGCGACAGCCCGGGAACAAACACCCCATTGGAGGCCGGACGCCCGTAGTTGGGATCGGAACCCGGCACTGTGGTGTTGTTGCCGTAAAGAATCTCACTCCCCTGGTTGGCACGATAGGCGGTGCCAGCCCATCCCGCCGGGACGGCTGACGTCGCGTCGGAGGGACAGTTGAAGACTTCCAGCCTCGTTCCGACGACCTGTGCGTTGGCAGGATCGGTCCAGTTGACGTTGAAGTTGATCCGCTGGTAGAGCGGTGTCTGATCCAGAAACGGCAGCAGGTAAGCGTGCACCGAAATCGGCTTCGACGTGGCATTCAGACAGAGTGGCAACACCCGATGGGTGTCGGCGTAGTTGTGAATCGCCAACCCGATCTGCTTGAGATTGTTCTTGCACTGGGTGCGGCGAGCGGCTTCGCGGGCCTGCTGCACGGCTGGCAGGAGCAATGCCACGAGAATGGCGATGATGGCGATGACCACCAGCAATTCGATGAGGGTGAATCCGGAGCGGCGGCAGCGGGCGGGGTGGGGCATGGAGCAGGCGGGAACGGGTCGACGAGAAACCGAAAACAGCCCTCATGTTGATACTGAGATTCAGTCTCAACACGAGGAATTTTAGCGGACGATTGGCGGAAATCAAGGGGATCGGGCTGGCGGCCGTCGGTTTTTTGGGCGGGGGGGCCACCTGCGCAAAACAACGGCCCCGGGGGTGAGCCCGGGGCCGTTGTGCCAGCCTGCGATGGGGGAGGGAGGAATCGAGTCACCAGCCGCGAATGTCCGTCAGATGGCGTCGAGAGCCTGCTGCAGGTCATCGATCAGGTCCTGGGGGTCTTCGGTCCCGATCGACAGCCGCAGGTAGTCGGGAGTCACCCCGGTCGCCTGCTGCTCTTCGAGTGTCAACTGCTGGTGGGTGGTGGAATTGGGATGGATGATCAGGCTCTTGCTGTCTCCCACGTTTGCCAGGTGGGAGAAGAGCTTGACGTGGTTGATCAGTGACCGCCCATTCTCCCGCTGCTGGGTGGCGGTCGCCCCGCGGATGCCAAACCCCATGATCGCCCCGCAACCCCTGGGGAGATATTTTTTGGCGAGGTGGTGGCTGGGGTGATTTTCGAGTCCGGTGTAGTTGACCCACGACACCTTGGGGTGCGTCCGCAGAAACTGTCCCACCGCGAGGGCGTTGCTGCTGTGCCGTTCCATGCGGAGATGCAGCGTCTCGAGCCCCTGCAGGAACAGGAACGCATTGAACGGGCTCATCGACGGGCCGAGGTCGCGCAGCAGCTGCGTGCGGATCTTGAGGATGTAGGCGATGTTCATCGGACCGAACGTCTCGAAGAACCTCAGGCCGTGGTAGCTGGGATCGGGCTCGGTCAGCTCGGGGAATCGGCCATTGTCCCAGGGGAAGCCCCCTTTCTCGATGATGATTCCTCCAATGCTGGTGCCATGGCCGCCGATGAACTTGGTGGCACTGTGGATCACCACGTCGGCCCCGTGTTCAAACGGGCGGCAGAGAGCGGGGGAGGCGAGGGTGTTGTCGACGATGACCGGAATTCCGTTGTCGTGCGCGATCCTCGAAATCGCTTCGAAATCGGGGACATCCAGCCGGGGGTTGCCGATCGTCTCCATGTAGAACGCGCGGGTGTTCCTGTCGATCACCCTGCGGTAGTTCTCGGGGTTGCTGCCATCGACGAACCGGGTTTCGATGCCGAATTTCGGCAGCGTGTAATGGAACAGGTTGTAGGTGCCCCCGTAGAGGCTGGAGGAGGAGACGATGTTGTGACCGGCTTGGGCGAGGTTCATCACCGCGAGCGATTCGGCGGCCTGGCCCGAGGCGACCGCCAGGGCGCCCGAGCCCCCTTCGAGGGCCGCGAGCCGCTGTTCCAGCACATCGCAGGTGGGGTTCATCAGCCGGGAGTAGATGTTGCCGAATTCCTGCAGGCCGAACAGGCGGGCGGCATGATCGCTGTCGTTGAAGACGTAGGAGGTCGTCTGATAGATCGGGACGGCCCGGGAGTTCGTGGTGGGGTCGGGCTTCTGCCCGGCATGCAGGCACTTGGTGGCGAAACGCATCGGCTGGTCGCTCATGGGAATTGCGGAACGGGTTGGGCAGCGGGGGCTGCGGGGGGTTGTGAAGGGGGAAATTCGAGTGTCGGCCCGAGACTTCCCCGGGCGGTCACCCGACCGCCGGGAAGGTGCCAGTCGACCACTCAAGGTACACTGCGGAGACGAGATCGACAGCCGAAGGAAACGGAAGTGGCCGGGAACGGGCCAGTTGATTGGACTGGCTGACTGATCCGGTTGACCGGACTGGTTCTTTGGGCAAGTGGCCTGGTCAGATTGTCTGGTCAGATTCTCTGGGCTGTCGCCATTGTTCCTGACCCGTGCGGGCGATCATCGATGATGACCTTGCGTGATGCAAACGCGGCCGATGCGGCTGTGCTGGCGGCGATCTACCACGACACGATTCACCGGGTGAATTGCCGGGATTACACCCCGGCCCAATGCGCCGCCTGGGCACCCCCCGCCTCGCGGGAACCGGAGGGCTGGATCGCGAAGCAGCAGAGCCGCAAAACGCTGGTGGTCGAGGTGGCGGGGGAGGTCGTCGGGTTTGGCGAGCTTGAGCCGGGGGGGCACATCGACTGCTTCTACGTGCATCATGCGTGGCAGCGGCGCGGCGTTGGACGGATGCTGCTGCGTGGTCTCGAGCAGGCGGCCCGGCAGGAGGGGGTCGAACGACTTCACCTGGAGGCGAGTGTGACCGCCCAGCCGTTTTTTCTGGCGCACGGTTACCAGATTGTCCGGCACCAGCACGTCGAACGGCGTGGAGAACGGCTGGCGAACGCGGTGATGGAGAAGTCCCTGGCCCGGGAGTCGGCGGTTCGGGAGTCGGCGGCCCGCGCGTCAACGGCTGGCGAGTGACGGTGTCAGAAGCGGGCGGGGGCCCATCACGGGAGCCGGCGGGTGCAGACGGCCCATTGACCAAAATTTTCTTCGATCTCGACCTGCAATTCCGACATGCGGGCGACGTCGGCCTGGGGGAGGCGTCGCAGCAATTCGCCGGCAAACCAGTCGGCGATCAGCTCAGCCGTGGTGTTGGCAACGGGGAGCAGGCGGCAGTCTTCCCGGGGGAGGATCCAGCGGCGGTCTTCAAACCGGACCTCGACTTCGCGGTCAGTCGCCTCGACGAGGATCCTGGGATGGCGCGTGGGGAGCAGCAGTGAGTGATCGAGTTCGGAGACGATCGCCTGGGCGGCATCGCGGAGGGCGATGAAGTCAAAGACGTAGTGGTTTGCATCGAGGGGCCCCGCCAGCTCGACCGCCACCCGCCAATTGTGCCCGTGCAGCCGTTCGCAGATGTTGCCCGCGAACGTGATGAAATGGGCGGCACTGAAGACCAAGTGATCTTTGGTGACCCGAACCCGATAGAGGGACGGTGCTGACATGCCGTGGTGGGGGGAAGGAACGAGAGGGGAAGTGGTGCCGGTCGAACGGAAGTGGGATTGGTTCCAACCGGTGTTGGATCGAACTGGGTTTGGATCGAGCTGGGTTTGGTGCGAACTCGATCGGCTTTCCATCGGTGCCGAATGACACTGGGATGGGGTCAGGCGATCGTGCCGCCCGATTCCCGGGCCCCGGGGGATCCCGAAGTGTCGGGGGACCACCGCTGGTTGGTGGCGGTGGTTCCCACCGCGGATTGGTTGCGGTGGTTCCCACCGGCGTGGTTGAGTGCCGGGAATCAGTTCAGGAATTCGTCGACGAGGCGTTCGCGCTGGGAGAACTCTTCTTCGGAGGCGAATTCGCCGGGAATGGTCTGGGAGGGGGAGAACGGGTCGAGGTCGGCATCACTCCCGCGCAGTTCGCTGAGGTAATGCAGGATGAGGGTTCGGTTGCCGGTCTCGGGATGGGCGGCCAGGGCCTGTTCGAGTTCCCTCTGGGCCGAGGCGAGGTTCCCTTCCTCGAGATAGATGAGGGCGAGGTTGATGCGGGTTTCGCAGATGGTTTCGGGACGGGTGAAGGCCCAGGTCGCAGCCGAGGTGGTGGCTCCGAGGGGCCACCCCATCAGCCCCTGGGGCCGGGGGATCATGCCATAGAGCAGGCCGGTGATGGCCCCCTTGCTGGCCTGCTCGATTTTCTGCGTCCAGAGAGATTGGGCGCGGGGGTAGTCGGCATTGGGGAGATTGGCGAAGGCCACGGGATCTTCCCAGCTCTGCATGCGCGACTCCTGGGCGGGGGCGGCGAAGCGTTCCGCGTTTTCGTGCGCCTCTTCGGCACGACCGGCTTCAATCTGCAGGATGATGCGCAGCTGCTCGGCCGAGAGGTTGCCGGTGCGGGCCTCGGCCTCGCGGTCGAGCACCTCGATCGCCTGCAGGACGAAACCCTGCTGGGCGAGTTCCATGGCGCGATCGAAGGGGGGACGCTGCTGCTGCTGGTACTGCAGATCGCGCTCTTCCGCCTGCGCGACCCGTTTCTCCAGTTCGCGGACCCGGCTTTCGACCGCCAGCATCAGTTCGGCATCGATTTCGGGGTCGGCCTCGATCAGCCGCAGCAATTCCTTCTGATGCCGCAGTTCGAGGTCCGAGCGGTTGGCCTGCCCGTACAGCGAGGCGAGTTGCTGATGAGCCGGGCCATCTTCGGGAGAGGAGACCAGGGCCTGATTGAACGACGCCATGGCCTGGAAGTAGCGGAGGCCGCTGGTCTGCGTTCGGGAGGCGTTCTGGGCGAGGGTGGCTTCCCACTTCGAGAGAACGCCGTAGGCTTCGCCGAGAACCATGTAGCCCCAGTGCGAATCGGGATCATCCTGGAGGCCTTCCTGGGCCTTGCGAATCGCCAGGATCGCCAGGGCGGCGCGGGAGTCGGCATAGCGATCGGGGAGAGCCCAGAGGCTGTTCCCTTCGCTGCGGGCGGGGAGAGTTGCCAGGCGGGCGTACTGCAGGGCCTGTTGGATCGGCGGGGAAATCTCCCGCCGTTTCGACCAGAAATAGCGCTGGTAGAAGGTTGGCTTGCGGACCCAGCGGTCGCGTGCCGAAAGGAACGGGGCACTGCGCTGGAACGCCAGGTTGCGGAAGTCGAGTTTGCGATCCTTCAGGAAAGTCTGCAGTTCGGGCTGTGGGAGATCGGTCCGATACAGGACGGCACAGCCGGCACCCAGGTCGGTCAGTTCCCATTCCGGAGGATCGGAATTCAGCAGATCGGTGAGGGCCAGGACCTCCTGGGCAGCCCGGCCGGTGGTGGAGAGTCGCAGCAGGACGTGGCTGATCTGGTACTTTTCGAAGACCGATTTCCAGTACTCGCGACGCTCGGCCCGTTGCCGGGTGATCAACGCTTCGTCATTCGGACGAAGTGTGCGTCCCTGGGCCGGGTCAGTCGACCGGGGGGCGCGAACCAGTTCGAGGGCCTTGCGCACCCGCAGGTTGGTCGCCAGCAGGTTCTGCTCTTCATCGGTGTGGTAGTAGAGCGGCAGGCGCGAGTCGATGAACGGCTTTTGGCCGATCCAGAGCAACACGTCGCCATGCGAGACGGCGTAGTTGAACGGATGGTCGTCGAAACTGCGCGACGGGGTGGAGGCGGGTGCCGCGGCGACATCGCCACCGGGAGCCGGGGCGGAAGGGAGGCCGACGAGGCGAGTCTGCAGGTCGCCGATGAGGCTGGCGAGGTTGTTGTCGATGCCATAACCACTCTGCGGCGCGAACGGATCCCGCAGGCGGCCGGTGCCTCCGAAGAAGCCCAGGATGGCGAGGGCCAGGACAGTCACGGCCCGGCCCGCACGGGAGAAAAACAGTTCGCTGGCGCGGGTGGTGTAGGCCTGTGAGAAGGTCTGCTGGTACCACGCCTGTCCGTTGAGGCCGGCGACGACCGCCGCGACGATGGCAGTGGCCGGCAGTTCGCGGAGGCAGAGGAAGGAGAAGCCGATCATTCCCAGCAGGGCGAAGGTTTCCCCCCAGGCCATCCGCTTCCAGTTGAACAACACCAGCACGACGGCGGCGAGAATGACGATGACCGCCGAGATGCCGGCGTAGTCAAAACTGTCGCGAGCCATCCACAACCCGCCATACGACAGGGGGAAGAAATTGGCTTCACCGACAGAGACTGGTTTGGGCTCTCCCAGGTAGACCTGCTGCAGGAAGTCGCGAACGGCGGGGTATTCGACCCCGTAGACCTGCGTGGGGGCCAGGAGGCTCTGCAGGGGGAAGGGGTGGATGAGAGTGACGGCAATGCTGGCGAGGGCGACCGTCCAGAGGTGTCGCCGGGCGGTGGCGGGAAGCAGGTTTTCGCCATGGAGAAAACCGGCGACCGATTCGCCGGCGGCATAGAGCAACAGGCAGGCGAGTCCCAGGTAGGCCCGGGAGTCGAGGTTGCACCACACGAGGAAGAGGGGAATGAGCAACCAGAGACGGGGTTGGCCACTGGCTGCCGGTTCCTGCAGGCGCTGGCGAAACCGGGTCAGGACGAGGAAGAGGACCGCGAGGCCGAGAAAGGTGATGAGCGTGGCGTGGGGGGCAAATCGGAGGTGGCAGGCCACGAGGGCGAAGGCCACGCAGATGGACGACCACCAGCTGGGGAGGTTGGGCCGGAGGATCTGGGCCAGGATCCCGAAGGTCAGCATGACCAGCAGGGCTTTGAACACAGAGACAGCGGTGAAGCCTCCCGCCGAATAGACGGTGCCGAGGATCAGGTCGAATCCCCAGGCGAGATTGGGCCAGGCCCGATCGGCGACGGTGGACGAAAAGACATCGGTCCGGGGAGGGAGGAACCCGTGGCTGGCGATGTATTGGCCAGTTTTGATCCCGACGAGGGAGAGAGATTCACCGACCTTGGTGCTGGCGAGCAGAAATGCCAGCAGGATGACTGCCCATTTGATCACAAAGTCGCCGCGGATCGCTTCGTCCTCGACGAGTTCGGGGGTCAGTTCTTCGTATTCGTCGATTCCGGGGTCGTTGGTTTCTTCGACAGCCGGGGGAGGGAGGTCTGTGGGGAGGGCCGTCGACTGGGGGTCGTGATTGCCGGCCAGTGGAGAACCGGAAGCGATGGGGTCGGCCGGGTTGGACTCGGGAGTCGGGGAGGTCGACACGGAGAATCTCGTGGGAAGTGACGACGGAGACGGCAGCACAGACCAGCCAATGGCTGAGAGGCACCTGCTCACTACGCACGCTCTGGCTGTGGCGACGGAAGCGACTGGAAATTTCCCGGAGGGTCGCCCGGCGGCGCTCACTTTAGTACACTGCTGGTTGGGTTGCCGGGGTCGTACGTGACGGGGAGGGGGGGCTGGCTGGGCCGCTCTGGGGTCCTCGGGCTCCTGTTTTTGCGAGGCCCGGTTTGGCGGGGCGCAGTTTGGCGGGGCGGGGGTGAGGCCTGTGGTTTTTGCCGTGAGACGAAGTCATGTCGCATGAAGAGACAATTCCCGATCCGACACCGGTGTTGGATCTGGTCGAGGGGTTCCGACGTTCCAAGGTGTTGTTTGCGGCTGTGGAACTGGGGGTGTTTGACACCCTGCAGGGTGGGGGGGCGGTGCTCGGGGACCTGGCATCACGTCTGCAGTGCCAGCCCGATTCACTGGAACGGCTGTTGGATGCCTGTGTCCAGTTTCAGCTGCTGTCGAAGGTGGAGGGTGTGTATGCGAACACTCCGGTGTCGACGACGTATTTGTGTCAGTCGAGTCCCCGGCGGGTGACGGGGTATGTGCGGTATTCGAATGCGGCGTTGTGGAAGTTGTGGGGGAGTCTGGAGAATGCGGTCCGGGAGGGGACGCATCGCTGGCCCGAGGTGTATGGATGGGACGGCCCGATTTTTGGTGCGTTCTTTCAGACCGAAGAGAGCAAGCGGGAGTTTCTCTGGGGGATGCATGGTTACGGGGTGATCAGTTCGCCGGCGGTGGTCTCGGCGTTTGACCTGTCGCGGTTTCGCTGCCTGGTGGATCTGGGGGGGGCGACGGGGCATTTGGCGACGGCGGCGTGTGAGCGGTATCCCGGGATGTCGGCTGTGGTGTTTGATTTGCCGGAGGTCTGCCCGTTGGCCCGTGAGATCGTGGGTCAGACAAAGGTGGCGGATCGGGTCTCGATCGTGGCGGGGAATTTCTTCGAGGATGTGTTGCCCGCGGGGGATCTGTTTGCGTTGGGGCGGATCGTGCACGACTGGAATGCCGAGAAGATTGTGCGGTTGCTGCAGCGGGTCTACGACCGGCTGGAATCGGGCGGGGGCATTCTGATCGCGGAAAAACTGTTGTGGGACGACAAAACCGGTCCGCGATGGGCCCAGTTGCAGTCTTTGAACATGCTGGTCTGCACCGAGGGGAAGGAGCGATCGCTGCCGGAGTACACCGATGTGTTGACGCGGGCGGGGTTTGTGAATGTGCAGGGGGCCCGGACCGATTCGCCGTTGGATGCGGTTCTGGCGATCAAGCCGTAGAGTCCCCAGGAATGGGCCATTCAAGGGGGATGGGCCCGCCTGGCGGGTTGCGTGCGGGCAGGTGGGATCCCTGTTCCCCCCCCCCCCCGGGGGGAAAACCTA
>DNUF01000220.1:17857-29060 GCA_003508595.1 Planctomycetaceae bacterium
CCCCCCCCCCCCCCCCCGGGGTGAAAAACTGTGGTTTTCTCGTATTCACAGCGAATGGCGAAACCGAATTCGTCTGGCGGTGTTTGTCTTTGTGTGGTGACTAGAAATGTGTGGGGGGGCAGTGACCTGCGATGCCGGGATGAACCGGTTGGCGTTGTGCGCCGAGCATGCGTGCCCCGGGAGTCAGTTGCCAGCGTGGTGGTCGGCTTCGTTTGTGGGCGGCCATTGTGATGGCGGCCTTTTGGTTCGGTTGCTTGGCAGCCGAATGGCACTTTTCGGGGATCCGAGGGTGCGCTTTGTGCTGTCGCCAGTTGTCTGGCGGGGGCGTTGGTCAGGAGATTTGCGATGTTGGCGTACTTTGATCCCAGTTCCGGGAGCATGTTGGTGCAGGTGTTGGTTGGCGGCGTTGCCGGTTTGGCTGTGTTTGGCCGCTACCTCTGGGATCATTACGGGCTGGGAGCGATGTTGCGTCGTCGGGGGCGTGAAGCGCCCGTCTTGCCGCGGTAACGGGACTGCGACCGGTCTGCGGACGGTCGCGCGGTTGCCGAGTGCAGACTGGTGGGGGACTTGGCCTCACAATGAGACGACCGGTGGTGACATTGAGGATCGGGCCATGCAATTCTGCGGCAGGGCAGGAGTGCTGGAGGAGGTCCCGGGTTGAGCGGTGAGACTGTCATTCAGCCAGACCGGGGCTCGTATCGCGATCGGGCCGGTCGGGTTTTGCGGGGATCGTCCGGGGAGATTTTCCGCGGACTCTCGGCAGAAGCTCTGGACGAATGGCGGCAGGTCGCCGCCGCTCCCTTTGCCCGGCGGGCGATGGAGCGTGGCCGTCTCGTGGCGACCCGTGAACTGACGGTGGCCGAGGTTGAGGCGGCCGGGTTGTCGGGGGCTGTCGGGTCCGGCGGAATTCCCTGGGCCGGCTTTCTCGAGCATCAGCGCATTCCCTTCGTCTCGTATCCCTACGAGTGGACGTGGGGCATGCTGCGGGACGCGGCGCTCGTCCAGCTGGAACTGCTGCGGGAGGCGTTTGCCGGGGGGTTCACGCTCAAGGATGGCACCTTTTACAACGTCCAGTGGCGGGGGACCGAGCCGGTCTTCATCGATACCGTGTCGCTGGAGCGTTGGACGCAGGGGCTTCCCTGGATGGGCTATCGGCAGTTCTGTCAGACCGGGTTGTTTCCCCTCTGGATGCAGTCGCTCTGGCAGGTTCCCTTTCATCCCTGGCTGCGCGGGCGGTTGGATGGGATCACCCCGGCGGAGTTCAGTCCCCTCTGTCGATGGCGGGATTTCTTTCGGCGGGGCGTGTTTGTGCACGGCTGGCTGCATGCCCGACTGCAGCAGTCGCGCCCGGTGGCGGACCAGGATGTCCGTCGTTCGCTGGAACAGAACGGCCTGCCGGCGAGTGCCGTGAGAAACTCACTGGAATCACTGCACCGGACCGTCGATCGCCTGCGCTGGAACCTGCCACGTTCCACGTGGTCGGACTATGCCCCGGCGTATTCCCCCGAAGATTGGCAGGCGAAGCAGGAGTTTGTCCGCCGGGCTGTCGTGGCCCGACAGCCGCAACTGGTGTGGGATCTCGGCTGCAACACGGGGGACTTTGCGCGGATTGCCGCGGAGACGGCCCCGACCGTGGTGGCGCTCGATGGGGACCACGTTGCGGTCGAGAAGCTGTATCGATCGTTGCGGGCCGAACCGTCGTCGCCGGTGGCCGGGCGCATTCTTCCGCTGGTGGGGAACGTCTGTGATCCCTCGCCGAACCAGGGGTGGCTGGGAGCCGAACGGCGATCGCTGCCGGACCGGGGGCGTCCCGACCTGGTGTTGGCGCTGGCGTTGGTGCATCACCTCGTGCTGGGGGCCGGCGTGCCCCTGGAGGAATTCCTCGACTGGCTGCGGGATCTGGGGGCTGCGGTGGTGCTGGAATTTGTGGACAAGTCCGATCCGCAGGCGCGGCGGGTCCTGCACAATCGTCGCGACGATGATCCTGGGTATTCGCTGGAAGCGTGCCACGCTGGTTTGAGGCAACGCTTCGGGCGCTGTGAGCAGGTGACGCTCTCACAGGGGGGGCGAACCCTGTTTTTCGTCGAGCCTCGTTGACTGGCTGTCGGGAATCGTGCTGCATGAGTGAGCCACAGATCGCTGCTGCCCCGGTGGGACCCCGTTCGCTGTCCGCCGACATTTTCCAGGTCTGCGTGCTGTATTGCTTTGCCGTGGTGCAACCGGCGTTTGACCTGTTGGGAAAACGGGACAGCTATGTGATCGATATCGGTGCGTCGCAGGGGGGGCTGATCGCGCTGGCCCTGGTGCTGATGCTGGTGGTGCCGCTGCTGCTGGCCGGGGTGCTCTGGGGGGCCAATCGCCTGTCGCCGGGATTTCGCGACGGGCTGGCGTTGGGGCTGGTCTGGCTGTTGGGGGCGATGATTGCCTTTCCGCTGTTGCGGCACCATTCGCTGCTGATCGGCTGGCCCCTGGTGGGGGTGACGCTGCTGGTGGCGGTGGGCTGTGCCTGGGCGTTTGCACGCTGGGCGGGGATCCGCCGGGCGGTCACCTGGGCGGGGGTGGGATGCCTGTTGTTTCCCCTGTTGTTCTTCACCACAACCCGTGTGAGCCGGGTGCTGTTCGGGAACCTCGCCAGGCAGACAACGACGGGCAAACCGATTCCGGTGGTGATGGTGGTGTTTGATGAATTCTGCGGTCTCTCGCTGCAGACGGCGGACCGGCAGGTGAATGAAGAACGGTTTCCGCACTTTGCCGAGCTCTCTCGCCGTGCCACGTGGTATCGCAACGCGACGACGGTGAATGCCGAGACGGCGTGCGTGGTCCCCGCAATTCTCACCGGGCGCTATTACGATCCGACGGGGCGATTCTTTCCGACCCGCGGCGACCAGAACCTGTTCAACCTGGTGATGGGGGCGGGAGAGTACGAAATGATCGCCTTCGAGCCTGTCTCGCGACTGGCCTTTGAAGGGGAGGCGATGGCCGAGTGGCAGAAGCCCGGCATCTGGCAGCAGTTGCAGAAGATGCTGCCCGAGGTGGGGAAGGCGATCATCGGGCACCTGACGCCGGGGGAAATGCGTCTGAAGATTCCCCAGCATGCCCCGGAATGGTGGGGGTACCCCAAGGATGGGCCGACCGATGAAACTGTCCGCCGGGGGGTCGTGCGCTGGGGGTGGAGTTGCCTGCGAGTGCGGCAATTCGAGCACTTCCTGGAATGCCTGGAGGAACAGGATCATCCGGCGTTGCATTTCATGCACATTGTGTTTCCCCATGTCCCCTGGATGTATCTCGAACAGGGAGAGCCGTATGGCGTCGAGTGCGGCAACATGAGCCTGTTGAATTTCGAGACAGATGGCCTGGCGCAGGATTTGTGGGGGCAGGACCGGGAATTTGTCACCCGTCAGCAGCAGCGTTACCTGCTGCAGGTCCAGTTGGCGGACCGACTGATCGGCCGGTTGATCGAGCGGCTGGAGAGCCTCGGGATGTGGGATGACTGTCTCCTGATCGTGACGTCCGATCATGGGGTCTCCTTCCGGGCCGGACAGAACCGCCGGTATTTCAGCGGCCAGAACGCGGATGAAATTCTCTCGGTGCCACTGTTTGTGAAGCTGCCGGGTCAGCAGCAGGGAGGGGTCAGCGACCGGAATGTCGAGTGCGTCGATCTCTTCCCGACGGTGGCGGATGTCGTGGGGATTCCGTTGTGGGCGGAGGTCGACGGCGAGTCGCTGGCCCAGCCGGCGGTCCGGGACCAGGGGCAGAAAAAATTCGCGCAGGACAATCGCATGGTGCAGTTTCCGACAACGACCGTGTCGGAGTCGGGGGTGGTTGCCGAATGGGAGTCCCTGTTTGGCCGGTCTCCCGCAGACCTGTACCGGATTGGGCCCCATCCCGAATTGCTGGGGAAACCGGCGTCGACCTTGATCGATGAGAAGGAGGGGGCTCCGGGTGTGCTGGAGCTGTACCGCAACTCGACCGAACCTTTCGTGCTGCCGGAGGCACCGTTGCCCTGCTACTTTGAAGGGACCTATCGGCCCGATCGGGCGACCGACGCCATGCCGGTCATCGCCCTGGCCATCAATGGTGTGATTGAATCGGTGGCCCAGGCGTCACCCGAACCGAGCGCCCGTGGACGCTGGGAATCGCTGGTTCCCCGTCGAGCCTTGAACAATGGACCGAATGAAGCCCGGTTTTACCTCGTGGTTCCGCAGGAAGCGGGAGTTCGGTTGATTCCGTGTCCCACGCGCAGGGTCGAACCGGTCATCAAGCGGGGTGAGTGAGACACCACGATCCTGCTGGCCGCGATTGGTTCGGGCAGACTCGCGATGCGGTGCCGGGAACCCTACAGTTCGGGAACGACGATCTCAGAGGCGGTTCCGGAAGCGGGTTGACTCGCCGAACTGTTGATTTTCGCGAGGGGTGATTCTCATGAGGGTTGATTCTCACGAGGAGTGATTCCATGGTTCGGCCGAATCGTGCGCGCGAGGTGTTGCGCAACGGGGGCGTGGTCTTCAGCAGTTCGGTGCGACTTCCCGCACCGGGCTTGTGCGAACTGCTCGGTTTCGCGGGGTTCGACTTTGTCTTGCTCGATTGTGAGCATGGCGCGGCCGACGCCGCGACCATCGACTCCCTGGTCATGGGGTGCCATTCTGGCGGGACTGTCCCCGTGGTTCGGGTCCTCAAAAATGACGACCCCGAACCGATGATGCAGGTGCTGGACCTGGGGGCGCAGGGGGTGTTGATTCCCCATTGCCGGACGGCCGACGATGCCTTCCGGCTCAAGCAGGCGGTGGCCTATCCACCGGCGGGCATTCGCGGTTTCGGCCCTGGACGAGCTGCGAAATGGGGCATGATTCCAACCCCCGACTATCTGGCCTCGATCGACGAGACTGTGCTGACCATCGCCCTGGTCGAAGATCCCGAGGGGATCGAACGGGCGACCGAGATTGCGCGGGTGGGGCTGGACGTCTTGTGGGTGGGAACGTCAGACCTGGCGTGTGCTCTCGGCGTTCCGGGACAGCCGGGACACCCCCGGGTGATGGAGGCGGCCGGGGTGGTGCTGCGGGCGTGTCAGGCGGCTGGCATCGCGTGCGGATTCCCGGCACGCGATGCTGCGCAGGCTGTCTGGGCCCGGGAAGCGGGGTACCGGGCCATCGGGTATGGGTGTGCCGAGCAGTACGTCATGCAAACCTCCCGGCAGTTTCTGCGGGAGGTTGGGCAGGGGGAGCGGTCCGCCACGTGACGCCCAGGCGGGAATCGGGGCCGCACCGGTGCGTGGGGGGCCCCGCGCTGCCGGACCCGAGCTTGCTCAACGGGGCTGGGCCTACTGAACCACGCTGTTGGGGTATTTGGCGGCGGAGGGACGCAGTCCCGAACGGGTCCCGGACGCGGTCTGGTTACCAGCGGCCTCGCGGGAGCGGCGCGGTTCCGACCGCTGGATTTCCATTCCAGGGGGTCGGTCGATCGCGGGGCCGGCATCGCGGTCCGGGGCCGGATCGAAATACTCATACGACTTCCGCTCGACGTCCGGACGGTTGTAGCTCAGCGTGGGGAGCCGGGTGTGCTGTGACGACACACAGCCCGCGAGAGCCAGGGCGGCCAGCAGGGAGACCATTCCGTTCAGGTTCCGACTCATCGAATCCATCCTTCCTTGAGCGGCCGAGAGGGCCACGATTCGCAGGGGGGCGAATCTTAAAGGGATCGGCCAAACCCGGCCAGAGCGGTTTGCAGGTGGCGGGGAACGGTCGAAGTTCTCTGCATGATCCATCGAATCGAACTGATCGTTGGCGTGACTCGACCCCCGGCGAGCGATAGCCCAGGTATCCCCGGCAGGGTTTCTCCAGGCTCCCCGGATTCGCCAAATTGTGCGTGGCAGGCAATTGGGGACTCGGGAGGAACATCGGCTGGGCTCATCCGTATCGCATGGTTTGTGTCGGGGATGGGGCGACTCGATGGGGGCGGCGGATCGGAGTGGACCCGTTATTCGTGGCGGGGTGGTGGTTGACGCCTGCACATCTTCGCTGTTAATTTCCATGAACATTCAGTGAAGAAAAGACTTGGGACAAGCGATGAGTCAAAGTGCCGTGGCGGTCATGAGCGGGGTTCGATTCCGGGGCCTGCGATACAGGGTCTTCCTGTGTTGGGTGGTGTTGGCGGGGGCCCCGGCATGGTCGGCGGAGGAGCCTGCCGCGGTTCCTTCCGGACTGACCGCCGAAGAGCACGCGCAGCTTTTGAAGGAATTGTCTCGCCAGGAATCGCTGATTGAGCAACTGGCAACGGGTGCGGCGAGCGGAGCCGAGCAGGACCGGATCGCCGATGCGGCGGTGTTTGCGAAAGGGGTTGCGTGGGGACTGCGGTACGACACCCGCTTTGAACCGGCGGATGTCCAATTGCTCAAAACGGCATTGGCCAAGGGGGCCGAGCGATTGGCTGCGCTGGAGCAGGGAGAGCTTCCGTGGGGGGGGCAACAGGGGCGGTTGGTTCGGGGATACCGTTCGCGCATTGATGGTTCGGTTCAGCCCTTTGGACTGGTCGTTCCCAAGGGCCTGCCACAGGGAGGTCCCCTGCGCCTGGATGTGGTCCTGCATGGCAGCACCCGGCCGGTGGGGATGAGCGAGTTGCGGTTCCTGTCGCGGTTCTGGGAAGGGTCGAATGGAGCCAATTCGCCGGAGGAGCCCTGGATGGAACTGCATCCCCTGGGGCGGGTGGAGAACTGCTATCGCTGGGGGGGAGAAACCGATGTGTTCGAGGCGATTGAGGCTGTCTGCCGTCAGTATCCGATTGATCGGGACCGCATTGTCCTGCGGGGGATGTCGATGGGGGCTTCGGGAACCTGGCATCTGGGGCTGAAACATCCGGACCGGTTTGTGGCACTCGGGCCGTATTGTGGTTATGTCGACACGCATCGGTTTTCGGAGACCCCTCTCGAATCGTTTGTGCGGGTGGGGCCCTTGCCCCCGCACCAGGAACTCGGGCTGCACATGCTCGATTCGGTCGACTATGCGGCGAATGGCGGAATGGTGCCAGCCATTGCCTGCATGGGGGCCAAGGATGTGTTTTTTGATGCACACGTGCTGATGGGGCAGGCCTATCGCCGGGAGGGGCTGCAGCTGGTCAACCTGATTTCCCCCGATACCGGGCATACGATTGACCCGGTGACCATGCGGGAGCAGCTGCGGCTGATTGATGCGTTTGCCGATCGGGGCCTGGACCGCCTGCCAGGTCATGTGCGGTTTGTGACCTGGACGCTGAAATATCCCCGTTGCCACTGGGTCGAATTGCAGCGATTGGGAAAGCACTATGAACGGGCGGAGTTCGAGGCCCGCCGCCTGTCGGACGGATTGATCCAGGTGAGCCGGGTGACCAACATCACCCGGTTTCAGCTCGCTCCCGAGGTGCTGCTGGGGGAAAAGCCGAGAATTCGCATCGGGGAACTGGAAATCGACCTGACGGAACATCCCCGCGAACGCCCGATAGTGATGGAGTGGGAGGGGGGCCGTTGGCAACTGCAGGAAGACGAGTCGGCGCAGCCCGTCACGGGGAAGCGTCCGGGGGTGCAGGGGCCGATCGACGATGCCTTCACCGCCCCGTTCCTGTGTGTGCGTGGAACAGGAACGCCGTGGAATCCCGACATGCATGCGGTTGCGCTGGCGACCCTCGACCAGTTTGCCCGCGATTGGCGTCAGTACATGCGGGGCGAACTGCGCATTGTGGATGACACGGAAGTGACGGAGAGGGATCGGCAGAAGTTTCACCTGATCCTGTTTGGGGATCCGGGAAGTCACCGACTGTTGGCCGAGGCCCTTCCCGGGCTCCCGCTGAAATGGACGCGCGAGTCCATCGAAATGGACGATCAGAGCTATGCAGCGGCCACGCATCTGCCGGTGTTGATTCATTCCAGTCCCTGGGCTGCAGAGCGTGACAAGTACCTGGTGATCAACAGTGGTCACACCTTTCATGCCCGGGAATTTGGCAAGTTGAACTACCTGTTGTTTCCGCGACTTGGCGATTGGGCCGTGTTGCGATTTCCGGCACCGGACGAGACCGATCTGGAAGGGGCCCAGTTCCTGTCGGGGACGGGGGGGGTGGTGCTGAGGGCGGGATATTTCAACGAAGATTGGAAGTTTGATCCTCCTGTTCCCGCCGAGTAGTCACGATCGTCCCCCCCACTTTGGGGAATTTTCTGCGGGCCAGTCACGGATTTCTGCCACGAGGGTCGTCACTTCCGCCGGGGAACGGTGTTTGTTCCCTGTCGGCAGGGCGTTGTTCCGGTGGGCAGGGTGACTGGCTGAGAATGGTGCTGCACTCTTCGAACCTGGGTTGATCTCCATGCCTGACTGGCTGAATCCGACCGCTGCCGATCCTGAAAAGCTCACGGTGCTTTCGCTGCTGGCCCGCCTGCTGGTGGCGCTGGCGTGCGGACTGTGTGTGGCGATTGTGTATCGCCTGTCCCATGGACGGGACCGGTCGGCAACGCCGGGATTGGTCACCACGCTGGTCCTGCTGGCCGTGCTGATCTCTCTGGTGTCGATTGTGATTGGCAGCAGTGTGGCCCGGGCCTTCAGTCTCGTGGGGGCGTTGTCGATTGTCCGGTTTCGAACGGTGGTCGAGGACACTCGGGATACTGCGTTTGTGATCTTCACCGTCGTGGTGGGGATGGCTGCCGGTGCCGGTTTGTTCTGGGTGGCCCCATTGGGGATTGTCGTGGTTGGTGCGGCGGCCATCGGGTTGTCGTATCTCTGGGACCTCCCGACAACCGACATCGACATTGCTGTTCCCGGAAAACTGATGGTTCGGGTGGCGATGGGACACACACCAGCCGACCTGATTGACCCCGTACTGAAACGCCATTGCGATCAGTACCACATTCATGAGACCAGTCTCTGGAAACAGGGGACCGGACTCGAATTGATTTTTGTCGTGCGGTTGAAGAACGCGGAGGATCTCCCCCGGGTGGTGACCGAGTTGAGTCAGACCGAGGGGGTCCTGGGAGTCGAGTTGAAGCGATCCTGACCGGAAATCTTTCCCCAGCCAAGCAGGGACCAATCATGCTCCGAACCACAATCGCCCCCGTCCTGGTGGCCTTCCTGGGAATCTCGCTGGGGATTGTCCAGGCCCAGGAACAGCGCCCGAATCGCCCGCGACGTCCCGATGACGCAGGAGGGGCAGAACAGGGGCCCGGACGCGAGGGCCCGGGACGGCCTGGTCCCGGTGGTTTTGGCGGGCCGATGCGGATGCCTCCCTTTCTGCGTCCACTGCCAGAGGCGGACCTGGTCAGCCTGGTGGCGATGCCCGAGGTCCAGAAAGAACTGGGGCTGAGTGCCGAGCAGGTTCAAAAATCGCAGGCGATTGTCGAGAAGCTGCAGGGGGACATGCGCTCGACCATGGAGGGATTTGATTTCCGGGAAACATTCGAAATTGAACCCGAAGAACGGGACAAGAAGTTCGCCGTGCTGCGGTCCAAACAGGAAACCGTGGGGCAGGGAGCCTTCCAGGATCTCAACAAGCTTCTCGAGCCCCCGCAGTGGTCGCGGCTCAGCGAACTCGATCTGCAGCGGGCGGGAGCCGGAGCACTCCGTCGGCCTCCCGTGGCCGAACGCCTGAAGATCACCGGGGAACAGCGGGAGA
Source organism: Planctomycetaceae bacterium (assembly GCA_003508595.1). Taxonomy (GTDB): domain Bacteria; phylum Planctomycetota; class Planctomycetia; order Planctomycetales; family Planctomycetaceae; genus UBA10511. The sequence continues at coordinate 27,479 of DNUF01000220.1, forward strand.
AGCTCGAGGGGATCCTGGATCAGGCCCCGCCATTCCTGCCCCCCGAAGTGCGGCGGGAAATCGACGAGCAGGCCCTGGCGGTCCTGAACGACAGCCAGAAAGACGAGTTGAAGAAACTGCAGGGGAAGTCGTTTGAGTTTCCCGTCGCCCAGTTCGGAGGCTTCCCCGGCGGCCCCGGATTCGGCGGCCCCGGATTTGGTGGCCCGGGCGGGCCTGGTGGACCCGGATTCGGTCCCGGTGGTCCGGGGTTTGGAGGGCCGGGAGGACCTGGTTTTGGCCCACCCGGGGGAGGCGAGCGCAAGCTGCTGGCCCAGTTTGATCTCGACAAGAATGGCTGGCTGAACGCCGAAGAACGGGCGGAAGCCCGCAAGGGGGGGGGTGGCCGGGGAGGACGTCGCGGCGGGTTTGGGCCTCCCGGCGGTCGTCGCGAGGAGGAACCTGCGACCCCGGGGCCAAAGGTCGCGAAGTCGGATGTGCAGCCACTGACGGGCGAGCTGTATGCCGACAACGTGATCCGGACCATCTTCATCGACTTTGAAACCGAGAAATGGGAAGAGGAACTGGCCGATTTCTACCGGACCGATGTGGATGTCCCGGCGACGGTCACCGTCGATGGGAAGACCTATCCGATGGTGGGGATCCAGTTTCGGGGGATGTCGTCGTTTGGCATGGTGGGGGCGGGCCACAAGCGCTCGCTGAATGTCACGTTTGACCTGGTCGACAAGCAGCAGAATCTGCTGGGGGCGCGGACGCTGAACCTGCTCAACTCGCATGAAGATGCGAGCTTCCTCCACACGGTTCTCTATTCGCATGTGGCGGGACAGTACATTCCCACCCCGAGGGCCAACTTCGTGCGGGTGGTGATCAATGGCGAGAGCTGGGGGCTGTATGTGAATACCGAGCAGTTCAACAAGGACTTTCTCGCCCGGCACTTCAGCAATCCGAAGGGGGCCCGCTGGAAAGTTCCCGGAAGCCCCGGTGGCCGGGGGGGGCTGCAGTACCTCGGCGACGACCTGGAACGGTACAAGCAGATCTACGCGATCAAGTCGAAGGATCGCGAAGAGAGCTGGCAGGCCCTGGCCAACCTGACGAAGGTTCTGACCGAGACGCCGCTGGAGCAGTTGGAGGCGGCACTCGACCCGATTCTCGATGTCGATGGGGCGCTGTGGTTCCTGGCCCTGGAAGCGACCCTGATCAACGGCGATGGTTACTGGGTGCGGGCCAGTGACTACAGCCTGTTCCTCGATGCGGAGGGGCGGTTCCACATTCTGCCCCATGACATGAACGAGACCTTTCAGGTCGCCATGGGCCCCGGAATGATGGGGGGCGGTCGGGGGGGACGCGGCGGCTTTGGTGGCTTCGGTGGTTTTGGGCCTCCCGGTGGATTTCCGGGAGGTCCCGGCGGAGGCCCTCCGGGTGGTTTCGGTCCCGGTGGTCCTGGTCCCGGTGGTGATCGTCCCCGCGGGCCAGAGGGGGCCGAGGGAGCACGACCTCCCCGTCCTCGTCGTCCCGATGGCAATGCACCTCCCGAAGGAGAGCGTGGCGACCGCGCCGGTCGCGATGGACCGCGCGGCGAAGGACC
>DNUF01000220.1:29251-29819 GCA_003508595.1 Planctomycetaceae bacterium
GGACCGCGCGGCGAAGGACCACGCGGCGAAGGACGCGAACGGGGTGAAGGGCGGGGCCGCGGACCTGGCGGACCGGGTGGAGGCCGGATGGGAGGCGGAGGGGTGGAACTGGATCCGCTGGTTGGCATCGAGGATGCGAGCAAGCCCCTCCGCAGTCGCCTGCTGGCCGTCCCCGCATTGCGGCAACGCTATCTGGCGCATGTGAAAGCGATTGCCGAAGACTGGCTCGACTGGAAGACGCTGGGCCCGTTGGTCGCGGGTTATGCCCGTCAGATTGAGCCCGAACTGGCGACCGATACCCGCAAGCTGTCGTCGCTGGCCGAGTTTCAGCGCAGTGTGTCGGCAGACGAGCCGCAGGCGACGGAAGGTCGTCCCGGACGACTGACGCTCAGGCAGTTCGCCGACCAGCGCCGCAAGTTCCTGCTGGAACACGCGGCGATCAGGGAACTCTCAGCCCCGGCCCGCTGAGTCGGCCGTCGGCCCGGAATTCGAAATCCAGCCCCCCGGGATCCCGCGATCTCGGGGGGCTGTTTCCTGCGCCCCGGCATGTCAGGCCCGCCGCGGTGAG
>DNUF01000220.1:30119-35472 GCA_003508595.1 Planctomycetaceae bacterium
GGAAATCGTGCCGACTATTGGGTCTTTTGGGCGTCAATCACCCGCAGGCTGGCCGGGCCTGTGGGAGGGGCGTCGTAGCTCAATTCCAGCTTGTAGAACTTCTTGAGATCGTCGAGTTGTGCGGGTTTGCCATCGAGTTCGATGCGGCAATCGGCGGCGACCGCGTAGCGGGTCTCCTTGCCATCGTTGCTGCGGACCAGCAATTCGCGGGCGGGAATGTCGACCGCCATGACGGCTCCAGTCGCGCGGGGGTGTCGGGTGGCATGCACCTCGGTGACCTCCACATCGTGGGCAATTTCCACCCGGTCATCCGGTTTCAGGTCGGCCGGCTGGAGTGCGGGTTCCGACTCGATGCCGTCCACATGGATGACACATTTCCCCGAGAACGGCAGGGTCTCGATCTTGCCGAACCGGTCGAGCCTCAAGGCGGGCTTCCCCTCCTGGTCGATGATCCCGGCGACGTACCCCTTGGTGTGAAGCGTGCGCAGGGCCGAGATCTCGATGGTGGTGCGTGGTGCGTCGGGGGTCTTGGAGGGGAGGTGGATGACTTCCACCCGGTCATCCGGTTCGAGTTGCGAGAATTCGGCATTGCGCCCGTTGATGCGGATCTTGGCGGTCGGTTCGGCAGTCATCTCGACGACCTCGGCACCCGCCTCGGGACTGTAGACAATCCCCACCACTCCCCGTTGGGCATCCACCTGGCGGATCTGGCCCGTGGTGGTGACGGGGCGGCTGACTTCGACGGTGGCCCGGGTTTCCCCCTTGCTCTCGCCGAACGAGATCTCCACGCGATCGCCCTTCTTGAGGGCGGCGACCGACATGTATTCCTGCTGATTCTCTTTTTGCCGAATCTTGGGTTCTTTTCCCAGCTTGATGGGGACCACCGCCCCTTCCGGGGTCAAGAGATCGATTTCCATGCTTTCGCGACGGACATCGTGCACGATTCCCTCGCGACGGGCGACCTGGGGGGCCTGGGGACCGGAATTCGAGCCTCCACTGGGCCCCATGAAGAGCATCGCCAGTGAGGCGATGGCACTTGTGGCAAACGCCCCGATCAACAGCATGCGACGCTTGCGATCGGGGCCATTCTCGACCGGCTGTTCCGGACGCTTGAGGCTTCCCGAAGACTCTTCGCCCGTCTTGACGATTTTCACATCGATGTTGAGGTCGGAGAGGGCCTGGTCGGCGGTCTCGTAACGCTCAGACTGTGGCTTCGCACACAGTTTCTGGATGGTCTGGGCGAGGTCGGGAGGGACATCGGCCAGAACCCGGCTGATTTCCGGAAGTCGCCTGTCCGGGGCGGCATGCCACATCATCCAGGCCATTTGCCGATCGCGCCCGCCGGTGTTCAGACCGGGAAACAACTCTTCGAAATGCTCTCCCGCGAGCAGTTCATACGCGGCAAATCCCAGGGAATAGAGATCACTGGCGGGTCCCACCTCGCCGAATTCATCCGAGACCACCTCGGGGGCCATGTACTTGGTGGTCCCCTTGATCAGGCTCCCCTGCTCGTCAGAAACCCGCCGTGCCAGGCCAAAGTCTCCCAGCTTCACCCGCCGTCGGCGGTCAATCATCATGTTGCTGGGTTTCACGTCGCCATGCACGATTCCATGGGCATGGAGAAACTTCAGGGCGCGCAGGCAGTGCGCCAGGGCGGTGCGCAGGGCGTTGACATCCATCGGGCGCTTGCCCGCCACCCGCGACAGATCCGACTGCATCAACTCCATGATCAGCCAGCCCCGGTCACGCACCAGGTCGTAGATGGTGACGATGTTGGGATGCTGGAAGCTGGCCAGCAGTTGAGCCTCCGCCCAGTACCGCTCGAGTTGTTCCGGATCCGAGAGATATTGCTCGTGGATCTGCTTGATCGCCACCTCGCGACCGAGTTCGAGGTCCTTGCCGCGATACACGGTGGCAAAACTGCCGGAGGCAATCTTTTCAACGGGCTGGTAACGCGGGTGGGGGTCCACGGAACGGGTCCTTCAGCTGTCAGACAGCAGGATGGCAATCAGTTCTTCCAGGCGGCGATCACTGCGCTTGGAAGCGTCATCGTAGTCGTAGTCGAGTCGGCCGGTCAGTCCCGCGAACTTCTGCAGCCGTTCCTTGGCTTCCGATCTCAACATCCGCAGCACACGGCGCAGCTCGGCTTTTTCGCCATTGCGGTCCCCGCGGGCCCAGGCCTGTCGCGAACGGCGCAGTGTCAGTTGATACGGGGCGAGACTCTCGGTGTCGGTGCCGAGGTACTCGGTCATTTCCTGGCGTGCGGCGGCATGATCCTGCGTCGGCAGTGCCGTCTCTTCCCCCTCCACGAACAGCATGGCACCGGTCATCAGCAGGCTGAGAAAGATCACCCCGACCAGCAGGTAGGGATTGGATTCCTTCGGCTTGGTGGAGACTTTTCCTTCGGGGCCCGCCTCGGCGAGTGAAAGTTCGGGAAGCTGGCCGTCTTCACCGAGGCGGACGAGCGGCTCCCCCGGCCCGTCGGTGATGAACCGGGCTGTCTGTCGGCCTTTTTTCTCGGTGGACTTGCGGGGACGGGCCGGGGTCTCGGTCGACTCGTCGATTGTCTCGGCACCCGGGTTGATCACCGCCGTTGGGGAGGGAGTGGTCTTGCGTGGCTTGGCGGCCCCGGCACGGGGAGGGGGCTTGATCGTCAGCGGGCTGCCGGGGGTGGGGGGAGCCGACGCGGTGGGGGCGCTGCCCGAGACCGTGACCATCCCGGCCTCGCCGGTGGGAGAGGGGGACGAGGGGGAAGCGGTGATTTCGAAGTGCAGCAGCGTCTGCGGCGAGAGCCGGATGGAGGCCTGCTCGGGAAGCCAGATCCACCGTTCGGGAGGAACCGGAGTTTCGTCGATCTGCAGGCCACCGGGATGGGTGGTGACGATCGCGAATCGCCCTTCCCGGTACACGATGCTGGCGTGATGCTCGGTCAGCGCGGGATCGGTCAGGACGATTTCATTGTCGGTCCCCAGCCCGAGGCGCACCAACTCGGTCTCCAGGGGAAACGTCTGTCCCTGGTCGGGTCCCATGCGAACCGAGAGTTGTGCCGTCTTGTCCATGCCGTCAGTTTAACCCAGAAACTCGGCATACATGAAGCCGAGCACAAATGGACCGAGAATAATCAACACCGTGGCCGCCATCACAAGGACGGTGGGCAACAACATCTGGACTCCCGCTTCGTTGGCAATCGTTTCAGCCCGCTGGGTCCGCTTGATCCGGAGGACGTCGGCCTGGGTGCGAAAAATCCGGGCGAGGGGCGTTCCGAGTTCTTCTCCCTGGATGATCGAGCCGACGATGCTGGTGATTTCATCATCGCACAGGCGGTCGCGCATCGCTTCGAGCGACTGAGTCCGGCCCTTCCCCATCTGGATTTCGGAGAGCATCCGTCCGAACTCGACCCCGACCGGGTGTTCGCCAAACTGTTCGACCGCTTTTTGCAGCGCCTGCAGAAAGGTTGAACCAGCCTCCATGAGCAGGGTCAGCAGGTCGAGCAGGAAGGGCATCCGCCGCTTGATCAACACCAGCCGGCGACGGGCCCGGGCCGCGAGCCGGACCCGGAGGATCCAGGCGAGCAGGATGGTCAGGGCGACGGCCATGATGGCTCCGGGGGGGCCCATCATCTCGATGCACGAGTACATCAGGATCGGAAACAGCAGCACGGCGATCAGCTGGAGTTTTCCCAGGTATTCGGGAGCGGTCCAGAAGCGTGACAGCCCCGCCGCCTGGATCTCGCGCTGGATCTCGGGGAGCGAATCGGCGAACAGACCCCGGTTGAACCGGGCCAGCAGTTGCACGAGCGGGAAAAAGATCCGGTAGAGCGGTTCGCTGCGCCGCAGTTCATTGATGCGGTTGACGTCGTACCGCCACTCCAGGTCCTGCTCGAGATCTTCCGATGAGAGGGCCCGCTGGATCAGCCAGGCCAGGATCGTCAGGGCTCCCCCCACCAGCAGGCTCCCGATCAGGGCCAGGCCCTGGTCGGCGAGGAAATCGGCGGCAAGTGGCAACGGGGACATGGAGATCGCAGGCGGGAACGGGAGACGGGGTTGAAACGGAGACTGGGCTGAAACTGGGACTGGGGGTTCGAAGATCAGATGTCGGCACTGAGGATGTACTGCGACCAGGCATAGGCGCCGATGTCGAGCAGGATCGCCAGGCTGAGAATCAATTGCCCGGGGACCGTGGTGAAGAGACGTTCGGTGTTTTCGGGATCGAGGACGAAGTAGTACATCGCCAGCACGGCGAATGGGGCGAGAGCCATGTAGAGCCCCGAGGTCCGGGCCTGGGCCGTCTCGGTGAGAATCTTGCGTTCCAGCCGCTGGAGTTCCAGCACCGAGTGCGCAATCCGGTCCACGGTTTCGTTCAGCCGGCCTCCCGATTCGCGACTGGCCTGCATCGCGGCGGCAAACAGGGCGAAATTCTCGCTTTTCAACCGGATGCGGGTATCTTCAAGCACCCGGTCGAGCGGCTGCCCCATCTGGTATTCGCCGACCATCTGCCGGAATTCCTGGTTGATGGGATGGGGGCACTGTTCGGCCAGGATCTCCAGCGACTGCCCCAGCGACAAGCCGGCCTTGATCGCACTCGAGAGCGTCACCATGGCGTCGGCCAGTTGGTCTTCGATCTTCTGTCGCCGGGCCTCCGCGAGACGCCGCACCACGTACCAGGGGACGGCAATCAGCAGGACCGAGAAGAGGATGGCAAAGGGCAGGCTCCCCATGACCAGCAGGAAGCCCAGAAAGACCCCGGCCACGGCGACCAGCCACACGATCAGCCAGCCATGCAGTTTCTGGGTGTTGACCCGCAGACGCCGCAGTTTCTCCCGCAGATCGTTTTCGACGAACCCGAGCGCCCAGTGGAAGAGATGCCCCCCGGTGAGGGGAATCAGGGCGCACGAGAGCCCGATGAGGACCGAGGCAATCAGCGGGATTTCCATATCCTACCCCTTCCGCCCGGCAGGAGTGGCGACTGACGTCGTGCGGGAAGTCCCGCCGGTGCGCGGCGGGACCGTCTCGGGGGCTGTCGCCTGGGTGGCCCCGGCGTCCCGACCGTAAAGAAACTCGAGCTGCAGGAGTTTCTTGTGGATGAGTGATTCGACAAACGTGGGGAGGTATCCCGTCGGTCGCAGCGTCTGGCCATCCCGCATGTTGCAGATGTCGTGGATGATCAGTTCGTGGGTATCGGGGTCGAGCCCGGCGACCTCGGAAATCTGGGTCACGGCCCGGCGGCCACCCGGCATGCGGGTGATCTGCACGATGACATTGAGGGCCGACGCAATCTGGCGATGGATGGAGACCACCGGCAGATCGACGGCCATCAGCACCAGCACTTCCAGCCGCTTGATGACTTCTTCCGA
>DNUF01000197.1:0-28565 GCA_003508595.1 Planctomycetaceae bacterium
GGGACCTTTTCATCCCGGGTGCTGATTCATGAAGACTGGTATGCCGGGACCTGGAGCCATGGAAAAGTCGGTGGACATCTCTGGGGACGCATCGAACATCCTGGCAAACCCGCCGCCAATGAAGGTGACCAGAAAGACAAGTAGCCACACGCACACTCACTGGCGGACTCGGGAAATTTTGCAACCCGGTTGAGAAAAGCCGATGTCGGCCCGTCACAGTTTGCATTTGTCCCGCAACTTGTTATTCTCTTCTCTCCCCCGCAGAGGGGGTTCAGGATGTGAGGCTTCGGAAAGGAACTCGTTCGATGGGCATGCATTGCGACTTGTGTGACAAACAGCCTGCGCGGGGCAACCAGTTGGCCCAGCGCGGCAAAGCGAAATACCTCGGTGGTAACGGTCGCAAGACGACCGGGATCTCCCGGCGTTCATTTCGTCCCAACCTTCAGCGGGTTCGGGTTCAGGATGGTGGTACGGTGGTGACCAAGCGGGTCTGCACCCAGTGCCTGAAGAGTGGCCGCGTCGTCAAGGCGGTGGTCCGGAAGCCATTCACTCTCCCGTCCAAGTAGGGATTCGCTCGTGGCGTCCAGTCTGGATCGTGAGACCGTTCTGCGGGTAGCTCGATTGGCACGGCTCAAGTTGGCCGATGCCGAAATCGATGACTACCTGCAGAAACTGGGCACGATTTTGCAGTATGTCGAGCAACTGAATGAGGTTGTGACCGACGATGTCGACCCCATGGCTCACGCTGTCGAACTGAAGAACGTCTTCCGTGAAGACGTCATTCACCCCTCCCTCCCGCGTGACTTGGCCTTGGGCAATGCTCCCAAGTCGGATGGCCAGTATTTTCTGGTTCCCCAAATCATTGATACAACTCTTTGAGCGGGCCTCGTGAATCGGCGGCCCCTTCAAGCGTCGATCCGCACGATTGAGTGTGTGATTTTCGTTCCAGAGATGGAATGATGTCCATCTCTGGTCGATCGATGGGGCAGGTTGGTGCGAAAACCGGGATCTTTCGGCATTGAATTGAAGTGGTGGTCGGGTAGGCATTTTCCACCGCTTGGTCTCCGAATTGACCGCCTGAGAAATACGATCGTCTCGCGGATGACTTCACTGCGTCCAACCAGTAAGCATCTGGAAAACGCACCGCTGGAAGAATTTGCGGCCTTCCCAAAACGCCCACTATCCATCTGTATACGCCATCGATTTCCAACTCCGGTTTTGCCGATGCCTGCAGTCGAAACCTGAGAGTCGGGTACACGTTCCACAGTCTCAGATTCCTTTCAGGGACAGGTTCAGCTCTGCCCAAATCTTGAGAGGCCGTTGATCGGTTTCATGTCGGGTCGACTCTGACGATCGTTGTATCTCGACAAAAATTGCGCTCTGTGCCGAAGCTGGCGCTCGCTGCCAAACATCACGTTTCCGCCCCGTCAGTTGGTCGATACCACGTCCTGCTTGTTGGCTGTTGCGAACCTGCCATCACGTTGCGTGACGCCATCCCCACGAATTGACATCCCGACACGATGCCCATGACGATGGACGGTGGAGTCGAAGAAGTTCGTGATCTGGACGAGTTGCGTGCCTGGGTGCACAAGACTCTCTGCGATCGCGAGAATATTTTGCAGGAACAGTTTGGATTGACGGAGACGGTGGTCAGACGGAATGGCTCGCCTTGCGGGCTTCACTTCTGTCTCCGCGGACCACGCAGCATTCGGCTCGAGGCGATCTGGGTTGCGGACCGGAACCTCGTCTATTGCTACGACGCCCGCGGGGCACGTTTCCTGAAGGTTCAACTCCAGCGGCGACTCGAACTCTGCGCCGCTTGAGGTCACCATCACTCTCGTGCCGAGCCCGACCGTTTGGATCAGGACTTGGCTTCGAACCCACGGATCACCCTGTGTGATCCTTCGAGCTGCCTCAGGCCCGGTGGAAGTTTCTTCCCCCGGGCCTGTTGGCGTTTGGCGATGTGGTGACCTGCGCGTTCACGAAACCGGAGGGGAATGCAACTCGACGAGCAGTTGGTCGGCGAGTTCATGGGGAATCACGACGTCCCGACCATTGAGCAGCCGGATCGTCCAGGTTTCCTGCTCGGCATCCCGGTCGACAACCAGCAGCTCCGCACCCAGGTCGAGCTTCAGTCCGGCAATGAGTCCGGCATTCTCGCGGGCGATGGAAGTGGCTGGAAGATCGACGGGGGGAGTCAGCCCGACCAGGTGACCGGCATCTCCGACTCGCAACCGGGACATGGCAAACAGCGTCGGTTGACTGGGATTGGAGGGCAGCCTCGGGATCTCAGCCCCGTGCGGATCGGTCTCGGGATGCCCCAGCACATCATCAACCCGGGCCACCAGCGCCTCATCCAGCAGATGTTCGAGTTCTTCGGCCGACGGATGGACGTGGTCCAGTGGCAGCCCCACCTGTTCCACCAGGTAGGCCTCCCACAAGCGGTGCGCACGATCAAGCCGGGAGGCCTCCCCGACACCCCGTTCCGTCAGTCGCACTCCGCCATCCCGAGCCTTCACCACCCATCCGCGCCAGCGCATTTGCAACAGCAGGAATGCCAGGGTGGATGTCGAGCATCCCATGACTTCCGCCAATTCCACAACGTCGTGACGGGTCGAACCAGACTGAATCTGCCATTTCAGCAGTGTGCGCACCAGGTTTTCGTGCGACATCCGCAATTGTAACCGGGCCCGGCGAAACGCCTTCCAGACCAGCCCCACGCCAGGTGCCCACAGAAACGCGATGCCAAACATCCCACAGGCAACGACCACGATCATTCCCGCCGCCGTGACATCCCAGATGTAGGCCAGGTGAAATCCGATCAGGGCAGACAGGAGGCCGGTGACCGACGCCCACATCAGCATTCCCGGCAACCGGCGGGCCATCAAAAAACCGGTCGCCGGGGGGGCAATCAACAGGCCGACCACGAGGATGGCCCCCACCGAACTGAAGGCCCCGACCACGGTTGCCGACATCGCTCCCAGCAATCCCGCGTCGACCCAGCGCACCGGCACACCCAGCGACCGGGCCAACTGCGGATCGAAACTGGAAATCAGCAGCGGCTGGTAGAAGAGAACCAACAACCCCAGCAGTACCAGGCAGACCACCGACATCTGCACGAGGGTGATTGGCAGCAGCATCCCCAGGACGCCCTGTTTCTCACCAATCGCGACGAACTCAAGATTGCCATACATCGCGTGCTGGGCGTCGAGATGCAATCGGGGTGCCAGGGTCGAAAGCAGGATCACCCCCAGGGCGAACAGGGTGGTGAAGACAATACCCGTAGCCGCATCCTCCTTGACGCGCGACGTTCCCGAGACCAGTTGAATCATCACCGCCGTGACGACTGCGGTCACCAATGCGGCCAGCAGCAGGGTGCCGCTTCCGAGACTCCCCGTCCAAAGGACTGCCACCACCAAGCCCAGCAGCACCGTGTGGCTGAGTGCGTCTCCCAGCAATGCCTGTCCCCGCAGGATCATGAAACACCCGAGCCACGCGCAACACAGCGCGACGCAACCGGCGAGGGCGAGAGTGCAGAGGGTGTCGTACCGGGCGGCGGCGGACCAGAGCTCACCCCACGCCCCGCTGAAGCTGGCGGCAACGACCAGGGGAATTGCCCTTCCAGGAATGATTCCCCAGAGTCCGATTGCAGAGAGCATTCAACCCCCCTCCGGCGGCAGGGTCTGGGCCCAACGCTGTCGGATCCGGCGCAGCCATTTCTGCAGGAGGCCATACCGGGGCGCGAACGTCCAGGCCCCCAGAAACAGCGTCGAAAGGACCAGTACCACGGCCGGTCCCGTGGGCAATCCCGTGGCCACACGCAGGGGAGGGAGCGAGATCCCAATTCGCCCGGATGAATTCCGCACGCTTTCCCAACCTTCCACCAGAACCTCGCCGCTCAGAGCACTCAGGTTCAAACCTGCGAGCCCCCCCACAATGGCCACCAACACGGCCAGCCCCAGCATCCGGGGAAGACGGTCGGTCAGCAGCAGGGCGGTCGCCGCCGGGGTGATCAACAATGCCGACAGCAGGACAACGCCCACCGCCTGGATCGAAATGACGATCGACATCGCCGTCAGCAGCATCAACAGGTAGTGCAGGCGCCGGACCGGAATTCCCAGCGACTGGGCAAAGCCTTCGTCGAAGGCAAAGACGGCCCACTGCTTGAAGAGGGCCAGGACGCACCCCAGGACGACAATGGTGACGATGCCGATGAGGAGCAGGTCCGCATCCCCAAGGGCGGCCGCCTGGCCAAAGAAAAACTGGTTGAGCCCTCCCTGTCCTCCCCGTGGGTCCGACTGGATCCGCGAGAGCAGCACCAAACCTGTTCCAAAAAATCCCGACAAGACCAGTCCCATGGCGACATCGGGCTTGAGGCGACTTCCACGCTGGATGGTCGCAATCAATCCCCCCGCCAGCAGGGCAGCCCCCAGGGCCCCGGCAAACAACCAGAAGGGATTCTTGGTCCAGGTCACGAGAAAACCGGCACACAGCCCGGGCAGCACAGCATGCCCGAGACTGTCCCCGACAAGCGACATCCGGCGCAGCACAATGAAGCAGCCGAGCAGCCCGCAACAGATTCCCAGCATCACCATGCCGGTGACTGCCGCTCGCACACTGCCATCCTGCAGACTCCAGAAGCGGGCCATCTCGGCCCCCAGCGAGGACATTGCCGGCAGGAAAGTCAGGGAGAGCCTCATCGCCGGATCACCGCAACCCGTTCTGCAGCCTCGGAGAGAATCGTCAACTGCCCTCCATAGGTCTTTTGCAGGAGCTCCGGCGTAAAGACCTCGGCGGTGGGGCCACAGGCCACCAACCGCATGTTCAGCAGGAGAATCCGATCAAAGTAATTCGGAGCCGATTGCAGGTCGTGATGGACGACGATGACAGTACAGCCCCGATTCTTGAGCTGTCTCAGCAGTTCAACAATCGCAGCCTCCGTCGCGGCATCAACTCCGACGAACGGTTCGTCCATGAAATAGACACGGCTCTGCTGCGCCAGGGCGCGGGCGAGGAAGACCCGCTGTCGCTGTCCTCCCGAGAGATTCGAGATCTGCCGATTGCGGAATTCCCACAGGCCGACATCGACGAGGCACTGGTCGGCCAGTTGGCGCTCTGTGGCCCCCGGCGAGCGCCACCATCGCAACCGGCCGTAAGTCCCCATCAGCACCACATCCCGGACCGTGACCGGAAAATCCCAGTCGACACTCTCACGCTGGGGCACATAGCCCACAGCCAGCCGTTGTTTCTCGAGTGGTTCTCCGAAAAACCGGACCCATCCGCGATCACAGGGGAGCAGGCCCATGGCGGCCTTGATCAGGGTACTCTTTCCCGCTCCGTTGGGGCCGATCACGCCCACCAATTCCCCTGCCGGCAGTGCCAGATCAATGTTCCAGAGAACCGGTCGCTTGTCATAGCTGACCGTCAGATCGTGGACTTCGACCGCCGTGGGGAGATCATTCATGGCGACGAACCACCCAGCGCATCCACGATGGCATCGATGTTGTGCCGAATCATCCCCGCATAAGAACCCGCGGGGCCATCGGATGCCCCGAGAGCGTCGGAATAGAGTTCCCTTCCAAGCCGTGCCCCCGAATCGCGGGCCACCCGTTCGATGGCCGCCCGTGCCACACTGGATTCCGGAAAAATCGCAGGGACCTGCCTCTGGCGGATCAGATCCACACACTCCGTGAGGCGACGCAGGCCGGCTTCACTCTCGGTGCTGATCCCCTGGATCCCCACCACCTCGAATCCGTAGGCGCGACCAAAGTAATGGAAGGCATCATGGCTGGTCACCAGAACTCGTCGCGATTCAGGCAGTCCGTTGGCCCGCGATCGGCAGTACTGGTCCAGTTCGGCCAACTGCTCGAGGTATTGGGCGCCCCGTGATCGAAAGGCGTCGGCATGGGACGGATCGGCCTCCACGCAGGCCTGGATGACAGTTTCAGCGGCGATTTGCCACAACGCGACGTCGAACCAGACATGGGGATCGTGCTGCCCACCCCCCTCCGCCTCCCCCAGCAATCGGTCGGGAGGAATGCCTGCCGTGACGGCGACCACCCGCTTTTCAAGGGCGAGGGCCTCGAAGACCTCCACCATTTTCCCCTCGAGATGGAGGCCGTTGTAGAACACAAGGTCGGCTTCGCGAAGCCGGCGCTGATCCCGGGTCGTCGGCTGATACAGATGCGGATCCACCCCAGGCCCCATCAGGGAGGCCACGGTCCCATCTTCAGAAACAATCGCCTGGGCGATGTCGGCAATCATGCCGGTTGTCACCAGCACCCGCAATTTCCGGGATTCGCTGCCGGTTTCCGAAGGAGTCGATGAGACCTGGCATCCCGCCCCTCCCCACACCAGAACAGCAACCAGAATTGCAGCGGGGATCCGCTGGCGCGGGGCAGTCCCGCCGCGAGCGCTCTGCCGGGGAGCACTCCCAGGGGCCAGATTCACCTTTGCCAGATTTGCCTTGACGGGTGGAGATGTGCGACACTGCATCCCCGAATTTTCCCCCCCACCTTCCCTTCTGTCAACCTCCTCCAAATCAATTTTTTGAGTCTTCAAAATTCCTCATGCCCAGTCTGACCGTTGAGAACTATCTCAAGGCAATCCTGCAATTGTCCCTGGGGACGGGCGCCGACCTGGTGACGACGGGACAGTTGGCATCGAGCCTGGGGGTTTCCCCCGGCACCGTCACCAGCATGCTCAAGACCCTCGCCGAAGGGGGACTGGTCCAATACCGTCCCTACGAAGGGGTTTCGCTGTCCCCCAGTGGACACAAGCTGGCCTTGCGGATGATCCGCCGGCATCGGCTGCTGGAGACATTCCTCGTCCGCACTCTCAGCCTGACCTGGGACGAGGTGCACGAAGAGGCCGAAAACCTGGAGCATGCCGTCAGCGATGTCCTCATCGACCGGATCGACGATTTTCTCGGCCACCCCACCGCCGATCCCCATGGCGATCCGATCCCTTCCGCCAATGGGTTGATGCGTCGCCAGCCGCAGGAGGGGCTCCCGGTCACCGCCTGGAGCAGCGGAGCCACGGTGCGAATCATCCGCGTCATCGATCAGTCGTCCGAGTTTCTGCGCTATCTGGCCGAACAGGGATGCCAGCTCGACTCCATCGCGCGGATCGAACTGAATTCCCGCGAGGCGGGAATCGTGACCTTGCGACTGGAGGATCGCTTGTTTTCCCTCGGTTATCCGGCGGCTCAACAGATCCTGGCCGTCGAATACGGGCCGGATGTGCCGGCCCCAACCGCAGCTCCCCGCAAGAGGGTCGCGAAGGCGCACCGAACACCACGGTCCTGAATGGACCGCTGTGGGTGACAACTCGCGCTGGCCGTCATTGACGAAATTCGGGCCAACAAACGGGAAACCCCGGTGATCACGCGGATCACCGGGGTTCAAAACTCTGCTGCATTCTGTCGAACCGACTACTTGATCATGAAATCGGGGTAGCCGACCGATCCCATTTCCGGCATGTCGAGACCAGCAACTTCGTCATCCTTCGACACGCGAATCGGGGTGATCAGGTTGCTGAACTTGAACCAGACCCACGCCATGGTGAAACCGAAGACGACAACGGTGACACAGGAGAGCACCTGGGCAAACAACTGGGAGACGTCACCGTAGAGCAACCCACGGACGCCGTCGGAACCGTACAGTTTGACCATCTCTTCCCGAACGACGCCATTCCAGCCCGCTCCGTACTTGCCATTCGCGAAGATTCCAACCGCCAGGGTTCCCCACAGGCCGTTGACTCCGTGAACCGAGACAGCTCCCACAGGATCATCCAATCCCACCCTGTCCCAGAAGAAAACACTGAGGACGACCACCACACCGGCCACCGCACCAATCAAGAGAGCCGCCCAGCTGTCGATGAACGCACAGGGAGCCGTCACAGCCACGAGACCGGCGAGCATCCCGTTGCAGATCATCGAGGGATCGGGCTTCAAACCGGTCGCCATCATGTAGACCATGCAGGAGATCGCTCCGCCGACGCTTCCCAGCATCGTGTTGACCACGACCGTCGACATTCGCAGGTCAGTACCCGACAGAGTCGAACCCGAGTTGAACGCAAACCAGCCGAACGCGAGGATAAAGGTCCCGGTGACCACGAAGGGAATGCTGTGTCCGGGGATCGCCTGGGGACGTCCATTCACAAATTTTCCAATTCGCGGACCGATGATGATTCCGCCAGCCAGAGCGATGGCTCCCCCCATTGCGTGCACCACGCTCGACCCGGCAAAGTCGACCACTCCGTGGCCAAAACCCCAATTCAAACCCGACTGAGCCAACCATCCACCACCCCACACCCAGTGGGCGAAGAGGCAGTAGGGCAGAGCGACCCACAACGAGAAGAGACAGAAGTTTTTCCAGGCCCAGCGTTCCGCCATCGTTCCCGTGGGGATGGTGGCAGTGGTGTCCATGAAAACCATCATGAAGAAGAACAAAGTCATGATGCTGACGTCGTCCATCCCCGCCAGAAAGAACCCCTTGGTCCCGAACAGGCTGTACGCCTTGCCGCCAATGGTCAGGGCGAAACCTTCATTCAGCAGTGACGTTCCTGGCCCCATGGGGGAGTACCACCCGGGTGCGACCGGGGCGTTGAACCAATTGCCCCAGCCAATGGCGAACCCGTACACGTAGAAGGCAAGGCACCCCAACGGATACACCATGAGGTTCATGGCGAAGGTATGCGACGAGTTCTTGGCCCGGCACAATCCTCCTTCGACAAGTGCAAAACCGGTCTGCATGAACATCACCAATGCGCCGCACAATAGAATCCACAACGTGTTGATCGAAAACATGTTGTGCGCGACGCGGTCGTAGATCTCAGCCGACGTTTTCTTGGCCGGATCATCATCCCCCACAGGCCCTGCTGATGGTGTAATCCAGTAGCCGGCATTCGCTCCGGTCGCGTCCGGCCACAAAGGCGCAGCCCCCGCGGGGCTGGCTCCGGTCATGTAGGGGGGAAGATTCGCAGCAGGTGCCGCGGCTGGAGCCGCCGCCGGTGGCTCTCCACCCGCCGGGGCTTCCTGGGCCCCACTCATGGGAACCCACAATGACATCAAGCCCAGGCAGGCGAGGACTCGCCAAAGTCGTCGTAAGCGAAGATTCATGATCCGTGACTTTGCAGGGAGGGAGGAACGACCGCAGACTTCGCGGGGCGCAAGTCCCGGCCAGGTGGGACGTCGTACCGATTAAATCCCCACTAACGCGAGTTGCGTTCCAAGCGACGAAAAAACTGAAAAATTGCCGAATCTTGCGGCAAAACCCGTGGGTTTCTTCCGCATTTTGAGTCAAACTGTCCCTGTGTCCCCCACGGGAACCTGGGATGGAAACCGGGGCGTTTGCGGAAGAAGCAGGCAGAGACTGCTGTCCGATTCAACAACCACCGCACGCCCCGGCCGATTCAGGGGCAACCACCATCAGGGGCACTGGAAAGTCGCCCTGACCTCCCCACGGATCCTCTCGCCGGCCGATTTCCCCCCCTCCTCCGCCAAGCCCCGAATCTGATTGGGAATGACTTCCCCTGTACTCACGATTACATTCGAGGATGACATGTTGCTGAACTTGTTTGAGGCGGCTCACTTGTGAATGAAGTTCGCGCTTACCTGATCGCCCTGGGATTGCTCACAGTCCTCGGGGCGACCTACGTCTGGGTGGCCGCACCGCCCATCCCTCCCCCGCCGCAAGTTGATACGAGTCGGGCCGCCCCCGTCATTGCCGATGCGCTCGAGGAGGCCTACCAGGAAGCCCTCAACGCCCCCTCGTCGGCCGCCGTCCGGGGCCACCTCGGCATGTTGTATTACGCCCACGAATTCCGCCACGAAGCGCTGGAGTGCTTTCGCCAGGCGGTTCGGCTGGAACCCCGGCAGTTTCGCTGGCACTACTACCTCGCCATCGTTCAGGAAGATTTCAACCTCGGGGAAGCGGCCGAAGCCCTTCGCAATGCCATGCGATTTCGCTCGAATTACCCCCCACTTTACATGCGACTGGCAAATCTGCTGGTCCGCCTGAACCGTCCAGAGGAAGCACGCCGGAACTACCAGCTGGCGTCCGAGCTGGCCCCCCAAAGTCCTCACCCCCTGCTGGGTCTGGCGCGGCTGGAAATGAGCCAGGGGCGACTTGACGAAGCCGAGTCACTTCTCGACGGTGTTGCCAAAACAACTCCCGCGACACGTGATGCCACGCTCGAAAAGATCCGCCTGCTCCGGATGAAAGGAGACCTCATTGCCGCCGCCCGACTTGAGGAAACAATCAGTTTTGCCCCCCCATCCGTGAGCGGCATGCCGGATGAGTTCCTCACCGAGATGGAACAGATGGACCTGTCGTCCAACCGACTGGCCCGGAATGCCGACCTGCTCCTGACCCAGGAAAAATTCGACGAGGCTGCCGAACTGCTCACGCGATTGATTCTCGATCGCCCGGAATTGGCCAGGCTGCGCATCAACCTCGGCCAGATCCGGATGCGCCAGCAGAATCTCAAGGCCGCCACACAAATCTTCCAGGATGCGGTCCAACAGTTCCCGAATGATCCGGGCTGCCGCTTTGCACTCGGAACGGCACTGGAAAGTGGCCAGGCCTGGAAACCAGCCGCCCAGGCGTATGCCGAGGCCGCCCGACTGAAGCCCGACTACTCCGAGGCGCTCTACCGTCATGGTCGGGTCCTGGTTCAACTGCAAAAACTCGAAGAAGCCATCGTCCCCCTGCAGGCCTGTCTGGCGGCAGACCCCGTTCACAGTCGAGCCCGTGCCCAACTGATTCGCCTTCTCCGAGACCTCCATCGAACGGACGAAGCACGCATCCTTGCCGAAGAGACTGTTCAAATATTCCCCAAGGATCCCGAAGCACTCGCGTTGCTTCAGGAATTCTCCGATCCCAAGGCCAACTGAACACCCGATCTCGTACTGGGGCAGTTTGTAGGGGATTGATCGGTTTCGCTGAAACGAACGGCGGTGCCGGTCCGAATCCAATCGGCATGGCGCGTTTTCGCTTCAACCGGCAGAAACGATGCGGCAGGGACTTCTCCAAACAAGTTCCGGCCTTCGTGATGCCCTGGACACTCGCAATCGCCCTCGTCCTGGCGATCGGCCCACGGTCTGTTCCGGCAGGCGAGCCGGCCGGTCATCCACGCCAGCCCTCGCGCCATCATTTCTTGCGAACATCGCTGATTGCCGCCGAGACCGGTGAGCGCTCTGCCCCCTCCTTGACGAGCCTCGAGTCGGGTCTGGAGCCGGGCAGTTCCATCCCGCCACTTCCCGAACCGAACGGCGAGTCAACGTTTGACGATCCTGCAGGCTCACCAGACGTCGCCGAACTCTGGAATCAGGGTCCGGGGCTGACTCCCTTTCCGACCACTGCCGACGATGACCTGTTGAACCTCGGACTGCAGCGGGCGGCCGAACGATCGCCGCTGGCTGACGAGCCGCCGCTCCACTGGGAAGAGCTCGACCCATCCCTCAGCGTTGAGGTCGTTCCGCTCTTCACATTTCGAGATGACTTGAATGACTGGTGGCCAAACGTCCGGTCTGATGTCCGCTCACTGCTGACCTGGCAGAACGCCCTGATTCTGGGTGTGGCCGGGGGTGTCACGCTTGGTTTGCGGGAATCGGCCGATGGTGCCGTGCGAGACTGGACTCAGGAAAACCCGGAACGGTGGGGAGAGGGGACCGAGGTCCTCAGGCAATTCGGGGAGTACCGATGGCAGGTCCCCGCCCTCCTCATGGGCTACACCTGGAGTCTCTGGCGTCAGGATGCGGAGTTGCACGAATTCCTGTGCTCGACGATTTCATCGTACACACTGAATTCAATCGCCACCGTGTCACTGAAAGGTTTGACCGACACCAGTCGTCCTTCAAACGACTTTGAAGATGGCCGTTACGGATTTCCTTCATTTCATGCGTCCAGCACATTTGCGATCGCAGCCAACATCGAGACCTGGTACGGGTGGCAGGCGGGGCTTCCCGCCTACGCCCTGGCGGGACTGGTGGGCTGGAGCCGAATCGATCAGCGCGAGCACGATCTCTCTGATGTGGTGTTTGGCTCGGTCTTGGGGTACACCATCGGGAAGTCCGTCGCGCTGTCGCGCCGTGCCGCGGCGGAATCCACGTGGCAGCTGAGTCCCTGGTTCGAAGCGAACCATCAGGCCACGGGCGTCTCCTTCGACCTGCGTTATTAGTCCATGCCTGCGGAAACGATCGCCATCGGAACCGAGTTGACCAGCGGTGCCAAGCTCGACACCAACAGCCAATGGCTGAGCATCGAACTGGCGGCCGTCGGGATCCCGGTTCACTTTCATACCACCTTGGCCGATGACCTGGAGGCGAACATCCACGCCTTCCGGATCGCCGTCCAACGGGCCGACCTCGTGATCATCACGGGTGGACTGGGCCCCACGCTCGATGACCTCACCCGCGAAGCGCTGGCAAAAATGCTGGGGGTCGAACTTGTCCTGCACTCCCCATCACTCGACATCATCCAGGGGATGTTTTCCCGCCGCGGACGCGAAATGCCGCAGCGAAATGTGATCCAGGCCATGTTTCCACAGGGCTCCACCCCCATTCCCAACGCGCGGGGAACCGCTCCCGGAATCTGGCTGGAAGTGCCTCGCGAGAACAGACTCCCCTGCCTGATTGCCGCACTGCCCGGGGTCCCCAGTGAGATGAAACCGATGTTTCGCGAACTGGTTCTCCCCCGGGTGTCGTCCCTCGGGTCGGGCCAGGTCATTCGGCACGCGCGACTGCAGTGTTTCGGCCTGGGAGAATCGGCCGCCGAAGAACTGCTGGGAGATATCACTGCCCGGGGGCGCGATCCCGAGGTGGGTATCACCGTGCATGAAGCGACCATCACCCTGCGAATCGTTGCCCAGGCCTCTTCCATCGAGGAAGCCAACGACAAAATTGCCTCCACCCGCAGCCAGATCGTCGAACGACTGGGAGATTACATCTTCGGCGAGAATGACGAAGAGCTCGAAGACGTTGTGGTGCGACGCCTGCATCAACGGAACGAGACGCTGGCGACTTGCGAAGGGGCTTCGGGAGGCCTTCTCGCCCGTCGACTGCTGAAGATTGATCCGGAGCGCAATGTATTTCGCGGAGGACTGGCAGGCCTCTCGATCGAAGCCCTAGGACAGCTTCTTCCTCACCCCCAGCATTCCCCGGGCCGCCAAACCACATCGGTCTCCCGGGCGGGCAACCTGGCCGCGGCAGTCCGCGAGCAATTGCAGGCGAATTATGCCCTGGCAGTCTCCGATCGATCACAGGCGGGTGACAGCGAAGACAACCCCGTGGCCCCTTCCGCAGAAATCGCTCTCGCACACCCCCAGGGCATCGAAGTGCGTGAGCTCAATCTCGCCGGAGATCCCGCCATCGCCCAGGCCCGACTGACCAAATCGGCCCTGAATCTGCTGCGGCTGCACCTGAAAACCAAGTAGCCAGACTCGCATCGAGCCGTCACGTGGACACCGGAACCTGATGCCGCGGAATGGGCTGGCGGAACGGAGCCTCTCGTTGGCAATTTTTCGGAGGCAATTTTCCGGCGACGTTTTCCGGGTCAGTTCGACGGCAGGAGACGATTCCAGGCTGGCCCGAGGAACCGTGGCAGATCCGAGGCGATCAGCCCCGGCTCACTGAGCTCCACAGCCGCGAGGTCGCCGGCCGTGCCATGCAGCCAGGCCCCCAGTCGCGCGGCATCAAAGGCAGTCATCCCCTGCCCCAACAGGGCTGCAATCAATCCGGTCAGGACATCCCCCGAACCACCGGTGGCCATCCCGGGATTCCCGGTCGGATTGATTGAAAACCGGTCTCCATCGGTGACCACGGTCCCCGCCCCCTTGAGCAGGACCACCGTCTTCCAGCGACGGGCGAGATCGGCGGCGATCGACAGCCGATCCTGCTGCACATTCGCGATGGAGATCCCCACCAGGCGTGCCATCTCCCCCGGATGCGGCGTGATGACCCGTGGTCCGAAGGGAGACACGATCCCGTCTCCCAACCCGGTTGCGGCGATTGCATTCAGGGCATCGGCATCGAGAACCAGGGGAGTTTCGGCCTCCCGCAAGAGTGTGGCGACGAATTCTCCCAGGAAATCTGTCTGTCCCAGCCCAGGCCCGATCGCAACGGCGTCCATCCCCTGCATCGCTTCGCGGATCGACGCGGCCGCCGATTCATCAACCCGGCCGTCACGCGTCTCGGGGAGCGCCTGCACCAGGTACGACGGTTCCCCACTGCTGACGATCGCCTGAATCGACGAGGGGACGGCCAGGTAGACCAGCCCCGCTCCACCCCGCAATGCGCCACGTCCGGAGAGGACTGCCGCCCCCGACATGCCCCGACTGCCAGCGATCACCAGGACTTTGCCAAATGTTCCCTTGTGCCCGTCACGGGGACGCGGACCGGGAAGCGCCAAGGGCGCTGGGCTCACATTCTCCACCTGACAGTTCCCCTGAGTGGCCGAAAATACCTCAGTCGTCGTCCGACTGCCGCCGCCCCTTGCTGACCACAGTGACCACGTCCGCGAGGTCGGTCAGGACATAACGACTGTCTTCGTATTGCACCATGACCTTGCGGGCAAGAAGTTCCTGGGCCGTCACGCGTCCCTGCCCCCGCTTGGTCAAGACCGTCGCCCCAACTCCGGGCATCTCACGACGATGCTCTTCATAGGTGTCGTATTCGTAACGCAGGCAACACTTCAGTCGGCCGCACCGCCCAGAGATCTTGGTTGGGTCCAGCGAGGCCTTCTGCAACTTGGCCATTTTCATCGACACCGGAGGCATTTCCCGCAGGTGGGTGTTGCAGCACACCGGCTTTCCACAATCCCCATAATCGGCGAGGAACTTTGCCTCGTCGCGAATCCCAATCTGCCGCATCTCGATTCGCAGCTTGAATCGACCTGCCAGGGCTTTGACCAACTCCCGAAAATCGACCCTGGCCTCGGAGACGTAGTAGAAGACCAGCCGTTCGTCTCCCAGCAGATGCTCGACATCGACCAGTTGCATGGCGAGTCGATGCTCGGCAATCAACTCCCGGCAGCCCTGGAACTCCACCGGTTCCAGTTCCCGCAGTTCTTCGAGGCGGCGCCGATCCTGGTCATTCAGCTCCCGCAGAATGCTGCCACGCACATCCGAGGTCCCGAGATACTCACGGGTTCGCTCCGTCGCGGGGCAAAGCACTTCCCCCACTTCATGGCCACGGTCCGATTTGACCACGACCTGGGCGCCCCGCGCGTACTCCGCACGGCCCCTCACACCGAACTCGGCGACGTGGCGGGACAATCCGTAGCGAACAATGTAGCGCAGATCCATGAAGCAGGGCACTCAGAAGCAGGGCACGCAAGACGCGCAGGGCACTCACAAGCAGGGCTTATGCCCCGGAACGACTCTGGCTTCTGTACCAGAGTACACAGAGTGTACCGCGAATCCTGTGCTGATCAACAGCGGCACCGGAACCCAACGGAGGGGCTGCTTATTCGAGGCTCAGGCCGCGTTCATACAACCGGTGTTGCTCGAGCCGCCCATCGCTCAATTCCGCGACTGCGACCCCGGCAGAATTGTCAATGGTATTGCCCAATTGGCCCAGGTGGCTCCCCTCGTCGGGACACGTCCACGGAATCCGGATCTCGGCGGAGCCGACCAGCACAATCTCGCGCACCTCACTCCAGTCGTCGAGCAGCACCCGGGTTGCATCGTCTGCCAGTGACGTCCCGAGGCAGAACTGGGCAGCATCGGTCAGCGAACCAAACCCTCGATACACATCCGGAATTTGCGACAGCAGCCGAAGATTTTCGGGACTGTTCCACGGTTTGTCGAAGTGGTATGCGTCAGACAGATCCTTCCGACCCAGATAGGGCAGCAGCGCCACACGCCAACTGTGCAAGGGTTCGCCGGGGTTTCTTTGCACAGCCGGTGAGGGCAGGCTTCCATGATCGCGACGATAGGCGAGCAGTGCGTCGAGCAAAAACGACATCGACTGATCAAACTGGGCCACGTGCCTGCCATTCCAGTTCTCCGCAGCCACAGCCTCGCCGGGTGCCGACGGCAAATCGAACACCAACCCCAGAAGTCCAGAAATGGGCAATTCGAGATTCAACAGAGATCCTGCCGAGTCGAGTCGCCCCACTTCCAGAATCTCCCTGCAGGACACATTCCCCTGAACAGGATCGAATTGCTCCAGCAATTCATCCACCGACAACGACTCCCAACGAGTTGCGGGATCATCGCCATTCCCCAAGCGGTTTCGCCAATCGTCCAGCAATGCCTGCACCGGCTGCCGCAGGGTCTCGGGGTTCACTCCCCGGACTGGCACAACCTGCAATTGGCATCGCTCCCGACCGAGACGGAACGACCCGAGAGCGAAATCGACCGATTCCTGCCAATCCGCGAGTGTCGCGATGGCTTCCCCCAATGGCTGCGTGAATTCCCCTTCGGGTTTCCACACCCGATTCAACCGCGACGGACGGAACATGATCCGCAATTCCGCAGGACCTGCCTCGTTCCACAATTGGCACCAGGCAGGCTGCGAATCCCGTGTGGGTTGCGCCTCCAGGGCCAATTCGAGTGCTCGGGGAGTGCCCGCAATCACCAGGTCGGAATCACCCGCTTCACCAAGCAACAGATCACCAATCGCCAATCCCCCCAGCACCCGTCGCTCGGGATGCCTGGATCGCAATTGCGTGAGGGCTTCCTGGATGACCTGCCGACTCCTGGGACTGGAACAACTCAGAACAACCCCCGAAGGGTGGGGCAACGACGAGATCTCCCCCGATCGGCTGACGGATTCCAGCCAGAACAGCGAGATCTGGCGAATCTGTCCCAGATCGCCCAAGCCCTCACAGTCGAGAACCCCCGACAGATCGGCCAGCCAGCGGGCCAGCGGATGAGTTTCGGGAACCGCCGCGGGGCGCCAGGCGGCAGCCGCAACTGAACTTTCGGGAATAAATCCAGCAGACAACACCTCATCCGGTGTTGCATCCGCACCGACGAGGGGGCGCAACCCCGCCAAGGCGAGTCCCAGGCAGACGAGAACCCCACGCACGCCCGTTCGCCAGGAAACGGAGCCATCTCCCGGCTCGACCCCATTGCCACGCAACATTTCCACGCGGGCCATCAGGGTGGCACGTTGCGGGAAAAATGTTCGGGCCGAGTGCGGCGTGGGCGAATGGTGGTCTTTCAAGGCCATTGCCGCGAGCAGCTTGAGATACGCCTTCTTGCTCCCCAGGACACGAACGGCGGCGGCGTCGGCGGCCAACTCTTGATCCAACTGCAGCCGGGAGATCAGCCAATTGATCAGCGGATGATAGAAATGCAGAGACAACACCAGTTGCGACAGCAACCCGGTCAAGTAGTCCTTTCGCTGCACATGGGCAACCTCGTGCGCCAAAACCCCCCTGCATTCTTCGTCCGACCATTCTCGCCAGTCCGCGGGAAGGATCACGACGGGACGCCACCAGCCAACCGTCGCCGGAGAAGTCATTTCGCTCGTCTCGCAAAGCTCGATCCGGGAGTTGAACCCCAGAGTCGCCTGCACCACGTCGAGATGCTCTTGCAGAACCGACGATTCTACCGGGGTAGCCCGCGACCGAAACCGCCGTAAAGACAGCCAGCCATGGAACAGTTGCAGCAGATTCCAGCCAATTCCGCAGAGCAGAACGACACCAAACAACCGCCCCCAGAACAACAGCCAGGCAGAATGTCTTGCGAGCCACCCACGCAGCCCCGCCACGACCGACTGGGTGCCAGACGTGAAGGCGTCGATCCGCTCGCGTGTCGTGGAAAAGGCTTCCAGCCGAGGGGCGACACGGGTTTCGTCACGAGTCAATTCGCCGGTCGAATCGCCGGAAGTCGGCAACCCAGTGTCCGACCCGTTTCGGGTCGCAGCCGCAAGATCCCGGGCGTCAGCCCCTGATCGAGCCAACTGCCGACTGCGGGGAATGCCCTGAACGCGGTCTGGACGGGAATCGCTGGCGCCCCGAGAAGCCCCCAGCAGGGGGGTCCAATTGGGGTAGGGACTGACCGACAGTACAGACAGCACCAGAACGACAAACACCCCGGTGGCCGCAACAGAGCTGCGGAAACCGGGGCGTGAACGCCGAAACGCCAGATAACAAAGAGAGACCGCCGAGGCGAGTAGGGTGACCTGCAAGACACACCAGGCCACAGACAATCCCATCTCGCTCATGGACAATCACTCCCCGGATTAATGGCGGTCCTTCAGAATTTCTTCCAGCAGCCGACGTTCGGCTGTGTTCAATTTCTTCTGCTCCATCAAGCGCACCAGCAACTTCTCGCGTGAACCCCCGAACACCTTCTTGACCATATCAGTCACCAGGTTGGAGGAAACGTCTTCAAACGTCCGGATCGGACGGAACCGTAACGGCCGCTCGTCGTTGGTCTGTTCGAGGAATCCCTTGTCGGTCAGAATTCGGACCAGCGTCGCCACGGTCGTGTACGCCAGTTCCCGCCCTTTTTCAGCCAGCTGATCTCGTGCTGCTGCCACCGTTTGCTCACCGTCTTTCCAGAAGGTGTGCATGACTTCCAGTTCACGCTCGGTCAACTCAGCCGCACGCGGTCTAGCCATCGAAAAGCTCCTGACGAGTTTGGTTTCCGCAGTCCAAGGCCGCGAAACATGCTTCGGACCGTCCGAGACATTCGGGCGGTGATTTGATTTCCCAGTTTCGGTATCTTTCGGAAACAACTTTCAGAAGTCAAGGTCTTTTCCAAATGTTTGTTCCAAAAAATCAAAATTCGTTCTGTCTCGGGGGCGCCGGCTCGAGAAATCAGGCCTGAAGCATCCCTCCCGCTCTCCTCAAACACTACAGTCTCTCCCGGAAGATTCCGGACAGCCGACCACTCCATTCCCCTATCCCCGGCAACACCGTCTGATGACCTCCCTGAATGACCGACGCTCCTTCGCAACTCCGGTTGCGTTGGCACTCTGCTGGATCACCAGCCACCAACCGTCCCTCCAGGCGGAAGACCTTCCCCCAGACCGCTTTCGACCGGCTGCCGTTGAGACGACGGGAGTCCCTCACGTCCCCCCGGAACTTCCCGAGCGACTGCGACAATACCAGGCGGTCCGGAACGCCACCTTTCGTGGCTGGTACCCTGACGGCGGTGGCATCCTGATCGCCACGCGATTTGCCGAGACAAACCAATTGCACCGCGTGACCGAGCCCGGTGGACGACGCGAACAACTGACCTTCCAGACCGAACCGGTCAATGGTCGCCCCATCCCGGGCACCACAAATGGCTCGCTGATCCTGACACTCAGCCAGGGGGGGAACGAGAACGACCAGGTCCTGCACTTCGACCCAGCCGAGGGAAAGGCCCGCCTGTTGACCGACGGCAAGTCCCGCAACCTGCTGGGGCCCATTCACCGCGAAACTCGGACCGCGGTCATTCACAGCAATGTCCGCAATGGCCGCGACACCGACCTCTTCCTTGCACCGCTCGAGAGCACGGCCCCCCTGCAGCCACTGCTCGAGGTCAACAACGAGCACTGGAATGCCCAGGACTGGTCGCCCGATGGACAGCGCCTGCTGCTTCAGAAATACGTCTCCATCAACGAATCGACACCTGCCATCCTGGATGTGGCCAGTCGGCAACTCACCCCCCTGCCCCTTCCGGCCAAAGGCCCCTTCTCCTGCACCCCGATGCGATTTTCGGCCGACGGCCAGTCGGTCTACCTGGCGACCGACTTCCGAGGGGAATTTCGCGAATTGGCCCGATTTGATTTCGCGACTCAGCAACTCACCTGGCTGTCCGAGGGGATTCCCTGGGATGTGAGCGAACTCGAGATCCATCCGCGAACCGGTCAGGTTGCCTTTGTCACCAATGAGGACGGGGCCGGCCAACTCTACCTTCTCGATGGCAACCAGCGACGAAAGTTCCCCCTCCCCCTCGGAACCGTCACCGACCTGGACTTTCATCCCGATGGAACACAGGTGGGATTTACCCTCGGCAGGCCCGATGCCCCCACCGATGCCTGGTCTCTGCAACTCGCCGACGGAAAACTGACCCGCTGGACCTTCAGCGAAACCGGCGGCCTCCCTTCGAAGTCCTTCGTCACCGCCCGCCGGATCGCCTTTCCCAGTTTCGATGGGCGGGAAATCCCCGCTTATTACTTCCAGCCCAAAAATGCCTCTCCCCAGACGCGGGTTCCGGTCCTGATCAACATCCATGGGGGCCCCGAGTCCCAGTATCGCCCCATCTTCAGCGGGCTCGACCAGTTCTACTGCAATGAACTCGGCGTGGCCGTGATCCACCCGAATGTGCGTGGCTCGGCCGGCTACGGCAAAACGTACCTCAAGCTCGACAATGCAGAACGGCGTGAAGACTCGGTCCGCGATATCGGGGCGCTGCTGGACTGGATCACCCAACAGCCGGAACTCGACTCCAGCCGGGTCGCGGTCATGGGTGGCTCTTATGGCGGCTACATGGTGCTCGCCTCGCTCACCACCTTTCCCGACCGCATTCGGGCCGGGGTCGATGTCGTGGGCATCGCCAGTTTCCGCAGCTTCCTGAAGAACACCAGTGCCTATCGACAGGATCTCCGCCGGGCCGAGTATGGCGACGAACGCCTCCCCGCCATGCAGGAGTTCTTCACCCGCATCGATCCCCTCGAGCGTGCCGACCAGATCCGGTCCAGCCTGCTCGTGATCCACGGCAAGAATGACCCGCGGGTCCCCTTCTCAGAGGCCCGCCAGATCGCCGACCGGGTTCGCGAACTCGGCCGGGACGTCTGGACGGTCTATGCCGAAAACGAAGGCCACGGCTTTCTCAAGAAACCGAACCGCGATTACCAGAATGCAGTGGTCGCGATGTTCCTGAGGCGAGCCCTGAACCTCGAGGCTCCGCAACCGGTCAACCAGTGACGCCCCCGGGACAGACCACGATTGCCTGACAACGCCGTACGTCATTGCCAATGCAGCCGATGACTCCGGTCAACAGGCAAAAAACCAGCCGGGGAGGTGCGATGGGCACCTCCCCGGCTGTTCATTTCTCAGTTGTCGAGGGCCACTCTGGCCCGCGATCTATTTCGCCTGTCCAGCGAGTTCCTTGAAGACATGTTCGATGTTCTCGGTTTGCTGCCGGACATCGACCCCGGTCCAGTCCTTGTACCACGGGAAATCGATCGATTCCTTGACCTGGGCCAGTGTTTTCCCCTTGGCAATCGCGTCTCCGATGTACTGGCGCAGTTCGACGAAGTAGCGACGCTGCAGATCGATCAGACCCGCATCACTCATCTCCCCATGCCCGGGACAGACCTTCTGGACGGGCAGCTTTTTCATTTCCGTCAGAGCGCCAATCCAGCTCTCGGAATTCGAGTCCCCCATGTAGTTGAACGGACCGTTGAGACAACTGTCTCCGGTGAACAGGATCCCATGCTGAGGCAGCCAGGCGACGGCATCCCCCTTGGTGTGCCCGTGCGCGATGTGCAGCAACTCGACCCGCTGCCGTCCATCTTCAATCACCAGCTTCTTGGGAAAGTAAAGCGAGGGGGTCAGGTAATCGAGCTTGCCGTATTCGGCCGACTTCTCTTTCTTCGCCTGCTCAAAACCTCGAATCCCCTTGGTCCGGAATTCCTCGGCGGCGTTTTCGGAGGCAATCGCCGTCGCACCAATCTTGCCGAAGATCGGATTGCCGTCGGCATGATCGCCATGGTAATGCGTGTCAAACACGTAGCGGATCGGCTTGTCGGTCGTCTTCCGGATCAGGGGGATGATCTCCTCAGCCTGGTTCGGGAAGTTGGCGTCGATCACGAGCACGAAGTCTTCGAAAATGACCCACCCCTGGTTGCAGCCGATGAATTCCGGCTTCCAGCGGGTCTTCCGGAACCAGACGCCGGGGGCGACTTCGGTCACCGTGGTCTCATCGGGCTTGAACCAGCCCACGGCAAATCCGCCAACCCCCAGCAGCAGGGCGCAGGTCAGGCAACTGACGACCATCCGACGGGAAATCTGCTTCATCGTTGACTCGCAATGGGGGTCGGGGCTGATGACACGTCCAAAGACCGGACGGTCCCGGATTATGCGGCCCCGCTGCCGATTCCTCAACTGCTGACCAGCGGCCGATTCCCGAGGACGGGAATACCAGGAACAGGTCGGACCGCTTTTCGGCGCGGCTTCGCTTCAGGTACTCTCGATCCCTTGCGATTGCCAATCCCGGTCCTGACCAAGGCACTTCCTGTGGCACAACTTCCCAGCCAGACTCCCGCCCGCATCTTGGAGGCACTGAACGCGTTTCAGCGAAGTGCCGCCCTCAAGGCCGCGATCGAACTCGACCTCTTCACCCATCTCGGCCGAAAGTCGGCTACGGCGGAAGAACTTTCGCAGGCCTGCGGTGGCCAGTTGCGTGCGGTTCGCATCCTGTGCGACTACCTGACCGTCCACGGTTTTCTGCAAAAGACCGGCACGCAGTACCAGTCGGCCCCCGATGCCGCGCTGTTTCTCGATCGGAATTCTCCCGCTTTTTTTGGATCAGTCACGGCCTTTCTGCACTCCAGTCCCCTCACCGACGCCTTCCGCGACATCACCACAACGGTCCGCCAGGGGCACACCCAGTTGCCTGGCTCAGGCACCGTCGAGCCGAATTTCGCCGGTTGGGTTGATTTCGCCCGGTCGATGGTCCCGATGATGCGGGGACCGGCAGGCTTCCTCGGCCCCCTGGCAGCCCGTCTGCGGCCCGGGGCAGTCCGGGTCCTCGACCTGGCGGCCGGACACGGCCTCTTTGGCATCGCTGTCGCGCAGCACAACCCACAGGCCACCATCACAGCACTCGATTGGGCCCCCGTGCTCGAAGTCGCCCGCGAAAACGCCCTGGCGGCCGGTGTCGGCGAACGCCACACACTGCGTCCGGGAGATGCCCTGCAAGTCGACCTCGGCGGCCCTTATGAATTGATCCTGGTGACGAATTTCCTGCATCATTTTTCGCGGGAAACGAACGTCCATCTGCTGCAGCGACTGGCCGCCGCGCTCGCCCCGGGGGGCCTGATCCTGACCCTCGAATTCATTCCGAATGCCGACCGGATTTCCCCCCCCATGCCGGCTGAGTTCGCCCTCACCATGCTGGCCACGACAGCCGAGGGAGATGCGCACACCTTCGAAGAGTATGCCGGCATGTTCGAGGCGGCTGGGCTGGCACAAAACGAGATGCTGGATGTCCCGGCGTCCACACAACGCCTGATCATCAGCGGCCGATGAACCGAAATCCCCCGCGACAGCCCCTGTCGACAGGTTGTCTGGTTTGTCCTGTCCCCGCCGCCACAGGTTCCCGCCGCTCATCATGACTCCCCCGAAAGTCACTTCCCCGGTCAGACACATCGCCATCATCGGTGGTGGCGTCTCGGGACTCGCTGCCGCCCACCGACTTGGCGAGCTGGCGGCGGGTGCACAACGGCCACTCCAGGTGACGGTCTTCGAAGCACAGTCAGCGCTGGGAGGACTGGTGGGAACGAAGGAGGTCGACGGCTACCGGATTGAAACGGGAGCCGACTCGTTCATCACCAACAAGCCGGGGGCGATCCGGCTGTGTGAACGACTGGGCCTCGCGGGGGAACTGATCCCGACCGACGCCCGCTTTCGTCGTTCTCTGGTCCTCTCCCGCGGTCGGGCGGTGGCGGTTCCCGAAGGGTTCCAGTTGCTGGCCCCGAATTCGCTGTGGCCGGTCTGGAAATCGCCGATCTTCTCGCTTGGGGGAAAGCTGCGGCTCGCCGCCGAACCGTTTGTCCCGCGGCCCGCCCAACCGGTGGTCGACGAGAGCCTCGCCAGTTTCGTGCGTCGCCGACTGGGCCAGGAAGCGCTCGACCGGCTGGTCCAGCCGCTGGTCGGCGGGATCTACACCTCGGATCCCGAAAGGCTGAGCCTGCGGGCGACGATGCCGCGATTCCTCGACATGGAAGCCAGCCATGGCAGCCTGATCCGCGCGCTGCAGGCCGAGTCCGGCGAGTCGAGGGGACCGCAGGACCGGACGGCGAGCGGCGCCCGCTATGGGCTGTTCGCCACCCCCCGCCTCGGGATTTCCCAAATGGTCGAAACTCTGGTCGCGCGGGTCGGCCAGACCGCACAGATCCAGACCAGTTGCCCGATCGAGTCGATCGACAGTGCCGTTGAAGGTGACGGGTTCGTGCTCCGTTTGGCGGGAAGAGAAGCGGTTCGCTGCGATGGCGTCATCGTGGCGACCCCGGCCCACCGGGCGGCACAACTGCTGAAGGGGCTTCGACCGGCTGCCTCGCAGGCACTCGGCGAAATTGAATACGCCTCCACGGTGATCGTGGTCAGTGGGCACCGCCTCGCCGACGTCGCACATCCTCTCGATGCCTTTGGCCTGGTCATTCCGGCCATCGAAAAACGACGGATACTCGCGGTCTCCTTCACCAGCCGCAAGTTCCCCAACCGTGCCCCGGAAGGTTCCGTGCAACTGCGAACCTTCGTCGGGGGTGCGATGCAGCCGGAATTGGTTCGTCAATCCGATGAAGCGATTGTGGAGCTGGTCCGAGAGGAACTGACGGAACTGCTGGGGGTCACGTGGCGCCCCGAGGTCGTGGTGGTCGCGCGGTGGATGAACTCGATGCCCCAGTACCATGTGGGGCATCTCGACATTGTCCAGCGGATTGAGAACGACCTCGCAACGACGCCGCGACTCGCGCTGGGAGGGAACGCCCTGCATGGTGTGGGACTTCCCGACACCATCACGAGCGGCGAAACCGCCGCCGAGCGGGTCTGGCAGAACCTCGAAGAATCCTGATCGCACTCGCCGCGTCGACTAGGCCGTCACGGGAGGGCGTTCGAGAATGCCCGACACGATTTGACCGACCTGGCCATCGAGAATCGTTCCCAGTCCATTCGGACGGGGAAACGCGACCTGCCTGGCATCAAGCCCGAACAGGTAGAACAGCGTCTCGTGGTAGTCGTAGTGATTGACCACGTTTTCGACCGCCTTGTGGCCGAATTCGTCGGTGGTTCCCCAGGTCAATCCCCGCTTGATCCCACCTCCAGCCAGCCACATGCTGAAGCCGTAGGTATTGTGATCACGTCCGATGTTCTTTTCATTCTGGATCACCGGCAACCGCCCCATTTCGCCCCCCCAGTGAACGAGGGTTCGGTCGAGCAGTCCCCTCTGCTTCAAATCCTTGATCAGACCCGCCACGGGACGGTCCGTCTTCGAGCAGATGTCGGGCAGTCCCGTCACAATTCCACCGTGGTGATCCCAGGTCTGGTTGCCGGTGCAGATTTCCACGAAGCGGACGCCGCGTTCGATCAGGCGTCGCGCGAGCAGGCATCGGATCCCGAACTCGCGGGTCTTCGGATTGTCGAGCCCATAGAGCTTCTGGGTTGCCTCTGTCTCCTGCTGGAAGTCGAGTGCGTCGCGGGCCGACGTCTGCATGCGGGCCGCGAGTTCGAAACTGGAGATCCGGGCCGACAGTTCGTGCTCACCCGGATGTCGGGACAATTGATCGCGATTCAGTGAGTCGAGCAATCCGAGAAACCGCTGCTGGGTGGCGACCGTCGACCGGCGGGGTGGATCCAGATTCAGGATGCGGGGTTCCTGCGGCCGAATGACCGTTCCCTGGTACAGCGAGGGAAGCCACCCGTTGTGCCAGTTTTCCACCCCCAGCACGGGGAGTCCCCCCGGGTCGGTCAAGACGAGATAGGCGGGCAGCGTCTGGTTCTCGGTTCCGAGGGCATAGGTCAGCCAGCTTCCCAGTGCCGGTCGCCCCCCGGTGGGACGCCCGCCGTTGAGCGCGTAGATCGACTGGCCGTGATTGTTGACCCCGGTGTGCATCGAGCGGATCAGGGTGATCTCATCACAGACCTCCGCCAACCCGGGCAGGAGTTCGCTCAACTCCATCCCGCATTGGCCGTGCCGGGCAAATTTCCAGGGCCCATAAAACAATTTCGGGCTCGATTCGGCCGCGTTGTCGTACTTGATCTCGCCGCCGAAATTCTCCCCCGAGCGTTTCTGCAGCTCGGGTTTGTTGTCGAACAAGTCAAGGTGGCTGGGCCCCCCCTGCATGAAAAACGAGATCATTGCCTCGGCTTGGGGAGCGGCTGCCGGAGCCTTGGGCTGCAGATCGAATTGACTCGGCAGATCGACCGGCTTCGGCGGCGCTGCGGACGCCTGTGTCGCGGCTGTCCAGGCGCAGGCCAGTGTCCCCAGTCGCAGCGACTGTGCGGCCAGGAAGTGGCGACGATTTCCCCGGGGTTCCTCACTCGGCAACCATTCACTCGACATACAGCACCCGGTTGGAACAAAGCACCGCCTGGCAGTAACTGGCAAGGGCCGACAACGCCGGATCAGGTCGTTGTTCGGGTTTCTCCCCCTCCAGTTGCAGCCCGGCGAATGCGGACGTCTGCGCATCCAGAAATTCCCACGCCTCGATCAGTTGCCCCTCGGTCGGGCCCTGCCCCGTCGCCAACCGCCAGACCTGGCGCACCTGCTCGGGACGATTCCCCCCGGCCGATGCCATCACCCGGCGGGCGAATTCCTGGGCCTGCTGGACCAGAAAATCATTGTTCATCAGCAAAAGCGCCTGGGGGGCCACGGTCGAACTGCCGCGCAGCGTGCAGTTGGGCCGCATCTCGGGTGAGTCAAATGATTCCAGCAGCGACAGGGGCATCGATCGCCGGACCTGCACATAGAGGCTGCGCCGGAATTCGTCCTCTCCCAGGGCGACCGTCTTTCCACTGGGGCGCCCGGCGGAATCCCGCGTGTCGACCGCCACGACGATCTGCCCGACCTCATCGGGGGCAAC
This sequence comes from Planctomycetaceae bacterium, assembly GCA_003508595.1. Taxonomy (GTDB): domain Bacteria; phylum Planctomycetota; class Planctomycetia; order Planctomycetales; family Planctomycetaceae; genus UBA10511. The sequence continues at coordinate 26,753 of DNUF01000197.1, forward strand.
CGGTACGGGAGCACCGGTCATCCGGTTCGACAGTCGGCCCGAAATCGCCAGGATCGAGTCCCGCACCACCTCGGCCTCGAGACGACGGACATTCGCACGCCCGAACAGCCGATTCTCGGGATCCACCGCCTCCAGTGCGGCCAGACGCACGGAATTCTGTCGATACGTGGCCGATTGAACCATCATCCGGTGCAGTTCCTTGAGGCTCCATCCCGAGTCCACAAATTGTGTCGCCAGCCAATCCAGCAACGCGGGGTGAGTGGGACGGGCCCCCAGCAATCCGAAATCTCCGGGGGTCGAAACCAGTCCAGTTCCAAAGTGGTGCAGCCAGGCCCGGTTGACCGCCACCCGCGCGACCAGCGGATGCCGGCCACTGGTCAGGTGGCGGGCCCATGCAAGGCGCCGGCCGCTGGTCGTCAGCACGGGATCCTTGGGGGGGATTGCAGCGGGAGCTGTGGTGCACAGAATCGAAAGTTCCGCCGGCGCAACCTCTTCGCGAGGCTGGTTGAAATCCCCTCGGGCGAAGACGCGTGTGGCGGGCAGTGCTCCCGGAACCTCCGTGAGGCAATGGGCAAAATCCTCGGGAGGACGCTGCCCATTCAACTCGGCGGTCAGATCATCGTATTTCTTGTTGTGTTCGTTGATCTTCTGCGGCTCGTAGAGATAGACACTTCCCCGATCGACATTCAAAGGCGGGAAGTCTTTGAGCAACTGGTTTTGCTCGGGCGTTCGTTTGTCGGCGGCTGTCGACTTCGCCTCCCGCGCCCCCCCGCGACGCTCTTCGGGAATTTTCAGCAACTCGCGTTCAAACACCTCGGAGACAATTCCATCGAGGATCCTGGTCCGCTCCTCCGACAATTGCTGCTTTTTCTGGTCGATTTCGGCCGCTCGGGCAAACTGTTCCTCATGCCACAGTGAGACCAGCCGGGCCGTTGGATTCCGCCAATTCGCCACATCAAACGCAGGCTCGAAAATTGCCCGCATTCGGTAATAGTCGGCCTGCGAAATCGGGTCGTAACGATGGTCGTGGCACTGGGCGCAACCAACCGTCAATCCGAGGACCGACGTGCTCACGATCTTGATCGTCTCAGCAATCACCTCCTGCCGGGCCACCAGTGGGTCGACCTCGCCATCCCCAGTGCCATCGGGCCCCATTCTCAGAAAACCGGTCGCAATCAGCTTCTCGGCCTGGTCGGGCGACAGGTTCCGATACGGGGGAACCAGAAGTTCATCGCCGGCAATCTGCTCCACGAGGAACTGGTTCCAGGGAGTGTCGCGATTCAGGCTCTGGACGACGTAGTCGCGGTACTTCCAGGCGTATTTTCTCTCGAGATCGCGGGTGCTGTAGCCTTCGCTGTCGGCATAGCCGGCCGCATCCAGCCAGTGCCGCCCCCAGCGCTCTCCATACCGGGGGGAAGCGAGGAGCCGTTCGACGACCCGCGCATAGGCCTCCGGACTGACATCGGAGACAAACGCAGCGACCTCTTCCGGCGTGGGAGGAACGCCCCACAGGTCCACTGTCAGCCGCCGAATCAGCGTTGGACGATCCGCCGGGGGGGCCAGGTGCAGACCCCGTTTCTCCAGTTCGGCCTCGACAAAACAATCGACTGCATTCTCGGTCAATTCCGGGTGGTTCACCGCCGGGACGAGCGGGCGTTCGATGGGCCGAAACGCCCAGAACGAAAGTTCTTCTTCAGTAAACTGCTCACCGCTGACAGGTTCGTCCGGTTCGGGACGGGCCGTACGGGCCCCCTGTTCCAGCCAGGACTTGATCAGGGCCATCTCGGCGGGGGGGACCTTTTTGTTCCCGGGG
>DNUF01000197.1:28748-60541 GCA_003508595.1 Planctomycetaceae bacterium
GGGGACCTTTTTGTTCCCGGGAGGCATTTCGCCCGAGAGCATTCGCTGCAACAGAGGGCTCTCCGCAGGTTGATCCCGCAACAGGGAGGGGCCCGAATCCCCCCCCTTTTCGATTCGCCGGACCTGACGCAGATCGAGTCCCCCCTTGGTTTCGCCAGCCTCTCCGTGACAATGCCAGCAGTGGGCCTTCAGAATCGGGCGGATCTTCACCTCGAAGAACAGATCCTCGGGGGGATTCGCAGGAAGTGAACTCGGGAGTGCGATGGCCACGAGGGCGAGCCATAGCCACAGCGGGGTCCGTCGGCGTTTCATGAATCGACCCGCAACGAGAGAGCCATCACCGACTGGCGTGAGGGATCGACCAGCCGGGGAATCGGAAGGAGGGAAGTCGGTCCTGGCAGACCGGGCAGGCAACACACGGTTTATCTTCCACTCTGCTCCCTCAGGGTGCAAGGTGTGTTCCACAAACGTGGACTGCATCCCGGCAAGGTACACCGCCCCCTCCGGCCGACTTGCCATGATCGGGTGACAAACCGAAGATACGCCAGTGCCCACTCATCCCCAGACCGGGCGTCGTTCTCCACGGATCCTTCCGTCCCTCCCTCCATGCCCACCTACGACAAGTCCAAGGAACTCTACGAACGCGCCTGCCGGGTCCTTTCCGGAGGCGTTGCCAGTGAGTTTCGAAAGTTCTCGACACCACATCCGCTCTTCTACGCGAAGGGGGAAGGAAGTCGACTGTGGGACGTGGACGGCAATGAGTATCTCGACTTCACGCTGAGCCAGGGTCCGCTGGTCCTGGGACACTCGCACCCAGAGATCCTGCACGCCGTCACCGAAGCCAGCCAGGCTGGCCAACTCTACGCCGGGCAACACCTGCAGGAACTGGAACTGGCCGAACTGCTGCAACGGCTGATTCCCTGTGCCGAACGACTCCGTTTCAGCCTTTCGGGTTCTGAGGCCGATCATGCCGCCTTGCGTCTTGCCCGTGCGGTCACCGGGCGACCCCGGTTCCTGCGGTTCGAGGGGCATTACCACGGCTGGTTCGACAGCGTTGCCTGGGGTGTGGGCGGCACACTCCCCGACATGGGTCCCCGGGAAGAACCGACGGCCGTCCCCTGGTCGCAGGGTCTGCCGTCCGAAATTCGTGACGAATTCCTGACGCTTCCCTGGAACGATCTGGGACTGGTCGAGCAACTTTTTGCCCGGCACGCCAGCGAATTGGCGGCCGTGATCACCGAACCGGTCATGTGCAACAATGGCTGTATCCCCCCGCAGCCGGGCTTCCTGCAAGGACTGCGTGAACTCTGCACCCGGCACGGCGTGCTGCTGATTTTCGACGAGGTGATCACCGGGTTCCGCACCTCCCTCGGTGGAGCCCAGCAGTTGCTGGGAATCACCCCCGACCTGGCGGTCTTCGGGAAGGCGATGGCAAGCGGATACCCGATCAGCATTCTTGCCGGGAAAGAACAGCACATGCGGCTCATTGCCGAGGGAAAAGTCATCCACGCCGGCACCATGAACTCGGGAAATCCCTGCGTCGCCGCCGCCCTGAAAACAGTCCAGATCCTGGAACGGGATCAGATCCCAGCCCGGCTGAAAGAATTGGGAGAGCACCTGATGGCGGGATTGGCCGACGCCTCACGGCGGGCAGGCAAACCGCTGCTGGTCCAGGGATTGGGGCCGATGTTCCATGCGGGCTTCACCCCGCAGGCCACGGTCCGCGACTATCGCGAGACACTCAGTTACGACAAGCCTGCGTACGCCCGGTTTGTGGCGGGGATGCATAGCCGGGGCATCCGGCTGATCGGACGCGGATTGTGGTACGTGTCAGCTGCCCACACCCCGGCCGATCTCGATCGGGCGATCTCGACAGCCTACGAGGTCTTGTGCGGCTGATCGCGCCTCAAATGATCGGACCGACGGGTGACCCACCGTGTGTCGCCCGCCCAGGAAGTGACGGACCCGGTCTGGAAGGCAGCTCCGCGTTGGCCGGTATTGTCAGTGCTGGGAAATTGAGTGACTTACGTCGGACGGTCCCCCTCTTTGGGGCTCCTCCCGTTGAGCGCTGAGAGACTCACGACCGGGTCTTGCAGGTTGGCAGGGCCAACTTCGACCGGTTGAGGGCCGATTGAAGGGGAGCCTGCGGCCCTTCAGAAACGCCCGTCGCGGGTCTGGATTTTTCTGGACAATCGGAACCGGGATGGTATTTTCGGGAGAGCGTTCGCCAGTCAGCCCTCATGGATTGACCCTGTCAAGGATCACAAGATGCGCGAGCCGAGCGATTCCAGGGAAGACGTGGCCCCCGGGCCTCAGACCACCCCCCTCTGCGAGATTGATCACTCCTGTGACGCGGCCGAGGCCTGCGGAGGCAGGGTCCCGATCTCCGTGGGAGAACATCATCAACTCGAGCGAGACGTCCGACGCCGCCTCGAAGTACTGGCTGGTGTTCGGTTCGACTCACTGGTCGTACGGCGGATCCCCGACGGTGTCTGCCTGCAGGGGCATGCGATCATCGACGATGACCGAGTCGATGTGCGATCTGCCGTGCGGGAAGTCGACGGAGTCGACCAGGTGCTCGACCGACTGATCGCCGTGCGTCGCTCAATTGTTTTGGAAGATTCGCCTTTCTGAGTTCGGCACAAACCTGGGTCTGAAGCCCCCGGAAGGCCGTTGCCTCGCCGATGCGATCCCATCGCCATCCGTCGGATTGCCATCCGAGAGGTGCTGCGATCGACCGTGGCCCCCTCTGGTTCGGGGTCCGATTCGACCTTTGGCGATGTGGCGACGTGGCGGAACGGTCATTCCGGAGGGGCTTGGCCGACTGTTCGACCCTCGCGGTTCCCATTCCGGGTGTCCTGTCCCCCCTCCGCCACGATCGAACGCCACTGCAAATTGCAATCAGAACCTCCTTATCGCACCGGCACTTACGACAAATCCACAAAGAATGATGCATCTTTCCCGAATGACCGCGGTAAAATAGGAGACAGCAGCCGAGTCCCGGAGCTGAATCCGGGAGCGGGGGACCCAACGAACTGGATCTTTCTCAGGTCCAATTCCGGGGCGAAGAACAGCCACCAGGCGGGGGGAGAAATCCGCGCCATCGGCCGTTCCGGGTGTCATTCAAGCCCGAGCCCGACAGCTAACCTCGCAGGCTCGAATCGCCATGGTGGCGGTTCTCATTGAATGGGCTCGCGTCTGTTTCTCCATGACGCAGTGCCCTGTTGGTCATTTTTGGCTTCACAGCGGTTCTGAACTGCGTTGTGGTCGGCATCGGCCATTCGGACATTCTCTCTCCTCACGATTGGCTTTTCCCACGCGTCTGACGAGGGATCGCCACGCCCTGAATCCAGCGATTCGGTTGTCGAGGAGTTGCGGCTCCAGCAGGCCCTGGCCTGCTGCCCGCAATTGTCCGTGTGTGCAGTTTTGAACCGTGGTGTCGCCGGGAAGGCGTGCCATGACCGTGGCAACATCGTCTCTCATTCTTGGTTTTGCGGAAATTGCACTGGGGCTGCCCAATGTCAGCAAGGGCCCCATCGGACTGCTCGTCGGAATCTTCCTGCTGGTGTTTCTGACGGTTCGCTACATCCCCAACAATCGCGTGGGGGTGGTGGAAAAACTCTGGTCGATGAAAGGCTCGCTCGGCGAGGGCCAGATCATTGCCCTGGATGGCGAAGCCGGTTTTCAGGCCGAATTGCTGCGTGGTGGCATTCACTTCCGCTATCCCCGCTGGCAATACCGGATTCACCAGTCCCCGCTGGTGACCATTCGTCAGGGACGAATTGGCTACGTGTATGCCCGCGATGGTGAAGCCTTGCCGGCCAGCCAGACGCTCGCCCGCATCGTCGATTCGAACCACTTTCAGGATGGCCGGCAGTTCCTGACGGGAACGGGCGAGAATGCCGAGTCTCGCGGCCAACGGGGTCGCCAGCGGGCGATCCTGCGTGAAGGGGTCTATGCGATCAACCCGGCGCTGTTCGTGGTCATCACCGAAGAGTATGTCCATGCCCTGCGCAGTGGACAGCGGCGTTCGGAATTCAATGAATGCCAGAAGTGGGCCGAGATTCTCAGCGAATTGGGGGGATTTCATCCGGTGGTGGTGGGTCAGAGCATGATTGCTCCCGATCCGCTTCATCCGGAATTGACCCACGAGGTCGACAGCATTGCCATTGTGACCGTGCACGACGGCCCGTCACTCGAGCCGGGGGCCATCATCGCGCCGCCGGTGTCCACCCTCCCCGAAGACCTGCATTACCACAACAACTTCCAGGATCCGGAGGCCTTCCTGGCCGCCGGTGGCCGCCGGGGACGCCAGTACCAATCACTCACAGACGGAACCTATTTCCTGAATCACTGGTTTGCGACAGTCCAGATGATTCCCAAGACGGTCGTCCCGATTGGGTATGTGGGGGTCGTGGTCAGTTACTACGGAAAAGCCGGGCGTGACCTCTCGGGTTCCGCGTTCCGCCACGGGGAACGGGTGTCGGAGGGGGAACGGGGTGTCTGGGAGAAACCGCTTGGTCCGGGCAAGTACGCCTTCAACACCTACGCGGGCAGCATCGTGCTCGTACCGACCACCAACTTTGTGCTGCACTGGATTACCGGGAAGTCGGAAACCCATCGCTACGACGAGAGCCTGCGCTCGATCGACCTGGTGACCCGCGACGCCTATGAGCCCCGACTGCCCCTCTCGGTGGTGGTGCACATCGACTACCAGCGGGCCCCCAACGTCATCCAGCGGTTCGGTGATGTGAAGAAGCTGATCACCCAGACTCTGGACCCGATGCTGAGCGCCTTCTTCCGGGACGTGGCCCACAAGAAAACCATGCTGGAACTGCTGCATGACCGCGATGCCATCCAAAGCGAAGCCCGTGCCGAACTTCATCGCAAGTTCCACGAATTCGACATGGAATGCGTCGATGTCCTGATTGGCAAGCCCGATTCCCAGGAGGGAGACAACAAGATCAACCAATTGCTCGAGCAACTGCGAACCCGGCAGTTGTCGATTGAGCAGCTCGAAACCTACGACCGACAGTGTGATGCGGCCGACCGGCTGCGCGTGCTGAACGAAGCCCAGGCCCAGGCCACCATGCAGACACAGTTGACCAATGCCAAAGTGCAGATCGAGATTGTCGAGAACCAGGCAGCCGCCGAACTCGCCAAGTCGAGAAAGCAGGCTGAGCAGGTGGCCGTCGAGGCGGAAGGCCAGCTCAACCGCGCCCGTCGCCAGGCCGAACAGGCGATCGTCATGGCCGACGCCGACCTGCAAAGGTCACGCCGCGAGGCGGAACAGACGGTCATGCTGGCCGAGGCCCAAAGCCGCAGTGCCGCCCTCGCCGGTCGCGGTGAGGCGCAACGGGCCATGCAGATCGGTCTCGCCGAGGCCGCAGTCCTGCTGAAAAAGGTCTCGTCGTACGGTGATCCCCGGCTGTTCGCCCTGGCAGGCGTTTCCCAAAACCTCGCCCAGGCGACCCAGCCGCTGGTCCCCGAACGGGTCTTCATGGCCGGTGGGGGAACCGGTGCCGACAGTGCGGGTTCGCTTTCGGGCACCGGCATCGTCGGGGTGCTGCTGAACCTGCTGATTGCCGAAAAATCGGGATTTCAGCTGGTGGATGGCCCCGAGCAGCAGCAATTGCGGGACTTGGCAGAACGACTTTCCCGGGAGGCGATGACCTCTCTCGAAACTGCCCCCGCGGCTGCAGCATCGGGTGCTGAAGTGGCTTCTTAATTCGTTTGACGCCCCCCGGTCGCCTGGCGATCGGGGGGTGTTTTGCCTTTTATGCCGCACAGCCCATGCCGCACTTGGGCTCACCCTATGTCGGTCCAGTCTGGCAGTTCACTCGCTTCCGGCGAGATCAGGCCTTGCCGAACAGGTAGTGCGACACGCCCCATTCTTCCCCGCCGGCGTAGTCAAACAACTCGGCACATGCCATGAAGAAGACCCGCCAGCGATGGAACCACAGGTCGGCGTCTGCTTCCCCATAGGCCTTTGCCAGGATCGGCATCACCACCGGTTTGCGGGCATCCTGCAGGGCCAGCCACGCATTGCAGGTGCGTGCATAATGTGTCCCGTTCCACCGCCAGCGGCTCAGCAGGTCAAGGTCGCGCTGGAAACGGTGCAGGAGGCCATCACTGGGCATGATCCCTCCCGTGAAGAAGTACTTCCCCATCCAGTCATCGGGGCCGTCGGTTTCAAACGGATACGCCAGCCGGTCGTGGGTGAAAATATGCACAAACAACCTCCCGCCGGGTTTCAGCCAGGTGCTGATTCGCCGCAACAATTCTTCGTAATTTCGCATGTGCTCGAACATTTCCACCGAGACGACCCGGTCGTAGAGTCCCTCCGGTGCGAAATCATTCATGTCGGCAGTCACAACCTGCACATTGGTCAGACCGCGGTCCCGCGCCAGCGACTCGATCTCCTGCCTCTGCGGGGCGGAGTTCGAGACCGCGGTGATCTGAGCCCGGGGATAGTTTTCGGCCATCCACAGGGTCAGCGATCCCCAGCCACACCCCAACTCGAGGATCCGCGCCCCATCAAACAACTGGGCACGTTCACATGTCACCGCGAGGGCCCGTTCCTCCGCATGGTCGAGAGTCGTCACCCCCTGGTCCCACAGGCAACTGCTGTACTTTCGCCGACGACCCAGGACCTGTTGAAAAAACGCCGGGGGGACCTCGTAATGCTGCTCGTTGGCTTTCTCGGGAACGAGAGCGACGGGACTGTTCTTCAACAGGGCCACGAACTCCTCGATTGATTCCTGATTGCGCTCACACTGGGTGTTGTCGGGTTGGGCCAGCCGGTCGGCCAGGAGTTTCCGGATCCCCATCCGTGTCATCCAGTCAGGCAACCGCCCCCGTTCAGCCTGCAGCGCTCCCCACGAAGTCATGCTCATCGAACGGCCTGCTCACTCCGCGGAAACCAGGGGAAAAAGGGACTGGTCGATGACTGGTATTCGCGATACGCGTCCCCGCGTGATCGGATCGCCTGGGCCTCAGTCGGAGGGATTCCAGTGACTCTTGTCAGAAACCAGTACATCGCCAATGGCCCGAACACCGCCAACCCCCACCACGGAGCGCCGACGGCGAACAGCGGATAACTCCACCAGTGCAGCCACTCGAAGAAATAGTTGGGATGACGGGAGAAGTACCAGAGTCCACGCCGACAGACTTGGCCACGATTCGCGGGGTCGATCCGAAACTGCTGCAATTGGCGGTCGGCAATCGCCTCCCCACAGACAGCCAGGATCCACAACCCGATTGCCGCGAGGTCGGTCACCTGCGGAAACGGACGGGGGTTGGTGGCCGCCACCAGGATGGGGAGGGCAAACAGCATGCTCCAGAACGCCTGCAACTGGAAGAAGCCAAAAAACTTCGCCTGGGCCGCAACCCCCCACTGCACGCGGAGTGTCTGGTACCGGCCATCCCCGGGAAGTTTCTTCAGTCTGGCGGCGATGTGCGATGACAGCCGGATTGACCACGCCACGACGAGAATCGCCAGCACGCCACGGCGGGTGCGATCTCCCTGCGAAGCCAGCAGGCAGAACAAGCCCCCGATCGCCCCCACGCCCAAACCCCAGGCAACATCCACAATCCCGGGGTCACCCCGCCGTTTCTGATGCCACCAGAGTCCCGCCATCACGATGGCCATCAGGGACCAGCCAAGAAGCACGGCAACGACGAGACTCATCGTTCGGAAACCTGGAAGCGGCGGGTGGCGCGCGATTCCGAGACCGTCACCGGCCCCCCGCATTCGATCGGGTCACCGCGCCAGCCACTCTTCGCCAGCATCAATTGCGACAACCCGATGTACCGTTCCCGAAATGCCGCCTCGCAGTAGCAGAAATAGTACGTCCAGATGCGGATGAACCGCTCGTCAAATCCCAGAGACCGCACCTCGTCCAGTTTTCGCTCGAATCTCTCACGCCAACAGCGGAGCGTCCGGGCGTAGTGATCGGCGAAGTCTTCCAGATGAACTGGATACAGGTCGCTGGTCTTCGCGGCCGCACCGGTCAGGGCAGCCACGGTCGGCAGGCAACCACCGGGAAAAACGTAGCGTTGGATGAAGTCGGTTGCCTTGAGGTAGGCTTCATAACGCTGCTCAAACATCACAATTCCCTGAAGCAGCATGATGCCATCGGGCTTCAACAGTTCTCCGCACTTGCGGAAAAACGTTGGCAGGAATTCATGCCCAACCGCCTCAATCATCTCAATGGACGCGATCTTGTCGTACTGGCCTTCGAGGTGGCGGTAGTCACTTTTCAGCAGTCGCACCCGGTCGGAGAGTCCCGCATCCGCAATCCGCTGCGAGGCACAGGCATGCTGCTCTTCAGAAATGGTCGTGGTGGTGACCCGACATCCATAGTTCTGGGCGGCGTGCAATGCGAATCCTCCCCAGCCCGTTCCGATCTCCAGAACGTGGTCTCGAGGCGAAAGACGCAGTTTGCGACAGACCCGGTCAATCTTCTCCACCGAGGCCTCATACAGGCTCGATCCCTCGTGGGGAAAGATCCCGCTGGAATACATCATGGTTTCATCGAGGAACAGCCGGAAGAAGTCGTTCCCCAGGTCGTAGTGGGCGGCGATGTTGCGACGACTGCCAATCGGGGTGTTCTTGCGCAGCCAATGCCACGCCTGCGCCCCCCAGTTCGCCACCCGGGCCAATCCCGTGTCCATTGTCATCAACAGCGATTCGTTCCGAACGAACAGCCGAATCAGGTTCGTGAGGTCATCGACGTCCCAGTCGCCATCGATATACCCTTCACCCGCCCCCAGGCTGCCCCCCCACAGCATCCGGCTGTAGACCCGCGGATTGCGAATCGTCAATTCGCATTCGACCGGTTCATGAGACGTCTGGCCGGCGGTTCCGAGAACCTGCGAACCATTCGACTCGTGCAGTACGATCTGCCCCCCCTGCAAACCGGCCATCTGGCGCAGCACGAGTTGCCGTGCCTGCCGATCCTGCCAGCGGGGAGCGACAAACCTGGTCGACAGGGACGCCGGAGACGAACGGGCAATCATACGCGAGGTTCCTTGTTCAAGACGGGTCCCGGATGAGGTACATACGGCACCCGCCTGGTCCACAAGCGGAGTGCCTGCCAATAGATCCCGGCCGTCACCTGGGCCGTCATGAGGGGAAACCTCACGAGAGCCCTGGCCAGGTTCCAGCCAGTCATCTCACGACGCCGCAGGTGCAGCGACGCATCGAACAGCAAATCTGAGCCGCGACGGTTCTGGATCCCCACCCGAACTTCTGAACCAGGAGTGGAAAGCCGCCAGAGATAATCCATGTCGAGTGACATGAACGGAGAGACATGAAACACCTTGGCATGTCGGTTGGTCATCTCGGAGGGATCCTGACCACGGACATCAAGGACGTAACAGTGAGTCTCCCCCCACGGAGTGTTGTGAACTTCGGCAACAAGTGTTTCGACAGCCGTCCCCCCGGCATCGAAACAGTAATAAAAGCTGACGGGATTCATCACGTAGCCGACATGCCGGAGTTGGGTCAACAGACGGATGGGGCCCGAGCAAGCCTTTCCGGTCTGCTCCGCCACAATTCGTCTCACCTCCGAATCGAGGCTTCGGTCGCAGTCACCGAAATGATCTTCCCGGCGGAACCAGGCAACATTACACCCGCGGGTCGACCAGAGCCATCGACCTCGAAAGACCTCGTCGAGCTCGGCGAGGTCCAGGTAGGTCATGTAGAGCCGATAGCGGAACTCATGGCGAACCGGTGTGAATCGACAGTGTCGAACGAACCCTTCGTAGAGACAGCTGTGCATTCCCGATCCTCATGTTCGAGAGCCTCGCACACTGCCAGGGCGCTCTTGACACCATCTTCGTGAAAACCGTTGCCCCAGTAGGCACCACAAAAAGAGGTCCGATTCTGGTTCAACAATTCGCCATGGCGTCGCTGGGCCGCAGCACGCCGGGTCGTGTAGACCGGATGAGCATAGGTATACCGGCCCAGTACACGCGAGGGATCAATCTGATCCGTGGAGTTGAGAGTGACGAGATAGCGATGTTTCTTCTGCAGGTTCTGCAGAAGATTCATGTCGTAGGTGAGAGTCGCCTCAGCCGCATCTCCCGACGCCACATGGTAATTCCAGGCAGCCCAGGCACCCCGACGGCGGGGCATGACCGATACATCGGTATGCAGGACCACGTCATTGGAGTGATAGGGGAACTCCGAGAGCACCTGCCGCTCTGTCTGAGTCGGCTCCTGCAGCATTTTCAAGGCCTGATCACTGTGACAGGCGAAAATCACATGGTCGAATACTCCCTCGAGTCCAGCGGTGGAGCGCACTTCCACACGGTCGGCGTCTCGTTTGACCGAAACGATCGGGGTTCTCAATCGAATCTCTGATTCGAGCGGAGCAATCAGCTTCCGGACATACTCACGCGAACCGCCCAGAATCGTTCTCCAGGTCGGGCGATGACTGACGCTCAAGAGCCCGTGGTTCCTGTAGAATTCGACAATGAACCGGATCGGGAACTCCGAAAACACCCCTGGGGGACACGACCAGATCGAAGCCCCCATCGGGATCAGGTACCGATCGGCGAACGAGCGACTGTAGCCCATTCGTGACAGATAAGATCCCACCGATTCGCCCTGATCTTCATCCTGAAGAATCCTCGGAGCATCTCGATTGAAGCGGAGAATGTCCTGGATCATTCGCCAGAACTGGGGACGGACCAGGTTCCGCTTCTGCACAAACATCCCGGGAAGGGACCCACCGTTGTACTCCCACCCAGTCTGGTCACAGCGGACACTGAAACTCATGTTCGTGTCCTGCCACAACACCCCCAAACGATTCAACAAGGCGATGAAGTTCGGATAGGTCCAATCGTTGAACACGATGAACCCGGTGTCGATTGTGGCCTTTTCTCCCTCAAACTCCACGTCAACCGTGTGGGTGTGTCCCCCCACATAGTCGGCGGCGTCGAACAGAGTCAACTCGTGCCGATTCTGCAGATAATGGGCGGCCGTCAGACCTGAAATCCCGGTGCCAATGATCGCGATCCGCAAATCCAGGTCCTCGCAGGGGAGTGAATGAAAAAGTCTCGTCGGCGTATCAACGACAATCAGCCTGCGGTCTGCCAACGTGTGCCAGTGGCTCCCCGCTGCATCTTTTCAATCGCCTTCAGTTCGATCTGCCGAACTCGCTCCTTGCTCACCTGGAGAGCGTCGGCAACCACCTGGAGGGTGGCGGGTTCACTGCCCGGCTGCAGTCCAAACCGCAGGGCAACCACCAGTTGCTCCCGCTCGCTCAATTGCTGAGTCATCAGCTCGCGAACCTGGGTCACCTGTCGGATTTTATCGGTCTCCACACTGACCGGGTCGGCATCATCCGGCGAATTGGCCAGCATTTCGGAAATGCCGAGCGTGCAGCGGGAACTTTCATTCCGACGCTTCCGGATAATCCGGAAGAAATCTCGCTGCACAGCATGCGTGGCATAGGTACTGAATCGGAAACCCCGACCGTAGTCGAATTTTTCGACGGCGTTCAGCAACGCGACGTTGCCATCGCTCACCAGGTCGTCGAAAGTACAGAGATCATTGGCAAAACGGCGGGCGATCGAGACGACCAATCGGAGATTGGCCCGAACAATCCGCTCCCGGACCCGTCCCGCCAGTGCCAAGAGTCGCTCCACCTCTTGCACCACCGAAACCGAAGGTGAATCTGGACAAATGTCGGCACGAAGCACATTGGCCCGGTACTTGAAAAGATTCATCAGCCGAAACAACGCCTTTTCCTCATCGGCAGTCAGAAGTGGCGTTGCGTACAGTTCCCGGAAGTACGCCGGGACGTCGGCGGGAGGCTGACGAGTCCGACCGGCACCGGTCGGCGACATGGCCTCGAACTCGGCGACCGCCTTTTCCACATCGGTCCTTGAGAACGCGCGATTGTGAATGAACGCAATCTCACGTCGCAGCAACTTCTCAGCCCGAGCCGGAAGCGAAGGATCAAATTTGGAGGTTCGGGACCGCACAGTTCGGGCCTTCGAAGACGTGCGACGGACGGTGCGGGTGGCGATTTGATGTGAACTCACGCGACTCTTCATAATGTGGGCATCCCGGAATCTGGTGGTGTCATCACTCTTGTCGGCACATCGCCAAACAAAATCGTTCAAATCGTGCACCGGATTATGCCAGCCCCTTTAACAGAATTGCAAGCAGAAAAACGTCCAAATCGTTCAAATTGGCCAAAACGGTCTAAGTCTCTATCAGCAAAGAAATTACGAAACACATTCTTGAAATGAGGCTGCCGACGCATACAAATCTGCACGGTCTGCGAATGATTCGACGCGAGTCATTGATCGCTTTTCTCAATCCATCTCGCCGAGACGACATCGTGCAGGAGCTCGTGACCCCCAAGCAGGTCGCCCGGGCGATTGATGTGAGTGAGTCTTCGGTCAAGCGTTGGTGTGACCGAGGCATCATTGCGTCGGTCAAGACTGCGGGTGGCCATCGGCGCATCCCCATCGCCGCTGTCATTGCCTACCTGCGGGAAACCCGACAACCCCTCGTTGCCCCGGAAGTCCTCGGTTTGCCGGCCACATCGGGACAGACTCGATGGGTTCAGGATCGTGCTCTCGACGCCCTGCTGGAATCGCTGGTGGCGGGCGATGCGGACCGATCCCGGCAGATTCTGTTTGATCTCTGGCTGGCGGGGAAACCACTTCCGGTCATCTTCGACGAGGTCGTTGCGCCGGCATTCGCCAGAATGGGGCAGCAATGGGCCTGCGGTGAACTGGAAATTTACCGGGAGCGACAGGCCTGCGAGATCATGACTCGGGTCCTGTTTGAATTCCGCTTGGGAACTCCCCCGGGAAATCCCGACCTGCTGGCCTTGGGGGGTACCATTCCCGGAGACCACTACGTCATTCCGACCACGATGGTGGAACTGGTCCTGCAGGGAGCTGGCTGGAATGCGAGATCCCTGGGGAATTCAGTTCCCTTCACATCGCTCTCGCGAGCGATCCTCGAGAACCGGCCACGGCTGTTTTGGCTGAGCATGTCGCATGTCGAAACTCCCTCGGAATTACTTCCCGGGGTTCAAAGCCTCTCGGAAGCCCTCAAGTCGGTGGGCGGGGCCCTGGTGATTGGTGGCAATGCCCTGAGCCCTGAGATCCTCAGCCAACTTCCCATGGATCATTTCTGCACCAGTATGCAGCAGTTGGTCCGGTTTGCGGACAGTCTCAAGCCTGCCTGATCGTCGCGGCCCCCCCGAACTCCCATCGGGAGGTCTTCTCAGCGGTCCGCGAATCGGGCACAATCCAGTCAGTCGCTCCCCCTTGTCCCCTGACTGGCTGTCGCATGCACTCGCTGCCGCTCTCCAGGCTGTTCCTCGGCCTTACCTTCGGCCTGCTCCCCGTTTCCATCCCGGTCGGGGCCGCAGAGGACAAGCCACTCGATTTCACCCACGAAATCGTTCCGGTTTTGCGCAAACATTGCGCCAAGTGCCACACGGGAGCCCGCAAGCAGGGGGGATTTTCGTTTGATACGAGGAACGCCATGCTCAAGGGGGGCGAATCGGGTCCGGTGGTCAAGCCGGGCGATGCGGCCCACAGCCCCCTGCTCGAGCGGATCACAACCGCCGATCCCGATCTCCAGATGCCGCCCGAAGGAGCACGCCTTTCATCCGGAGAGGTGGCCCTGCTTCGCCGATGGATCGAAAATGGCCTCTCGTGGGAAGATGGCTTTGCGTTTGCCAAGAGCAACTACGAGCCCCCTCTCAAGCCGCGTGACGTCGTATTGCCGGCAGCACGTGCCAACCGGATTCATCCCGTCGACCGGTTGGTCGATGCTCACCGTGACCAGCCGGCCCCACTGCCGACGATCTCAGATCGCGAATTCGCCCGCCGGGTTTCGCTCGACCTGACAGGGCAACTGCCCACCCCCGAGCAACTGGCCCAGTTTCTGAAGAATCCGTCCGCCAATCGCCGCGCGGAACTGATCGACGAACTGCTGGCGAATGACATTGCCTATGCCGACCACTGGTTGACCTTCTGGAACGACCTGCTGCGCAACGATTACACCGGAACAGGCTTCATCACCGGGGGTCGCAAGCAGATCACCACCTGGCTGCATGCGGCCCTGGCCGCCAACAAACCCTACGACCAGATGGTCCGGGAGTTGATCGCTCCGACGCCCGACTCGGAGGGTTTCATCCAGGGGATCCGCTGGCGGGGTGAAGTCTCAGCCAGCCAGACGAATGAAATCCAGTTCGCCCAGAGCATTTCGCAGTCGTTTCTTGGGATCAACCTCAAGTGTGCCTCGTGCCACGACAGCTTCATCGATCGTTGGAAACTGAACGAGGCCTACGGACTCGCGGCGATCTATGCTTCGGCCCCGATGCGGGTCTTTCGGTGTGACAAGCCGACCGGCGAAGTCGCCCAGGCGTCGTGGCTGTTCCCCGAACTGGGCCAGGTCGATCCTGCGGCGCCCCAGCCGGAACGCCTGCAGCAACTCGCCAGGCTGATGACACACCCCGACAACGGCCGGCTCAGCAGGGCGATTGTGAACCGTCTGTGGCACCGCCTCCTGGGACTCGGGATCGTGCACCCCGTCGATGCGATGAACACCGAGCCCCGAGACTCGGACCTGCTCGATTACCTCGCATTCGACTTTGCCCGCCACGGTTATGACCTGAAGCGGACCCTGCGCCTCATCACCACGTCGGCCACCTATCAGCAGCAGATCCCGGCCGACCGCTCGGCCGATGGGGACAACCTCCAGGATCTTTCACCCATCCCCCGGCGGATGACGGCCGAACAGTTTGTCGATGCCGTCTGGCAACTCACCGACAGCCAGCCTGCAAAGCCCGATGCCGCCGTGGCACGGGCGGTGAACAAGTCGACCAGTGGAGCGTCTCTCCCCAAGGTTGAGGCCCAGTGGATCTGGACCTCGACACAAAAGGAGGTGGCATCCCCCGGGGGGGAAACGGCGACATTCCAGTACCGGTTTTCGCTGCCTGTTCTCCCCCAACAGGCCGCGGCAGCGGTCACTTGCGACAACGAATACACACTGTTTGTCAACCATCGCCGGATTGCCGGGGATGGAAACTGGGAATCGCTCGAAACCATCCCGCTGGCCGACGCGTTGAAGCTGGGGGAGAACACGATCGAGATCGTGGCGAAGAATGGTGGTGAGGGCCCCAATCCTGCGGGGCTGATTTTCGCCGCCCGGATCAACCTCGACGGCCGGGAATCGATGACGATTGTGTCGGGTCCCCAATGGCGGTGGACGCGTGAGGTGCTGAATGAACAGGGGCAATTTGCCAGGGATCCCTCCGACTGGCAACCCGCTGTCCCGGTCAGCAACCCGGGAGTCTGGAGCGGTCGGATTGGTGACGCCCCAGCTCGAGCCCTGGCCGAGGCTCTGGATCCCAACCGGCCCCGGGTCAGGGCCTCCCTGATCAAGGCCGACGAATTGATGCGGGCACTGGGTCGACCGAACCGCGACCAGATCGTCACCAGTCGTCCCACCCAATTCACGACCCTGGAAGCACTCGAACTGGCCAACGGCGATGGCCTGAAGTCGCTGCTGGAACCCGGTTCGCAACGTCTCTCGAAGCGATTCTCGGACCGGCCGGGAGAACTGGTCGACTGGCTGTACGAGTTTGCGACGGCGCATCCCCCCGGTCCGGAAGCGCGAAGGTCAGCCATCGAGTTCCTCGGAAACCCGGTGCAACCCGCCGCCGTCGAGGATCTGCTCTGGTCGCTGGTGATGCAGCCCGAATTCCTCTACGTCCGATGACCTCCCGGAAGCGTTTCTCCCCGAGGGGCTTGGCACACGAGTTGCTCCCCGAATGGGAAGGCGAATCCGACACTCTTCGTTTCTCCTGAACCCCGATCTTTCGCCTGGAATTCCCCCTGCGGGAACCCGGAGGCCCCCATGCCCGCCCGATTGCCTGAGACCCCGAGGACCGAAGCGCTGCGCGAACAGCAGGCGCGACGCGAGTTTCTGCAGCACCTTTCCGCAGCCAGCGCAGCCGCCTGGGTGGGAAGCGCTCCCCGACTGCTGCAGGCCGAAGAGACTTCCCGTGAGACTCCCCGGGCAACCGCCGACGCCTGCATCGTGTTGTGGATGGCCGGCGGGATGGCAGCCCCCGAAACATTCGATCCCAAGCGGTACCATCCCTTCGAAATCGGGACTCCCGTCGAGAAGGTGATGAGCACCTTCCGCTCGATCGACACCGCCGTCGACAATATCAAGATCTGCGAGGGACTGGAGGAAATCGGCCAGGTTCTCGATCGGGGGACATTGATCCGCTCGCACGTCCTTCCGGACCTCGGAAGCATTCTCCATTCGCGTCACCAGTATCACTGGCACACGGGTTACGTTCCCCCGCAGACGGTCGCCGCCCCCCACATCGGGGCCTGGATGTCGAGAGTGCTTGGTCCCCGGAATCCCGTCATCCCGGCCTTCATCAACATCGGGCAGCGACTGGAGGGGATTGGAGAAAACGAAGAGATCAAGGCGTTCACCCAGGCGGGGTTCTTCGGCAGTGATCACGGCCCGATGAACCTTCCCTTCCCCGAGGAAGCCGCCCGGGCCGTCAAGCCACCGCGCGGCATGGACCCCCAGCGGTTCACCCAGCGGGAACGACTGTACAAGGAATTGCTCAAGCGGACCGATGCCAGTGAATTCCGCCAGGAGTCGCTGGTCCGCTCTCTGGAAAACGCCCATCGCCTGCTGAGTTCGCGGGACCGGGAAGCATTTGACATTTCGCTGGAGCCCAAGGAGAGCTACGACCGCTACAACACAGGCCGGTTTGGCCAGGGTTGCCTGCTGGCCCGGCGACTCGTCGAGGCGGGGGCCCGGTACGTGGAGGTCACGACCGAGTACATTCCCTTCATCCATTGGGACACCCATGCGAACGGCCACGAGACGGTTGACCGCCTCCATCACGAGATCGACCGTCCCATCGCGACGTTGATCCGCGACCTCGAAGCGCGGGGTTTGCTCGACCGGACCCTCGTGGTCCTCGCGAGCGAGTTCAGTCGGGACATGATCATCGAAGGCGTTCCCGGTTCAACCGCCACCGACCAGGCGACAGCCCCGACCGATGTGCTGCGGGAACCGAAGCACTACGGCATGCACCGGCACTTTACCGGGGCCTCCTGCGTCCTGATGTTTGGTGGGGGAATCCGCAGGGGCCTCCTCTACGGCGAAACGGCCGAAGAGCGTCCCTGCATCGCCATCAAGAACCCGATCAGCGTGCGCGATCTGCATGCCACGATCTACACCGCCATGGGGATCAATCCCTCCACCGCCTTCGAAGTGGAACGCCGACCGTTCTACGCCACCGAAGATGGCAAGGGGCAGCCCGCCCTGGAATTGTTTGCCTGACGCCCAATGGCTCTGCCCCCCCTTCCCGTCACGCCACAGCCTCCCGGAGGTCCCGCTGCACACAGCGGCTACCGGGTCAGCCGGAATGATCTTGCCGCCATGCAGTCTGGAACCCACTGCCTGATGTATTCGCTGCTGGGAGCACACCCCGATACGGTCGACGGTGTCCCGGGAAGCCGCTGCGCCGTCTGGGCTCCCAACGCCCGGGAAGTCTCGGTTGTCTTTGATGGGAATGGATGGGAACACGGTCGACATCCACTGGGTTCTTCCAATGCGGGTATCTGGTCGGGATTTGTTCCCGGCCTGTGTCATGGCACAGCGTACAAGTACTCGCTGCGCGAACCGACCGGCCAGGTCGAACAAAAGGCCGACCCGGTCGCCTTCCATGCCGAGCTCCGTCCCAAGTCCGCCTCGGTGGTCTATGAACTCTCGGGCTACGACTGGCACGACCAGGACTGGCTCCGCCGCCGCGAACGGACCAACTGGCTCGAACAGCCGGTCTCCATTTATGAAGTCCAGCTCGGTTCCTGGCGCCGGCCCCGCGATGGCCGGGCGTTCTTCAATTACCGAGAACTGGCCCACATGCTGGTCGACTACGCCCGTCAAATGGGCTACACACACCTGCAACTGCTTCCCATCACCGAGTATCCGTTTGATGGTTCGTGGGGTTACCAGGCCATCGGGTATTTCGCCCCGACCAGTCGCTTCGGCACCCCGCACGATTTCATGTACTTCGTTGACCACTGCCACCGGAATGGCATTGGCGTGCTGCTCGACTGGGTCCCCGCCCACTTTCCGGCCGATGCCCACGGGCTCGAACGATTTGACGGAACCTGTCTCTACGAGCATGAAGATCCCCGCCAGGGTTCGCACCCCGACTGGGGGACCCTCGTCTTCAACTATGGGCGCACCGAGGTGCGCAACTTCCTGCTCTCCAGTGCCCGCTTCTGGCTCGATGTCTATCACGTCGATGGGCTCCGGGTTGATGCCGTCGCTTCCATGCTGTACCTCGACTATTCCCGCAAGCCTGGGGAGTGGGTCCCCAATCCTTATGGTGGCCGCGAAAACCTCGAAGCGGTGCAGTTCCTCCAGGACCTCAACACGATCGTCCACGGAGAGTTTCCCGGGGTGGTCACGATTGCCGAGGAATCGACCGCCTGGGGCGGAGTCTCGCGTCCGGTCTACACGGGAGGCCTCGGCTTCACCATGAAGTGGGACATGGGCTGGATGAATGACACCCTCCGCTACCTGCGGCGGGACCCCATCCATCGCCAGTTTCACCAGAACGAACTCTCCTTCCGGATGGTGTACGCCTTCACCGAGAATTTCGTCCTGCCGCTGTCGCATGACGAGGTTGTTCACGGCAAACGCTCGCTGCTGTCACAGATGCCCGGTGACTACTGGCAGCGTTTCGCCAACCTGCGACTGCTGTATGCCTACCAGTACACAACACCCGGCAAGAAGCTGCTCTTCATGGGAGGAGAACTCGGCCAATGGACCGAGTGGAATCACGACCAGGAAATCGACTGGGCGCTGTGCGGACATGCGGCTCACGATGGCGTGCGGCGACTGGTGGGAGATCTCAACCGCCTCTACCGCGACACCCCCGCCCTGCATGAACTGGACGTGCAGTCGGAGGGTTTCCGCTGGATCTCCTGCGACGACGCCGTCAACAGTGCCTATTCGTGGATCCGCCATGCGAAAAACCAGCGGGATTCCGTCATCGTCGTCATGAACTGCACCCCGGTTCCCCGGGAAGGGTACCGGGTCGGCATCCCCACCGCGGGCTATTTTGTCGAGTTGTTCAACAGTGACGCGTCGATTTACGGCGGGAGCAATCTGGGAAACCTCGGAGGAATCTATTCCGAGCCGGTTCCTCAGCATGGTTTGCCCCACAGCCTGAAAATCACCCTTCCCCCCCTCGCAGTCCTCATTCTCCGCCCGGTTGCGCCCTGACACCTCAGGGCATTGCCGGACTCACAACCGGGCGATTCCTTGCCAACGGGCAACGGTCGATTGCTGTCGTGTCCCGTCGGCTGTGAATTGAGCCCTGCGAGCGGCCGATCGCTGCATCTCTCCCGAACCCAACAGTTCTCAGCGGCTCTGCGGAAACGGTCTGCTTTTCTTTCGCAAAACGGGGCGTTATCGTCTGCGGGAACGAACCTGGTTGTCGTCCGTCGCCTGGAGCATCGCGCCATGCTGAAAGTGCTGTGTCTTGGACTGGTTGGTTGGCTGATCACCCTGGGAGCCGTTCATTCCCAGGCTTCGGCCCAGGAAATCGGCCGCCCCGCGACCGTCGCCGACAATGCCGAACTCGTCTCGGTCTACAGCGATCCCCGATTCTTCGAGGGTCCGGTCTGGGATGGAGTGACCGGGAAGCTCTATTTCACCGCATTTGGAAAAGAGAAGAGCGACACCCAGATCCTGCGGCTCGATGAACCCGGCAAGGTGACTGTCTGGGCCGACAAGACCGAGGGGGTCAATGGGATGGCCCTCGGCAACGATGGGCGGCTGATTGGTGCACAGGCGTTTGGACACCGCGTTCTCAGCTACGCGATCGGACCCAACGGCCCCGTTGATCCCCAGGTGCTGCTGTTCAATCCCGGGCTGCACCAGCCCAACGATGTCGCCCAGGCCCCCAACGGTGACATCTACTTCACAGATCCCGATTTCGACGGGAAAAACAAGTCCAGTGCCGTCCACCTGCTGACCGCCAACGGCACCTCCCGGAAGATCATCGAGGATATGCAGGTTCCCAACGGCCTGAAGGTGTCGAATGATGGACGCTGGCTGTACGTCGCCGACGACGGCCCGATGAACTGGCGGCGTTACCCCATCCAGGCCGACGGAACGGTCGGCCCCGGCAGCCTCTTCTTCGATCCCCCGGTCGCAGCCGACAAGCGGACCGCGCCCGATGGTTTCACCATCGACGAACGGGGGACGTTGTACCTCTCGGGGAGTGGTGGAGTCTGGGTGGTCAACCGGGATGGTGTTTCCCTGGGACTGATTCCGATTCCCGAATTCTGCTCCAACGTGGCGTTTGGTGGCGCGGATGGCAAGACGCTCTACATGACCTGCGACAAGCAGGTTTACAGTCTCAGGATGAAGGTCCGTGGAGGACAGTTCACCCGCACCAACAAGCCCCGCGATACGGCCGCCTCTCCCGCCGCAGGTTCACCTGCCAAGCCTGCCTACCTCCTGCAGGAAAACGTTCAGTACGGCACGGGGGGGGGCGAGAAACTGTTCCTGCATTTCACCCGTCCCACCACCGGTAACGGTCCGTTTCCCGTCGTGGTCTTCATCCATGGCGGTGGGTGGTCGGGCGGGAAAAAAGAAGATCACAAGGCCCAGGCGATCGAAGCAGCCCAGAAAGGTTACGCTTCCGCCACGATTGGGTATCGCCTGGCTCCCAAACACAAGTTTCCCGCACAGGTCGAAGATGTGAAATGCGCCATCCGCTGGCTGAGGGCGAATGCCAAGGAACTCAAGATCCGTCCCGACAAGATCGGCGCGGTCGGGTTCTCGGCAGGGGCCCACCTCGCGATGATGCTCGGGACGATGGATCAGGCGGATGGTCTCGAAGGCAACGGCGGCTGGGCCGACCAGTCGAGCAAGGTCCAGGTCGTGGTCGATTTCGTCGGCCCCACCGACCTGTCTGCCACAATTCCCGAAGTCTCGCAGGGAATCCTGAAAAACTTCCTCGGTGGTACCCGGGACGAAATGCCCGAGACGTACAAAAAGGCCTCCCCCATCACCTATGTGAACGCGGGTGACGCCCCCATGTTGTTGATGCAGGGAACCAGGGATCCACTGGTCCCCGGCGAGCAGGCCTGGTTTATGGCCGAAGCTCTCACCAACGCGGGAATTCCCGGCCGCGTCGAACTGATGCTCGGCGACGGACATGGCTGGGGGGGCAAGAAACTCGAAGACTCGGTCCGCGGCATGTGGGAATTCCTCGACCGCAACCTGAAGCCCTGAGCGCCCGTGGCCAGTGGTTCGGTGGCGACTGGCACGGTGGCGACTGGCACGGTGGCAACGCGATACCCGAAATCAGCGACCAGACCGGAGGCTGCCCCTCCAATTGGCCAGATGTCATCGGGGTCCTGAACCCCAGCCGGCCGCCGAACAAATCGTCCAGTGACGGTCGCTTGTCTGGGTGACCCAGTCGCGCGGAAGACCGACCTGCTGCAACAGGTCGGCCACTTCTTCCACGGTCAACGCCGCCTGCAGTGAATCGGCAAACAGCTTCCGCTGGTGGTCATTCGCCCCGGCGGCATGTTGCACCACCAGTTTGTCGAGCTGGTCCCGGTCGACCGGCCGCAGCAGGTCGCGGACAAACAGGATCCCACCGGGACGCAACACCCGGACCATCTCCCGCAGGGAGTGCAACGGCTCGGGAATGTGATGGATGATGCTGTTGGAAATCACAGCGTCGTACATCGCCGTGTCCGAGGGCAATCGCTTGGCATCGACCAGTTCCAGGCCGATGGAATCGGCCATTCCCGCCCGGTCCACATTTCTCTGGCCGAGCTTCAACATTTCGCGAGAAAGATCAATCGCCACGATTCGGACATCGGGACGGCGGCGCACAATTTCGATCGGAATCTGGGCCGTGCCGGTCCCCACGTCCAGCACGGTCCAGCACTGCGACGGGGTGTGGGGACTGGTCCGCAGCATGTCGACGAATTGATCGGCAAACAGACCATTCACAAACGAGTGGTCCATCGTGTCGTAGTCCAACGCCTCTTCGGCGGTGTCCATCACCTCCGGTTCCAGAACGCGCAACAGCATCGCAACCCCCAGCCAATTTGCACCGGAGATTCTCCTCCGGCTCTGAAGAATTTCACTCAGCCGCCAGATCGAGAGCGATCAGGTGGTATTCGTAATCGGTGAAGCCCCCCAGCCCACGGAACTGACGGGCACCGGTGACAAACAGCCGTTTTCGGGACAACACTGGAGCAGTCCAGCACGGATAGCCCAACTCGGGATGGCGGACCCGGCTGATCTCCCGGAATTCCTCGGGATTGAGGTCCACCAGGGCCAGCGTGCCCCGTTCCCCCATGACGATCAACCGGCCATCGGCCAGGATGGCCGAACCCCGGCCGTAGAACTTCGGGATGCTGGTTCCCAATCCCGCCTTGGGATCCGGCTCCTCGTCTTCATTCACATCATGGGTGCGCCACATCAACTCGCCATCACTCGCCCGCAGGCACCGGAGATTGGAACCCGGTTCGTGACGTCCACTGAAACCGTAAAGAAACCCATGATGCTCGATGGTGGTCGACCAGTGAGTCTGCATCGCGTCGAGGTCTTTCCAGACCTCCTCGGCCCCCTTGCCATCGGGTTGCACCTTCAACATCAGGGCGCCGGTTTCATACGCGGCCGACAGAAACACCCGGTCTCCGATGACCACCGGTCGGGCGGCGTTGACCGAATCATGGATCACCGACCGGAACCAGGTCGCAAAGTTGACCTCACCCGTTGCCGGGTCCAGTGAGACCAAGCCTGGCCGCATGAAACAAAGCAGGTGCCTCTGGCCGTGAATCGTGGCCACGATCGGAGACGAGTAACTCGCCAGCTTGGCGGGAGGTCGATCGCGCTCGATCCGGATCGGGGGATTGGGAAACGTCTCTGGTCCGACGTTTTCCCAGAGTGTCTTTCCCGTCTTCCGATCAAAGGCCACCATGCCGGAACGGGGATGTCCCCCCACCATCACGAACAGCCGGTCCCCATCCATCACGGGAGTCGACCCGATCCCGAAAAATCCCCGGGGAATGCGAAAGTCTTTCTGTGTATCCCGCTGCCAGACCTGCTTGCCGGTGGCGAGATCGAGGCAGGTCAGTTTTCCCTCGGCTCCATAGGTGAAGCAGTGCTCATCGGTCAGCAGGGGAGAACAGCGGGGGCCCCCGTTGTACCCATAGGGATCACTGAAATTGGTGGGGTAGGAGTGGGTCCAGAGTTCCGCACCGGTCTCGGGCACATAACAGTCGATCCGCTCTTCGTCTTCGACCCGGTGGAAGAAAACCAGCCGATCGCCGCGGACCGAGGGAGCCGCATATCCCTCCCCCACTTTCTTCTTCCACAACACCGGCGGCCCCTTGGTGGGCCATTGGGTCAACAAGCCGGTCTCTCCCGAGATGCCTGTTCCCCGTGGCCCCAGGAACTCGGGCCAGTCTTCTCCGGTCCGTCGGTGGGCTGCGGTGGTCCCCGCCTCAGTCTGGGGAATGACCGGGATTTCTTCCGTGTGGAAGTGCGGATTTCGGGACGATCCCTGTTGGTCGTCCCCCCATCCCTCGCCGGTCCACACGCTCAGCAGGCAAACCCCAGCCAGGGCCCAAGCCCAGCCACGACTCACAATTGGCATGATGCCACCCGATCCATCCCGAGTTCCTGGCACAGTCACCACGCTGGCGTCCGCTGTCGCCGATCCGAACGCCACCCGAATTGAACAGCATTTCCCCTTCGGAATTCAAGCGGGAGAAGTCATTCGTCCCGGGCGTCCTCCCGCTCGGCCTCGCGCAACAACTCACGGCCGGGGGTTCTCAAGAACTCCAGCAGATCGATGAGAGCCTCGCGGGAGAGTTTCTGCTCGAAGCCCTCGGGCATCAACGATTGCCCGGTACTGCGGACCTCGAGGACGTCTGCGACGGGAAGCTGCTCTTCCCGACCGTCGGCCCGCTTCAGGACCAGCGTTTGGGAGGTCTCGGCCACCACCAGGCCCGAAACCACCACTCCGGATTGCATTTCCACCGAATGGGCCACGAAATTCGGATTCACCTGACGATTCGGATCGAGCAGATCCACCAGGATCGCCTCACGTGGCCTGCCACCGATCCCTGAAAGATCGGGCCCCACCGTTCCCCCCTCCCGCTGGACCTGGTGGCAGACGAGGCAATGTTGGCGAAACAGTCGGGCGCCGTTCAGGGCATTTCCCCTCTGCGGAAGGATCTCCCGATGCGAGTCCACCACCTGCTGCCGATTGGAATTCACCGCCGGTGCGACTTCCCGGGCGATCTCCTGCAGGTCGACCGAGTCAGACTGGAGCAGCACCACGACCAGGTCTGACGGAAAATCGGCCCGTGAGATCACCCCCGCCTCGAACCCCTCCCGTATCACCCGCCCCATCGCCAGCGAGCGGGCGGCCCCCCGCAAGAGCACACGACGGCCGACAGTCCCGACCTGTGGCCAGGCGCCAACAAGTTCCGGCACCAACGAGTCGGTCGCCAGTTCGACAATCACAAAGGCAGCGAGTGCCTGCACCTCGGCTGGCTGCCCCCGCTTCACCAGCGGTATCACGCTGCGGACGGTTTCGACCGGTTCTCCCCAGACGAGCAAGCCCAGGGGAGCGGCCCATGTGGCGGAGTTGGTCGGTCCGGATGCGAAGTCGGCCCCCTGCTCCACCACGCGACGAGCCCACGCCACCAGTGCCGGGTCGTGCCACGCAGAATGGGCTTTCAGCGAACCGCCGCGCAGTGCCTCACTTTCGGAGATTCCGGCGAGAATCCATCCCACACCAGCCGGTTCGCGTGTTTCTCTTGCCTGCTGCAGCAGCGATTCCAGGCCGCGAGCATCCTGTTCGTCGAGCGGACCAACCCCCAACCGGCGTCCCACACCCCGTAAAAATCGACTGCGTTCTCCATCGGGGCTCAGCCACAGCTCGGGGTCGTCACGCACCAGTTGCCGGACCAATTCGAGAGTTTGGCCCGGCGTACGCGCCGCCACCGCCAGCACCACCTCGGTTAGCGGTGACTCGCCGGGGGCACGCTGAACGAGTGTCTTGAGCAATCCCAGCCGTGATTCCGCCTTCCATCCCAACGAAGAGAGCGCCACTTGAAACCGGATGAGAGCCGAGCCCTCCCTGGCCAGTTTCTGCCATTTCAGCTGCAGGGGACGATCCTCAGCCACGTGTGACTCCGACAGGGCGATCCCCTGAACACAGACCATGTCCGATTCGTCAGCGAGGGCCTGTTCCAGGTCGGTCGACTGCAGTTCTCCCAGCCCCTCCAGCGTCCACAAGGCCTGCAGTCTCCCGGCCGCAGTCGCCGCCGCCGACAAGACCCGACGCACGGCGGGCACCAGGTCGACGCGTCGCTGCTCGACGATCAATCGCCGGGCGGTGTCCCGCTGCCAGCCGACGGCATGGTCGAGCCGGGAGACAAGTTCCTCCGGTTTCAGCATCGCGGGAGGGACTGAGACTCTCCTGGCCGGGTCGGTCCCCCGTCGAGTGACACGCCAGATCCGGCCATGCTCGGCCCCTTCTCGCCAGTCAACGCCGTCACGAGCCTCTGGCGACGCGACATAAATCGGATGCTCCACCAGGGGACGATAGAAATCGGCGAGGTACAGCGCTCCATCGGGCCCGGTCGCCAGGAAGACCGGGTGAAACCACGAATCGGATGACGCCAGAAAATCCTGGCGGGGATTGGCTCGGTGCGAACGGGCCAGGACCCCGGAGGCATCGAGCTGGCGCCGGATCACCAGGTTGCTCAGTGACTCTCCAGCAAAGGCATTGCCCGCGTATTCCGCTCCCAGGTGAGGGCTCCGCAGGATCGTCAGACCACAGAGGGCGTTGTAGAAGCTCGCCCGCTCGGCATTGAACTGGCGCGGGGGTGGGCTGAGCGGAAAGATCTCTCCGGTATCTCCGGGGGCGGCGAGATCCACAATCGCCTGCGAGGCCATTTCCGGGCATTCCGCCAGAAAACGGTCGGGAAGCAACTGCTGCCGGGTCGGAATCGTGTTCCACGACAGAAAGCGACGTCCCCAGTCATCATGCACCTGGCCGAATTGGCTCTGCCCCACCACAGCCTCAAAGGCGGGCGGTTCCAGGCGGAACCGAAAATCGCGTGCTCGAATCGAGACCGTCCCGCCTCCCTCGGGACGGGTCACCTCACCGTCATTGCGACCATTGGCCCCGTGGATCCAGTTGTCGGGGCCCCAATGCAGGGCATTGGCCCGCAACTGCTGAGATCCCGGTTGAAATCCGGTCCAGACGATTTGGCGTTCGTCAGCCTGGCCATCGTCATTCGTGTCGCGCAGCAACCAGATGTGGGGGGCATCCGCCACCAGCACCCCGGCCTCGATGGGCAAGACCGAGGCCGGGAAGTCAAATCCCCCGGCGAACACGACAGAGTGCTCGTACTGTCCATCGCCATCGCGATCTTCGAGCCGGGTGATCCGCCCCAGTCCGGGAGTCTCGGGATAGCCAACCATCTCGGCGACATACAGCCGCTGCCCGGCATCCCAGGCGAGCGCCACCGGGCTGCGAACCGCCGGTTCGCTGGCCACGAGTTGCACTTCCAGATCGGGATCTTCCAGCACGAAGCTGCGGGCCGCCTCGGCTGGGGACAGGGGCGAATCGCCCTCGGCATGACCCTCCCGGTCAGAGACCAGCAGCATCAGCATCAGCAGACAGACTCGGATCCAGCTCATGGAGAGATCAATCCTCGGAAGGAAGTCATCCGGGGAAAGATACCGGATTGAGTCGCTCCTCACAGCCAGGATCGCCACACTCCTTCACGGTTCGCATGACCGGAACCGGAAACCCGGACTTTGTCGCACGCATCGACCGAAAGCGGCAGGTGGACAGGACCTCGGCCGCGCGGCCTGGAAGCCGATCCGTGGATTCCACCACGGTACAATCGCGCCCCTCTCGCTGGTTGCCCCTGTTGACCCATCGGAAGACCGGCTAAGCTGCCGTATTCTGTCTGTTCCCTTCGCTTCCTCTTGGCAGTGCCCAGGCGTCCCTCCGATGAAGATGTTTCTCGCAGGCCAGTGGCAGGACCGTCCCCAGTCGATCGAAGTCCGCAACCCGTTCAACGGCGAGCTGATCGACGCGGTTCCCCACGGGACCCCCGACGACGTGACCCAGGCAGTGACGACCCTGGTGGAGGGGGCCCGGGTGATGCGTGACATGCCGGCGTACGACCGCTCGGCGATTCTCCGTCGGGCGGCGGCTCTCATGCAGCTCCGTGAAGCCGAACTGGGGCGAACAATCAGCCAGGAAGAGGGCAAGACCCTGGCCGAAGGCGTCTTCGAGGCGAGCCGGGCCCGCGAAACGATCGATGTCTCGGCCGACGAAGCGCGACGCATCACCGGAGAAGTCGTTCCCCTCGATGGTGCCCCCGGCGGGAAGGGCAAGCTGGGATTCACACTGCGGGTGCCGTGCGGCATCGTGGCCGCCATCACCCCGTTCAATTTTCCGCTCAACCTGGTGGCCCACAAGGTGGGGCCGGCGATCGCCGCCGGGAATGCAGTCTGCATCAAGCCCGCGAGTGACACCCCCCTGTCGGCTCTGAAGCTGGTGGAGATCCTGCTGGAGGCAGGGCTGCCCCCGCAGGCGATTGCCTGTGTGACGGGGGGAGGAAGTGAACTGGGGCGGGCGCTGTGCACCGACCGGCGCATTCGCAAGATCAGCTTCACCGGGAGTTATGAGATTGGCGATGCGATCTGTCGCATGGCCGGGGTGAAACGCGTCACCATGGAATTGGGAAGCAACAGTCCCGTGATCGTCCTCGACGACGCCGATGTCGAGCAGGCCGCGGCGCTGGTGGCGATCTCGGGATTCTCCAACGCCGGCCAGGTCTGCATCTCGGCCCAACGGATCCTCGCCACGCCTGGCGTCTACGGACACTTTCTCGACGCCCTCGCCCCGAAAGTGCGGGCTCTGCGAACGGGCGATCCCCTGGCGGCCGAAACCCGCATGGGACCC
The DNA here is from genome assembly GCA_003508595.1 of Planctomycetaceae bacterium. Classification (GTDB taxonomy): domain Bacteria; phylum Planctomycetota; class Planctomycetia; order Planctomycetales; family Planctomycetaceae; genus UBA10511. Next base: position 56,819 of record DNUF01000197.1, read on the forward strand.
ATGATCCGCGAGCGCGATGCCTGCCGGGTGGAGACCTGGGTCAATGAGGCTATCACGGGAGGAGCCCGCCTCGTCACTGGAGGACAACGGCAGGGAACTCTTTTTGAACCGACAATCCTGGCCGACGTTTCGCCAGATCTGCGGATCAGTTGCGAAGAGCTGTTTGGCCCCGCGGTGGCGGTCACGCGGGTCGACAATCTCGATGTGGCGATCCAGCTGGCCAACGACAGCCCCTACGGACTGTCCGCCTCGATCTTCACGCAGGACATCTCCCGGGCCTTGCGGTTCGCCCGGGAGGTGGACAGCGGCAACCTGCACATCAACTGGGGAACCCAGTGGCGTGCCGACCTCATGCCCTATGGAGGTCTGAAAGACAGCGGGCTGGGGAAAGAGGGGCCCCACTATGCCATCCGCGAAATGACCGAAGAGAAGATGGTGGTCATTCACGGCTGACGGGGCGGGTCGGTCAGTCGTTTCAGCCCGGCCAACCAGACGCCATCGCGAGTGATGCTCGCCACGAAGTCGGAAGGTTTCAGCTGTCTGTCTTCGACTGGCAGATACTCCGGGCGGTTGATCAGGATCACATAGGCGGCACGTTCGGCCCCCGGCCCGCCCCGGGAGACCAGGGTCCATTGGTGCTGCTGGCAGGCCGGTGTCTGGCGCTGGAATTCTCCCGCCTGCGATTCGTACAGCGTGGGTGCCAGTGCAATCGTGGAACCGGGAGGAACATGCCGGGCCACATCCTCCCAGAGCTCGCGGGTGAGTCCGTCTCCCCAATAGCTGGGGGGCAGCCCGCAGGCCACGGCCCCCGACAGGCCTCCGACGGCGGCGTTGTAATAAGACAACCAGGCAGGCGAGGTCGACCAGGCTCCCCAGGCCTGGGTCAGCAGCAGACAACTGCCAACTGTCAGCGCCAGCCGGAGTGAACCCAGACGTCGTTGCAGCCATTCGACAGCAGGCACAGCCCCACGTCCGATGAGCAGAGCCCACAGGGGATAGACGACCGAAAACAGGCGTTCGCCATCGTAGACGGCAATCCCGGGAAGACTGAATGCGAGAAGGGGAACCGCCATGCCCCCGATACAGAGAGTTTCGGCGGTTGCCTGTCGCCAATTCCGAATGCCAGACAGAACACCACAGAGCCCAAGCCCTTGGAGTCCCAGGGGAACAGTCGTCGCCAACAGAACCCAGGGATAGTGCCAGGGAAGCTCCCGGTCCGCCCAGGCTCTTCCCTCGTACCAGGCCTGGATCGTGGCCCGAGAAGTGGTCTTCCCGAGATAGAGCCGGACGTTCCCGAGTGGATCATCCCACAGCCAAGGCCATCCCGCGAAAAACAGAGCCCCGGCGACAATTCCCACGATCAGCAGCCAGGCGGGAGCCGACCGCCGCAGCCAGAGTACCGCCCAGGTCCCCAGCACTGGCAGCAGGAAGATCGCCTGGATCTTGATCAGCCACGCCAGGCCCAGGGCGCATCCGGTCCCGAGGGCGGGGCGGATCAATCCGGAGGTCCACCACGGAAAAGTTCCGGACCGCTCGGTCGAAGCTCGCAAGCCGGGTGATTCCCAGGTTCGCTGGGCGGCCAGCAGGCAGGCCAGGTAAGCGAGGTTGATCGCCGTTTCCAGTGAGGCCAGGTGGGCGTGCCCGAAACTGCGTGGCATCAGCACGAGCGAGATCGCCGAGACCAGACCCGCCCAGGGTCCCCACCAGCGATGCGACGACCGTCCCACAAGGAAAACGGTCAGCCCAAAGAGAAACGCCGATGCGACCCGGGCACAGGCGATGGAGTATGGCGCCGTGGAGCCCGAGGGGGGGGACACCATCAGGGCCAGTTCGTGCCCCACTCCCAGGACCACCCGCCCGAGGGGGGGATAGTCGGGCAGTGAGGCATCGACGCGACGGAAGCCGGCAAGGTCGGCATTGAACAGTCGGTCGGCGAGGAGCACCCCCTGGGCAACATTCAGCGGTTCATCCGTGGTGATTCCCGGCCCGACCCACGCCGTGGGGTGATCTCCCGACGCATCAAGTTGCAGGGAGACACAACCGGCCACGACGGCTCCCAAAATCAGCCAGGGCCAGGCGGGCACCACCACACAGGGAGTGCGCTTCGTCGGCGCCGGTGGCGAAACCTGGGACATGACTGTTGCGGAGCTGCGGAAGGCGGATCCCCTCGCGGGGTGTTCACGATCGGGCAAGAATACCGGCCCTCCGCCCCAGGCTGCCAGAGCCGGGACAGAATCGGACGACGAGAGAAAATTGACACACCGTTCCCAAAGAAAGCGAACCGGCCTGCTCAGAATTGCTGAGCAGGCCGGCAGGCGAAAACAGCGGTCATCCTTCGTTCGGGGTGCAGTCGGAGGGACCAAACCTCCGGGGCGGGCCGTCCCTGGCGTCGCTGAACTGTTCCCGGAAGTGAACTGCGGCGAACGAAAGACCCCCGATCACTAGGCCAACTGCTTGCGGCGGCTGACCAGGGTGCGAATTCGCTCGGCCAGCAGGGCCGTATCGAAAGGCTTGCGGAAGGTCTCGCTGAAGATCGAGCGGTCAAACCCGCTCGTGTTGTCTTCGTCGCTCAGCAGACCAACCAGCACGACGTCGGCGTACTCGGCATTCTTGCGGAGATTCTGGGCGATCATGAGGGCTTCATTCCGCCCCATGATGAAGTCGATCACCACGCAATCGGGGTGAAGCGACTCGGCCTGGATCCCGGCTTCGAAACCGCTGTTCGCGAAGTCGAGCTTGAACGTATCAGCACTCATCTGCTCCCGAAGGCCGCCGCGGATCGTTGCTTCCGCGCCGACAATCAGAATTTTCCCCACGGCTTCATCTTCGAGTTCACCCAGGGGCATCCCGTGTTCCTTGAGGAACCGGATCAGGTGCTCCCGGGGAATCCGCCGGTCCTGTGAACCAGGGATTCGATAGCCGCGCAAGCGACCTGAATCGAACCACTTGCTCACAGTACGGGGGGCTACTTTGCAGATCTTAGCTACTTGTCCAGTAGTAAAGATCGTCTTCATGGCGGGCTCTCCAGTGACTTGTCAGTCGGTACGGCAGAGGGATGCGGGCCCTCTGGAGAATCGGTTCTACCGTGCTGTTCGGCGGTCCTTGCCATGTGGTCCTCCTGGCGTAACAGCACAGTTCTGGGTCGAATCGATCCTCGAGTTGGTGGAAGACGGCTGTTGGTTTTTCGCCTCAGCGGTCTGTCGCCGAAATTGGCGATTCAAAAAGGCAGACACACGACCAGACTCAACACTTCTGTCGAAACCAGGAACAGGCAGATCTCTGTGAGGGATGCTTGCGGAGTCATCCCTCGACAGTCACTGCCGGCATTCCCGGCGACGGAACTGTTTCCCACGGGCAACCCGGCGTGCTGCTTCACCAAATCCAAAGCAACACGACAAGTTTTCTGGAATTCGTTCCGTCGACGTCGTGTACCGGGTTTCAAGCTCGGCAACCCTGTCGATGGGGTCTCCGGGCTGGTGTCTTTTGCGGCGCACAACGTCTGACACAGTTTTTCGATCCAAGACTGGTATTGACTTGAGTCGCTTTGATACCGTTCGCCCCGGTACTGCGGAGGTTTCATCTCCTGACGATCAATCTTGCCACGACGGCGGTCAACCTGGGGGCTTTTTTCAGGTCAAGACCTTTTTCTCCCGCAGAAATCGGGGAATTCCAGATTTTCCATGAAGTCCTCCCGACGAGGCCGGAAGGTTTTTGCCCGGTTCG
>DNUF01000094.1:0-2796 GCA_003508595.1 Planctomycetaceae bacterium
GATGGTGAGGGAGCTGGGACGCTCATCGGCGAGCACGGCCGCGGGGAGACCGGCCACCCCTCCCCCCACCCCGAGCGCCTTGAGGAACGCACGGCGATCGGGACTGGCTGGTGGAAGAGGGGATGGTGACATGGTGCACGCCTGCCAGGAACCGGGGAACAAATTGGTGCAACGTCTGGGGATCATAGTCGGGCCATCCTCGAATTGCGCCCGGCGGAACCGGCCACGCCACGACGATTGTTCGCCGCCGGGGACTGGCACCCGGGAACGGGGATCGGAATAATCCGGAAGCGTGGTTTCCTGCGTTTCCCCAGCCCCCCTCAGTGCCATGAGTGCCAATCCCCTCCTGCCCGCCATTCGCGAAGGTTGGCCCTCTGTGTGCCGACACCGAGCTGTGCACCGGCACCGAGCCTGGCGCCAGCATCGGGCTTGGCAGCAGTTTCGAAGCCGGCCGGAACGACGGATGACCATCGTTGCGAAGGTCTGCCTGGTGGGATTTTGCCTGGCAGGATTCTGGCTGGCCGGGCTGATGTCGGTGGCCGGGGCCCAGGAGTCAGAGCCCACTCCGGCCGAACCAGCCGTGGTCCGGCGCCGGCTGAATCTCGAGGTGCTGACTCCCGAAAATGTCGCCCGCCTCGAAGAGATCCATTCCGAGAGCGTCCGTCTCACCAGCCTGGCGTGGCGCCCCGATGCCCGCGAGATCGTCGGTATCATCGCGTACAAGACGGCTCAGGAAGAGGGGGTTGAAGTTCGCGATGCCGAGACGTTCGAAGTGCTGCACACCACCGCCAGGGGACGGCGGATCACCTCGTTTGCCTTCAACCCCAAGCTGCCCCTGGTCGCATGGGTGACTGCCGAGGGAAAGGTGGAAGTGCTGCAGCTGGAAACGGGAGACGGGTACTACATCGAAGATCTTGGCCGGGGCCCCAACGTCGCATTTCGCCCCGATGGCAGGGTGCTCGTGGTGGGAGGACAGTCGGGAACACTGCGGATGTACGATGCCGAGACGGGCGAATTGCAGCGGATCATCGAGGTGGGGAAAGACCGGTTCGTGGTGAACCCGGTCTTCAGTGCCGATGGCAAGTGGGTTACGGCCGTCCCCTTCCGAGAGACCATCAAGATCTGGAACACCGAAACGGGAGAGCCGCGCTGCGAGATCAAGGTGGCCCCGCAGAACACGCTGATCACCGGCCTGCTCGATCCCGAAGGGAACCGGCTGCTGGCGATGCCCTCGGGGAGTGGCAAGCTGCAGATCTGGAATGCGGCGACCGGCGAGGCTCTCCCCGAGAAAGACATGGAAGACCAGGCACCGGTCGGGCTGCGCTGGTTCCCCGGGGGCAAGGTGCTGGCGGGAGTCGGCCCGGGCACACTCGCCTTCTGGAAGGGAGACGACCTCAAGTTGATCCACGAGCAGGAAGGGCCCCGCAACACGCTCGCGTTTGGGGTCAGCCCCGACGGCAAACGGCTGCTGTCGATCAGCCGGGGGACGGTGGCCGGCGAGAACCTGCTGCAGGTGTGGGGAGTCATGACCCCAACCGCCGCCGAAGCGAAATAGCCGGCGGTTATTCCCCCAGCCACCAGCGTCGCCTGGGCAGTGGTTTGCCGGCGAACAGTTTGAATGGGGTCTGCATGAGGCCCGCGCGCATCTCTTCAATCGAGTCGGTCAGCAGGAATCTCTCGATGTCGTCGGGATCGATCGTCCTGGCTGGGGCCATGCCATTGCGAATGAAGTCGAACAACGGCTGCCAGTAGTCGACCCCCATGAAGATGATGGGGAACTCGTGCATCTTGCCCGTCTGCACCAGCGTGGCGGCTTCGAACGCCTCATCCAGCGTTCCATATCCCCCCGGCAGGATCACAAAGGCCTGCGAGTATTTCACCAGCATCACCTTGCGGACAAAGAAATAGTCGAACGAGATCAGGCGATCGATGAAGTCATTGGCCGACTGTTCCTTCGGAAGGATGATGTTGCAGCCAATCGAGTGTCCCCCCGCTTCCTGGGCTCCCCGATTGGCCGCCTCCATGATTCCCGGGCCACCCCCCGTCATCACATTGAATCCGAGGCGGGCGATCTCACTCCCCACCTGCCGTCCCAGTTCGTAATACCGATGCCCACGGGGAAACCGGGCCGAACCAAACACGGTGACTGACGGTCCAATGAAGTGCAGTTCCCGGAACCCCGACAAAAATTCCCAGCCTATGTGCAGCAGGGTCTTCAGCTCGTCCCACCGCGAACGGGGCCCTTCCAGCAGCCGACGGTCTTGTTCTCCCCAGTCGCGACGCCACCGGCGGGGAAGTCGAGGGGCGGCGGCCGGAGAGGGAGAGGACGAATTCGAAGCCGAATCGGCCGATGGGTGGGACATGAAAATTTGTGAACTGGGGACTGGGCGAGCGGGGGGGGCGGGAGATATACTGATGGGCAGTCCTGCCGCAGGGGTGCTCCCGGCAGGGAGATTCAACACGTTGGGACCTTTTGAGTCGAGACGAAATGGCGGAATTTGTCGACATCGATGGTGTGCGGGTGTTCCTGGGGAAGCCCGATGCTTCGGATGGCGAGTGGATTGGACAACGCGAAATCCTCAAGCAACTGCTCGCCTGCTGGCTTGTGGTGGACCGGCGTGACCTGCCCCTGTCCCCCCGCATCGTCGGCATGCCGGGAATTGGCAAAACCACGCTCGGCATGGCCGCCGCCCAGGTCCGGAAGCAGCCCCTGTACATTCACCAATGCACCGCCGACACACGCCCGGAAGATCTGCTGATCACTCCGGTGCTCGCCGAGAGTGGCAAGATTGTCTA
>DNUF01000094.1:3086-27445 GCA_003508595.1 Planctomycetaceae bacterium
GCCCCGCTCCTCGACCACCGGCGGTACGTCGAGTCGATCGTGGCGGGAATCACCGTTCCCGCCCATCCCGACTTCCGCTGTGCCGTCACAATGAACGAAGACGAATCGACGTTTGAAGTCCCCGACTACATCCAGAGCCGGCTGCAGCCAACGCTGACCGTCGGCTATCCCAACCGCCAGGACGAGCTCGCCATCCTGCGGTACCACCTCCCCTTCGCGGCCGACGGGATGCTCAACCTCACGGTTGAATTCCTGCAGGCCGCCCACGGGCTCAAGCTCGATTTTTCGACACGCGACGGGCTGTCGATCCTGCGGTATGCGCTGAAGAGAATGGCCCAGGATCCCAAGAATCCCCTCGCTCCCGACGAGGCGTGGCGCGAGTCGGTGGTGCGCTGCCTCGGCGAAGAGGCCCTCAATCTCAAGGAACTGGCCCAGCGAAAACTGCGAACCCTCGGGGGCTCGGCGGTCCCCATGGGGCTCGGCGACTTCTTCTTCAACCCCGACGACCCGCTGCATCCCGATCAGTTTGAAGACGACGAGTTTGAGGATGACGAATTCGACGAGGACGACGAGGACGACGAGGAGCAGGCATGACGCGTGAGACTCGCTCGCTGCTGAGGTTCAGCCCGCGCCTCACCGTCTTGCCGGTGATTCACGGCTCGGGGGATTTCGCCATCGAAGTCCGGCGGCGCATGCTGTCGGAAATGTTCGACTGCCTCGCCGTCCCGTTGCCCCCCTCCTTCCAGGCCGATGTCGAGGAGGCGATCGAGACGCTGCCATCGATTGGCGTGGTGCTGCAGCGGGAACCGCCCGCGTGGTCGAACCGCGACGAAGAGGGGGACCGCTGGACCCCCGAGAGCAAAAATCCCGAGAGCGAACGCGAAGAGCAGTCCGGCGGACCCCGTGCGGCCAGCTATGTGCCGATCGATCCCTGCCAGCCCGTCATCGCCGCCCTGCGCCTGGCCCGCGAAGAACGGATCCCCCGCAAGTTCATCGACCTGGAGACCGCGGTCTTTGAGCCCTCGGCTCGTGTTCTGCCCGATCCCTACTCGCTGAAGAAAACTGGCTGGGAGTTGTTCGCGGCCGCGGTGCTTCCCTTCTCGCATCGCCCCCGGTCGACGCAGTTGGTCGCGCGTGCCCGGAACATGGCCCGCCGGTTGCACGAACTGGAACAGCAGTACGAGTCGGTCTTGTGCCTCTGCTCGTTCGACGAGTGGCCCGTGTTGCGACACGAGTACCTGCAGGGGGGCGAGACCCTCGAGGATGACGCTGTCGAGACGACCGAGCGGCTGGCCCCGACCGAGAATTCGCTGCTGTTCCTGCTGGGCGAATTGCCCTGCATCACCGGTTTGTACGAACGGGCCCGGTCCGAACTCGATGACGACGAAAATCTTTCGATCGACGGGGTGAAAGAGTTGCTGTTGCTGGCCCGCGACCGCGACCGGTCGGTGCACGGCAAGCGGGCCCGCCGACAGACCCCGCAGAAACTCGGGCTGATGCTGCGCTACGCCCGCAACCTCTCGCTGATCGAACGGCGGATGGCTCCCGACCTGTACACCCTCGTGCTGTCGGCCCAGCAGGTGGGGGGGGACCAGTTTGCCGTCTCGCTCGCCGAAGAAGCCCGCGAGTATCCCCATGGCCCCGTGCTGGGCTGGCCCGGCATTGACCTGTCGGTCGGGGTCGGGCGGCTTCACGATGGAACAGTGCTCAAGCTCAAGTCGCGGCTTCCCGGCCCTCCGCTGGTCTGGCGGACACTGGAACTCAAACGCCGGCCGTCGCGCGAACGCCAGAAAGACTGGGCCAGCCGGTGGAACCCCCATTCGCATTGCAGTTGGCCCCCCGACGATGTGGCGATTGAGAAGTTTCGCTCGGTCATCAAGGACAAGGCCCGCGCCCTGCTGGGGCTCGACCTGGCCCGTACCGAAAAATTCTCGACCAGCCTGCGCGATGGACTCGACCTGCGCGAAACCCTGCGCAACTGGCATACGGGCGACCTGTACGTCAAGGTGCTCCCCCCCAGCCGGGGTTCGCTCGACTGCGTGGTGATGCTGTTCGACTCTCCCGCCGATCCGCGCGACTACCCCTGGCGGGTGACCTGGTTTGCCGAACATCAGGACGAATCGACCCTGGCGCTCTTCGCGACCGATTTCTCAAAGGAACTGGTCGGACCGGGGATTGGACTGGCGACTTATGGCGGGGCATTGTTCCTGTTTCCCCCCCGACCCATCACCGACGTCTGGACCGACCGCCGGCTGCAGTTTGCCGACACGCTGGAAGAGCGCCTGCTCGCGGCTGGGTGTCTGCACAGTCAGCACCGGCATGTGGCGGTGTTGTCGGAAGCCCCTCCCGGACCGGCGTGGCGCGAGATCGCCCGGCGGTTCGGCAAGAAGCTGCTGCATGTTCCCCTGTCGCAGTTCAGCCAGGAAACCATCTCCCGCCTGCGTCTCGTGCACGTTCTCAACGGCGCCCAGGTGCGCAGCTATGCCGCCGACTTCATCCGTCGATCCTGATCCTCACCCCTTCACCGCGACACGCTGGAACGGAGTCTGTGATGACCAAGAGCCTCTTTCCCGAAGCAGATCGCGTCGGCACGGAAACTGCCGATTCCGAGGCCCGATTGCTGGCGGCACTCCGGCTGCACCTGGTCGATGGCGTCGGTCCCCGCACGCAACAGACCCTGCTCGACCAGTTTGGCACCGTCGAGGGGGTGTTTCAGGCGAGCCGCGAAGAACTGCTGGCCACCGAGGGGATTGGCCCGCGACTGGCGGCGGCCATCATCGCCGCCCGGCATTCACGCGAACCGCAGCAGGAATTGCAGCGGTGCCGCGAACGGGGCCTGAAGCTGCTGGTGCGGGGAACCGCCGAGTACCCGGTCTCGCTCGCCGAAATTCATGATCCCCCCTCGATCCTCTACTGCCGGGGAGAGTACCGCCCGCAGGACCAGCTGGCGGTGGCAATTGTCGGATCGAGGCGTTGCACGATGTATGGACGGCAGGTGGCTGAGAAACTCGCTGGTGGGCTGGCCCGGGCCGGTTTGACCGTGGTGAGTGGCCTGGCGCGGGGGATCGATGGAGCCGCTCATCGGGGAGCCCTCGACGCCGGGGGCCGCACGCTCGCCGTCATGGGCACGGGCCTGGGGGAGATTTATCCCCCCGAACATGCGGGACTCGCCGACGAGATCGCCAGGCAGGGGGCCCTGCTGACCGAAAACAAGCTGCTGCAGCCACCCCTGCCCGGATTGTTTCCGCAGCGGAACCGGATCATCAGCGGCCTGGTGCTGGGGGTGGTGGTCGTCGAGGCGGCCCGCAACTCGGGGGCGCTGCACACTGTCCGGCATGCGACCGAGCAGGGGCGTGACGTGTTTGCCGTCCCCGGGCGAATCGACAGCCTGGCGAGTGCCGGTTGCCACGACATCCTGCGGGATGGGGCCACGCTCGTCCGCGACGTCGACGATGTGCTGCAGGCGCTCGGCCCTCTCATGGCCCCCGTGGTCACCTCCACCGATCAGACGATTCTCACCCCTCGCGAGCTGGTGCTCGACGACCAGGAACGCCGGGTGCTCAACCTGGTCACCATCGATCCCATCCCGGTCGATGACGTGTTGCGGACCGCCGGGATTGAAGTCTCGCGGGTCCTGTCGACGCTGACCGTGCTCGAAATGAGGCATCTGGTGCGTCGACTGCCGGGGGGCCAGGTGTGCCGGGTGCTGTGAATTCCGCACGGTCGACGGTCTCCGCGTGGCTGGAAGAGCCAGGTTCAATCTGTGAGCCGGCGAGAAAATCAAGACCCGATCGTGAGCGGAAAGATTCGGGCGGGGTGAACTGGCCGGGTCCCCTTGTCAGCGCCCCGGCTGGGTGCTGAAATCTGTCAGAATGATCTCCGGCTGGTCTGCCGGGGTTCCTCTCGACCCTGCCTGCAACCCGGTGTCACGTCATGAAGCCGCTCGAAAACAAGGTCTGTGTGATTACGGGGGCCAACCAGGGCCTCGGCAAGGGGATGGCTCGCCGGTTCGCCCAGTCGGGAGCCCGTCTGGCCCTGTGCGCCCGCAACGTCCTCAAACTCGAGACGTTTGCCGCCGAGCTGCGCAGTGAAGGGCACGAAGTCCTGGCCAAGCCGGTCGATGTCGCCGATGAAGAGCAGGTCGATATCTTCTTCAAGCATGTGCAGGCCGAGTGGGGCCGGGTCGACGTGCTGGTGAACAATGCCGGGGCGTTTGATGGCGGTCGGATCGACACCCTCTCGCTCGACGCGTGGAACACCGTGATTGGGGCCTGTCTGACCGGGACGTTTCTCTGCAGCCGTCGGGCGTTTGAGATCATGCGGGAGCAGGGAGGGGGGCGGATTCTCAACATTGGCTCCATCTCGGCCCAGCGCCCCCGCGAAAACAGTGCCCCCTATTCGGCGGCGAAGTTTGGGGTCTGGGGCCTCACGCAGGCGACCGCCCTCGACGGCCGGCCGTACGGCATCACCTGCAGTTGCCTTCACCCGGGCAACGTGCTGGTCGAACGCCGGCAGGCGAGCGGCCTCACCTCCGATGCCGAGCCGATGATGACTGTCGAAACCCTCGCCGAAGTCGCACATACCATGGTGACCCTCCCTCCCGAGGTGAACCTGCTGGAAGCGATCGTGCTGCCCACCCAGCAACTGTATCTGGGACGGGGCTGAACCTGTTGCGGCCGCAGGAAACCTGACCGCTCGAACGGCAAGAAAGCGGACTCAACCCGGTGCCTCTCTCAATCCGTTTGAGGGACGGCAGGGCGGGCGCGCGGGGCCATGGTACGGTTCGTTCACGCCCCGGTTCCGAGCCGGTTCGTGTTCCCGGAATCGGCAAAACGGAGTATGGTTCCCGCCGTGATTCCCGGGAAACGTTTTTGCCGGGGAACCGCCGATCTGCATTGCACGGACGCACTGTTGTCATGGCCGACTACCGCACGCACGTCATCACCAGCAGCGCCCTCGGGGCGGTGTATGGATTCGCCTCGACCGTGATGCTGGGCTTCACCGGAATCCAGGGAGCCCTGGCGGGAGTGTTGACGGGAGTCTCGGGAATGTTACCCGATCTCGACTCCGACTCGGGGCGGCCGATCCGCGAGGTCTTTGGCCTGCTGGCGGCGGTGGGACCGCTGGTGCTGATGGAGCGGCTGGAACGCTGGGGGGGCTCCCGCGAGTCGGCGTTGTTGCTGGCGGTGATCCTGTACGTGGCGATTCGGTATGTCGCGTCCGGAATCCTGCAGCTCACCTGTGTGCACCGCGGGATGTTCCACAGCCTGCCCGCCCTCGTGATTGCAGCCGAGATCGCCTTCCTGGCCTATCTCAACGATTCTCCAGCCGTGCGGTCGTTGATGGCCCTCGGCGTGGCCCTGGGGTTTGGCTCGCATCTTGTGCTCGATGAGATTTACAGCGTGACGTGGAATGGGGGACGGCTGCAGCTCAAGGCGTCGGCTGGCAGTGCGGTCAAGGTGTTTGGTCCATCGTGGCCGGTCAACTTTCTCGTGTTTGGTTTTGCCCTGACACTCGGCTATGCCGTACTGCTCGATGGCGGCTTCACACCAACCGCAGCCCAATCTTCCGTGGCCCAGTCCCCCGAAGCCGGTGGGCAGGCGAAGAACAATGTCGTGTCCCCCCCACTGGCGGTCCCGCCATCCCCATCCCGCGCTGCCGGGCGCGACCTCTCCGGGGATCTCGATGACCGCTCGTCAAACTTCACTGAAGAAGACGAAATCGCCGTCAAGCCCGCCCAGTGGCAGCGCACACGACGTTGAAGTTGCAGCGAGTCCGTCCGTCGAACCGAGCGATCTCGCCCCCCCGCGATTCCCAATCGGGAGTACCGCGTCGTCAGCCGTACTGTCATGCGGTCCGACGCGGGGCGGTTGGGTCTTCAACCGCTCACTCAACACCGAAGAAATCAGCTGAAAACGGCCTTGGGTCGAGAGACGGGTTGCAGACGGGTGAGCGCAATCCAACGCTTCGATCGTCGAGAACTGCGTTGGGACCGCGGATTGTGTTCGGCCTGAGCTTTGGAGGCCATCTTCGAGTCGTAGAGCAACGACAAACAGGGGCGGTGTCGTAGTCCGCGTTGGGGAATTCTCTCCAAATGGGCCAGTCTTCCAATGACGGCATCCCCCTCGGAGAGCAGATCCCAGTGGACTGCATGAGAGAGTCGAGGGGCTCTTGGTGTCTTGATCTGCGCACTGCTGGCGACTGCCCTCATGAGAAAGCCTGTGTTTGGGGCTCGAAATGAATTCCGTGACATGGTGTCGTCTGTCGTGATCCTCTCAGAACGCGAAACGCAAAAAGTTCCCGGCACCCGCACGCGCTGGGGGCGGTCGACGCAGTCTCCTTGTCGGGAGTCTCGAGTGTGGTGCCTGGGAAGGGGTTGGGCTGGCGAGTTGCCGCAGTGGCAGTTGCGGTGACAGCATGAAAAATGACCCGGCGCGGTGGATCCTGGTTCGATTGCGGGGCCGATCAGGGGTGGTTGGAACGCGGCGACCCACACTGCGAAACGGACCAGAATTGGGGTGAACTGACGTCTGATGCGGCAAGGTGTCTACAATTCGACCGTCCGCGATCATTGTCCCCCTGCCAGACCACTCATGTCGCCTCCTGTGCCGTCATTTCTCGAACGTTGCCTGGGGTGGTTGGTCGAGCATCGGGCTGTCGGTTTCGCACTCGCCTGTCTGCTGACACTGGTGGCGGTCCCGGTCTCGCGCCGGTTGCAGTTCGATCAGTCGATCGAGGCTCTGTATTCGCATGACAATCCCCGCCTCACCGAGTTTCGCGAGAGCCGGGTGCTGTTTGGTGGTGATGAACTGATCCTGATCGCCTGGCGCGATCCGGAACTGTTCGACACAGATGCCAATCGCTTTCGCCCCGAACGACTGAAGGTCGTGGGAGACCTCGCGGCCCGCCTGGCCGAAGTCCCCGGGATTCTGCCCGAATCGACACAGGACCTGGCCAACATCGTTGGGCGGGCCCAGGGAATGGCCCGGCTGCCCGGGTTGGGCATGCTCGAACAACGGACCCGCGACCTTGCCCGCGGCCTGGTCCTCGGCAACGACAACTTCACCACCGCCATCGTGCTGCGGATGGCTCCCCTTTCCGAAGCCACCGTCTCGCGGGGGGAGACCATCCGCCAGGTGCGGGCGATTTGTGGAGACTTTCAGAAGCAGACAGGCCTGGTTCCCGCAGTGGTCGGCGAACCGGTCCAGGTCCACGACATGTTCGAATATGTCGAGCAGGATGGGGGGCGGTTGGGACTCTGGTCCACGGCGCTGCTGCTGGGGGTGATCTTGATCCTGTTTCGCAACCTGCGGTGGACCCTGGTCCCTCTGGCCGTGGTGTGGGCCACGGTGTATTGGACTCGCGCGTTGCTGGTTGTGCTCGGCCTGCGATTGAGCATGGTCAGCTCGATGCTCACCTCGCTCGTGACGATCGTCGGAGTGGCGACGGTCATCCATATCGTCGTTCGCTTCCAGGAACTGAGGCCGGGGCGAACGGCTGTCGAGGCCCTGAAATTGTCGGTGGCACAACTGGCCCCGGCGATCTTCTGGACGTGTGCCACGACCGCCGGTGGATTTGGAGCGCAGTTGTCGAGCCACATCCAGCCGGTCGCCAGCTTCGGCCTGATGATGACTCTCGGGACTCTGCTCGTGCTGCCGGCCATGGCGTTGATTGTTCCCGGCGGGGGGCTGCTGGGCCCCTGGCCCGTCGATCCGCGGCCTGTCCCCGGGGGAGGCCTGGTGGCCCGATGCCTGGCGTGGCTGGCCCGCTGGGTCGAGCAACGGCCAGGGCAGGTCTGGCTGGTGCTGGGTTCGCTGGTGGTCGCCACGTTGCTGGGATGCTCGCGATTGACGGTGGAGACCGACTTCAGCCGGAATTTTCGCCCCGACAGCCCGATCCTGAAATCGATGGATTTCGTGGAATCGAACCTCGGGGGGGCGGGTGCCTGGGAGCTGAACTTCCCGGCTCCTGCCACGCTGGATGACGCCTACGTGGAACGTGTGCGCACGTTGGCCCGCAAGCTGCGAGAACTGCGCGATCCAGCGACCAACACCCCGGCCCTCACCAAGGTGCTCGCCTTCAGTGATGGCATTGACCTGGTGCCCCGCGTGCCGTTTGTCATTCCCAACCTGGCGGCCCAAAGCCGGCTGCTGCAGCAGTTTCAGCCCGAGTTTGTCACCAGTCTCTACAACCCGGAGGGAGAGCGGATGCGCCTGCTGCTGCGGTCATCCGAACGACAGCGGTCGGAACGGAAACTGGCCTTGATCGATCAGGTCGAGACGGTGGCCCGCGAAGTGTTTCCGGAAGAGCAGCAGGAGGCCTCCCGGCCTGTGGCCACGGGATTGCATGTCTTGCTCGCCTATCTCACCGACAGCCTGCTGGGAGACCAGTGGGTCAGTTTCTTTCTGGCGGCGATCTGCATGGCAGTGATGATGTCGGTGGCCCAGCGCAGCGTACGGGTGGGATTGCTGTCGCTGGTGCCGAACCTGCTGGCCATTGGGGCGGTCATCGCCGTGATGGGGTGGCTGAACCTGCCAATCAATATTGGCACGGCGATGATCGCGAGCGTGGCGATGGGGCTGACGATCGATTCCAGCATTCACTACCTGGCCGGTTTGCGTCGGGAACTGCAGCGTGGAGACGGGTTCGCCGCGGCGCTCGAACGCACCCAGCAGGATGTCGGCAGCGCCCTGCTGTATGCGAACCTCGCCCTGGTGGCGGGGTTCCTCGTGCTGACGGCGTCGAATTTCATTCCGCTGGTGTACTTCGGAATTCTCTCCAGCGTGGCGATGCTGGGGGGGTTGCTGGGGAACCTCGTCGTGCTGCCATTGTTGCTGCAGGCGACAGGTGGATTGCGGGAGTCCGGGCGAAGGCCGTCGGGCGACACGGGCGTATCACCCCCGGTGGAGCCGCCACCGAGTCCAGCGGTCAGCGAGGTCTGATCGTGCCGCCGTGGAGATTGGTCAGTACTCAAAGCCGCCGATCCGCAGGACGAGTCCGGCGGCGGTGACCAACTGCAGGGTCAGCAGGGCGATTCCGGTGCGCAGGCGCTGCTGCCGGGGGAGTCGATCCAGCAGATCGGCGGCGAGCCAGCAGACCAGAGGCATGAGGAAGAGCCACAGTCGGGCCGCCTCTCCCCGATTCTTGCCCGTGAGCCACAGCAGGCCCCAGGTGACACCGAATGTGACCAGCGGAAGAGACCAGCGTCGTTGGCTGACGCACTCCCGGGCGTTGAGCAAGGCACAGGCCGCTGCGGGGAGTCCGACGGCGATGGCGAGTTCGATCGGGTTTTCGGCCAGCCACTTCCACCAGGTGCGGGAGAACTGGGCGTAAAATCCCGCATGATTGTGGTAGTTCCACTTCCAGATCGTGAGCAGCGGGCAAGAGAAGGCCACGCTGAACAGCAGGGTGACAACACAGAATGCCAATGCCGCTGCACCGAGTGCCTCGAGCGTGGGAGGAGCCCAGAGGGGGCGTTGCTGTTGTCGGCGGTGGGCACAGGCGGCAACAACAGCACAGAAGCCGATGGCGAGGGTGGCGAGGCTGAGCAGCATGCCGAGTGCGAAGAGGAGGCCCGCGAGAAGTCCCCAGCCCCAGGCGCGGCGGGGTTGGGCCGAGGCGGCCCGGAGGGCCGTCCACGTGAGGGTGCAGGTCCACAACGGAAACATTGCATCAGACTTGGGGATGAATGTCGCCAGGGCGGGGACGAGGGGCCAGAGGGCGGCGGCGAAGAATGCCGCACTTCGTCCCTGCGTGGTTCTGGCCAGCGCGTAGAGGGGGATCACCGTGAGGGCGGCGGCTCCCTGGACCAGCAACAGGGCCAGCCAGAGGACGGCCCGATCTTCGGGAGAGAGCGGGGCCCCGGCACCCCCACCGGGACCGGACTGGCGAGTGAGAGCCTGCAGTTCGTCGAATGAGCGGGAGACCGACGCAGGCTCGGTTTCACGCAGCAGGGGGACGAGCCCCGGGACGCGCTCGACGACCGTCAGCAATGTGCTGAACGCCAGGATGAGCCCCGGGGGATGGGTCCCCTGGTGCAGTACGTCACCCTGCGCGACCAGGTCTTCGTAGTGGGCGAGACACTGCCCGAGTTCGTGGTGATGGGCCCGGGCTTCGGTGAAGTACCCCGATGATTTCGGGTAGTAGAGAACCCAGGCCGATTTGCCGAGGTCGTATCCTTCGGGGCAAGCCTGTTGGAGGGTGCCCAGCCAGGCGAACCCCAGCAGGGCCAGGCCGGCGAGAGTCGCTCGCAGGCGACCGGGGGTGGCATGCTCGATGCGCTGGCCGGCGGACCACGCAAAGCCGAGGTAGAGTGCGGCCACGAAGAGGGGAATGACCAGGCGCCAGGCGAGTGGTTCGCCCGACTCGATGCGGGGCCAGGTCCATTCGCCCGGGATGCCGAGAGGCAGCGCAGTGCACCAGGCGATGGCGAGGGCTGCACCGCAGGCCAGCAGCAGCAGGATCCAGAAGCCGGCCCCGGGGACGGCTCGGGGGGCGGAGTCGGGTGAGCCCGGGGGAGGCATCAAGGTGGGAGGCTGAGGAGGCGAAGGGACAGGACCAGACGCAACACGGCCCGGTGAGGGAGACCATCACCGGGCCGTGTGAACTTCGCGATTTGCCCGGCCCGACGCAAGTGGGCCGGGGGATGGGGGTCAGTCGATCGAGGGGACCGTCACCTGGGCGGCGAGGACCTTGCGGATCCGTTCCTGGCTGTCCTGGAGGTGGGCCCGGGTGTAGTCATCGAGCTTGACGTCCTGGGCGGCCAGCAGGGCCGAGATCTGCTTGTCGAGGTCGACCAGGTGCATCCGCACCAGGGTCCGCACATCTTCGGGGGCACCGCTTCCCAGCAGGGCGGCCAGGCCGCCGCCACCGGTGAGATTGCCCGCCATACGCTTCAGCGCCGTCCGCTGCAGGTTGCGGCGGAGCGGGCTGATGTAGGGCTTGCGGTTCGTGTATTCACCCGGCTTGGGGGCTTCGCGAACCTCGGTGAAGATGCCATCAACCAGCATCCGCAGGTGTTCGGCCAGCGTGTAAACGTCGGCTTCGGCGGCGGACTTCAGCTCGAAATCGCTGAGGCGGGTGAGGGTGTTGTTGGAGAGCAACTGGTTGAGGATGTTCCCCTGGGCGTTGGCAATCTGCTGCTGCACCGGGTAGTCGAGACGGGAGACGTCGCGGGTACCCCAGTGGCTCCACCGGCTCGAGGCGAGCGAGTTGAGCACGTCGGCGGGGGGCAGGGCGGGGACGTTGAAGGCCGAGTCGGTCAGCAACTTCATCGCTTCGCGCTGCTTGGCCGCATCAACCGGAACGAACGGCTTGCGGCCGTTGGGGTCACCCTTGTGGTCACGGTGGACGTACACACCACCCGGGAACCGGGCGACGTACGACATCGTCTGCCAGTACTTGCCGAACAGCATGCCGAAGGCCTGCCGGGCACGCTGGTAGCCATCGCCGTCGGTGACGGCACGGTCGACTACCGAGCCCCAGAGTTCGGAGGCAGTCTTGGTTTCGCGACGGGCGAACTCGAGGGGATCCTTCCCGAGATCGAACCGGTTCGACAGCGGGTCGGAGTCGACCGAGCCGCGGGTGTCTTCGTCGGTCAGGTAGTCGAGGCCGGGCTCACCGCAGCGGGCGGCGATTTTCTTCAGCTCTTCGGGTTCGCTTCCCATGATCGGCTTGTAGCCGTACTCAATCGCCCAGTAGTCGTAGGGGCCGAGGGTGCCGGTGTAGTACAGGCCCTGCTTCTGACCCTTGGGGGCGATGTTGGTGGGGGTGTAGTCCATGACGCTGGCGACGGTCGCTTCGCCGACGGCGAGAGCGGGGTTGTCGATTTCAGCAAGGGTTTTCCACGAGCTGGCCTTGAAGTTGTGGCGCAGGCCGAGGGTGTGGCCGACCTCGTGCATCACGACTTCCTTGAGCCCCTGGGCGATGAGTTCGTCGGGGACACCGCCGACCGGGGCGTCGATGTCGCCCCGGAGGAGCATCACCGACGAGGCGAAGCCGATCTGGCCGCCCGCCTGCTGGCAGTAGTCACAGCGTTCGCCATGACGGTGGTTGTGGGGTCCCTTCAGCACGTCGCCGAAGGCCTTGAGGCCCGGATCGACCGGTTGACCCATGAGTGCGGCCATGTCGGCCGAGGTGAAGGTTTCGTACTGCTGCTTCCAGGTCGAGAGGAAGTCGGCATCGAAGATGATGTCGGCATCGAGGATCTGCCCGGTGAAGGGATTGACCCGCGAGGGACCCATGGCGAAGCCGGCGTTGGCGGTGATCCACCGGAAGAAGTTGTAACGGACGTCTTCGGGATCGATGTCGTCATTGTCCCGCTGGTCGCGGACCTGGACGGCCGAGTCGTAGCCCAGCTTGGCGAACGCCTTGTTCCACTCTTCAATCCCGGCCCGGATGTAGGGACGCAGGTTGATCGGGGTGGTCTTCTCGATGTAGAAGACGATTGGTTCTTCGACGGGCGAGAGCTTGGCGGCGGGGTCTTTCTTCTTGAGGTGCCAGCGGTTGATGAACCGCTGGAAATTCTCGTCGGCCTTTTTGTCGCTGAAATCCTTGACGACGGTGAGAAAGTAGCCGACCCGGTCATCGGCGACGCGGGGGCGGTAGTCGTTCTGGGGGAGTCGGCTGATGCTGTAGTGGACTCCCACCTGGGCACCGCGGGCATCGGGGACGGTGTCGAGTTCACCAGCGCCCGAGTAGACCGCGTTGATCTCGATTTCGGTGTTGGTGGGGTACCCCTTCACTTCGCCGACGGTGGAGCGGTCTGGGGCGAAGCCCATGCCAATCGAGCGACCGATCTGCTGGTCATCGCTGAGGAAGATGCGGGTCATGTCGACCAGCGAGCCACCCGAGGGGGTGCTGGTGATGATTGGCAGGGCGTACAGGATGCTGTCGCTGTAGGCCATCTTGACGGCGGCGGCTTCCGGGCTGCCGGGCGCGGCCTTGAACCGGGGATTCCGACGGACGATCTGGATCTTCTCGCCCGACTTGTTGAACGACCAGACGGCATCGTCGCCGAAGCCCCAGCTCATGCCGCCGAGAACCTGGCCAGCACTGATCCCCTTGGCGATCGAGGTGATGACGATGAGGTTCTGGTTGAGAAGCCCCGGGGGGATTTCCACCAGGACCTGCTGGTCCTTGTAGTAAACCGGGAGGAGGCCTTCCGACTTCTTGGCCCCGGAGGTGGCCGCCTCGAATGGGCTGCGCTGCGGGGGGCTGGCCGGAGGTGCGGCCGGGCCCTGGGCGTGGACCGGGCCGGTCAACAGGGCCCAGGCAGTCAGCCCTGCGGCCGACCAACGACACAGACGAGACAACGGCATGAAAGGACGCTCCAGGGGGGTGAAGAACTGAAGTGGCAAACGCGGGAGAACTTTAGCCGAGCTTGGTGCAAACGTCCACTTTTGGGCAGTTTCGGTCAACTGGGCTGTTTCCAGAGAATATCCAAGCTTTGCGGGCGAGGACGGAGTTTTTCTGGGGAACTCCACAATTCTACGCCGGTTTGTTGCGAGTTTGCGGATTTCAGCGACGGGTGTGGGAGTTTTTTCTGGGGATTGTGCAGTTTGCCCAGCCCGCGCAGTATTCCCGCTGGAATTGAGTCGACCCTCTGTTAGGATGCTTCTTTGGGAAAGAGCCCGGCTCTCGAGGGCTATGCAACGTCGGTGGATCAGTTGGTGCATGAATGTTCATTCATGGTCCAACATCTTGATGTGGGAGGTCGGTTTCGATGGATGTCGCCCTGCGGGATTGTCCGGCTTGCAATGCGGTCGTCATGGGAGACGACAAGAACTGTCCCGACTGCGGAGCGGAATTGCCCCCGCTGCCGGTTCCGGTCCCCGTCGCCCCCCCGGTGGCACCGGTTCCCTCTCCGTCAACTCTCGGTGGCCGCACTTCGGGAAGTCGCGAAACTCCCTGTCCGAAATGCGGGATGATGTTGCCCCAGGGGGTCTTGCGGTGTCGTGACTGCGGGGCCTACCTGACCCCTGAAATCGAGCAGGCAGCGATGGCTCGCATGGCCTCGCGAATGTATGGAGGGCGAGCGAACTCTGGTTTTGCACCGGTGGCGATCAACAACACCCCGGCCGATTCCTCGTTTTCGACGGTCGCCGACGATGACGACTTTGACCTGAATCCCGATATCAGCTTCACTGACGGCCCCAGTGAAGAAGACCAGCCGTTTGTCGATCTGAGCCCGGTCGGTGATGATCTGGGTGCGCTGCCGGACCTTTCCGAAGAGAACTTCGCCCTGAAGGATGCTGACGATCCGGTGCGGGAAGATCTCGGAGAGTTCGCCCTGAAGGAGACGGGAGAGGGGGACGCAGGGGTCCCGATCCTGAAACCGATTGAGGAGAAAGCGGCCTCCCGGCATGTGATCGACGAGCCGGAAGAGGAGGAATCGGATCTCGATTTCATCCCGGTTGCGGGAGTTCCCCTCGAGCAGCAGGCGGCCCCGAAGGTGGAAGCCAAGCCCCAGGCGAAGCCGGCCCCCGAGTCGGTGCCGCTGGCAGCCGCTGAGGCTGCTGCCGCAGAGAAACCGGCAGCACCCAAGCCGACGATGTCGATTCACTCCGAGGCGACCGGGGGAGATGCCCTGCTCAATACGGCACTGGAAGAACAGGAAGAGGCGGCCGAGCGGGCGAAGGGAGGGCGACGTCGCCGGAGCCAGACAACGGTGTTGGCTCCCGGGCGATTTCTGGTGTTCTGTCCCAACGGGCACCGCATCCAGGTGCAGGACAAGCATCGGGGACGTACGGGACGCTGCCCCAACTGCAAGACGATCTTTTTCGTTCCCGCCGCCGAATCGAGCGCCTCCGAAGGAGAAGCTGGTGACAGTGCCGCGACCGAGGCGGCGTCGGCCGAGACTGCGGCACCTGTCGAGGCGGGGTATTCGTCCTGGATCACCGATGTGCTGGTGCATCGGGTGAGTCCCCAGAAGCTCAAGCTCACGCCCGGGAGCCTGGTGGCCGACGGTTTTCCAGCCGACCTCGGGGTCAGTTCTGAGCACCTGCTTTTGGCGTTGTTGTTCAAGGGCGGGGGGCCGTTCCGGTCGATGCAGGAGCCCAAGCAGAAGGCCGCCAACCGCAAGGCCATGCTGGAACACTTCGCGTCGGGCAAGGCTCTGGTGGAACTGAAACTGCCGGAGCAGTTGACACTGTCGAACGACCAGTTGCAGCAGTTGAAGATCGTGCAGCCGACAGTTCCCGGACAGGAATCCCTGTTTGCAGACGTGCCTGTGTTTGGCGAAGGACGCATCGGGCTGCGACTGCCGGCCCTCGACACGGCGACGGAGAAGGGCTACCTCAGCCTGGGGCTCAGCCAGTTTCGGGCACTGGCCGAGAAGCTCGGCGAAGTCTACGGCCTGAGTGACTTCGGGGCGGGGACCAGCATTCCGATGGAAGACCAGTTCGAAGACTTCAGTTGCCACTACAGCGAGGCGAAGTTCCAGGCGATTCCGGAATCGGTCTGGCCGTTCTACAAGGCCGACACCGCCCGCCCGGCGACCGTGCTGGGGCACAAGTGCGAGAAGTGCGGGCTGATCGTCAGCGAAGACAGCCGCAAGAAAGAGAAAGTCGGCAGCAAATCTCCCGACAGTGTGGCCAAGGCGAAGTGCCCCAAATGCAAGCAGAAGATGGGAAATCATCAGCTGCATGGTTTTCCGGTCAAGCCCGAGCTGTAGTCACTCGCGGACGCGCGTCGCGCCAACGGACCGATCCCCCGGCGGAGTAGTATCCACAGGACCGCAGCCATTCTTCGCGTGGAGGTTGGGGCTGGGTCGTGGAACTCTTGCCGGGTGACCTCGTTGCCTCCGTTTGCCGGCCGTCCCTTTCGCCAATCGTCGCTGCAGCGGTGGAGCACCCTCCTGCTGGGAGGGTTGCTGCTGTTGTTTGTGGGGGGGCGATGGGGCTGGCCTTGGGTGAACTCCTGGTTGCCGCGGCAGGCAGTGGTTTCCCCGGGACCAGCCGAGGGGACTGCCGACGATCCGTGGTTGACTCTGCAGAGATTGGGGCAGGAGATCCCGTCGTCGGTCGTCCGCATCCAATCGCCCGACGATGACGAGACCACGATCGGGTTTGGGGTCATTGTCGACAACCATGCCTATGTACTGACATCCCACACGCTGGTCGCGGGCCGGACACAGGTGTCTTTGCGGCTGCATACCCCTCCCGCGCAGCGTGATCCGGGCATTGTCAAAGCCAAGTTTGTGGCGGGCGATGAGTTCTCGGACATCGCAATCCTCGAGTTTGTGCCACCCGATCCCGACTTGATCCGCGTGCGGCAGATTGCCCGTCGGCCGCCGTTGCTGGGGCAACCGGTGTTGTCACTGCCGGATGTCGATGATCCGCAGACCGGTCTGCAACTGGGGCAGGTCTTGCGGCGTGGCTCGGCGGGTGCCCGGTCGGCCCTGCACGAACTCGACCTGATTGGCACCAACGTGGCCACGGGGGGAAATGTCGGCAGCCCGTTGATGACAACCGAGGGGGAGATCCTGGGAATCTGCATCGCCGAGCATTCGTCCCATGATTCCCGCCAGGGGCATGTTGTTCCTGCCCTGGCAGCCGATTCGATGCTGGGAGACCTCATGCGATTCGGACGCGTGCGGCGGGGCTGGATTGGCATGTTCGCCCATGCGGCATGGCGGAAGCACGAGTCGCAGGCACAGTCGCTGGTGGCGCACGTCGATTATGTGGTCCCGGGTTCACCCGCCGAGCGGAGTGGGTTGAAGATCGGAGATGACATCCTGCTGGCCTCACAGCATGTGCCCGCCCGCAGTGTTCCCGAGTTGCAGCGTTTGATCCTGTCGACCCTGCCCCCCCAGTCACTGGCATTGAGCGTGCTGCGACGCAACGCGTTTGAAGTGCTGTCGGTGGCGGTGGAGGATCAGCCGCTGCTCCCCCCGGCATTGCCCGGCGAGCGCGAGTGGGGAGTCCACCTCGCGTGTCCGCAGGAACCGCACGAGCCCGACCCCGATCTCCCGCAGGGAGTGCAGGTGCGGGGAGTTCAGCCGGGGCCCCTGGCCGAAAAACTCAAGCCGGGTGACCTGATCGTGAACCTCAATGGAATGCCCACCCCGGGGCTGGAATCGTACTGTGTGCAGGCGGCGGCGGTTCTTTCGTCGCGGGTTCCGGTGCACCTGCAAGTCTGGCGGGTCGCGACTGCAGATTTCCATGACATTGAATTCGTCAGGTCGCGAGAGGCGGGGGGGGCGACCCTGGTCGCGCAGCCGGGGTCTGATTCGGAATGAGCGGTGTGCTGCGGCTGGAATGACCGTTGGCCAGTCGATTTCCCGGATGTTGCCGGATATACTGATCTATCGGCGAGCAATCGCCCCCGGCCCGACTTCCATGATGCCGCACACTTCCCTCATCTGCTTTCTGGCCAGTTACCTGGTGGCGTTTGCCCTGGAACTGTCCCGCTTCCGAACGACGAGCCGTTGGGGTCGTTTGTTGAGCCTGGGATTTGCCGGTGCGGGGCTTCTGGCCCAGACGTGGTACCTGCTGAACCGGGGGCATGAGGCGAGTTTGCCCCCGCTGTTGGCTTCGACACACGACTGGATGCTGGTGGTCGCGTGGCTGGTGATGCTGGTGTACCTGGTGATGGCCGTGTTGAACTCCCGGCTGAACCTGGGAGTGTTTGTCTACCCGCTGGTGCTGGCACTGATTGGAGTGGCGTACAAGCTGGACCAGGCCCCCAATACCGAACTGTATGCCGCCCAGGCCCGCCGCAGCTGGGGCCTGTTGCATGCGAGCCTGCTGGTGTTTGGTGTGGTGGCGGCGGCGGCCGGCTGCCTCTCGGCCCTGATGTACCTGTTGCAGCATCGGCGGTTGAAGACATCGCATGCCGAGCGACAGGGGTTGCAGATGCCCAGTCTGCCCCGGCTGGCTTCGGCCAACCGCTGGGCATTCCTGTTGTCGTTTGTGCTGCTGACCCTGGGCTATGCGTCGGGGCTGTTGCTGACGTTTTCGGCCCCGGCGGCCGGTTCGACGGTCGAACTCTCGGAACCGATTGTCGTGATGAGTGGACTCGTCTGGCTGGTGCTGGCGATGGCCCTCGGATGGCTGCTGGTGCAGCGCGGGCCGGCGGGACGCCAGGTCGCCTGGCTCACCATGGTCGGGCTGGGAGGATTGCTGATGGCCATTTTTGGCCTGCAATTGGCGACCGGGCATCTGCATCGGGGAGGGCGAACAGCTGCCCAGGTGCAGTCGGGGCCCCGGGGCCCGGAAAGCCACCGCGATAACGCCACTGAAACCGGGGTGGTCCGGTGATGGTACGGATGACTGTCGCGGCCTCTGGCCCGCGGGCTTGCGGGAGGTCGCTGTGAACCTGCAGGTTGTCTATTGCAGTCATCGCGCTTCGGGGCTGGCCCTGCGCGAGCGACTCGCCTTTTCGAAGTCGCAGATTCCCCAGGCGTATGCCGCTCTCAAGCAGGCCTTCCCCAGGGCCGAATGCGTGCTGCTGTCGACCTGTAACCGGGTGGAGGTTTACACCGCCCAGGAAGACAAAACGCAAATTCCTGGCCACCAGGAACTCGCCCGGTTTTTCTCGGAGTTTCACCAGGTTCCTGTCGACGAGTTTTTCGACGATCTGCTGGAACGGTCGGGGCCCGATGTGGTGCGGCATCTCTTCCAGGTCGCCGCCAGTCTCGACAGCATGGTTCTGGGGGAGCCCCAGATTGTCGCCCAGGTGAAGGAGGCGTACACGCTGGCGCAGCAGAACTCGGCCAGTGGACCGCTGACCAATGCCCTCTTCCAGCGGGCGCTGGGGGTCGCCAAGCGGGTGCGGACTGAGACGGGGCTTGCCGAGGGCCGGGTGTCGATCGCCAGCGTGGCGGTCGGCGATTTCGGCCGACGGATCTTCGACCGCTTTGATGACAAGACCGTGTTGATCATCGGGGCGGGAGAGATGGCGGTGGAGGCGGTGCGGTATCTCCAGGCGGAAGGAGCCCGGCAGATCTGGGTCTGCAACCGGACCCTCGACCGGGCGCTGGCCCTTGCCCAGGAGTGGGGAGGGCAGGTGCGTCCGTTCGAACGGCTGGATGAATGGCTGGCGCAGGCCGACGTGATCGTTTCGACCACCGGTGCCGAGCCGTGCCTCGTGCCTCGGGACCGCTTCCGGCTGGCCCGACAGAAGGGTGCCTACAAGCCGGTGTTTGTGCTCGACCTGGGAGTGCCGCGCGACTTCGACCCCGCGATTCGCGACCTCGACGACAACGTCTTCCTGTACTGCATTGATGACCTGCAGTTGATCTGCGAGCAGAACCGGCGGGCCCGGCAGCGTGAGGTGGATCGGGCACTGGGAATCATTGACCAGGAAGTCGACCGCCTGATGGGCGAACTGCATCACCAGGCGACCGGGCCGATCATCCGGCGGCTGCGCGAGCAGTGGCGGCAGGTGGTCGACCAGGAGACTCGCCGGCTGTTTCAGCGGCTGCCCCACCTTGAGAAAGACCGGGCCGACATCGAGCGTTCGATCGAGCAGATGGTGAACAAACTGCTGCATCCCCCCCTGGAAGCGCTGCGCGATGAGGCCCGGGAGGGGACTCCGCACGGGCTGCTCGACGCGATGCGGCGGCTGTTTCGCCTGTCCGACTGAACGCGCGGGGCTGTCTTGGCCCCGGGTCGCCCAGCCGATGGGGCTTCGCTCCTGCCGGTGGCGGCTTGTTCCCCGCTCGGGGGGGCGTTAATCTCGCGGCCCCAAACCCGGTTTCCTGTTCGTCTTGCGTTCTCTCCTGTTGCAGAATTTTTGAGATGTCCGCCGCCCAAGATTCGGTCCTGATTCGCGTGGGGCACAGCCCCGATCCCGATGATGCCTTCATGTTCCATGCCCTCGCGAACGACAAGATCAAGACGGGTCGTTATCGCTTCACGCACGAGTTGCAGGACATTGAGACCCTCAATCGCCGGGCCCTCAAGGGGGAACTCGAGCTGACCGCCGTCAGCCTGCATGGATACGCCTTCGTCACCGACAAGTACGCCCTCTGCTCGTGCGGGGCCAGCATGGGAGACAATTACGGCCCGATGGTGGTCGCCCGTCAGCCGCTGCGGATTGAGGACCTGAAGGGGAAGAAAATCGCTGTTCCCGGCACCTTGACCACCGCCTTCCTGTCGCTGAAGCTGCTGCTGGGAGATTCATTCCAGTTCGAGGTGCACCCGTTCGACGAGATCCTGAACATTGTCGCGGCGGGCAAGGCCGACGCGGGGCTGGTCATTCACGAAGGTCAACTCACCTATCAGAAACAGGGGCTGCACCTGGTCGTTGACCTGGGCTGCTGGTGGCACGACCAGACCGGGCTGCCGTTGCCGTTGGGGGGGAACGCAATTCGGCGGGACCTGGGGCCGACGGGGATGAAAGAGGTGACGGAACTGCTGCGCGAGAGCATCCGGTACGGGCTCGATCACCGGAAAGAAGCTCTCAAGCATGCCGAGCAATACGGCCGTGACCTCGACGAGGCCCGAACCGACAAGTTCGTCGGGATGTATGTCAACGACTGGACGATCGACTTTGGCCAGCGGGGACGCGAGGCGGTCGCCACCCTGCTGGATCGTGGCTACCGTGCCGGGATCATTCCCAACCCGGTGCAATTGGAATTCATCTAGCCGGCCTCCAGGCTCGTTGTTGTGTCCCGGGTGGTTTCTGGAACAGATTTCCGGGACGACCTGTTTGAGATGAGCTGTTGCAGGGCGGTTTTGTGGAGCGGGTTGTCTCAGTGAAAATCGCGTGAACCGGGGGTTGCTCCCTGGGGAATGGCCGCCAGGTCTTCGAGACGATCCACCAGCACGTGGATCGTCTCGTGTTTTTTCTGCAGCACGCCCCAGGCGAGCAGGGCCTGGGCGGTGCGGGCCGGCTTGTGGAACCGCTCCCAGATGTCGGGCCGGACGATGAGGTTGATGAACCCGGTTTCATCTTCGAGTGTGACAAACGTGATTCCACTGGCGGTCCCCGGGCGCTGGCGCATCAGCACCAGGCCCGCCACCTTGAGGCGGGCTCCGTCGCGCTGGCGAGGAAGATCTCCCGCGCGGACCACCCGCAATGAGGAAAGCCGGTCCCGAAAGAACCGCAGGGGATGGTCCCTCAGCGAAAGACCGGCGGTGCGATAGTCGGCGACCACTTCGTCGAGTGGAGAGAGGGGGCGCAGGTGGGGACGCGGCTCGGGATCTTCGAGGTGGGCGAACAGGGTTTTCTGCTCGGGACGGCGCAACACCTGCCACAGCGCCTGCCGTCGTGACTCGGCCAGTGATCCCAGGGCATTCGCCCGGGCCAGGCGGGCCAGCACCGCGGGGGGGAGTGCCACCCGCTGCCCCAACTCTTCCACGGACTGAAAGGGCTGGGTGCCCCGGACGGTGGCGATCTGCCGGCCCTGGTCCGCGCGCAACCCCGAGACCTGCCGCAGGCCCAGCCGGATTCCCCACGGACTCGTCACCGGAGAAGGGTTTCCCGGGGCCGGAGTTCCTCCGGGAACCGGAACTGTCGCTGAGGGGGGAGAGGGGGTGACCGGCTCGAGGGTGCAGTCCCAGTCGCTGTGGTTCACATCCACCGGCAGGATGGCCACGCCGTGACGGCGGGCGTCGGCGACGAGCTGGGCGGCACCGTAAAAGCCCATGGGCTGGCTGTTGAGCAGGGCGGCGGTGAAGGCGGCGGGCTGATGCCGCTTGAGCCATGCCGAGATGTAGACCAGCAGGGCGAAGCTGGCGGCATGCGACTCGGGAAACCCATACTCACCGAATCCCCGGATCTGGCGGAAGACCCGGTCGGCGAAGTCGGTCGAGTAACCATTGGCCGCCATGCCGTCGACCAGCTTGCGGTGGAACTGGTCGATGACCCCGGGGCGGCGCCAGGCCCCCATGGCCCGGCGCAGCTGGTCGGCCTCTCCCGGGGTGAAGCCGGCTGCCACCACGGCCAGCCGCATCGCCTGTTCCTGGAAAATCGGGACGCCCATGGTCTTCTGCAGGACGTCGCGGATCCGCTCGTCGGGGAACTCCACCGGTTCTTCCCCGGCACGGCGGCGCAGGTAGGGGTGCACCATGTCTCCCTGGATGGGCCCCGGACGCACGATCGCCACCTCGATCACCAGGTCGTAGAAGCAGCGGGGCCGCAACCGGGGAAGCATCGCCATCTGGGCCCGGCTTTCGATCTGGAAGACCCCCATGGTGTCGGCCTGGCTGATCATGTCGTAGACCCGCGGATCTTCGCGGGGGATGTTGGCCAGGGTCAGCGATTTCCCCTCGCTGCGCTCGACCAGGTCGAAGCAGCGGTGCAGGGCGGTCAACATTCCCAGGGAGAGGCAGTCGACCTTGAGAATGCCCAGGGTGTCGAGATCGTCCTTGTCCCACTCGATCACCGTGCGGCCCGGCATGGCGGCGTTCTCGATGGGGGTCAGCTCGCAGAGGGGCCCGCGGGTGATCACCAACCCCCCCACGTGCTGGGACAGGTGCCGGGGAAAGCCCAGCAGCTGGTCGACCAGGGTCTGCAGTTGCCGGGCGGTACGGGCCTGGGGGTTCAGCCCCGCCTCGCGGAACCGCTGGCGCAGCGTCTCGGCATCGTGCCGGTGTTCCAGCGTCTTGGCCAGCAGGTCAACCCGGTCGAGAGACAATCCGAGGGCCTTTCCCACGTCGCGTACGGCGGACCGGGGCCGATACGAGATCAGGGCGGCGGTCATCCCGGCCCGTTCGCGGCCATATTTCTCGTAGACGTACTGGATCACCTCTTCGCGGCGCTCATGCTCGAAGTCGACGTCGATGTCGGGGGCCTCGTTCCGTTCACGGCTGACGAACCGTTCGAAGAGCACGTCGATGCGCTCGGGATCGACGGAGGTGATTCCCAGGCAGAAACAGACGACCGAGTTGGCGGCCGAGCCGCGCCCCTGGCAGAGAATCCCCCGGCTGCGGGCAAACCGGACGAGGTCCCAGACGGTGAGGAAGTAGGCCTCGTACTTCAAGTCGGCAATCAGCGTGAGCTCGTGCCGCAGCAACTCGCTGACCCGGGTGGGAATGCCTTCGGGATAGCGGGTGTGGGCCCCTTCCCAGGCGAGCTGCTGCAGGAAGTCGCCCGGGGTCTGTCCGGCGGGACTGAGTTCTTCCGGGTATTCGTAGCGCAGCTCGTCGAGCGAAAACCGGCATCGCTCGACAATGTCCTGCGTCCGGAGGACCAGGTCGGGGTTTTGCCAGAACAGCCCGGTCATCTGCGCGGGGCTCTTGAGATGCCGCTCGGCATTGGGGAACAGCCGGTCTCCGAGGGAGGCCACCGGTTGACCGAGGCGGATGGCCGTCACCACATCCTGCAGGAACCGGCGCTCGGCCACGTGGTAATGAACATCGTTGGTCGCGACCAGCGGGACTCCCGCCTGATCTCCCCAGCGCTGCAGCCGGGCCACCCGGCGATCGTCATCGGGAGAGAGATGCCGGTCGACATAGAGATACGTCCGGTCTCCAAACAGTTCGCGGTAGCGGGACAGCCATCGGGTGGGGTCGGGGGGAGCGGCGACTGTATCGCCGGCTGCTCTCCGGAGGGGGGAGGCCGCCGCTCCCGTCCAGCCGGCGACCTGGGGCAGCACTCCCGCCAGCAGCCCGGGGGCATGCTGGGCAAGGTCGTCAAAGTGCAGGTGGCATTCTCCCTTGGGGGCCGACCGGCGTCCCCGGGTGATCAGTCGGGCCAGGTGGGCGTAACCGGCCCGGTCCTGGGCCAGCAGTACGAGAGGGGGGGCGTCGCGCAGCCAGATCTCGGCTCCCACCAGCAGTTTCAATCCGGCGGGCTTGGCGGCCGCGTGCATCCGCACCACTCCCGCCAGGGTGTTGCGATCGGTAATGGCCAGGGCGGAATACCCCAGCTCGACAGCCCGGGCGACCAGTTCGTCGGGATGGGAGGCCCCTTCCAGGAATGAAAAGTTCGACTTGCAGTGGAGCTCGGCATAGAGAGACCGGGGGGCCGGGGTGTCGATCTCCGGGGGGCTGGCCGGCACGGGGGCGTCCGGCCTGGCTCCGACAGGCGTGGGGGCCGTTGCCAGGGGACGACGTTTGCGGGGAGGCAGGTCGGGCATGTCTAGTCGAAGGCTCCCTGCAGGAACCAGGCGGTGGAGGGCTGTTCGGCCTGTTCACGAAACAGCCAGAAGCGCTGCCCGGCGGTGGTCTCCACCCGGTAGTAATCGCGCCGGGAGTGTGTCCCCTGCCACCACCCCGCCTCGATGCGCTCGGGGCCCCAGCAGCGCTCGACGCGATGTTCGTCCCCGGTCCACGAGAAGCGGGCCGGGGTTCCTGCCGGGGCCAGGGCCAGCACCTCAATCGCCACGGGACGCGATTGCAGCGAGAGGGGGCGGGAGAGCGGCGGGAGGGGGTCAGCCGGGGCCGGGGCGGGGTGGGCCGACTCGGGGG
>DNUF01000228.1:0-36877 GCA_003508595.1 Planctomycetaceae bacterium
GCGGGACGTGGGCCCCCCTGCGGTTCGGCCCCGGCGGCCTGCTGCTGGGCGCTGATCCGGGCGAGGGCGTCGAGCGACAGCGCGCCGAAACCGACCGAGGCCCGCTGCAGGGCGGTGCGCCGGTCGACGCAGGCGTTCCAGTCGTGGTCAGCAGTCATCGGTCAACTCTTTCTGTGGCTCACGGTCGGACGCTCACGGAACCCCGCCCGGAAATTCCCGGTGCGGGTGAGATTCCCGGCATTCGGGGAGGTCGGGCACTCAGCGAAGGTAGCGGAATTCGGCGGTGCTCAGCAGCGCATGGCAGAGACTGTCCCACGCGAGTCGGGGGAAGCGTGCCGGGTCGGGAATTCCCTGGGGGGCGCCCCCTTCACCCAGTGGAGGGAGCGGGGGTCGGGGAGGTGGCTCTTCATCGGGCGCCAGCGGTGGCTCGGGACGGTCGGGAAAGGCCGGGGCCAGTTGCTGCAGGCTCGACTGGTAATCGGCGAGGTAGTGCAGGGATTGTTCCTGTTCTGCGGCTGTGGGGACGCGGCCCAGCGCGAGTCGCCAGGCGAGACCAACCCGCTCGCGGTCTGGCTGATCATCCGCGGCCAGCACGCGGGCTGCGAGGGCCCGCGCCTGCTCGCGGACAAAACCGTCGTTGAGCTGGTACAGCGCCTGCGGAGCCACGGTGGTCGCATCCCGGCTCCCCGTCACGAACCCCTGCTCGGCAAAGTCCCAGGCAGCCAGTGACAGGGGAACCTGTGTCCGGACGAGCGGAAGGAACAGACTCCGCTGACGGCTGGCCCGGGCGAACTCGGCCAGCTTCTTCGCCTCGCCACCGTTGTTCCCAATTTCAATCACCTTGAGCTGCGACACGGGTGACCCCTCGGGACGCGCACGGTCCAGTTGACCCGCCACCGCCAGGGTTGCGTCACGCAGTTCCTCGGCTTCGAGTCGTCTCGGGGCATGCCGCCAGACCAGCGCATTGTCGGGGTCGAGCGCCAGGTGCTGGCTGGTTGTCTCGGACCCGAGGCGGTACGCCCGGCTCAGTACAATCTGCCGGACCAGATTCTTGACGCTCCAGCCCTGGGCCACAAATTGCCGGGCGAGGTGATCGAGCAGTTCCGGATGGGAGGGGAGATCCCCCGTGGTGCCGAAGTTGTCGGGGGTCTTCACAATCCCCCGGCCAAACAGGTGCAGCCAGACCCGGTTGACGATGACCCGGGTGGTCAGGGGGTTCTCGGGGTCGGTCAGCCATTCGGCCAGTTCCAGCCGGCCACTCTGCCGGGGATGCACCCGGTACTGCTGCGAGACCGGGATCCAGCCTGGAACCCCGCGGGGGACCACGGGCCCGAGTTTTTCGGCTTCACCCCGAATGCGGATCTCGGTGTCGGCGACCTGCCGGGCCTCCCGCACCCCGAGGGCAATCGGGCCCTGCTGGGCAGGATCATTCAGGTCGAGCAACTTCTGCTGCATCGCATCGACCCGGGCGCGGGCCACCTGGCGCCGGGTCCGGCCGTCATCGGTCTTTTCGTCAGCCTGGCCCGACTGGTTCACCCGGCGCAGCTCGGCCTGGGCCTCCTGCAGTTCCTTCTTCGCATTGTCGACCGCGTCTTTGCGCGTCTCGGGACGCTGTTCCAGGCCGATGCTCAACAGCATCTCTGTGTCGTAGTAATCGAGGCCTCCGCCACCCATCTTGTTTCGCAGGCCGGCACACATGTCGGTGCTGCGGAAGATCCCCGCGAGGCCGTAGTAGTCGGTCAGCGAGATCGGGTCGAACTTGTGGTCGTGGCAGCGGGCACAACTGACTGTCAGTCCCAGCAGGGCACGCGAGACCGTGTCGATCTGTTCGTCGACGTTGTCCATCAGGTAGCGCACCTTGAACCGCTGGTTCACATCCTTGACCCCCACCGCCAGGAAACCGGTGGCGATCAGTTGCTCGATCTTCTGGGTGGGGGAATTTGCCGGCAACAGGTCGCCGGCGATCTGCTCGCGCACAAACTGGTCGTACGGCTTGTCGGTCTCAAAGGCGCGAATCACATAGTCGCGATACCGCCAGGCATGGGGGAACGGCAGATTGCGGGCCGAGCCGGTCGACTCGCCATAGCGGGCCACGTCGAGCCAGTGCCGGGCCCAGCGTTCGGCATACCCGGGGGATTCCAGCAGGGCCTCGACGACCCGTTCGTAGGCCCCGGGCGCTGCATCGGCGAGGAAGGCGTCGCTCGCCTCGGGGGTCGGGGGGAGCCCGGTGAGGTCGAAGGTCACCCGTCGCAACAGGGTCAGCCGGTCGGCATCACCGACGGGAGCCAGCCCGCGCTGCTCGAGCCGGGCGAGCACAAACCGGTCGATGTCTCCCGCCGGCCATGAGGTCAGCCCGACCTCGGGAACGGCAGGACGCCCAAGGGGCTGCCAGGCCCAGTGTGTCTGCCGCAATTGCTCGAATTCTTCGTTGCGCTGGCCGATCGAGCTGGGAACACGCACCCTGGTCCAGGGGGCCCCGTCGGCGATCCAGCGTTCGAGGATCTGCACCTCGGCTTCGTCGAGGGGCTTCTCGGGAGGCATCTTGACCTTGTCGTCCAGCCGTCGGACGGCCCGCATCAGCAGGCTCTGGTCGGGCGCACCGGGAACGATCGCCGGGCCCCGGCCCCCGCCGTTGATCAGCCCCAGGCGGTCATCCACCCGCAGGCCACCGTGCGAATTCGTGTCCGCCGAGTGACAGGTAAAGCAGCGCTCCACCAGCAGCGGCCGGACCCTGCTCTCGAAGAACTCCAGGGCACGGGCCTCCCCACTGGAGCCTGCCGGGGATGTGTTTTCCCCAGGCGGTGTTTCAGAGGCCGAATTGTCCGCAGGCGAATTGACAGAGGGCGAAGCCCCAGGAGCCTCCTGGGCTCCGACGCGAACAGTGGTCAACCACAGGCAGGCCGCCCAGACCCACAGCCAGAGTGCGGTCTGGCGACGATGGCTGGCCCCGGCCCGCGAATTGCTCCCGGCCGGCGACTTGGAGATCTGGCGGTGATGGTTGCGGGAAGGCGCAGACATTGTCCGCAGCGGCAGTTCGCAGGGATTTTGCACCACACCCCCCACTTTGACAGAATGCCCGGCCTGGCGACCGGTCCCCCGCAGGTTCAATCGCGGGAACTGGATGAAATTGCCATGAACACGCAGTCGGCCCGCCGGGCCAGACACGCCGAATTGTCATCCCCCGAACTCGGTCCCGTCAAGCCTTTTCGGGTTTGCCGAACAAAGGTTCCGCCCCCCGGTCCATCCCCGGGCTGTCGCACTCCGCACAACCGGTGGCGCGGGAAGCGGGAACGGGGCGGGGAACTGGTCCCCCGAACATCGACCCAAACGGTCGTGCGTGCTACCGTTCCCGGCAGAAGACCGCGTTGTTCCTTTTGCCACCCCGAAGGTGCCCCGTGTGCAAGACCGACTGCCGTCATGCCCCATCCGTCACCCGCAGGTTCTCGATTACTGATGCGCACAGAAAGGAAATCGCGGCCATCGCCTTCGGGATGCTCCTGGTGGCCGGGCCAGCGGTGGCAGCCGCGGCCGAGGTCGAGTTTGCCGACCGCACTGCCGAGCTGAAGCTCGAGCTGGGGGGTGAGGCGACCTGCTGGGTGGATGTCGACAATGACGGCTGGACCGACCTCGTCTCGTCGGGCAAGGTCTGGCGCAACCTGGAGGGAAAGGGGTTTGCCGCACTGGGGGAAGTGGCCAATGCCGTGTCGGCCGACTTCGACAACGACGGCTTTCCCGATCTCTTCTCGTGGTCGCACCTCAAGCTGTTCCGGAACAATGGGGGGAAGGGGTTTGAGGAGTTCCCCCTCCCGCCACTTCCCAGGACGGTCTCCCGGGGGGCCTGCTGGGGGGACTGGAACAACGACGGCTTCGTCGATCTCTATCTCGGGGGTTACGAAGACTGGGATGCCGGGATCACCTGGCCCTCGGTCTGGCTGCTCAACCAGCAGGGAAAGTCATTCCAGGTGGGCCCGACCGACGAACGGTACCGGGCACGCGGCGTCACCGCCTGTGACTTCGACAATGATCACGATCTGGATGTCTATGCCTCGAATTATCGTCTGCAGCCGAATGTGTTGTGGGTGAACGACGGGCAGGGGAAGTTCACCGACCTCGCCGAAAAGCACCGGGTCCTCGCGACCTCCGAGGGGTTTGGCGGGGGGCATTCGATTGGTGCCAGTTGGGGAGACTTCGACAATGATGGATTGTTCGATCTGTTTGCCGGGAATTTCGCCCACCAGGATGGCCGGGGGGACCAGCCCAAGTCGCGGTTCTACCGCAATCTCGGGGCCCGGCAGGAATACACGTTCGAAGACCGGGGACCGTGCGGGGTCTTCTACCAGGAGTCATACGCCTCACCCGCCGCGGCCGACTACGACAACGATGGCGATCTCGACCTGTTTTTCACCACGGTGTATGGGGTGGCGTCGTTTGGCCGGCCCAATCACCCGGTCCTCTTCCGCAATGACGGGGCGTTTGTGTTTGCCGACGCCACCGCGGGGGCGAAGCTGGCGGGGCAGGGACCGACGTACCAGGCGGCGTGGGGCGATGTCGACAATGACGGCGACCTCGACCTGACGACGGCCGGCCGGTTGTTTGTGAACCAGGGGACCGGCCGGCACTGGTTGAAAGTGCGGCTCGTGGGGAACGGGACCCGCATCAACCGCTCGGCCATCGGGGCCCAGGTCCGGATTCGCCGGGGAGAGCAGACCCTTGTCCGACAGGTCGAAGCGGGGACGGGCGAAGGGAACCAGAACGACCTCGTGCTGCACTTCGGGCTGGGAGATCATGGCGAACCCGTCACGCTCGAAATCACCTGGCCCAACGGCACGCAGCAGAGCGTTGAACAGGTCGCCATCGACCGGCTGCACACGGTGACGGCAGCGCCATAGCCACCCCACTCGCGGGTGGAAATCCCCTTCAGGGATTGTCCGGGGAGGCCCGTGTGTGTGTGCGTTTGTGTCTGGCAACGCAGGCATCGCAAGCAGGGGGGTTGCGAGTTGCCAATACGAGCCCGGTGCGAATGGGGCCCTTGAAACCCGGCATGCTTCGCCGGGTGTGATCCTGGGACGGACAGACCCGGAGGTCTGTCACCACCGAGGGGCCGGGCTATGCCTTCCGCCGCCAGAGTCCGCGGTTGATCTTGAGGCCCGCCCGGCGCTTCTTGCGTTCGAAGCTGGTGCGGTAGTCGAGGTCGTGCTGGGGATCTTTCTCAGAAGGGTCGGGAAGCCGTTCGTAGTCGGGGTGCCGATCGAACAGGTCCACCTGCATGGTGAAGTACTCGGCCACGTCGGTCCACGAGTGGAAGAGTCCCCCCGGTTGCAGCACCCGGGCGCACTGGTCGAGGAATGAGCGGGTGAAGAGCCGGCGCTTGTGGTGCTTGCGCTTCCACCACGGGTCGGGAAAGTAAACGTGCAGGGCGGAGACCGAACCGGGGACGATGTACTCGGCCAGGACCAGCCGGGCGTCGGCCCCGAGCATGCGCACGTTGGGCAACCGCCGCTTCTTGAACCGCTCGGCTGCCCGCAGCCCTTCCTTGAAATCGCACTCGATGCCCACGAAGTTGATCTCGGGCTGAGCGCATCCCGAGTTGAACAAAAACAGCCCCCGTCCCGAACCAATTTCGAGTTCCACCGGCCGGTCGTTGCCGAAGAGACCCGACCACGACAGGGGGGGGGCCGGCAGGTCGGCCAGGGTCTGGAACCAGGGGCGCAGGTTGGCCCCGTCGCTGGCCGGCTGGAACATGCGGTGGCGTGCCACCGACCGGGCGACGCCCTCCTGGATCTCGGGGGCCGCAGGGGCCTCGGCCTCGATCAGGGGACGGATCGTGGGAACAAATCCCGGCTTGGGAAGTGTCATCGTGCTGGGGGGGACGGGGCTCAGGCCGACGGGGGATTCTGGCTGCGCGAAATTGGCACCCCGATCATGCTTCCGGTGAAGATGATCTTGTCGTTGACAATTCCCTGGAAATCGAAGGTCGCCAGTCGGCGGGGTTTGAGTTCCTTCATCTTCGCCAGCAGGATCAGCCGGCAGTTGGGAAAGACCGGTCCGCGGAAACGGATGTCATCCATCCCGCCAAACCCGACGAAATCCCCCCCCAGCAGCTTGTGCTTCTGGGCGTAGAACCCGGCCAGTTGGGCGGCCGCCTCGCACATGATCACCCCGGGCATCAGGGGAAAACCCGGCATGTGACCGGGGACCCAGAACTCGTTCTCGGTGATGTCCTTGTAGCCGATGACCGCGTTTTGGGTGGTGTCTTCCCAGACGACGGCCGTCAGGTGTTCCATCTGGTTCCGCTGGGGGTTGACCCGGCGGATCGCCTCGATGTCGTAAATCGGGCGGCTGAAATCAATCTGCGAGTAGTCGAGCAGAACTGGGGGGGGCATATTGGACGGGAGCGCGGGGAACGCAAAAGGTGGCCGTGCGCGGAATGACCACCGGCGAAAAACCGGGTGCGGTAACCAGGACAGCTGCTGGTTTCTTGCAGAAGCCAGCTCAGCGGTTGCCTGTTATTTGAAGAATCTGGTTCAGGGCGGTCAAGATTCGGTCGGGTTGCAGTTCCGGATCCCGCACCTGCGAGCCGGTCGCCCGCAGGCTGGTCTTGTCTCCCGCATACAGCGCGGTTCGCAGCCCCAGTCGCTTGGCCGGGGCCAGGTCAGCCACCAGCCGGGAGGAGATGTACAGCACCTCGCCCGGCTCGATCCCCAGCCCCTGCAGCGTTTCGAGCACGGGGGCGAACAATCGCTCGGTGGGGGGGGCGGCCCCGAGTTCATACGACAGCGAGACGCATCCGGGGGTGAGGGGAAGCGGCTGTCGCTGCAGTCCTTCCCCCTCTTCGAGCAGTCGGTGGACCTGCGTGAGGGTGAAGGATTGCCCCGCCCCCACCACCCCCTGGACCAGGCGTTGCCCGGCCAGCCCCGCGATGGATTCGCGTGCCCCAGGGGCCGCGCCGCATCCCTGCAGGGCCGAGTGAAAGAACCAGGCGATCTTCTCACAGAAGTCGTCGAGCTCGCCGTACAGGGCGTGGTCCCAGCTATACTTTTTCTGCAGCAGCCGTTCGACGAGGACCTTCCAGATCTGGGCCGAGTTGATCTCGGCGGTCTCACCCCGGCGGACCTTCCCCGTGAGTCGTTGATCGGCGACCAGGGGCTCGTACTGCTGGAACATCAATTCCCAGGGGGTGCCCGGCTTGCGGTACATGCTGTTCCACATGTTGAATTCCTGCACCGTCTTGTCGAGGGCCACCTCCATGCGGAGCGGGTCGTCGACGAGGTGCAGCAGCTCGCCATCGGCAATGTTCAGCAGGGTGCCGTAGACGTTCCACAAAACGGCCCGAACCTCGGGAAGAGGTTTGAGGAATGGTGTCGCCTTCGCGGGAACGGGTTCGGGAGGGACAGGCCAGATGAGGTCCCGCCCGGCGAGCCAGTCGGCGTATTCAGCAAGAGTTTTGCCCATTCTGTCAGTATTGTTTTCCAGGGCCGGGCAACGCAATCGCGAGGGGATGGGGGGCAATCCGTTGTCCGGTACCTTGTGAGGTGACACGGGTCTCGGTAAAGACGATTGACCCCCCTCGCAAATGACTGAATTGGCCGAATCGGTTGTTTCATTCAAAAAAACTTGACAACACCGAGACTTTCCCAATAACAACGGTATTGAGTGACGGTTGCGGGGTTGCCAAGGTGATCAACCCGAAAGAGTCACGGGGCCAGACCAGCGTTCATCATGCAGGGATTCGTTCTCAAGGAATTCATCAAATATGCCGGCCATCGGTTCGGTCCCAGGATGATCGAGCAGGTGATTGCCGAGAATCCCCTCGAGTCGAATTGCCAGTTTGCCTGCTGGAAATATGTGAAACCAGGGGAATTGAATCAACTTCTGGCGGGTCTTTCCCAGAAAACCGGGTTGGACACAAAAGATCTGCTCGTGGGTTACGGACAGGTCATGTTCCAGACCATTATCAACATGCCCCTGATGCAACCGGTTTGTCGCACCCTGTTCGAGTTTCTCGAATCGGTCGAGACAGGTTTTTATGCCGAGTTGGAAGATCTGTTCCCCGATGTGGAACTGCCCGGGCTGGCCTGTCGTCGGCTGGATGCCAAGACCCTTGAAGTGGTCTACACCTCGCCGCGACGGTTGGGGGACCTGGCCGAAGGTTTGCTCCGGGCCAGTATCGCGCACTTTGACGAGTGTGTGGCAATGCAGCGGTTTGATGATCCTGCAGACGCCGGGCGGGTCCGGTTTGTACTGACCCGGGAATAACCCAAAAGCAGCGGGCACGCCCCTCCCAGCACCGGGGAGGCCTTGCTGGGGCTCGGTTTCCTGTTGGCTGGCAATTCGATTGTCGTGTCAAAATCAATTGACATCGGCTCTGTTTGTGCGAACGATGCATTGATGGGGGGCAGGGCGAGATCCACAGACTGACCGCGGGATGAGCCTTGCTGTTCGAGCGGCTGGGCCGAATTTCGGCGACTTTGGAGTTTCCCCGAAAAAATCCGCGAACACCGGGTTGAACACCACAGCCGCACGCCCATAGTGTTGCCGTCGAGTCGCACGCGGCGGCCTCCAGCAGTCTGGGGAGGTTCTGATACGGCCCACAGGACGGGGCCAGATTGAGGGAAGAAATGCAGGGCTTCATTCTGAAGGGGTTTCGCGACTATGCGTCCCGCCGCTTTGGGACCGACGTCGTCAAAGACGTGTTTGAGGGAAGTTCGATCGGTGGTGACAGACGCCTGGCGGCCTGGGACTATGTTGGCCCCGACGAGTTCTCAAGCGTGATTGAGCGCCTCGCACAACAGACGGGAACGACGCGTTCCGATTTGTTGATCCGCTTTGGCGAGGTGATGTTCCAGACGCTCATCAACCTGCCGTTGCGGCAACAGCGCTGCCTGACCCTGTTCCGGTACCTCGAGTCGATTGAGACTGGTTTTTGTCAGGAATTGGATGAGCTCGTCCCCCGGCTCGAATTTCCCGGGTTGGCCTGCTGCCGACTTGGCGAGACAACCCTGGAAATGGTTTACGCCTCACCCCTGCAACTCGGCGACCTGGCCGAGGGATTGATCCGGGGGAGCATCCTGCACTTTGCCGAGCCGGTGACACTCGAACGCTTCGACGACGCGGCGGACCCCGCCCGGGTTCGCTTTGTGCTGACGCGAGAGTAGACTGTGCAGGCAGGACCGGGTCGTTTCCCCGGCCGCAGTTCGTGCTTGCCATTCTCACTCGACCCTGTCTTCGTGGTCAGGGTCCTCCCTTCACCGGGGCCACAGCCGCCATGACCCAGCCCAAGTCGGTCTCCCCTTCCCTGCCCGAGCGCCCGTTGCGGCGTCAATTCCTGCAGCAGTCGCTGGCCCTGGGGGCCGCCCTCGCCTGGGGTGATGCGGCGTCGGCGGCGGAACCCAATGCCCCGCTGTGGGCCTATGTCGGCACCTTCAGTTCGCCCCTGCAGGATGTCTTGCCCACGCAGGTCGATCTCCCACCGGGCAATGGCCGGGGCATCCACATCTTCCGCGTCGATCGGCAGACCGGCCGGCTGACCCCCGCGGGCGAGTACCGCTCGGGAACCAGCCCCAGTTGCCTGGCGGTCAACCCGGCGGGGACCCGGCTCTATTCGGCCAACGAAACCGACCACCTGGGAGACAAGGGAGAAGGCTCGGTCAGTGCCTTCGCCATCAACCGGCAGACCGGGGCCCTCGAACTGCTCAACACGGTCAAGGCCGGAGGGGCCGGGCCCACCTACGTCTGCCTGCATCCGGCCGGCAAGCACCTGCTGGTGGCCAACTACTTTGGGGGTTCGATTGCCGTGCTGCCCATCCTGCCCGATGGCAAGCTGGGGGAAGCGACCGACGTCCACGTCGACGAGGGGAAGATCGGTCCGACCCGCGCCAAGCACGCCCCCCCCGGCAGCTTCGCCTTCAGTGGGCACGACCGCACCCACGCCCACATGATCGAGGCCGATCCCACCGGCAAGTTCGTGTTTCACGTCGATCTCGGGCTCGACCGCATCGATGTCTGGCGGTTTGACGCCGCGACCGGCAAGCTGACCCCGAACAATCCCTCGGGAGTCTCGCTGCCACCGGGGGACGGTCCCCGGCATTTTGCCTTCCATCCCAACCACCGCTGGTTCTATTCGATCCAGGAAGAGGGCTCGACCCTCGTGTTGTTTGACTGGGACGAGAAGACGGGCCGGTTGACCGATCGGCAGACCATCTCGACCCTCCCCCCCGGCTACGAGGGAAGCAACTTCTGTTCGGAAGTGCTGGTGTCTGGGGATGGAAAATTCCTCTATGCGGGCAATCGCCTGCACGACAGCATCGGAATCTTCTCGATCGGGCCCAATGGCGAGCTGAAGCACGTTGCCGATGAATGGACCCGGGGCAATTATCCCCGCAGCTTCAACTTCGATCCGACGGGACGCTTCCTCTACTGCTGCAACCAGCGGGCTGACAATCTCGCCGTGTTTGAGGTCAACCGCGAGTCGGGTCTGTTGAAGTTCACCGGGCAGTTTGTCGGGGTGGGAAATCCCTCGATGATTGTGTTTGTC
This sequence comes from Planctomycetaceae bacterium, assembly GCA_003508595.1. Lineage (GTDB taxonomy): Bacteria > Planctomycetota > Planctomycetia > Planctomycetales > Planctomycetaceae > UBA10511. The sequence continues at coordinate 10,535 of DNUF01000228.1, forward strand.
GACACAGCCCGCGGGACGTGACCCGCCGGTTGTCCCGTTGTGCTCCCCCCGGGAGTTCCGGGGGGGCTTCCGGCCGTTGTTCCCAGGCTGCCATTTCCAGGCTGCGACATGAAGGCCTATGCCCCCGGTTTGAAAGTGGTCGAGCGGTGTCGGCACCGGTGCCGGCGCCTGCTCCCCATCTCCGGCGAGGTGCTGGTCCGGGTTGGCGATCGGGTGCAGCCCCGTGACCCGGTCGCGCAGACCCGGCTCCCCGGGGTGATCGTGCCGGTCAACCTCGCCCAGCAACTGGCGATTCCGCCGGGAGAGGTGCCGACCGTGATGGTGGGTCGGCCGGTTGGCTCGACAGTCCGTGCCGGGGAACTGCTGGCCGAGTCGGCCGGGCTGTTTGGCTGGTTCCGGCGTTCGTACGCCAGCCCCATCGACGGCACCATCGAGGTGATCTCGGGAGTCACCGGGCAGGTGATGCTGCGGGGACCAGACCGCCCCGTGCAGGTGCAGGCCTACCTGGCAGGAACCGTGGTTGAGGCGGTCCCTCACGAAGGGGCGGTGATCGAGTCGGAGACCACGCTGGTGCAGGGGATCTTTGGCATCGGTGGGGAGGCGTTCGGTCCCCTGCGTCCCGTCTGTCAGTCGGCCGATCAGCTGGTGACCGAGGAGCTGTTCACCCCCCAGTGCCGGGGGGCGATCGTCGTGGGCGGGGGCCGGGTGACCGCCGGCGCACTGCGGGCGGCTCGCGATCTGGGGGTCTCGGCCGTGGTCACGGGAGGGATCGATGACCAGGACCTGCGGGACTTTCTCGGGTACGACCTGGGGGTGGCGACGACCGGGGCCGAGAAGGTGGGGCTGACGGTGATCATCACCGAAGGGTTTGGTGATGTCGCGCTGGCGGCACGGACCTGGACGCTGCTGCGGGGGAGGGCCGGGGCACCCGCTGCCTGCAATGGGGCCACCCAGATACGAGCGGGAGTGCTGCGTCCCGAGGTGGTCATTCCCTGGGCCGACGGAGAGCGTGGCGAGGCCACTCCGGAACCCCCCGCCGCGCAACCGCTGTCGCTGCGGGCGACCGTGCGGATCATTCGTGATCCCTGGTTTGGGGTCATTGGCACGATCGCCCGCCTGCCGTCGGAACCGGTTGTGCTGGCCTCGGGGTCCCGTGCCCGGGTGCTGGAAGTCGAGACCTCCGCGGGGGAGCGTCTGGTTGTCCCCCGGGCCAACGTGGAGCTGATCGAAGCATGAGACACGCTCCCCTTCGACAACCGGCAGGCCACCTGGGCGCCCGGTTCTGCATGGGTGGCTGGTTGGTGGTACTGCTGCTCATCGCGGTGGAGCCGGTGCGGGGACAGAATCCCGCACCGCCCGCCGACCTGCAGGGGGCCGACCATCCGGGGGACAATGGCCGGGCGATCGATCTCCATTGGACCCTGTCCCCCGATGATCGGGCCGAGTTCAAGCCGCGACGGGTTAAGGCCTATCGCCTCGAACGCGAAGCGGTGGAGCAGGTCCCCGGTGGTGCCGAACCGGTGCAGACCTTTGACATTCCCTATGGCGTGTCGCAGTTTGTCGACCGCCAGTGTGAGCCGGGGCGGGCGTATCTCTACCGGCTGCGGGCGCTGGGTCCCGCGGGAGAGAGCACGGCGATCGCACTGGCGGGACCGGTCACGCCGCAGCGGCAATGGTTCGATTCCACCCGGTGGGGCTTCGCAGTGATCCTGGCGGCGATCTGCGGCGCGGTGATCTGGTTCACCGAGCGGGCCAAGCGGGGCAAGTCACTGCATGTGCGTGAGATTGCCGCCCTGCGGGCGATGCAGGAGGCGGTGGGGCGGGCGACCGAGATGGGGCGTCCCTGCCTGTTCGTCCCGGGAATTGAGGACATGAATGAGATTGCCACGGTCGCGGGGGTGGCGATCCTGTCACACGTGGCTGAGACCGCTGCCGACTACCAGGCGGAGATTGTCGTCCCGACCACGCGCTCGCTCGTGATGACGGCTGCCCAGGAGGCGGTCTGGGGGGCATATCTCAAGGCCGATCGATCCGACGATTACCGCCCCGACCGCATCTACTACGTTTCCGATGAGCAGTTTGCCTACGTGGCCCATGTGACCGGTTACATGGTCCGCGAGAAACCGGCGGCCTGCTTCTACACCGGCGTGTTCTATGCCGAGTCGCTGATCTTCGCCGAGACCGGCAATTCGGTTGGTGCGATCCAGATCGCGGGGACCTCCGAGGCGACGCAGCTGCCCTTCTTTGTCGCGGGTTGCGATTACACGCTGATGGGGGAAGAGCTCTTTGCGGCGTCGGCCTACCTCACGCGCGAGCCGCAACAACTGGGCAGCCTGAAGGGGCAGGACGCCGGCAAGGTGCTGGCGGTGACCCTGCTGCTGACCGGTTGCCTGCTGGCGACGGCGGTCCAGGTCTGGCCCGGTTGGGGAGCCCCGTCAAATGCACTGCAGTGGCTGACCGGCCAACTGCTGGGAGGAGGCTGACCCATGCTGCGCAACACCATTCCGTGGCTGATCGCCGCCTGTGCCGGGAGCGTGATCATCGCGGCGTACTTTGTTCCGACGGCCCAGGGCTGGCAGGACACCATCGGGCAGTGGTTCGAGGTGCTGGCGGCGTTCGCCTTCGTGCTGGGCGGGGTCAATCTCGCCATGCAGAACCTGCAGAAGATCTCGTCTCGCGAGCCGGGCTGGGGCTACGCCGCCATCACGCTGTTCAGCTTCCTGGTAACACTGGGGGTGGGACTGTTCAAGGTGGGGGTTCCCGCCGACGCCTCGGGAAGCCGGTGGGGAGGGTCGTACCAGGCCGAGGGAAGCGCCTTCTGGTGGCTGTACGAATACGCCTACAACCCCACCACGGCGACGATCTTCGCCCTGCTGGCGTTCTACGTCGCCTCGGCCGCGTTCCGGGCGTTCCGCTGGAAAAACACCGAGGCTTCGCTGTTGTTGGGGACGGCGTTTATTGTGCTCCTGGGACGCACCTATGCCGGGGCCGTGCTGACCAGTGCCGTTCCGGACGAGTATTCGGCCTTCACCTTCCCCGGCCTGACGACACTCATCATGGGGGTGGTCAATACGGCCGGGCAGCGGGCCATCATGATCGGCATTGCCCTGGGGGTTGCCGCGACGTCGCTCAAGGTGCTGCTGGGGATCAACCGTTCCTACCTCGGTTCGGGAGACGGGTGAACCATGCACTGGCTGCAGACCATTGACCGCCGCTGGATCTTCCTCGCCATGCTGCTGGCAGTCGCCCTGCCGCAGTTGCTGCAGGTGCGGGTCCCCGAAAAGCCCACCCCCCTCGTGCTCAACGTCTTCCGCAAGATTGAAGAGCTTCCCGAGGGATCGCGGGTGCTGATCTCGTTCGACTACTCCCCCAGCAGTGAAGGCGAACTCGCACCCATGGCGGCGGCGCTGGTCCGTCACTGCTGCGAGAAACGTCACCGCATGCTGCTGATGACACTCTGGCCCGATGGGAAGCCAATGGTCGAACGGGCCATCTCACGGATCATCCAGGGAGAATACGCGTCCCTCGGACTGCAGCCGGGTCGTGATTTCGTCAACCTCGGTTACAAGCCCGGGAAGGAAGTGGTGATCAAGACGATTGCCACCAGCCTGCGGGCTGAGTTCCCCACCGACGACGCGGGGACTCCCCTGGATGACCTGCCGTTGACCGCGGAACTGACCAATCTGCAGGATCTCGACCTGCTGATCTCGATCAGCGCGGGCTTTCCCGGGTTGAAGGAGTGGGTGCAGTATGCGGCCAGCCCGCTCGACCTGCCACTGGCGGTCGGGGCGACTGCCGTACAGGCCCCGCAGGCGTATCCCTACATTCCCCGGCAGTTGCTGGGGATCCTGGCCGCGGTGAAGGGAGCGGCCGAGTATGAGGTGGTCCTGGGGGAACAGTACCCGCACCTGGCGACACCGCAGAAGCAGGATGCTGTGCGGCGGATGGCACCGCAGCTCTCGGCCCACCTGTTGATCATTGCGTTGATCGTCCTGGGGAACCTGGCGGCACTGACCTCGCGCGGGACGGGAGACCAGCCATGACCAGTTCCACCGAACGCCGAACCTGGTGGCTGATCTTCCTGGTGTCGGGACTGTTCCTGCTCTGGCGGTCGGTGCTGCCCGGGGGGCCGGGGATGGCCCGGGTGTACGTCAAGCCCGTGCTCGCCGAAGGGGAGGGGACAACGGGAGAATGGGTCACCGCCCGACCGGACGAACCGGGGGCGCTTGTCAGCCCGGCACGAACCGCGGGGGTCTGGGTGGCGGCGTTGCTGACCCTGGCGATTTTCTCATTTCTGTACAAAGACAACCCGGCCTACCGGTTTGCCGAAGCGGTGATGGTGGGGGTGAGTGCCGCGTATTTCATGGTGGCCGGTTTCTGGGACGGGCTGGTTCCCAAGTTGTTCGTTCCCCTGTCACGGATGCAGTGGGGAAGTGGAGCCGACGTGGGGCGCAGCCTGCTGACGCTGACCCCCCTGGTGCTGGGAATGATGCTGCTGTGGCGGTTGTTGCCGCGCGGTGGGTGGATCGCCCGCTGGCCGCTGGCGTTTATCGTGGGGACCTATGCGGGAATCCGGCTGTTGAGTTTTCTCGAGGCTGATTTTGTGAGCCAGATTCGCAACACGATTGTGCCGTTGCTGGTGCGGAACCCGGATGGCCTCGGGTTCGACCTGTGGGCCTCGGTGCGGAATGGATTGATGCTGGGCGGGGTGCTCTCGTGCCTGGCGTATTTTTTCTTCTCGGTCGATCACCGGGGGGCGTATGGCCGGGTGGCCCGGGTCGGCGTGTGGTACCTGATGATCACCTTCGGGGCGTCATTTGCGTTCACTGTGATGGGGCGGATTGCACTGCTGGCCGCCCGACTGGAGTTCCTGTTTGATGACTGGCTCTGGCTGATTGATCCACTGGGGAAACGGACCTAGCCAGGACTTGAGACGGCGCGATGTAGAGTCCGCCATGGAAGGGCTGGAGGATGGGGGGCTGGGGTGGTTGGCGGGTTCTGGGGTGGGTCAGTTCGGTCTTGTGGCATTGCCCGGAATTTGCGAGAAATCGCCGCAAGTGAGACCCCCTCAGGCCGTCGCTGGTCCCCGCGCGAGCGCGTGGTGCGGGGGGAACAGGAATGCCCACTTCATCCATGGAAGGCTCCCGATGACCCAGTCCTCCTTTTGTTCGACCCTCTGTCGGCCCTGGTGGGCCGCGGTCGTGTGTGCGCTTGCGTTGCCGCAATTGGTCCTGGCGCAGAGCGGTTACGCTCCCCGGGAAACCCGCCGTCCCGAGCCTCCCAGCCTGAGTGAATCGACCGCCCTGCTGGAGGCGGCCGTGCGGAATCTCTACAAGGACATCGAGCCGGGGAACGACCAGAGTTCTCCCAACGAATTGCTGGCGTATGCCGACCTGCGTTCGCTGCGGCTCTACACTGGAGCCCTGGAAGTGGCTGGCTGGTCGCTGGAAAAGGTCTGGGATGAATACCAGAACTACGTGGATCGCGGAGTGTATCGCGACCGCGCGCGCCTGACCGACCGCAGCGCGCTTGCCGCCTACGAGCGGTACCAGGCCGCCCGCGAAACGGTGCGGACCCTGCTGCAGCGTGTCCGCAGCACTGCCATTCTCTGCGAACACCAGCTGAGCTTCTGCGATCCGCAGGTGGCGATTGAATGGCGGCAGGAAGTGCTGCCAACGCTGCGTGACTGCATTGCGGCAACCGACCCGATCTTCGAAGAAGAGGTGGTTTACCAGCGGTATGGAGTTCCCGGGCAGGCCAACCGGGTGCTTCCCGCCAGCGGGACGGCGGGTGCCCCCGGAGATGCGATCGACGTCGTCCGCACTCCGGTCTACCAGCCCTATGAAGGGCAGGGACGGGGCCAGGGTCGGTACCTCGAAATTCGGGCGTTCAGCGCCCCCATCCGCGTGAAGCTGGTCCGGTTCCAGAGCCACGAGCGGTCGTTCGGCGTGGCAGACGCTGCCGTGATCCGCGAGCTGACGGTGGATGCCGTCGTGCAGCCCGGCCAACCGCTGTACGTCCCCTGCAATCGGGGCCGCATGGTCGACATGTCGGAGCTCGAAGTCGAATGGGGGCCTGCCGACCGGGGTGCCCGTCGCGCGCTCGCCACGATCGATCTCGTCGAAACCAACGAAGACCGCAACTGAGCGACCGCTCCAGTGCGACCTTCCCCGCGGGGGATGTCGCCGGCCGCGTCGGAACCGATTCAAGCCAGCCCCTGTTGTGACACAGCGGCTGGCTTGTTCATTTTTGGCAGATTCACGGACCTCGTCGGGCAAAAAAGTCTGTACTGGTGCCAATTGATTCTGTGAAAAAATCATTTGAATTGAGAGAAAAAATAAAATTTGTGTAAGGAAAAGAGAAAAGGACGCATCCAGCTTTGCCTCTCTGAAGTCGAAACCCTAGGATAAGCCGCATTGGCAGCGGTGGGCACGCTCTTTTCACCCGGGGGCGGTCCCAAATTCGCGACAGACAACCAGGTCGGATTGGACTTGAGTTTGTCATTCAAGAAAGCAAAGGAGCAGACGACGGTGGCACGTATTCCACGCGAGGATCTTGTTTCTGAAACACAGTCAGGGGTCTACCTCTGCTCGATGCACACACTCCCGGGTACCACGAAGAAACTGGGGGGGACAGACAAGGGGGGCCGCTCGTTCGACCATCGGCGGAAGTGGATTATCGAACAACTCGAAGTTCAGGCCGAGTTGATGGCGATGGATGTGGTCGGGTACTCGGTACTGCCCCGCACCCTCACCCTGTTGTTGCGGACCCGCCCGGACGTCGCCAAGGGATGGTCCGATGCGGAAGTCGCGCGGCGGTACCAGGCCGGGCTCTATTCGAAGGTTCCGTTTGGCGAGAAGCGAAAGACTGCTCCCGCCGAGGAAGTTTCGGTGATGTTGGAGAGCCGGGTCGAAATGCGGCGCGCCCGCAGTCGGCTTTCCAGTCTCACCTGGTTCGTCGGGCAGCTGACCGAATCGACCGCCCGCAACTGCAACCGCGAGGACGAGAACCGCGGTCGATTCTGGGAAGGACGCTATCACTGCCTCCCCTTGCTCGATGTGCAGGCGACCGCCGCCGCCATCGGGCATGTTGATCTCGAGCCTCTCATCGCCGGTGAAGCAACCACCCTGGCCGGTTGCAAGTTCAGCTCGGCCAAGCTCCGCAGTGCCCCGGGCAAGTCTGGTTTTCTGGCTCCCGTCACCACGGGGGCTTCGAAAAACAAGGACCTTCCCAACCTGCTGACCGTCACTGATGCCGAGCTGGTGAAAGTGTTGGAATGGTCCTCCCGCCAGTCCAGGCGATTCAATGACGCCGCCCTGTCGGACGAGATCGCGGCGATCTTCGAAAAGCTGAAGATTCGTCCGGCGGCGTGGCTGGTCCTGGTGCGTGAATTCCGGGATCTCTTCCACCGGGCTGCCGGGAATGTCGATTCACTCGACAAGATCCGCAAGAAACGGGGCCTGCAGCACCTGCACGGCCTGGCCGCGAGCCGCGAACTCTTCGCCTGATTGCTCCCCGTCGGCTGCTTTCGCTCCGCCCGGTGTCGCTCGTTCGACTCCGGGCGTTTTGCTGCGCCGCGTCCCGGGCTGATGACTGTCTCTGTTCACGCCCCGGCCCCGCCAATTTCAAACCTCAAGCCCGGCCTGGAACTCATCCGGGGGGCCAATTCCGGACTGTCTCCCTCCCGAGCGGATCGATAGACTTGGGAATCGAGGCGTGCTGACGGGGTGATTTCACCCGTTTTGGCTGCGCCTGATCCCACCCGGAATTGTTCGCATGGCCCGTCCATCGCCTGCTCATGTCTGCCAGGGGCCTCTCCGCCGGCGGGAAGTTCTGCAGGCGGGATTGCTGGCCATGTCGGGGCTCTCCCAGGCCGACGTTCTGGCGGCCCGGGCTGCCGCCGGCGAACACTCCCGCGACACCTCGGTGATTGTGCTCTACCTGCACGGCGGGCCGTCGCAACTGGAGACCTACGACCTCAAGCCCCAGGCGCCGCTCGAATACCGCAGCGTGTTCGCCCCGATCAACACCCGCGTTCCGGGGATACAGATCTGCGAACACTTCCCCCGGCAGGCCGCGCTGGCCGACAAGTTGGCGCTGGTCCGCTCGGTCCATCACACGATGAGCAGCCACAGCGACGGGGGGATCGAGGTCCTGACCGGCAAAACCCCGGTCCGACCCGATCCCGCTTCGCAGTCGAAGAGTGAGCATCCCTGCCTGGGCTCGGTCGCCAGTCGCATGCTGGGGCCCCACCCGGCGGCTCTCCCCCGCTATGTGGCGATTCCCCAGCCGCTCTACATGATTCGCCCCGCTTACCTCGGGCTGCACCACGGACCGCTGGCTGTCGGTGATCCCGCCGCCGCCGACTTCAAGCCCCCGGTGTTGCAGATTGCCGGCGGAACGGGAGGGCAAAATCTCGCCGACCGGGCCGGGCTGATCCGCCAGTTCGACCGCCTCAGGGGGAGCCTCGACCAGCGCGGCAGCTTCGAGGGGACCGACGCCTTCCGCGAACTGGCGGTTTCGATGCTGACCGGGCCGCAGGTTGCCAACGCCTTTGATCTCTCCCGCGAACCCGACGAACTGCGCGACCGCTATGGCCGCTCGCATTGGGGACAGTCTTGCCTGTTGGCCCGCCGGTTGTGCGAGGCCGGGGTCAGCGTGGTGACCCTCTACATCGATGCCGCCCAATCGGGTCCCGACTTCACCAACTGGGACGATCACATCATGAACGCGGGTCGCCCGGGACACTTTGCCTTCTACATGCAGAACCGGCTCCCCTGGCTGGACCAGGCCCTGGCGGCACTCATCGCCGACCTCCATGACCGCGCGCTCGACCGGCGGATTCTCGTGGCGGCATTTGGAGAATTTGGTCGGACCCCCCGGCTCAGTCACAATGCGAATGGCACAGGACGCGACCACTGGCCCGATGCCCAGTCGGTGCTGCTCGCCGGAGGGGGACTCAAGTCCGGCCAGGTGATCGGGGCGACCAACGCGAAGGCCGAATTCCCCACCGAACGCCCCCTGACCCCCAAGGACATCCTCGCGACCCTCTATCGGCACCTGGGAATCGACCGCCACCACACCTTTCCCGATTTCGCCGGTCGCCCCGTCCCCGTCCTCGGCGAGGGGACCCCGATCGCCGAACTGATCTGAGCCCGCACCGATCGTTCCCGTCACTCCCGAAGGGCTGGCGCAGCGAGCAACCGTGACACCTCGGCGGCCGGGCAGGGCCGGGGAGTGGGCTGCAGTCCCACCCGACACGCGGCGAGGCCAATCACGTCGGCTGCCGAGAGTCCCCGGTCCCGCAGTTCCCGCAGCGGAGGGGCCCCTTCGCTCTTTGAGAGCTTGCGCCCGTCGCGACCCACGATCAACGGGTGATGCCGCCACGCCGACGGGGCTGTCCCTCCCAGCAACCGGGCAAGCTCGATTTGTCGTCCCGTCGATGCCAGCAGATCCTCGCCCCGAATCACCCAGTCGATCTGGTCGAGCAGGTCGTCCACGACGACGGCAAACTGGTAGGTGTATTGTCCGTGCCGGTCGCGGATCACGATGTCGCCACACTGCCGGGCGGGGGTCTGTTCCTGCCTTCCCAATTCATCATCGTGAAACACCACTGTCATCCCCGGCAGTCGGACGCGCAGTGATGTGTCGGGGCCGGCCGGCCAGTCCTGGTCCCGGCAGGTTCCGGGGTAGCACACCTCGCCTCCCGGCGGTGCGGCGGGAAGACTCCTGCGACTGCACCGGCAGGCATACACCAGCCCCGCCTGCTGCAGTCGTTGGAGGGCCGTGTCGTAGCGATCCGTCTGCTGGGACTGCAGACGCAGGGACCCTCCCCGCACCGGTGCAAATCCGAGCCAGTCGAGGTCGGCCAGCAGGCGGTCGGTGAACTCGGGCCGGCACCGCTGGCGGTCGTGGTCTTCAATCCGCACATCGACGGTGGCCTGTGCGAGGTTGGCCCAACCCCACACGTGGATCATCGCCGCCACATGCCCCAGGTGCAGCTCTCCCGTCGGGCTGGGGGCGAACCGGGTGTGGCTTCGAACCGGGGGAGCGGGCGAGTCCATCGGCGGAGAAGTAGAGGGGACATCCGGCGACGCAGCGGGGATCGGACAGATCGCTACGCGAGAATCTCGCGGATGGCCGATCCCTCACCGTAGAGGCTGAGGGGACGGCCCAGGTGATCGGTGATGTGGGTTTCCGGCCCCACGCCGCACAGCGTGTAGGTGGTGGCCAGCAGGTCGAGCGGCTTCACAGGGCTCTCGGCGACGTACGAACCGGTGGCGTCGGACCGTCCGTGGATGGCACCAGGAATGATCCCGGCCCCGGCGAACAGGGCCGGGTAGGTGCCGACCCAGTGGTCGCGTCCCGCCCGGCTGTTGATCTTGGGGGTCCGGCCCATTTCGCTCAGCACGACCACCAGCGTCTCATCGAACAAACCCCGGTCGACGAGGTCGTCCAGCAGGGCCGACAGGGCGAGGTCGAATCCGGGCAGCAGCCAGCCCTCACATGCCTGGAAGTGATCCCAGTGGGTGTCCCAACTGAGACCGGTAATGTCGGGACCTTCGAGGGTGCAGTCCCAGATGGCGGTCACCAGGGGAACGCCCGCCTCAACCAGACGGCGGGCGCTCAGCACGCTCTGGCCAAACAGGTTCCATCCATACCGGTCGCGGGTTGACGCCGGTTCCTGGGCCAGGTCGAGGGCGGTCTTGAAGCGGGTCGAGGTCAGCAGGTCGAGCGACTGCTGCTGCGACTGCGACCACGAGTCGGTGCCTTTTGACCGCAGCAACTCGCCACGGGCGGCATCGAGCTGCTGCAGCAGGCTGGTGCGCTGGGCGAGGGTGTCGAGGGTCATCTGTGGTCCGAGTGCCGCCCCCGCCGGTGTGAACGACAGCGAACCCGCCTCGACCCCCCGGGTCTGAAAGAGCTTCTGCCCATTCTGGCCAAACTGGGTGCAGACCGGATCAAACCGCGAACCGAGGAAGCCGCCATACGGTCCCGTGCGCCAGTAGCCTTCGAGTCGTCCCAGGCGATTGGGAAGACAGAGATTGTTGGGCAGCCCGGCGGCAGGGTCGGGAACGCGCGGGGCTTCCAGCGACTGCAGAGCCGACATGAAGAACGGCCAGTCAAACGGAATGCCGCTGTTGAACCCCTTCGTGGCGGTTCCCCCGTTGACTGCCTGCCGACCGGTCAGGATGAGGCTCGTGTTGTGATTGGCATCGTCACTGGTGACGCTGCGGACCAGCGCCAGGCGGTGCATCTGCCGGGCGAGCCGGGGAAGATGCTCGCAGACAGACAACCCCGGGACGGTCGACGGGATCGCCTGGTAGGGTCCGCGGATTTCGACCGGCGCTTCGGGCTTGGGGTCGAACGTCTCGTACTGGCTCCACCCGCCGAAGAGGAAGAGGCAGATCACCGACTTCGCCCGGGGAGCGATCTGGGCAAGAGCATCGGCCCCCAGGGCTGCCGGCGAGAGCCTCCCGGTCGAAGCCGGGGTGAGCCCCGATCCCAAGAGACCCGCCAGCAGCAGGTCGCGCCGGCTCACGCCGGCGCAGGTCGTCTTGGAGTGGCCCAGGATTCTCAGCATGGCACTTCGGGAACGGCTGGGGAGAAAACGCAACCTGGCCCGGGGATGAACCCCGGACGGCTCAGTCTTCCTGGCTGATCCGCTCGTTGCCGTTGCGGGTCGCGAAGGCCATCATCAGGGCGGCATCGACGTTCTTGGCGATCGGTCGACACGACCCATCTGCAAAGGCGAAGTGCACCACCTCGTCATGCCAGCTGCCGAAACCGAACAGCAGATAAGTCCCTCCGCTCGCCTTCCGTTCGTCGCTCACCCAGTCAAATGGCGAGCGGTTGTCGGCAGGAACCGGCGTGCGGGCGCAGCAGCCGAGCGCATCACCCCAGAACCCAAACTGCGATTCGCCAAACAGAATGGTGTTCCCCATTCCGTCGCGAATGTCCCGGTCACTGATCTTGCTGTTGCAGAAGATCGTCCCATTGGTGGCCGTCGTCCCGGTTGAGCCGCGATAGGTGCTGTAGCCAAGTCCGCCCGGGCGATTGGCCGAAAGCGAGGCACTGGGGCACTCGTACGACTTGATTCTCAACTGGATCCCCGCCCAGTTGGAGGCGTGGTTCTTGGGGAGGCGGTAATCAAGATTGACGGTGGTCTGGTCCATCTGCGAGAGCATGAACGCCTGCCAGCCCCACAGGTCCGAGATCACCCAGGTCAGCGGGGGATTGATTTCCACCATGCTGTTGTCGGGTTGCTTGAACTTGAGCTGATCCATCACATCCACCGGGAGGGTCGCCCGCGGGAGTCCGATGTCGCAGCTCCCCAGGTTGGGGTTGCAGACCCAGCCCGAGGGGAAGCTGCGGTGCGAATCGAGATAGTTGTGGGCCGCGAGGTTGATCTGGCGGATATTGTTCAGGCATTCCTTGCGGCGGGCTGCCTCACGGGCCTGCTGGACCGCCGGCAACAGCAGGGCGGCCAGGATCCCGATGATCGCCATGACGACCAGCAGTTCGATCAGCGTGAAACCCAGGCGCGAGACCAAGTGGGGACCGGTGGACGTCAGCGAGACCGGCGGGAAACCCCGGTCAGAGGGGCGGGCAGTAGAAAGTCGCTGCATGGACCGGGAAACTCCTGTTTAAGCCGGTGCTGTGCGAGACCCGCTTGGGGGTCCGCAGGGAGATCTTTAAGGGTACCCGCCGGTTTTTCGAGAAGCAACCGGGGTTTGCTGGGGGATCTGGGAAACCCCTGTCTTCGCCCCAACTGGTTTTTTCCAGAAAATCGGGTGAACCGTCAGGAATGCTGAAGTCCCCCGAGTCGGTCTGCCGAAACTTATGGGTACGACGGTTGGGTCCAGCCAAGGATGGCCAGACGAGACTGTCCCCCGATTTCACCCCCCTCACTGCACACCACAATCACCGGAGTGGTGTATTCCTGTTCACATAACAGGAAACATCTCCGGGAAACGACAGGGAAGTCGACCGCATGCAATCTCGTCTCAAGCTGTACACCGGCGAAGAAAACCGCGACACCCAGACCACCGAGAACAAGGTCACGATCAGCCTGGGTGAACTGGTTTCGGTGTTGACCGATGCCACCCAGAGTCGTCGGGCGTGGTTGCGGGACTTTCGGAGTGACGAAGTGCAGATTTCGGCCGACCTCTACGATGTGCTGTCGACCTACTGGAACATGCGTCGCGGTGCGTGAGGAAGGGTTGGGGCCTGCCGGGAAAACGGCAATGAAGGCCCTCCTGCCGAAACAGCCGCGACTGCGAAGACGGCCCTGTGGTTCCCGGGGTTGATCTTGAAGTCCGGCAAGACGTTCTGCACAGGGTGAATCAGGTGGGAGGCGACGACCTCGCCACTGCCGGAAAAAGTGTGATTCCAATTCGGATCAAAATGGCACAGGCAGCCGGTTTCGCGAGAAACCGACTGCCTGTTCTCTTTGAACGCCTGCGGATCTCACGAATCAGACCGATTCCCGGACCGGGGTCAGACGTGGGGGCGTCGTCGTGCGTGCCACACCAGTGCGCAGACTCCCAGCCCAGCCAGGATCAGGCTCGACGGTTCAGGAACGGGAACGGCATCGGTCTCCAATAACCAAGCCGCATTGCCGTAGCTCCCATTGGAATTGAAGAGCAGAGCAACGAATGCGTCCGTTGGGTCGAATCCTCCTCCACTCAGAGTTCCTCTCACCAACACTGCATTTTCTGCATTTGTGATTGGATTCACTCCGACCGAATCGCCTCTGGCGGAGATGGCATCGAACGAAAAACTCCCCGCGGCGGTGGTGAATGTCACCAGGGATGGAAACACAAAGGGAGAGTCATAGCCGGGTAAATACGCTGTGACAGTTGCCCCTGCAAAACTGATCGCGGTCGTGGAGGTGAGGCCGACATTGTTGGCAACCAATTCACCGGTTTGCGTCCAGTTGCCGGACGGAAAGATCATATTCATGCCCGAACCGATTGGAGTCAAAACGACATTGCTGGCGTCCGTGGTTCCATAAGCCTGCAAAATGATCGGGCCGGCCTCAGACCTGGAAACCGCCAACGTCGAAATCGCTGTCAACAAAAGGACACAAGAACTCAAGATTCTCATGGGGACTCCTCAGGGTGCTTCGACGAACAACGACGTTGCCGCGCAACGTCGACGTGAGAAACCAATCGGGATGGGCTGACAGGAACGATGATCTGAACACCCAACCTGATTTCGCTCTCTAGCGTCAGATCTCGACGGTGTCCACCGACCCGAGTCTGCAGATGAAACAATTGGACACCATTGCCGCCGTAGACGTGAATCACGGGGACGCAGCTCGTTTCTCGGCGGCTGCGACCCAAAACGAGCTGCGTCCCTGTTGTCAGGATCTCGCTAGCGGGGTGGCTTCCAGCGGTTGATGTCCTGCGGACTGACCTGGGGGTTGGCCAGGGTCTCGAAGACTTCGGCCATCGAGAGGGCGAATTCGGCCACCGAGAGATTGTCGGACGTAACCCAGATCGCCGCGTCATCATCGAGAGAGAACCCCGACAAGCAATGGTTTGGGGCGGGTTCGATGTCAATGGCGAATGGCTGGAATGACGTGGTGCAGAACAAGAAATTCTGGTGCTCCTGAAGATCGAGAGCACTGAAAATGGGATCGGCCCCGGTCGGCTCCACCTCCTCCCCGTAAAGCCTCTCGTCGGGCGCAGCCGGAGAGTTGGTCTCCCCGCTCCCGGGAAGCGCGATCACCGGGAAATCGGCCGTGAGTTCCGCCGACGGGACTGACACGGGAATGCCCGCAATCGCCGTACACGACGCACTGCCAGGCCCGATCGCCTCAATCGGCCCCGCCCAGCCTGGCGAACACACCCCGGCCACAAACAGCCACAGCACGCGGTTCGTGAGTCTCATCGTCTCGCTCTGTGCAGAGGAGGGTCAGACAACCTGCGGTGGTCTGCCCGATCTTCGCTCTTTGGGGGACTTCCCTTTGGTGGACCCGGTCACCAAGTCCACTCCTGACGTCACTATGAAGTCCACGGTCAGGGACAGTCACTCAGGCATGAGCAAAAATCCAAAAGTCATGACGATGAGAAATGCGATGGCCCTACAATCGGCACAACCGGAAAACCTGTGCTGGAAAAGAGTATTCTGCCATGGGTTGGCATTCCTGTATGGCAAGAAAGTTGTTGTCTGGACAGTCAAAACGGGGACGCAGCTCGTTTCTCAGAGGCTGCGACCAAAAACGGTTTGCGTGCCCGTTTTGCGAAACAAACCGGAAAACGAGTTGCGTCCGCGTTTTCAGGACCCCGTGACCGCCAGCGCTGGGGCCGGAATTTCCAGCAGCTTCCGCGCCTGGGCGGCCGAGGTGTCGACCACCAGGCTCACCCGGAAATGCACCGAGCCGGTTTCGGGAGCGGTGAATTCCCAGTGCGGAACAATTGCCGTGCTCTGGAACACCGCCTCATAGCCACCTTCACTCTGGCTGATCGTCTCGATCGGCACTGCCCAGACACCCGCCGGGTGCGAGAACTCGAGCGCCACGTCCAGCCCCAGCCACTCATCGACCACCCCCACCCGATCCATCCCCTGCAGATCGAGCGCGGTCTCCAGAGGGCCCCGTGTCGCTCCACGACTGTCGTAGAAATAGCGGTCCGACGCCCCCGCAGCCATGCCTGCCAGGTTGAATTCGACCCCGAAGTGCAACGGCACTCCCCGTGGCAATTCATCGAGCCAGTAGTCGAACTCCAGCCGTGAACCACCCGCTTTCAGGCAGACCGACTTCGTGACCGTGCAGCGATATGGCCCGACATTCCCCTGGCGGTGCATCCGCACTTCACAGCGGTCCGCCTGCTGCCGGATCGTCGCCGCATACGCTCCCAGGGTGAAATCGCCAATCGATCCCTCCCCCTGCCGGAAGCGTTCGAGTGTCAGCCCGGGCTGCAGGAAGTGATCGACACACCCCTTCCGCGGCCAGCGGTCGTAGATCAGCCGGCGGTGCAGGTCGGGCTGCTTGCAGGTCGCCTGGTGATGGATGCTGCGGGCTTCGGCAGCGCCATCGTGACCGGCCGGTCCCTCTGCCGCGGTGTGTGCCGCCAGGTCGACAATCGCCTGGTGATACAACTCGGGACGGCGATTGAGCGTCGCCAGCAGGTTGTGCGCGATCGACCGCACGTCGAGTTCGTACAGGTGCCCGCCACGCGCCGGCGTGAAATACGCCACCAGCCGGTCTCCCGCCAACCGCACCTCTTTCCGACCGTCCAGGTTGTAGTCGCTGGCATCGACCGCACACCACGAACGACCCCGCCCCGCCACCCGTTCCAGCCGGGTCTCGGCTTCAATGAGGTTCCGGTACACCGCGTTCCGCAGGTGGGGCAGGTACAAACCGCCAAACGCTCCGTGCCAGTACGGGCAGTTGCACTGGGCCCGGTACAGTTCCTGGCGGGCCCGGTCGAGGTCTCTCTGCTGGGGGGCGTCGGGCTCCTGCTGTTCGAGGTCGGCCAGGCGGGCTGAGACCTGCAGCATCCGCGCTGTCATCTCGTTGCTCTCGGGATATTTCACCCGGAAATTCCGCCAGAAGCCTCCCCGCGCGAACCGCCGCGCCACGGCTGTGTCTCCCCCGGCACCGGCATCCCAGCCGGCCGTCAGTCGGTGGTACTCTTCCTGCCGGGGAAGCGGCAGTGACCACTCGGTCATCTCGCGGTAACTGCCATCGGGAATATAGACCTTCCCGACTGGCGGAACCTGGTCGATCACGTCCGACAACCGGCAGGGAATGAGCCAGTCGCCATGTTGCCGCAACGCTTCGAAAAACCGCCGCAGCCAACCCCCGGCGTAGACCGGCTCACGCGTCCCGGGCCAGGTGCCGAATTTTTCGCCATCGTCGCCAAACGTCACGACCGCATCCGGGCAACGCTCGCCAACCTGCCGCAGGTAATGGATTGTTTCCGAGGGATCGGCAAACGGAATCGTGTACCGCAACCGTTCGCTCCCGGGGAACACCCGCAGCAACCGGCCTTCATCCTCGGTCAGGTAGTAGCCGTGCAGTTCATCGTCCACCAGCCCGGCCGAGCGAAAGTGATGGTCGTCGAGAATGGTTGCCTCGATGCCTGCCTGGGTCACATCGCCCACAAACGACTGCTCCCAGACCCGTTCGGGGACCCACATCCCGCGGACCGGACGGCGGAACAGTTCTTCGAGCCGGGCCGAGTACTCAACGATCTGCCCCAGGCGATCTCGCCGGGGAATCGACGCCAGGATCGGCTCGTAATAGGGGCCTCCCAGGATCTCGATCTGACCCCGGTCGACAAGGCTTGCCACCCGGTCGATGTACTCGGGGTGGTGCTCGACCAGCCAGTCGAGCAGGCAGCCTGACAAATGCAGCGAGATGACAATCTCGGGGAACTCGGCCAGCACGTCGAGAAACGGACGGTAGCTGTCCTGGTAGGCGGCCTCGCAGACGCCGTCGAAATTGCCGATCGGCTGGTGATTGTGCAGCGCCAGCACGAGGCGCACGCGGTTGGCCATCGAAGTCACCCGGGAATTGAGTCTGCAGAACATGACCAGCGCTGGGCCGACCCACGTCGGACCAACCCCCGGCGACAGCAGAGCACTCTCCCCGCGTATCGACACTCTCGCAGGTGGGACTATAGCGATTCTGCGGAGAATGCCGGCGCGGATTGCCCGGTTTGTCGAGTTGGCCCAGCCTGTTTTGTCTTGGGGGTCTGCCCAGATTCTCAGGGGGCCGCTTTGAGTTCGTGGAACGACACCGTCGTGAGACCGATTTCGCCATACCGCTCGGCTTTGCGCTGGCTCGGCCCGAATTCGCCCCGTTCATAGAGCACGGCAATATCTCCATTGGGGAGGCGGGCGATATCGGAGTAGCCTGTGAAATAGGGGGCCGGCCTGGGAGCGTAGCGGAACGACCGGGTCCAGGTCTGGCCATCATCGACACTCAGCCTGAGTGTGCCGTTGGACCGCTGGGTGGCGTCTGCAGGATTCGAGAACAGCACCTGCCCGCGACCGGTCTGCGGGTCGAGACCATAGAAGAGCAGGCTCGCCTGGCAGCCACGCGGTTCGACCAGGGCCCGGTCGATCCGGGCGGGGCCAAACGTGGCTCCTCCATCCTGGCTGATGGCCACGACCCGGTGTTCTTCGTCCCCCCGCTGATTGCGGCTGTTGAGCATGAGTTCGCCAGTGCTCAGTTCAACAACAGTGCACTCGGTCGAGCGTTTCCGGTCGAGGGACCCTCCCAGGTGCCAGGTTGCCCCCTGGTCATCGGAGTACAGGATGTGCGAGACCATCCCTTTCCCCACGGCATGACGCCCCGGAACGACGATTCGCCCCCGATGCGGTTCGCGTTGCTTGACGATGGCATGGCAGGGACCGGTTCCCGACCAACCCCAATCGGGCTGGCTGACCATGGCGGTGATGTTGCGTGGCTGCGACCAGGTGAGCCCATCGTCATCGGAATGAATCTCATACACTTCTCGGGTGGTGCGGTCCTCTTTCGAGAGGATGGATTTGTTCCAGACGTACAGGGCCAGCACCCGGCCCGAGTCGAGCACCACGGGGCAGACGCACTTGCAGGGATGGAGACCGTCATTGGCCAGCACCTGCAGCGGGCCCCAGGTCTTGCCGCCATCGACCGAACGGCGCAGCACGATATCGATGTCACCTTCATCCTTGTGGTCATTCACCCGCCCGCCGCAGAACGCGAGCACCGTTCCCTGAGAGGAGACCACGAGGGCGGGGGTCCGGTAGACGGCATAGCCTGCCGTTCCCCCCAGGAAGGGGACCGAATCAATCCGGGATCGGTCGTCGGCCCCCGTGTCGTGCACCCGCAGCGCCGCGATCACCACCACGATACCCCACCAGCCGCGCATGGTACTGCCCTCCCTCCTGAAACCTTTCGTCCCCCTGAACCAAACGGTCTAATGTCTTGTCTCTGGAATTGTCTGTCCAGCACAGTTTTGGGAGTGTTTCCTGTCCACCTCTGGGCGCGCTCTGATTCCATGCCCCAACTGCACAACATCTGCCTGCTGACCGACAGCTACAAGGTCAGCCACTACCTGCAATATCCACCGGGGACCCGGCGGGTCTATTCGTACTTCGAGTCGCGGTCGGGAAGTGTGCATCCCCAGACGGTCTTTTTCGGGCTGCAGTACTGGCTGAAGGAGTACCTGTCGGGGCCGGTGGTCACGCAGGCGGGGATCGACGAGGCGGACGAACTCTGCCGCCTGCACTTTGGTCAGCCGGTCTTCAACCGCGCGGGGTGGGAACACATCCTGAACCACCACGGCGGGCGGTTGCCCGTGGAGATTCGGGCGGTTCCGGAGGGAACGGTCGTCGATGCGTCCAACGTCCTGATGACGGTCGAAAACACCGACGACCGGGTCTACTGGCTGACCAACTATCTGGAAACGCTGCTGGTGCAGACGTGGTATCCCTCGACCGTGGCGACCCAGAGCCGGGCGATGAAGCAGGTCATTGCCCGGGCCCTGGCCCGTTCCGGAGACCCGTCCCAGATCGGGTTCAAGCTGCATGACTTTGGCTTTCGGGGAGTGACCTGCCCCGAGCAGGCCGGCCTGGGGGGACTGGCCCACCTCACCAGCTTTCTGGGGACCGATACTTTGGCCGCCCTGCAATTCGGACGGCGTTACTACCACGCCCCAATGGCCGGGTTCTCGATCCCGGCTGCCGAGCACAGCACCATCACGTCGTGGGGCAGGGCGGGAGAGATTGATGCCTGCCGCAACATGCTGCGGCAATACCCCACCGGGCTCGTTGCTGTCGTCAGCGACAGCTACGACATCTTTCACTGCTGTGCCGAGATCTGGGGCGGCGTGCTGAAAGCCGAGGTCCTGGCGCGCGACGGGACCCTGGTCATCCGCCCCGATTCGGGAGATCCCCCGACGACGGTGGTGCGTGTGCTGGAGATCCTCGGGGAGAAATTTGGCAGCAGCAAAAACACGCAGGGCTACCGGGTCTTGCCGCCGCAGGTGCGGGTCATCCAGGGGGATGGCATCGACTTCGCCATGCTGGGGAAAATCCTCGAGGCGGTCCTGGCGGCTGGATGGTCGGCTGACAACATCGCGTTTGGCTCGGGGGGCGGCCTGTTGCAGAAACTGAACCGGGACACGCAGCGGTTTGCCTTCAAGTGCTCGTCCATTCTCGTGGGGAATGCCGAACGTGACGTCTACAAGCAGCCGGTGACCGATTCGGGGAAGATCTCCAAGAAAGGGCGGCTCAAGCTGGTCCGCCGCTCCGACAGCCCGGATCACCACTTCGAGACCGTTCCCCTGTCCGACCCCCGTCCCGATCAGCTTCAGCCGGTTTTCCGAAATGGGGCCGTATTGTCCGAAACGACTCTCGACGAGGTCCGGGACCGGTGTGCCTTGGGGCTGCTTCCCGGGTAGTCCAGCCGGAGGATCGTCCAGCGGGCTGGCCGAGATCGCCGTCGCATCGACGGCTCGCTGGTCAGACGCTGACGGCAGGCAGCCGTCGTCTTGCCGCAAGCGCATCGAGTCCGGGGGTGAAGAATGGACTGCGGGTCCGCAAATGATGGAACGACTGCACCCGCCGGCCTGTCGAGCCCGGTCGGTCCTGCGGATCAGGTCCGACCGGTCTGCCTCAGAATCGGTTCGAGTTCTTCGACGAAGTCGTTGACATCCTGGAATTCGCGGTAGACCGAGGCAAAGCGGACAAAGGCGACCTGGTCGACCTCCCGCAGGGAATTGAACACCAGTTCGCCAATCGAGCGCGACGGGACTTCCCCCTCATAGTTCTGATAAATCTCGCTTTCGACCTGCGCGACGAGACGGTCGATCTGCTCGGAGCTGACGGGGCGCTTGTAGCAGGCCTTCTCGACGCCGAGGAAGATCTTGCCGCGGTCGAACGGCACGCGGGTGCCATCCTTCTTGACCACCTTGAGCGGGGTTTCCTCGATCTTTTCGTAGGTTGTAAACCGCTTGCCGCACTTGAGATTCAGGCATTCCCGCCGTCGTCGAATCGCAAAATCCTCGCTCGCGCGAGAGTCAATCACGCGGGTCTCACTCTTGCGGCAGAAGGGACACAACATGCGGGTGACGTTCCCACGAGTCAGGGGACCGGATGACCCATGCTATCCCGCGCCCCCTGGGAATTCCAGACGGTTCGTCTTCCATCTTGCGTTTTGCCCCCCCGGGGCTGACAATCGACGCATTGTTTCGCCCGGTTTCGCGCTGGTTTCCTGCCGTCACGAAATCGTTTCCCGGCGCACTCTTTCCGGCCGTGCGTGGCCTGAGGTTGTGATGCAGACCAAGCCCTTCCCCCACAACCTGTCCTGTCATCGCCAGCCCCGTCTATGCATGTCGTGGCAACTGCGGGGCTGGTGCCGCCTGTGTGGTCTGCTGGGACTCGCCATTGCCCTGCTCGCCGGCGTCCCCCTTTCCAACACCCGTGCCGACGACGAGCCCCAGACCCCACCCCGGAAGGTGGCCGGCGACCCGGCTGGGGAATCCAAACCCGACTCCGGGAAAGGGGACAGCAAAGACGGCGACAAAAACGAGAAAGACAAAGACAGCGACAAGAAGGATGGCGACAAGAAGGACGCCGCCAAGCCCAGAAACCCGCTGACCGACCTGATCATCCGCAACTTTCGACCGGCGAAGGGGGCGAAGACGGTCCCCTCGGTGCCGACCGAACCAGTCCCCGACAAACCGGGGACCAAGAAGCACACCAAGGATCCCACCGCCCCCTACGACCAGAAGGGAGCCGGCTACCTGCTGAAGGCCAAGGGTCTGGTGGAAGCGGGAGACTGGCCGGCAGCCCTCGACCTGCTGCAGAAGATCTCGGAACTGCCCGAGGACTCGCTGTTTGAGTCGGAGGGATCGTGGAGCTCGTTGCGGGGGGCGGCCGACGAGCTGCGCGGCCAGGCCCCCGCCGAGCTGCTCGAGCAGTACCGCACCCAATACAGCGGACTGGCACAGCAACTGTTGACCGAGGCGGTTCGGTCGGGACGGCCGGCCGGACTGGGGCGGGTCGCCCGGGGTTACTTCCACACCCCCGCCGGCTACGACGCGGCGAACCGGCTGGGGTCGTACCACCTCGAGCGGGGCGAATACGCGGCGGCAGCCCGGTGGTTCGCCGCCCTGTGGCGGGCCAGGCCCGAACTGACCGAAGACCGGCAATGGCGCCTGAAGAGTGCATTTGCCCTGCGGGGGGCCGGGCTCGAAGAACCCGCCCGGGAACTGCTCACGGCCGCCGGAACCCAGGGGCTCGACCTTGCCGGTGCCCGCCAGGAACCGGCCGCCTGGTGGCAGGCCCGCACGACCCCCCTGGGGCTCGATGCTGGTCCTCAGCGTGACTGGCCCCAATTCTATGGCAATCCCGCCCACTCGGGGCGGCAGCAGGGGGGCACTCCACTGCTGCTCTCCCGTTGGCAGCACCGGTTGACCCAGAGCGAGTCGGCGCACGAGCAGTTGTCCAACCTGCTCGAAGACCTCACCGATGCCCAGTTGCCGACGATTCCCGTGATGACCCCGATCCTCGTCGATGGGCTGCTGGCAGTTCGCACGCTCTACGGCGTCCAGGTGATCGAGGTCGCCACTGGTCAACTCCTGTGGTCATCGCTCGAAGAGCAGCCGATCGACGCCATGGTCCGGCAGAATGGGGCCGGCTTTGAGCAGCATGAGTTCTTCAATGGCGGAATGGTCGTCCGGCAGATGATGCCCGGGATGGGGAACTTCGGGTACGCCCAGGGAATGGGGGAAAACAGCCCCCTGGCGCGCCTGCTCTTCAGCAATGCGAATTTCGGGTTGGTGAGTTCCGATGGCATCCGCCTGTTTGTGCTGGAAGACAGCCAGTTCCTCACGTCACTGCAGCCGGGTCAGCAATGGGGCTGGGGAGGCATCCCCGAGAAGGTGTTTGAGGTGTCGACCCGGCTCACCGCCTATGACCTGCGCACCGGGCGCCCCCTGTGGGAGGTTGGTGGCCCCGCCCAGGGGGAAGAACTCGATCCTCCCCTCGCGGGCTACTTCCTGTTTGGCCCCCCGGTGGTCGACCGGGGAGAGATGTTCGTGATTGGGGAGGCGACCTCGGGAGATCGGTCGGGACAGATCCGTCTATTGTGCCTCGATCCCGCCTCGGGAACCGAACGCTGGTCGCAGCTCGTCGCCTATGCCGACGTCGGAATCGGGAAAGACATCGGCCGCCGGTGGCATACGGCACAGCCGGCGATCGACAACGGGCAGATCCTGTGCCCGACCACGGTCGGCTGGCTGGTGGCCGTCGACCGGACCACCCACTCGGTGACCTGGGGCTACCGTCCGCCACGTCCCCAGCAGCCGCAGATGAATGGTCCCGATGGCAATCCGCTGGGACAGGCCGTGCCGCAGTTTTCCCTGGCGGGAATCTGGCATCCCACTCCCCCCATCGCCTCGGGGGGGCGTGTGCTGCATGCCCCGATCGATGCGCAGGGGTTCCTCTACTGCCTCGACCAGTCCAGCGGCAAAGAGCTGTGGAACAAGCCCCGGGGGAACGGGTTGTATGTCGCGGGTGTGTTTGACGGGCTGGTGGTGGTGGTGGGGCGCGAGATGACCGTGGCGTACCGGTTGTCGAATGGTGAACAGGCCTGGACCGCCAGCCATTCCATTCCCTCGGGGCGGGGGATGGCGAGCGAAAACCGGTATCACCTGCCGCTCGCCTCGGGTGAGGTCGCCACGCTCAACCTGGCCAGCGGAGAGATCGTCTCGCAGACGTATCTCCCCGAGTCGGCGGCCGGTGGGGTGGGCAATCTCGTGCTGTCGCAGGGGTTGTTGATCTCGGTCGATCCCTTCGCAGTCACCGCCTTTGAAGATCGCGAAACGATCACCAGCGACATTGCACGGCGAAAGGCGGCCGATCCGAATGATTCGGTCGCCCTCTTGCGGGAAGCCGAGATGGCCCTGCTGCAGCGCAGCCACGAACCGGCGGTCGAGTTGCTGCGCCGAATTCCGGCTGGGGCACTTGCCGAGGCTCCGGAGGCCCGCCGGAGAAACCTGCTGTTCAGTTCGCTGCAGGCCCTGGTGCGGGCCGACTTCCACCGTGCGAGCATCGAAGATGACATGCGGCAGCTGCAGGAACTGGCGAC
The DNA here is from genome assembly GCA_003508595.1 of Planctomycetaceae bacterium. Classification (GTDB taxonomy): domain Bacteria; phylum Planctomycetota; class Planctomycetia; order Planctomycetales; family Planctomycetaceae; genus UBA10511. Next base: position 34,629 of record DNUF01000228.1, read on the forward strand.
CTCCCCCGAGCAGATCCTGGCCCTGCGCCGACTGCAGGCCGACCGGTACCTCGCCGACCGACAGTACTCCGCTGCCTTCGATGCGTACCTGCAGCTGGCCGACGATTCCGGACGGCAGATGATTCCGCAGGACAACAACCCTGCGGTTCAGAGCCCCGCGGTCCAGGTACGGGCCGACTGGTGGGTGGCGGGCAAACTGGTCGACCTGCTGGCCAGCCTTCCCGAAGACCAGCGGCCGGCCCTCGAGGGGCGAGTGGCCGAACTGGCCCAGAACAGCCTGGCCGGTGGTGTCGAAGAACGCCGTCATTTTCTCGGCCTGTTTCCCGATCATCCCCTGTCGGACGAAGTCCGGCTGCGGTATGCCGACGACCTGGCGGCCGACCGGCACCTGGCGCGGGCCGAGTTCCACCTGCTGCGGGTCGCCCGCCGGGGCACCCCGGCCCTGGGGGCTCGGGCGATCGAGCGATTGGCCCGGCTGCTGGAGGAGTTCGGGTTGCGGGAAGACGCCCAGGCGACCGCCCGGTTGCTGGGGACCCGCTGGCGTGACGCGACGTTTCCCGATGGACAGACCGGCAACCAGGTCTCCGCGAAGCTGCTGCAGGGCTGGCCGAAGGAGGAAACCCCCGCGCGTGGCATCACATGGCCCGAGGCCGGGTTGCGCATCGAGCGGATGGCAGCCAACTACCAGAATGCCACCAACTTCGAGCTGGGCCAATTGGGGCCACGCATTCCCCTGTTTGGACGATACCGGCTGAACGTCGACCCCCAGTCACAGCGGCTTGACATGGTGGAGGGTTCGACCGACGCGGGGTACTGGACCCTGCCGCTGCGGTTGGCCACCGGCGGCAACGACGGGGGGACGGCCTTCGCCCGATCGAACGGACACCGCCTGCTGCTGATGTTCCAGGGGGTGCTGCACATGCTGTCGCCATCCGAGAAGCAGGCGTTGTGGACCCGTCCGCTCGATGCACGCGGGGTGCAGCAATACTTCGGCCGGCCCCAGACCCCCTTCCTCCCGCTGCGGACCATCTCGGCCGGCAACAACCGCCAGCCTCTGCAGATCCAGGCGTCCGCCGGTCCCCTCACGCTGATGGGTGAAGAGGTCATCTGCGTGCAGGGACGACGTTTCATGCAGGTGCTGGATGTCGAGACGGGCGAGGTCCGCTGGCAGATGCGCGTCATGCGGAATGGACTGTCGCTGGGAGGGGGGGATCGGGTGGTCTATCTCAACGCGCTCGATCCCCAGGCCCTGGCCCAGGGACAGCTCGCCATGCGGTCGGCACCCATTCCGGGCCTGCCCCGGCGCGGTGCCCCGATGGGCCCCCAGGCGCTGCGCACACTGGATGGCCGGTCGGTGGAGGTTCCCAGGTTGAAGGAACTGCAGCAGAAGTCGCTGCACACCCTGGGCGATGACCTGCTGCTGGCCACGACGACCGAGATGGAGGTCGAGTTGCGGCGACACGATCCCATCACCGGGCAGGACCGCTGGAAACTCGCCCTGCGCAAGGGGGTGCTCGCGGCCCTCCTCGACGAAGAACGCCTCGCCTGCGTCGAGCCGGCGGGGAAGGAGGTGAAAACCTCCGCCCTCACAGTGATCGATCTGGTCGATGGTTCGCGCCAATCCTTCGAGGTTGCCGACATCGAGATCAAGGCCAAGAACGAACTGTTTGTCTTCAGCGACCGCGAGCAACTGTACCTGGTGGTCAATCGCCCCGGTGCCGTGCAGAACTACTACAACGAGCAGCTCCCCTATGTGCGGATCAACGGGACTGTCGCCACCTTCGATCTCGCCTCTGGACAGCCCCGCTGGAAGCAGCAGGTGCTGGGCCAGAATCTGCTGCTGGAACGTCTCGAGTTTTCCCCCGTGCTGCTGTTTGTCTCGCGCAAGTTCGAGAACAAGGGACAGATGAATTTCTGGTCGATGCACCTCGTCGCACTCGACAAGCGGACGGGAACCCGCAAGCTTGACGAGAAGTCGGCCCAGCAGCCGGGCTTCCGCAGCCTCACCATCAATGCCCGCGATCGCTACATCGAGCTGCGGGGTTGGAACGATCGGTTGCGGCTCTACCCCAGCGACCAGGCGGCCGTCGCCCCCCCCGCCCCCGAGACCAAGCCCGACGAAAAGAAACCGGACGAGAAAAAACCAGACGAGAAAAAAACCGAGGCCGCGACTGCTCCCGCCGAGAAACCAGCCGAACAACAGCCTGCAGCCGAAGAGAAGCCGGCAGCCGAGTCGAAACCAGCCGAGT
>DNUF01000228.1:37074-52192 GCA_003508595.1 Planctomycetaceae bacterium
CGAAACCAGCCGAGTCGAAACCAGTCGAGTTCACCGAGGAAGAAAAACCGGACGTGGACGAAACGTCGCGGCGAGAGTTTCGTCCGAACTTCCCCGGCACGCCGTAATCACGCCGGGTGACTTGAATCAAGCCGGGCAACTGGCCGTGGTTCCCCCCGAGAGTTCCCGATCCTCCCTCGCAACTGCCATGAATTTCCGTCAACCGTTTCCCCCCTGTTTTGATCGCCGCGAACTGTTGGCCCGGATGGGGGCCGGTTTCGGTTCAGTGGGGCTGGCCGCCATGCTCGCCCAGGGGGCCCAGGGGGGGACGTCGACACCGGCGAGCCCGCTGGCGACGGCCGCTCCCCATTTCGCCCCGAAGGCGAAGCACGTCATCCAGCTCTTCATGCCGGGAGGGCCGTCGCAGGTCGACACCTTCGACTACAAGCCGGCGATCGCCAGTCACGCCGGCCAGCGTCCCAGCGAGGTCAACCGCAAGTCGCTGCGGAACACCCAGGGAGGGCTCTTCCCGTCCCCCTTCGGGTTCCGGCAGTATGGCGACTGCGGCAAGTGGGTCAGCGACATCTTTCCCCACGTGGCGGGTCAGGTCGATGACATCTGCTTCATCCACTCGATGCACACCGACATTCCCGAACATGCCGGGGCCATCCTGATGATGAATGTCGGGCACCTGCAGCCCAATCGCCCCAGTCTCGGCTCATGGCTGGTGTATGGACTGGGGACCGAGAACCAGAACCTTCCCGGCTTCGTGGCTCTTTCTCCCCGTGCCCAACCCCGGGGCCAACAGGCGAACTGGGGCAACAGCTTTCTCCCCGGGGCGTATGCCGGCTGCTACGTCAACATCCAGCAGATGCGTCCCGAGTCGGTGCTGCACGATCTGCGGAACCAGTTTGTCTCCACCTCGTCACAACGGCAGCAGGTCGACCTGTTGCGGCAGTTGAATCGCCTGCATGCCGACCGGGCGCGCAATGAAGCGGCCCTGGAGTCGCGTATCTCGGCCATGGAGATGGCCTTCCGCATGCAGTTCTCGGTTCCCGAGGCATTCGACCTCTCGGGGGAGACACAGGCGACCCACGCCCTGTATGGCGACAGTGAATACGCGAAGGGCTGCCTGCTGGCCCGTCGGCTGGTCGAGCGGGGAGTGCGGGTGGTGCAACTGTCGCTGTCGATCAATGACTACGACATCGCCTGGGATACCGGCCACGAAAACATCGAGGGGGGACATGCCGAACTGGCCCGGGCCTGCGATCAGGGAATCGCCGCCCTGATGATCGACCTCAAGCAGCGCGGCCTGTGGGATGACACCCTGCTGGTCTGGGGGGGGGAATTTGGCCGGGCTCCGACGTCCGAGGGACAAAAGGGGCGCGACCACGACCACTACGGGTTCACCAGCTGGCTGGCAGGGGGGGGCGTGAAGGGGGGCATCAGCTATGGGGCCACCGATGAATTTGGACTCTCGGCCGTCGAGAACCGCGTCCACGTCCACGACCTCCACGCCACCATCCTCCACCTGATGGGGCTCAACCATGAGCAATTGACCTACCGCTATTCGGGACGCGACTACCGGCTGACCGACGTCCATGGCCACGTCGTGCACGATCTGCTCGCCTAGCGCCCGCTGGTCACCCCGCGAAGCCATTCGCCCCGAGCGCACCATTGTTCCCCTCACCACAGGACGCGTACCGCGAGGGGACGCCTGCAGCGAGGGGGCCGGCAGAGTCTTCCCCGCCTACGGGGTTCCGGTCGGCTTCCGGCGCCAGAAGTCCATGCGGGGCAGGGTGCGGGTCTGCCAGGTCCGCAGGTAGGCGCGGTACGAGTCCGAGTCTGACCCCTCCGGATCATTCGCGAGATTGCGGAAGGGGAGGGGGTCAACCGTGGCACATTGCCGCACGTTCGGATCGCAGTCCTTGTCCCACCCGACGTTGTGCAGGATGTAGTCGCGCTTCCATCCAGCCGGTGGAGGGGGGGGCGGGGTGAACTCCAGCGTCAGTTCATCCCCGAAGCCGAAGACCAGCAGATGGTCATCTTCCGTGGTCAGCAGGGGCCGCACATCCCCGTACCGGGTGAACGCTCCCTGCATGGGCAGCCAGAGAGTCGAGGTGTCGACCTGGTCGTAGAGGTAGGCATCGGGGGCGTTGTGGGGGTTGGTCACCCGGCGGGAAAAGCCGCGGAAATGCAGGTCGGCACGCGTCAGTTCAACCGGTGTCTGGCGGATCTCTGCCGGGGTTTCATCGAGGGTGAAGAACGCCTCATCCCAGCAGATCTCGAAGTTGGTGACGATTCTCAGGCGGTAGTCGCGGGCCAGGAAGGCGTCGCTGAGATCCAGCACAATCGTCTTGTTTTTCCCGCCGGGGAATCCGCAGAACGGACGCACTTCGCGCCATTCCCCCTGGGCGTCGGGGACCCACAGGGCTGGCGGCTGCCCGGGGGGATTCGCCGGATCCTGGGCCAGCCCGACCGAAACCGACGTCGGCGTGGGAAAGATGTAACCCGACAGGACCAGCAGGATGCGCTCCGCCTGTTCGGCAGGTCCGAGATCACCCAGGTCGAGCTCGAGGAAGTGACTTTCGACCCGCCCGGTGCGGGCCGGTGCGTCGAAGCCGCGGAAGAATCGCCCGTCAGCGAGGGCGACCTCGTCGAGCACATCCCGGCCATGCTGGTCGCGGGCCGCCACCGGTGCCCGGCGCTGTCGTACGGTGTGGACCTCGTAGGGGGCGAGGTCCGGGGGGCCGACCTTTTCATTGGAGAAGACCTCGACCTCGGCCGGGTGATCGATGGCGAGCAGTTCCACCTGATCGAGGTAGGTGGCTTCCTGCAGTTCTTCGGTCATCTGCAGCACCAGCCGGCCGTCGCGGGGCTGGAGGCGGTCTCCCGGGATGTGGAGGTATTCCCACGGGCGGGCGGGGGCGAGCACCCCTTCGGCGAACTGCAGCCCGATCGGGGCCCCCCACAGGAAGTCATACAGGAATTCAAAACGCTCGCCGGTCCAGGTGAAGAGGAACGGGCATGAGGTGGTCTGGACCTGCACCTGGCAGAGAACCTGGTCACTCGCCGGTTGCAGCAGGGACTGGGGGACGCAATTCGTCCAGACCAGCCGCAGGAGGTCGGGCTGGGAGACTTTCCCCAGGCCGAAATGGGTGAACTGCTGCGAGACAATCTGCCGTCGAACCTGGTCTCCCATCCAGATCTCGGCCACACTGCCGATTCCGAGGTGGTTGACGCGGGCGACCTTGTCATCGGGTTGGGCCCGCAGTCTCAAGTCGAGCCAGTGCCCCTCGTTGGGGGTGACATTGCTGAAGAACCGGACCCCCTCTTTGCCCGCCACCACGAGGTCGAGATCTCCGTCGCGGTCGAGATCGGCGGGAACCATCAGCGAGATGGCCGTGCTGCCGGTCAGTTCGACAGCGGTCTCGCCGGGCTGTGGTCCGCTGGCTGTCCCGGGGAAGATCTGCGGAGTCCCATCGGCGGTGACCGACCAGGCCAGCAGATCCATCCACGAGTCGTTGTTGAAATCGGCCGCGATCAGGTGCGTGCCGGGGAGCTTTCCCAGCGATTGTGCCGAGGCGATCTGCACCAGGCCAACCTCCGGGGCGCGGGTCTTCACGAGGCCGATTCCCTGCGGGCCGGCGGTGGCGAGGTCCCAGTCGGCATTTCCGTCGGCATCGAACAGGACCACCTTCCGCCCGGCGGGGGCCGACTTGGCCTCGGCACCGAGTGGAACCCAGCGGAAGGCGGAATGCCCAAGGTTTTCGAACACCCCCAGCCGGCCATCGACTGTGGTGGCCACAATGTCAATGAAGCAGTCGTGGTTCCAGGGGCCGGGAGTCAGGCTGGCGATCGACAGGTCTTCGGCAGGAACCTGGGATCTGTCGGTGACTTCTTCAAAGGTCTGATCCCCCCGGTTGCGCCAGAACCGAACCTGTTTTTCGAAGGCGACCACAAGATCGAGATCGCCATCATGATCGAAGTCGACCAGCGTGGCGGCGCGGGGATCGCGCTGCTCGGCGAACGTGGGGGACTGCTCGATCACCTGCAGCTGGCGGGAGGTGGGAGGATCCTGCAGTTCGTTTCGCAGCACTTCCAGGCCCCCGGGACCCCAGGCGATAAAGTCGACGTCGGCCGTGTCGCAGGTGCGGGGATCGGTCAGGGGGGTGGACCCGTCCGGACCGAGTGGCTTCTTCGCGTTCTTGTTCTCGTCCCGATCGAGGTCGGCAATCAGCACCTGTTGCCAGGGGCCGGTCCCGGAGTGTGAGAACAGGGTCACCCAACCACCATCACGCGGGGTGACGACCCGCAGGGTGTTGGAGGTCAGCAGCACGAGATCGAGGTTTCCGTCATCGTCGGCATCGGCAATCTGCAGGTCGACCAGTCCGGCGACCGGGTCAAGCGGGGGCAGGTCGCTGGCGGGGGTGAACTGCAGCGGCGGGGATGAGATTCCCTCCGACTTGGCAGGGGCGATGCGCGTGCTGAAGTCGGTCGCGACAAACCGCAGCGCGAGTTGGTCGGGATCGATTCTCTGGCGGTCACTCTGGACCCAACCCTGCGACTTGATGAGGTTGCCGATGCGGGTGCAAAGTCCCGTGCAGCGGTCCCAGTCCTTCTCCTGGGCCGCATCGATCGCCTGCTGAAAATAGCGGTCGATTTCCTGCGGGTCCTTGTTCTGGGCGGCGGCATCACGCCGGACCAGATCGAGCAGGGCCGTCTGCGACCGCAGCGTGTTCAGCACCCCCTCGACCTCGGGCTGCTGTTGACCGGCAAGGGCCGGGGCCAGCAACCGCAGGATGTGGGTGTTGGTGGGATCGAACGACAGGGCTTTCTGCAGAGCGGCGGTTGCCTCGGCGACAACCTCGGGATCCCCGGCGAGAAACTCGCCCGCCTTGGCGAGGGCGAACCACGCCAGGGGTTCCTTTGGGGCCAGCTTGACCGCCTGGCGGGCCTCGGCAAGCATCTGCTCGCCCTGGCTGTTTTTCTCCGCCACCTGGGCTGCCAGCAGCCATGGAATCGCCGACTTGGGATCGGCTTTCTTGATCGTCTCCAGTTCGGCGAGAACGTCGTCCGGGGTCAGCTTGGGAACTCCCGCCTTGTCCTGCACCTGGAGGGCGAGCACCAGGGCAATGGCACGATTCTGGGTGACAAACCGATCCCCGGGCAGGACGTGTCCGATCTCCTCGAGTTGGTCCAGCACCGGCTGGATCTGCGCCTCGCTGAGGGCGTTGTCGAGTTGCCCCAGCACCTGGTTTCGGCGGGAAAACACCAGTTCCTGCTGTTCCGCAGTCAGGACCTTGCCCGAGCCCAGCAGCGCTCCGGGAGGAGCCGGTTGACAGGCCCAGTAAATCACCCCGGCCAGGGCGACCAGGGTCGCTGCCGTGATGTACTTCCACGATGAATCTTCCGTGGGACGCTTGGTCGTGTGACGCGGCATGGATCGCTCCGGGACCCCCGCCATCGAAATGAAAACGTGAGCGGGGGGTGTGGAAAGGATTGTTCCTCCCCACTGCGGTGGACACAAGGGAAGAGAGGCGAGTCACGGGGCTGCCTCTGGTCCGCCAGGCGTCCTCCCGGTCACGACCGCCAGTGGCAGTCCGGGGGGCGGGCCGACTACGATGGAACGTCCAGCACGACCGGTCTGCACTCCGCACCGGTCCCGGGGACTGGTTCACAGGTGAGTTGCACCGATGGTGGAGGAGCAAGAGAGGCCGGGGGAACTGGGGCCGATCGGGGAGGTCCGGGAGTTTCCGGGGACTCATCCGGACCCGGTGGAACGCCCCTCAATGAGTGCGGAAACCGGGGTGGAAACCGGTCCCGTGCTGATTCGCCAGGCGGCTGGCCGTCTGGCGGCCGGAGGGTCATTCCTGCGCGAGTGGCTGACCGATTCCCAGCAGTCGCCGCAGTTGGGCTGGCGGATGTTCCGGCGGTCAATCATCCAGCAGTCCCGGCATTCCCTCCTGGGATTCCTGCTGTTCTTCGCCCCGGCCGTGATGACCGCGCTGGTCTTTATCTATGGTCGGCGAGCCCAGTTTTTGTCAGCCGAAATCGGTGGGGTGCACAGCGCATTTTTCAGCGCGTGCGGCATGTTGATGGGGCAGACCTTCCTCGAGGCGTTCAACTCGCTGCGGCGGTTGTTGCAGAGTGCGGGCCCTCTGTTGCGGTCGCGGCGCGGCATGCTGGAGCCCATGTTGATGGCCAGCATGATCGAACTCGGCCTTCGGGATGTCATTCGCGTGATCGTGATTGCGTCATTGTTCGTCGCATTTCGAGTTCCGGTCGCGGCAACCATCCCGATCGCTGTCTGGGGATTGCTGGGGATCACGCTGCTGGGGGCCGGTCTGGGGATGTTCCTGGCGCCGCTCAACGCGCTGCAGCGCGACATTGAGGTCATTGCCTCCGCCTTCCCCCTGGTATTGTTCACCATCACCCCGATCTTCTTCCTGCCCCATGAGGGAACCTGGATCTACGAGATCTATCGGTGGAACCCGCTCACCTGGCTGTTTGAGGGAATCCGGGCGGCCGCTTATGGCGCACCCGGTTCGGTCACGGTCCCCCTGGTGGCACCTCTCGTGGGGTTGGTCTTGTTTCTTCTCGGTTGGGCCTTCTGCCGGTTTGCCCAGCCCCACGTTGTCGAACGGATGATGTCGTGAGTCTCCCCGGTCCCCCGCTCCTCGAGTTTGCCGGTGTTTCCAAGCGATTCTGCCGGCAGTCGAAGCACCGCCTGTCGTACACGCTGTTCGACATGGGGCGGGAACTGTGTCGGCGTCCTCCCCGCGACGAATTGCGGGATGGAGAATTCTGGTCGCTGCGGGATGTCAACTTCGCCATCCACCCCGGCGAAGTCGTGGGCGTCATCGGGATGAACGGGGCGGGCAAGAGCACGCTCATGAACCTCGCCTCCGGGGTTCTGCTGCCGACGACCGGCTCGGTCACAATCTGGGCCCGCAACGTGTGCCGGATTGACCATGCCGGGGTCCTCAGCATCCAGGAGACCGGTCGCGAAAACATCCTTATGCAACTGGCTGTGTTTGGCATTCCCCCCGAGAGAAACGCCGAGGAAATTGAGGTGATCGCCCGCCTCGCGAAACTGGAAGAGAACCTCGATCAGCCGGTGGGAACCTACAGCCGGGGAATGCGCAGCCGCCTCAGCTTTGCCATTTACTCGCGATTGAATCCCGACCTGTTCCTCGCGGACGAGGCACTGGGAGGAGGCGACCGGCGACTCAAGGACCAATTCCAGCAGTTCCTTCAGGAATTCATTGCCGCCGGCGGATCGATGCTGCTCGCGACCCACGATACGCAGGCCATGCAGACCCTCTGCCAGCGCGTGCTGCTGCTCGACCAGGGGCGGCAACTACTGGTGGGGACCGCGCTCGAGGCGATTGAGGCCTACAATGCCCTCGCCCAGGAACGGGGCGTCGACCCCCTGGTGCTGCGGCAACGCTCGGCCAAGCCAGTCGCAGCGGAGGGATCTGACGCTGTGCCAGCCGGTGCCCAAGGGATGACGAAAACCCCGCCATCACCAATGGCTGGGGGACTGGAGACAGGCGACCGCCCCGTGACCATCGAGGGGGTCGAGTTGCTCGGTTCCGAAGAGTCCCCCTGCCACCGTGGCGATCGGGCCCGACTGCGGATCCGGGGGACGACCACCGCGACACTCTCGCGGGTCCTGGTCCGGGTCCTCATCCGCCGCCCCGAGACCAGGTTCCTGCTGAATCTGACCAGCCCCGGTTGCGAACTCGACAGAGGATCATTCGAACTGGAATGCGATCTGGGGGCTGTGGAGTTCGAGCCGGGGAGTTATCAGGTGGAGATCCAGATCCGCCAGCCGCACAACCATCGCCTCGCGGACTTTGTGTCCACGGCCGAAGTTCTGTCCCGATCGCCAGACAGGTCACAGCCGAGCCCGATGCGACCACAAAACGGCGTTCCTCTCCGGACGACCTGGAAACAGGGTGCGTCGGGTTTGACCTTCGGTCGGGACTCCCGATTCGAGAAGCCCCCCCGCGAATCGTCTCGTGCCGAAGGTGACTCAACGCCCCCCCGGGAGTGATGCACGCGTTGCTCCAGCCCCCGGTCTTTGGCGGACGATCCTGTTGTTCCGAAGGGATCTGACCGGGGTGGAACGCGAGCCGGGCGATTTCCAGGATGGCCCGAAGTTGGAATCCGATATTCGCGGGACACTGTCCTGCGGCGTTGCGAGTGTTGACGATCGTCAACACGGCTGTGGTCGTTCCACCACAACCTCCACTCGCCGCGAGAGCAGGGAGTCGGGAACAGCATCAAAAAGCCACGGGAAAACCAGGGCCATTCGGTTCGATCCCTGGACGGCGCGCGATTTGCGATGCGGATTCCGCAGCATCACCCCGTCCAGGGCGAACGGCTCCGTTCCGGTGGGGGTGGTGCGGTGTCGGGTGAGCGCAGGCCCCTCGTGACGACACTGGCGGACCAGCAGAGGGGGCTGTGTTTCAACACCGGTGGTGTCGGGTGAATCTCGCTCAGGTCCTGGAAATCGCGGTACAAATCACGCAAGACTGGGTCCAGGCTCCACCTCCCTGGAGCCCGGTGGAGCTGTCGCTGTGCCAGTCGTGGAATCGGCACTGGCAACAGGTCAGTCGTACCTGGAGCCATGAACTGCACGATCTGCGGCGGAAACATGAACACGAGCGCGGTCTCTCGGCACGGGTCCGGTTCGATGCGTGGCCCCTGGTGGCCGAGGTGGTCGCCACCGACCTTGTGGTGCGACTCTGGGGGTGTTGCTGGTCACAACAGGTCCTGACGATGGCGGTGAATGCCGAGCTGCATCCGGAGGGGCAACCCGGCTCCCTCGGCTGGCGGGGACCTGTGTCCGGCGTCCTGGATGAAGCGCTGAGCCTGCGGCAAGCGTTGCTCGAATTGCTGGTCTCGGTCGATGGCCGGGATCCGGGAGGAACCCCCGATCTCGATCGCCTGCGGTGCAGTGTGGAGCGGTGGACCGACCGCCTGACAGGAACCCTGGCCGTCAACTGGGGGCTGGAGGATTTCTGCGTGCATCCCGAACGGGCCCTGGCGTTCGGTGCCGAACGCCGCCTCTGGACGGGTGCCGAGCGTCCTGTCGGCCCCTGGGAGTGCGACCTGTTGGAGGTAAGGGCCGGTCGTTCGCTCGCCGCCTTGTCACGGGGGGCGGGGGATGAGTTGCGACGGGGTGTGCTCTGCCTGCTCGGAGGCAACAGCCGTCGGCAGCGCATGGTGCCGGTTTCACTCCCCGAAAAATCGCCGACAAAAGTGTTGACTCCCTCATCCCCCCGTTATAGAAAGAAGTGATGAGTTGGTTGCCCGGTTCAGACGTGCTCCGGGCTGGTGTCAAGCCGGCAGTAGGTGTCTTTGTGGAAGCACCGAACCCGGGCGGTCCCCGATTCGGAAGGAGGTGGTTCAGTATATGTGTTGTACTTCCCAGAGGTGTGCTGCCTGATAAGCAGTTGACGGGCTGCGTGTGTTGACTCGTCGATTCCTGTCAGAGCAACCGCTCAGGCAGCAACAAAACCACTTCCAGGCCGTGTGCGGGAGAATGCAGGACGTCCCTGCGACGCGTTCCCCCACCGGGCGGAAGTCTGTTCAGCGGTCCTGAAACCGGGTGCGTATCTACATCCGTATTTCAGGTTGTCTCAAACCAGACTCGGTGTCTTGTGATGCGTCAGATCATTTTTCAAGTTCGCTCTGCGCGAGGCGGTTTCGGTCGCCCGGGCTGGCGGTTTGGAGAGTGGTATGGGGTCATCCAGGGCCCGAACCGATCTGCGGTACGCTGAACACCGCAAGACTGTGATTCGTGCAGGCCCTGAGATCAAAGTGATTTCAGGGCCTGTTTTTTTATTTCCCCTCCGCTGTTCTCCATCCCACCCCCTTTGACTCGTGCGGCCACGCCCGGCCGCCGGTTCCCTCGCAGCCTGCAGGTTTTGTTTCATGATCATCGTGCTCAAGCCGCTCAGTTCTCAGTCCACCATCGACCGCCTCACCCGGCGACTGGAAGAGCTGGGGATGAAACCCCATGTGATCGTCGGCGTCGAGCGGACAGTCATCGCCGCCACCGGGGCTGAGAAAGAGGGAACCCAGGCCGAGCTGGAAGGGGACGCGGAAGTCGAGAAGGTGCTTCCGATCCTCGCCCCCTACAAGATCGCCAGTCGCGAGACCCGCAAGGATCCGACCGTCGTCAAGACCGGCAGCCTGACGGTGGGGGGGGGGACGATCGGCGTGATTGCCGGTCCCTGCTCGGTCGAGGGAGAAAAAGAGATTCTCGAAGTGGCCCGACTGGTCAAAGCGGCCGGCGCGAACGCCCTTCGCGGTGGCGCTTTCAAGCCCCGCACCAGCCCCTACGCCTTCCAGGGGATGAAAGAGCGGGGACTCGAACTGCTCGCTGCCGCCCGCGAAGAGACCGGGCTGGCGGTCGTCACCGAGGTGATGACCCCCCACCATGTCGAACTAGTCGCCCGCTATGCCGACGTGCTCCAGATCGGGGCCCGCAACATGCAGAACTACCACCTGCTGCAGGCGGTGGGCGAACAGCGGAAACCGGTGCTGCTCAAGCGCGGTCCGTCGGCCACCATCGAAGAATTTCTTCTTGCTGCCGAGTACATCCTCGACCAGGGGAACCAGCAGGTCATCCTCTGCGAACGCGGTATTCGCACCTTCGAGACACACACCCGCTTCACACTCCCCCTCGCGACGGTCCCGTACCTGCGCGAAAAAACCCACCTTCCCATCGTGGTCGATCCCAGCCACGGGACCGGGATTGCGTCGCTGGTCCCATCAATGGCGGCCGCGTCGGTCGCCTGCGGTGCCGACGGCCTGATCATTGAAGTTCACCAGAATCCGGCGAAGGCGATGAGTGACGCGGCCCAGACATTGAATCTCGCCCAGTTCGAGGCGACGATGGCGGTCTGCCGCAAGGTGGCGCACGCGCTCGGCAAGACGATGTAGCCAGGCCCCGCCACATCCCCATTCGGATTCAGAGATGGCTGTCAACGCGACACCCCAATACCGCAAGGCCGAGGAAGAATACCGCCGCGCCCAGTCGACGGACGAGCAGATCCGCTGCCTCGAACTGATGCTGCAACTGCTTCCCAAGCACAAGGCGTCGGAGAAGGTTCAGGCCGAGCTCAAGACCCGGCTCAAGGACGCCCGCTCCGAGCAGCAGGCCGAGCGCTCGGCACCCAAGAAGGCCAAGACCTTCAAGTTTCCCCGGCAGGGGTCGGGCCAGGTGGTCTTGGTCGGGGCCCCGAACGCCGGCAAGAGCCGGCTCTTGAGGGAGTTGACCAGTGCGACTCCCGAGGTGGCTCCCTACCCCTTCACCACCCGCGAGCCCCAGCCCGGGATGATGCCCTGGGAAGATGTCGTGGTCCAGTTGATCGACACCCCGCCGATCACCGACAGCCTGTACGAGGTTTATCTCACCAACATCCTCAAGTGTGCCGACGCCATTGTGCTCTGTTTTGACGGATCGTCCGACGACGCCCCCGAGCAGACGCAACAGGTCATCGAGCAGATCGAATCGCGCAAGACGCTGCTCGGAAAGCACACCGGCTTTGCCGAAGATGATTTTTCCAGGGTCTCGATCCGCACGCTGCTGGTGGTGACCCGGGGGGATGATCCGGGCTGTGCCGACCGGCTGGCGTTTTTCCGCGAGATGTACCCGCGTGAGTTCGACACGCTGCTGGTGGAGTGCGACCGTCCCGAATCGCTGGCCGCGTTGCGGACGCGGATCTACGAACTGCTCGACGTGATCCGCATCTACACCAAGCAGCCGGGAAAACCCGCCGACCGCACCAGTCCGTTCACCGTGCCACGCAACGCGACCGTCGAAGACCTCGCGGGGCGGGTCCACAAGGACCTGGCCGAGCGCCTGACCCACGCGCGGGTCTGGGGCTCGGGAGTGCATGACGGTCAAAGCGTGGGACGCGATCACGTCCTCGCCGACTGCGACCTCGTCGAACTCCATGGATGACCCTCACGTACTCCGCCGGGTCGAGTGATCGCCCTCCACCGCGCCTCCCGGTGGGGAACGCCGTCAAGAGGTCACCGTCAACAGCCCGCCTTCGAGTGGCCGCCGTCACCCTCCCAGTTTTCTGGGGGGAGACAACCGGAAGACGTCGTCGAGACTCGTGACGGCCGGCTGGAACTGCGCCAGCTTGAGAAAGACACTCTTGAGCACCAGCGAATCCTCCAGGGCACGGTGTGCGGCGGGAGTCGCGATCCGGAAATGGGTGCGCAGGTCGGGAAGCCGGTGACGGCGCAGGTGCGGCAGTCGGGCCCGCGCGAACGAGAGGGTGTCAATGACCGGATCGCTGGGGATTTTCCGGCAGCCGATCCGCCGGATGGCCGCCCCCACAAACCCCAGGTCAAATGAGGCATTGTGGGCGAGCAGGAGCGACGGGCGTGCGGAGAGGAACTCCAGGAAGTCTGGCAACACCGTCTTCAGCCGGGGTTGACCTCTGACCATGTCATCGGTGATCCCATGCACGCGCGAGGCGTGGAACGGAATCGCACACCCGGGATTGACCAACTGCTGAAACTGCCCGACCTCGGTTCCGTCGGCCGTGAACCGCACCGCCCCAAATTCCACGATCTCGCAAAACGCGGGACTGAGGCCGGTCGTCTCCACGTCGAAGGCCAGGTATTCCACGTCCCAGAGTGACGCTGGCATGCTCTCGTCTTCCTCCCGAAATGCGGCGCTCCGGTTCATACGATTGCCGGCGGCGTGGTCGGCGGTGGCCCGCCTCGGGGTGGCGGGGAGAAAGCGGGCCCAGGGGCCGCCCGGGTCTTCCAGGCACTCCCCGTCGGGCCGACGCGGGACGCCCGACGGAGAGTCTCACGAATGGCAGACCGGTGCCCGGGGCCGATCGTGAAATCTACTTCGCCTTCTCAAACCCGGCCTTCACGAGGTCATCGTAGCCCGCCTTGAGGGGACGGACGTCGTAGCCTTTTGCCTTCAGGATTTCCCCGGCCGCCAGGCAACGCTTGCCACTGCGGCAGTGGGCATAGATCACCTTGTCCTTGGGGAGGTCCTTGAGCATCTCTTCCAGCTTGGCATTGTCCTTCAGGCCACTGAGGGGCGAAAGACGGGCGGCCTGCAGGTGACCGGCATCCCACTCCTCCTGCTCGCGCACATCCAGCAGCAGGGCACTCTTGCCCGCGACGTTCTTCTTGACGGTCTCGAGGGAATCGGTCGTGTGATCAAGCGCGACCGCGTTACCGGCCATCCATCCCAGCCAACCGGCCAGCACAATTCCCATCATCCATCCTCGGCGTGTCATGAGGGTCTCTCCAGAGAAGTCGGAACCCGGCCCCCGGGGTGTTCCTGGGTTCTGCCAGGAACGTCCCCGGCACAGTGCGGGTGCGGGGCAATCTTATCGAACGGCCAGCCAGAACCGCAGCGCCGAATCGGCCGTTGCCAGTCTCGCGGTCTCCGGGCCACCGTCAGACCCCGGGTCTGGTCACCCGCGTCTTTCCCCAACCCCTCCATTCACCTGGGCTTCCGCCAGAAGTCCCCACTCTGCCATTTGCCGCTGCCCGGCAGTCCGACTATAAACAGACGTCAAGGTCTGCACTGTCGTCTGCCATGCGGGGAGTGGTTCCCGGCAATTCCACCGAACCAGGTTCCAACAACCGGTGCGGGGCGGGCGTAAGAACGGCATGATCAGCCGCATCCGCACGATGTCTGAACCGGGGACGCAGTCACTGGAGTCACTTCCGCCAGGGGGTGGGGTGAGTGACGCGCGCCTCGTGGAAGCGGTTCGTCGCGGCGATCATGATGCGTTTGGCGAACTGGTCAAACGTTATGAAGGCCGGTTGATGAGCGTGTTGCTGCGGTTTGTCCGCGACCGCGAACTGGCGCGAGACCTGTCGCAGGAGACCTTCATCCGGGTCTACGAGCGAATCGAGCAGTTTGATCCTTCCCGGCGGTTCGGCCCCTGGCTGTTTCGCATCGGGGTGAATCTCGGGCTCGACTACATGCGTCGGAGGAAACGGCGGCTCTGGCCGTTGTTGTTCAGCGAAAGCCGGACCGAGACTCCCCCCGACCCTGCTTCGGCCGACCCCCGGACCCGTCTCGATCTCGAGCAGGAAGTCCGGTTTGTGCTGGAGCAGATTCCCGAGCATTACCGCACCGTGCTGGTGCTGAGAGACCTTGAGAATTTTTCGTCGTCCGAGATTGCGGCGATTTTGAACCGCAAAGAGGCGACCATTCGGTGGCGACTGGCCGAGGCCCGGACCCGGTTCGAACAGATCTGGCGTCGTCGTCAGGCCGAGCGCAGCCCCGAAGACCGCATTCCTGTGCCGGGCAGCGGCGAAGACGAGGCAGACCATGTGGATGAGTAAGTGTCAGAAGTATCGCCAGGACCTGGCGCTGCTGGTGGGTCAGGATCTCGACGTCGTGGCCCAACTGGAGGCCGAGCGTCACGTGGCGACCTGCCCGCAGTGCCGCGAGCACCTGCAGTCGTTGCGCTCGGGTCAGCGGGTCCTGCAGCAGGCCCGCACGCAGCAACCCTCCCCGGTCGCGGAGGAGTCTTCGGTCTGGTCGGGGGTCAGTCGGCAGATGCGGGCGCTTGACGAGCGGTCGGGTCGGTCAAACTGGCGTGGCTGGTTGCCGGCTGTCGCACTGGCTGCCGCCTGTCTCACAGTGACCGTCATCACCACCGACATGCTGGATTCGTCCCGCAATCTGGATGGTCTGGCCGAGCAGTCCCTGCCGCGAGCGCAGGGCTTTGTCGCCCCGAACCGCAATGTGTCGAATCCGTCGAGCAATGCTCAGCCGATGCTGGTTCCACTCCCGGGCTCCGATCTGCTGAACGGGCAGGTGCCTGAGGAATCGAACTGGATTCCCCGCCGGGGAGACCGCCCGCAGCGGTTCCTCGACGGCTCCTTCCGCAGCCTTTGACCGCACTCCGTGCGGGACCACCCTCCCGCGTGGTTTTTCAGGTCGTCTCGATCTCTCTTTCCGACAGGCTCCGGTATCGATGTTCGATGCCGGGGCCTGTTGTTTTTTGTCAGCCCCCGGACCGAACTGGGCCCATGGCACCAAGGTCATCTTCCGGCCAATGCCCGTGTGCGTCGGAGAGTCACCAGCCATCGACTCGGAAAGTCGATCGACTCTCCGAGT
>DNUF01000214.1:0-6302 GCA_003508595.1 Planctomycetaceae bacterium
AATCTTTCTTAGGCTGTGTAGCCGAGTAGTTGGCCGTCACCACGTCCACGCTCCCGTTCCCGTCCACGTCCGCCAGCGACGCCGCACTCGGATTGCTGCCGACTGCATAGTTCACCGCACTCTCGAACTCCCCGTTCCCCCGTCCCACCAACACGCTCATCGTTGAGGAACCCCAGTTCGCCGAGACGATGTCCTGCAGCCCATCTCCATTGATGTCCGCCACCCGCGCCGTCTTCGGATTCACCCCCACCGCCTGATGCACCACCGGGCGGAACGTCCCGTCCCCCTTCCCCTGGAACACCCCGACGGTGTTACTCACGTGATTCGCCACCGCCAAATCGGGAATGCCATCCCGGTTGAAATCTCCTGTCGATACCTCATATGGGTAGTCTCCCGACGCGTAACTCACCGGCGACTGGAACGTGCCGTCTCCAGCCCCCAAGAGCACGCTCATCGTCCCCCCGCCGTGATCCGCGGAGGCAATGTCGGCCTTGCCGTCCCCATTCAGGTCCACCACGACGACTCCCACCGAGCCCCAGCCCGCCAGCATTGTCTGCTGCGGCTGGAACGTCCCGTCTCCATTCCCCAGGAACACCCCCACCCGGCTCGACTCATAATTGCCCGTCACCACGTCCAGCACCCCGTCGGAGTTCAGGTCCCCCACCGACACGCGGTACACCTGGCTCCCGGCACCATACAGCACCACCGGCTGGAACGTCCCGTCCCCATTCCCCAGCAGGATCCCCAACGATTGCGTGTTAACATTCGAGACCGCCAGGTCCGCAAAACCATCCGCGTTGAAGTCCCGGCTCAACACCGAATGCACCTGGCCCCCGGCACCGCAGACCTGGCCCACGCTGTACGTCCCGTCGCCGGACCCCTTCAGGATCCGTACGGTCCCACTCCCAATCTCCGAGACCGCCAGATCAACAATTCCATCCCCGTCGAAGTCCCCCGCCGCCACGTCCGTCGGTTGGGCCCCCACCGCGACAGTGGACGGCGATGCAAAACCGAGATCCCCCGACAACAGAAGGCGGACCTCAAGTTTTTCGACACCGGCAAGTGATGTCGACCAGGTCTGGATGCGACAACAATCGGAATTTCGCCTCAGGCTCCGCGTTCTGCGGAGTCTCCGACCGGAGAGACGGGTTCGGGTCTGGAATCGCTCGGCGAGTTGACGCAACCAGGAGAAGCGGATCATAAGACCTTGTCGCGATCGGAATCAGGAAGGTTTGAGGCGAGGACACCCGCAGGGCCACAAAGTGCAATGATCATCGCCCCTCTGCATGCCCACAGTGGAAAAACGCGAGCGTCCAACCAGCGTGTTGCAACTCACCAGTCAACGGGGGCACTGCGAGGTCGCTCGCGGTGCTGTCCCTACAACAACCCCGGTTCTATTGAGATAAACGACGAATTACAACTGCACCAAATCACCCCAGTGTCGACCACACATGGTACATGGAAGACAGCGATGCGGCAGCCATCGCCGCCCCACCCCAGCGACGCGACCCGTCCGCCATGACAACACACATCCCTTTATTTCCGCCATTTCTGGTGCCCGGCATTCTCTGCACCCGACAAAGTTCATCACACCAACAGGGTCCGCGGGCCTGTGACCGATCACAGTGGTGCCCGGCTGATGCAGAAATCTTCCGCAGCAGTCCCCACTCCTACCGTTGATACGCCGGCAGGTAGTGCATGTAGATCTCGAGGATGAGCAAACTCATGGCGGTCCAATAGACCTTGTTGGGGCCGACGGTGTTGGCCTGCTCGGCAGTCCCTTCGGGAACGTCCCAACTGCCATCCGGGTTTTGCCGGGAAAGCAGCAGTTCGCGGACCCGCGGATGCCAGGCATTCCACGACTCTCCCCCGGTCTGGTACTGCGCCTGGATGGCATAGTAGTGGAAGTAATAGAAGTAATTCGCGGGGCCGGTCTTCCACTCCACCGGGATCTTGTTGAGCACTTCCAGGGCCTTGGGAATCGACGGATCATCCCCATGTCCCAGCAATTGCAGAGAGACAATGCCCGCCGCGGCGGTCTGCGCGGTCGCCCCTCCCTGCCCCTGGTAGCCATACCCACCGCTGGGAATGGCCGAACTGCGGATGTAGCCGACCGCCTTCTCAATGACCTGCTCGGGGACCTCGATCTCGGCATTGCTGGCGGCCCGCAGGGCGACCACCTGCACGACGGTGACCGAGAGATCCTGGTCATTGGGGGTCGGGTTGTAACGCCAGCCCCCGGCGGGAGACTGCGCCCCCACGATCAGCTTCACCGCCTTGCGGAGTTTCTGTTCCACCAGGGGGTCGGGATCCATGCCGTAGAGTTCAACGCAAGCCAGCGTCGCGAGGCCATGTTCATACATGGTCGCACCGAACATTCCCTGCTCGTTCTGGCCGCGCAGCAGCGCCCGCTTGGCGTTCTCCAGCAACTCCGCGTACTGCCCCCGCCCGGGGACGTGCCCCCGTCCCAGGAATGACAGGATCGCCAGGCCGTTGACCGCCTGGTTGTTGTGCCAACTGCCATCCGCCAGTTGCCGGGCGGCAAGATGCTTCAAGCCCCGGTCGATCGCCTGTTCCACCCGGGCCACCACCGCCGCCTCGGTGAGGGGAGCGGCGTTGGTGGGAACCGCCCCCGCCCCCCCTGCCGGTGGTTGGGCCTCTCCCGAACCGGGGAGCAGCGAGAAGGCCGCCAGCAGGCAGCCAGTGGCGAGAGGGCGCAGGTCGGGCATCACTCGGCTTCCTCCCACAACGCGGTTCGGGTTCAACCAGGACCGGCGAACTCACCGGGCCGTGTCAGATTCATTTTGAAGATTAACAAAGTCGCCGGGGTGCGGCACACCTCGCCGGCCCCGGTCTCTTCTCCCACAGCGCTGTTTCTCATGATCGGCGAGCAGACCGGGGATCGTTCCCCCGTCAGACTGCCGCCGAAGACCCTCCGGGCTGCGATCTTTCGAACCCGGCAACAACGATCCCGGGTGCGAGCGACTCGGGCTCACGAAGCGGGGCAACCGGCGCAACAGCCAATCGACATCGGCGAGGTCGCCGGGACGTACGGATTGTTTCCCCACGACCCGGCGAGACTCTCCGAGATCGCTGCTACTTGTGCTGGCTCTGCTTCAGATTCTCGAGCACCTCGTCGAGGTTGAAACTCGCCGCCTTCTGACGTTGCGGGTAGTCCTTGAAGGTCATCAGGAACTTCCCGATATAGTCCTGCGTGGGAACTGCCAGGAAGGCATGATCCAGCAACCAGTCGTAGTAGGTGTTGGATGTCACGTCGGCCCGTTCGTAGGGATCCAGGCGCAGATTGAAAATCTTCGGCACCCGCAGGTCGACAAATGGCTCGGCCCAAACCCGCAACGTTCCAACCGCCCGCTGTTCCAGGAAGACCATTTTCCAGTTGTCGTAACGCAAAGCCGTCACCTGCTGGTCGTCATTGCAATAAATGAACGACTCCCGCGGCGACTTCTTGACCTCCCCGGTCAGGTAGGGAACGAGGTTGAAACCATCGAGGTGCACCTTGTAGGTCTGGTCTCCCACCTGGTGTCCCTTGAGCAGTTTCTCCTTGACCTCGGCATCCCCCGCCATGGCGACGAGGGTCGGGAGCCAGTCGTGGTGCCCAACGATGTCGTTGGAGACAGTCCCGGCCTTGATCTTCCCCGGCCAGCGGACCATGCAGGGAACGCGGTAAGCCCCCTCCCAGTTGCTGTTCTTCTCGTTGCGGAAGGGGGTCATCGCGGCATCGGGCCACGAATTCATGTGGGGACCATTGTCGGTGCTGTACATCACGAAGGTGTTGTCGGCCACGCCGGCGTCATCGAGCGCCTTCAGCACGGTCCCGACGTTCCGGTCGTGGTCGATCATCACGTCGGCATATTCGCTCATCCAGCGACCAGACTGCCCGAGGCTCTCGGGCTTGGCGTGCGTGCGGAAGTGCATGTGGGTGAAGTTCACCCAGACGAAAAACGGCTGGTCCCCCTTCGATTTCCGGCCGATGAAGTCGGCGGCCCGCGAAGCGATGTCGTCGTCAATGGTCTCCATCCGCTTCTTCGTGAGAGAGCCAGTGTCCTTGATCACCTGCTTCCCGACGCGGCCAAACCGCGGGTCTTCGGTGGGGTCATCGGTGTCGGTCGCCTTGCAATCGAGCACCCCCCGGGGACCGTATTTCGCCCGGAAGGCGGGGTCTTTGGGGTAGTCGCGGTGCTCGGGCTCTTCCTCGGCATTGAGGTGATAGAGGTTGCCGTAAAACTCGTCGAATCCATGGACCGTGGGAAGGAATTCATTCCGGTCGCCGAGGTGGTTCTTCCCGAACTGGCCCGTGGCGTAGCCCAGTGGTTTCAGCAGTTCGGCGATTGTCGGATCGGCCTTCTGCAGGCCGAGGGTCGCTCCGGGCAGACCGACCTTGGTCATTCCGGTCCGCAGACCGTGCTGACCAGTGATGAAACTCGCCCGACCGGCCGTGCAGCTTTGCTCGGCATAGTAGTCGGTGAAGATGATTCCCTCGCGGGCGATGCGGTCGATGTTCGGGGTGCGGTGGCCCATCAGCCCCATCGTGTAGGCACTGATGTTGGACTGGCCGATGTCATCGCCCCAGATGATGCAGATATTCGGCTTGCGCCCGGTCTGGACAGAGGTCGCAGCCACCAGTTGGTTGTGGGCGGCGAGGGTTGCGGCGGCCGCCTGCACCGGGCCATCGCAGCCCGGCTCGGCCGGAAGGAGTGATGTCGAGGCAAGGTCGTCTGCCAATCGGGTCGCTGCTGGTCCGTCGTCGGCCGTCAACTGCCGGGAAGGCAGTTCGGCCGCCAGAAAGCCCAGACACGCCCCAAGCACGAGGGTCAATACGGTCTGTGGCAAAACACTCTTCCATGGCCTCATGAAGACACTCCCTGGGTCGAAGCGCGGTTGCCGCCGGATGTTCCGGCTCCAATCGGGCAACCGCATCCCCGAACTGTAGACAGTCGGAACTCCAAAGACTATTCAAGAGCCATCTCAAGTCGCGGTCTGGCTGGCCGGCTGGAGCTGACAGGTCTGCCATGCGCCAAGAATTCACCGATCTCGACGACTACGGAGATGCCGTTCACCATGCACGGGTCGAACTGTGCATGTTTCGTCCCGAGTACCATCGCTGGTCGATGAGCCAGCACCCACTCGGCCCACTGTTGCTGCAATTGGGGGCGGCTGGGGGAGGAAACATTTGCCGGGGAGAGTCGCGTGCCGACAATCCGATCCTGTTTCTCCCCCTGTCAAATCCCTCCATCGCCGCAGCCAATGGAACGCAGTTTGATGGCCGGAACGCCATGCTGCTGCCGCCGGGAGCGGAGTTTTTTCTGTCGCACAAGGCAGCTCATGCGTGGTGCTCACTGTCATTTCCGGCGGCATTGTGGCCGGACTCTCCCGAGGAGGTCGAGGGGGAACCAGCGTCCGCCCCCCTGGCCACCTGCGCGGTGCGGTCGTGTGCCCCCGACCGGATCGCGGAGCTCGCCCGCCTGGCTGTGGAATACGATCGGATCGAGACGACTGACCCGGACCGACTCGCCCATCCCGCCGCCCGACAACAGGCCACCGCCGATTTCCAACACGCACTCGAACGCCTGCTGGCGACCGTGATTTCCCGCGAGCCACCCCATCGGGGACGGCCACTGCAAGATCGCCGCGCAGTCATGATCCGACTGCATGCCGAGCTGGAAGCCTCGGCCAGGCAACCGCTCACCGCTCCCGAACTCGCCCAGCGGGTCGGGATTGCCGAGCGAACACTGCGCCAAATCTGCCGGGAAACCCTCGGGGTCGGCCCCACCCGCTATCTCAACCTCCGCCAACTGCGGAATGCCCGACACCAGCTCCGCGATCGACGGAACCCGGCCCAGTCGGTGACTGAGATCCTCAGCTCCCTGGGCATCTGGCAATTTGGGCGGTTTGCGGGGGAATACCGTCGCGTCTACGGAGAACTTCCTTCACAGACGTTCCGGGAAGCACGGCGTTATTACTGAAATCTGCTGGGGAACGGTCCCGCTCGCCCGGATCCATCCGGAAGGAATCTTCCCGTTTTCTGCCGATTGCGGACGGTAAAGTCCGCCTGTTTTGCCCGCGACTTCAGAATCCTTCCCGGAATTCCACGGCACCAGCACTTTACCCAAAGCGCCCCCCTCAAGCGGGTCGAATCCCAAGAGACTGATCGTGGGTGACAGGGATTGTCGCAGATCGTCTGAAAAGGATTGTCCACCATGCCTGACATGCGTCCGTCGTGCGGACCTGGGATCCGTCAACTGTCGGCCTGCGCCGCGCCCAGGTTTCGGCTCCCCAGGTTT
>DNUF01000214.1:6534-38020 GCA_003508595.1 Planctomycetaceae bacterium
CCCCAGGTTTCGGCTCCCCAGGTTGCTGCTGACCCGGTCGCTACTCACCCGGTCGCTACTCACCCTGTCGCTACTCACCGGTTCGCTGCTGGCGGGGTTGTTCGTCAGCCAGCCCGCTTGCGCCCAGGAGTCGCCTCTCTTCCCCGAACCGGGCGCTCGGTACGACCTGTTTGCCGAATCAGCGCCGGAGGGACAGAGCCCGAAGTCTGAGACCGAGGGTGAGGAAGCGGATGAGATTGAGACCGACCGCGACTCGTTCACTCCCGCCACCACGACGTCGCCCCGGGGGCGCGTGATCTTCGAGTCAGCCTACTCCTTCATCGACAACCGGAACGCCTACGACAGTCACAGCTTTCCCGAATCCCTGCTGCGGTTCGGGATCACCGAATGGCTCGAAGCCCGGCTGGGGTGGAACTACGAAGTCGGTGGCGCTGGCAACACGGTTTCCTCCGAATCGGGGGGCGATGACTTCGCCACACCGCACATCGAGCGGGAATCGCAACTCAACCTCGGGATGAAAGTCCGGGTCAACCGTCAGGACGAGTGGCTGCCGGAAAGCGCCTTCATCGTCACAGCCCTGACCCCAACCAGCGGGCCCGACACTGTCACCGCCCTTGTGGCCACCTATGTGTTTGGCTGGACGCTCGATCGGGGGGCCAAGCTCGATGCCGCCCTGCGCTACTCGGCCGACAATGTCGAACATGACAGTCACAACCTGTGGGCTCCGTCGGTTGTGCTCAAGGTCCCGGTCCACGAGCGGGTCAACACCCACATCGAGTACTTCGGCATCTTCACCACGCACAAGGAACGCAACACCCAGGCTCAGTACATCAGCCCGGGTCTGCACTATCTGATCACTCCCGATTTCGAAGTCGGTTACCGCCTCGGGTGGGGCCTGACCGACGATGCCGCCCGGTTCTTCGTCAACGCGGGTGTCGGCTACCGCTTCTGAAGTCCTGGCTGGATTCCGTCCGCAATCGTCCATTGCCCAACCTGTTGCTTTCTGTCCGTTTTCCGGACTCAAGGAGGAGTTCATGCCCCGTTTTCCGCTGCCCAAGTCGCTGCTGCTGGCCAGCCTGATGTTGACCCCGGGATTCTCGCTGTGTTCGACCGTTGCGTCAGCCCAGGAAGAGATCCCCGTCCCGGTGATTGACGCGGCCGACATTCCGACCTCACCGCTGGCGGACGAACTGTTCGCCCCAGCCCCCATCGCCGATCCCCTGGGAAGCCCGGCCTTCACGACCTGTCCGCCGGGAAGCGGGCTGGGCAGCGAGCTGCCTCCCGCATCACCCTTCGCGGGTTCATTGTTCGAACGCCCCAAGCTGACCGGCAACTGGCTCGGTCTGCGCGATGGCCTGGCCCTGAACGGGATCGCCCTCGATGTCTCGTCCACCAACTTCTACCAGGGGGTGGCCAGTGGGGGGATCAATGAGAGCTTTGAATATGCCGGACGGGGCGATTACTACCTCAACGTCGATGGCCAGAAGGCCGGGCTGTGGGCCGGTTCGTTCATCACCCTGCACGGCGAATCCCGCTGGGGTGAGACGATCAACAGCAACACCGGCGCGATCATGCCGGCCAACGTCGGCATGCTCTTCCCCAAACCACAGGGGACCGTCACCGCGCTGACGGGTGTGAAATTCACGCAGGCCCTGTCGGAGAACTTCGCGGTGTTCGGCGGCAAGCTGAACATGTTCGACGAACTCAAGCAGCCCTATGCTTCGGGACGGGGGGTCGACTCGTTCATGAATGCCGGGCTCACCTTCCCGATCACGCTTGCCCGGACGATTCCCTACTCCACCCTGGGAGCCGGGTTCGCCGTGATGGAGAATCTCCAGCCCGTTTTCACCTTTGTGGTCCTCGATACCAACACCACCAGCACCACCACCGGGTTTGAAACGTTCTTCGACAATGGGGCCACCCTGTTGGCCATGGCGAACCGACCGGTCGAGTTGTTCGGGCTCCCCGGACACCAGGGAATCGGCGGGAGCTACAGCACCGGTCAATACAACGACCTCTCCCCCACCCCCTGGTACGATCCGAATACCGGAGGCTTCGGGGTCTCCACCGGGCTGACCCGCGGCTCGTGGTCGATCTTCTACCTCGCCGATCAGGCGCTGTGGGTCGACCAGAACAATCCCCAACGGTCGTGGGGGCTCTTCGGCAACGCCGGCATGGCCGACAACGGCCCCAGCGCGATCCGCTGGTCCACCTACGTCGGTCTGGGTGGCTCCAGCCCGCTCGTCTCCCGGCCTCTCGACAGTTTTGGACTGGGTTACTTTTACGTGGGCTATTCCGACCCGGTCCACAACCTGGCTCCCCGCCTGATGAATGTGGGGAACGATCAGGGTGTGGAAATGTTCTACAACATCGGGGTCACCCCCTGGTTCCACCTGACACCCGATCTGCAGGTGCTCGACCCGGCCCGCAGTCGGACGCTCCCTCCCAACGCCCGCGACATCGACACCGCCCTCGTCCTGGGACTGCGGGCGAAGATCGACTTCTGATCGATCGCCTGTCGGCAACCACGATTTCCCACCACTCCGCGCGGGCCAGGCCAACCTGTTGGCCTGGCCCGTTTTTCCCGGGGCCGGTTCCAGAACAGGGGATCCCCTGCGGCTGGGAAGTCACTGGCATCCGCAGGTGGTCCACCCCGGGTCGGTCGTCGTCCAAGCCGGTTCAGAACGACGTACTCACCTGCGCCCGCAACAGCCAACCGGTGTACCCCGCGACGTAGTTGGTCCGGTTCTGATCAGCCGGTGACCGCAGCACGTAGGCCAGGTCGGTCGTCACCCGCAGATTGTCTTTCCCGAGCAGCGGGAACCAGTTGAAACCGCCCGCGTACTCCCCCCCCGTCCCATAGTCGCCCGCCACCACCGAGCCCCGCCCGTAGAACTCGAACTCCCGTGGCAAAACAAACACGCCCCCCTGCAGGTAGCCTCCCGCCGCCTGGGTCGATGAAATCGGCAGCGGGCCATTGCCACCCAGACTTCCCAGCGTCTGCAGGTAAAGTTCTCCCAGCAGGCTCAAACCCTGGTACTTCCAACCCAGGTCAAAGGCCGAGAGTAAGACCGTGTAGTCGGTCAGCGTCACTCCCGGGGCCAGGGCCCCCGGGTTGGTGATCACCGTGCCGTCCGACAATCGCAGCAGCGAGTTTTCCGGAGCATACGAATTGGCCTGTGAGCCCCGGTCATGGGCGAAGGTCTGGCTGGTCCCCACCCGGATCGCCGGTTGCTCGTGCCACTGCAAATCGGAGGAATCCTTGCCAAACGCGCCCCACGGTTCCCACCAGACCGAGCCCGACCAGCAGGGATAGACATTCAGGTCGCGGGCCGGCAGGTTCGACGTGTTGAACCCGTTCGACAACATCGCGTGGTATTGCACGTCCTCCCACACCCGCCCGGTGATCCAGATCCCCTGGCTGAGACTGGGTCGGAAAAATGTGGTCGCCATGGACCGGTCCGTTCCCTGCACGGCGAAGGCCGAAGTCAGCCACTCCCGTGTCCCGGGGACTTTGTTCTGGCCCACGTGCACCGCCAGCGCCTCGCTGAATTCGTACGACAGCAGGTAGGCACGAAATCCGATCGGGGTGCTGGTCACGGTGTTGTAATCGATGATCACCTGGTAGCTCAGGTCCGGCACCAGCGCTCCTCCCGAGAACGACAGCCGCCCCCGCGGGATCTGGAAATTGCTGAAGTCGTTGACTGGCTGAACCACACCGGCACTGTCGGTCCAGGTCTCGACGTCACGCAGAAAGCCGGCGTACCGGAACATCGTCTGGTTGTTGATCTTCAGCGAAAAGGGAGATTCCGCGTTACTCCCCGGCTCCATCACAAACCCGTTGTCATACCCGACATGCCAACCCTGCGGGCGGGTCGCGGAATGGCCGATGTCACGCTGACACCAGGTGGCCTCGGCAGGGGTCGTGAACGCATCCTCCCCGGCACCCGTGGCCACACCCGATGATCCTGGCCAGAGTGCCTCTGACGCCATCGCGTCGACCGACTCGGCTGGAGTCTCGGGAGGAATCTCAGACTGCCACGCGGCGGCGGGTATCACCGAATCCCGATCGTCCTCATCCTCGACCCGGTGGCGGGCCTGTGAGCGATGGGCCGGTTGCGTTTGCTGCAGGGCGCGGACCTCGGCTGAGAGCCGCTGATTTTCGCGGGTGACTCGCCCCAGCTGGTCTTCCAGCTCGCTCAACCGGCGTGCGACGGCATCGCCTTCCCCGGGAACACGTCTGCGGGCCGGGCTCTCCCCCTCCCCCCCCCACGCGACACTTCCCCACGCCAGCCAGACCGCCAGGAGACCGACAAGCAGTGGCCTGCCCGGTCGCGGAATGGATTGGGTCAACAGGATGGGCATCGCAGGAATCCAAGCGTCGATGGCTCACCCGGCCAGCCTGCATTCCACACACCCAAACCACGCCTCCAGGGAGTTTTTAACTTATCGGCAGGTTCTACCGCCTGGTTGAAAAATTCCGATTCAACAAACAGGGCAATCTGGGAGGTCTATACAACAGACCCAGTTGTGACTCGAACTGTCTCCCCGCGTCCGATCGAAGGTCGACACTGGCGGGGATCGTCCGGAGTTCCTGCCCCATTCGGCAGATGGTCCGCGGGGCTCAGGCCGAGGGACGCGGGCGGGCCAATTCCTGCAGGTCGCTCCGGTTCCCTTTCACACAGCAGACGTAGGCGAGGTCCCCCTCAACCCAGGTCGCCGCACACAGGTCGCCATCAATCAGCGGAGGCACCCCGAGGAATCTCTGCCGGGCATTGGCATCCTGCACCTGCCGTACCGGAATCACCGCCAGAGCCGCCTGCACCTGGTTCGCACCGCGACGGGTGAACTGGAACACAAAGACCGCCGCCTGAACACGATCCACTTCCAGAGTCCCGGGCAGCGTTCCGGGGGTCAGTGCAATGTGTCGGGTCTCGATCTCATCGGGCAACCGGGGGGTCGAGCCGTCCTGCAGTCGACTCATTGGGGACAGCCGGGCGAACTGCCAGTCCAGTCGCGACCAGTCGAGTTGGGTCAACGCTCCAACCAGTCGACTGAAACTCGTCCGGGGGAGTGACTGCGACCAGACCGACAGCAGGGCCAGCAAGGCGAGCAGGGCCATCGCCGCCCCGCGGCGGAGCCAAGTCCGCCGGCTGCCAGAGGTCGTCGACCCGGAAGACCCCAGCGCGGCAGCGACGGTCTTCTGAGGCTGGCTCCACCCGGAACGGGTCGGACCAACGGGTGGGGAAATCGGCTCCGACTCAGCCGATGCGGTGACTGGCGCTGGGCTCGCCGCCGGGACATTCTCTTTCTCAGGGACGACGCGGGCCGCCGCCAGACGCAGTCGCAAGAGCGCCATCCCGGCCTGGGGCACCTCCGTCTCGTGCAGCAGCCGCGCCACCTGCCGGTCGAACTGCTGTCGGGCGGTCACCACCTCGCGACAGTGGTCGCAGGTCACCAGGTGCCCCTCAGCGCGGGCGAGGGCAGCCGGATCGGTTTCTCCAGGGCGGGCCAGGTCCAGCACCCTCAAGGCCTCGTCACAGGCTGCGTCGCGCCGGCGGAAGTCGGGAGAGACAGGCGAGGTCACGGCGGTGCTCCGGGGTTGGTGGTCAGCAGGTCGGCCGGTTCGGCGACGGTCAACCGGTCCCGCAGCCAACTCTTGGCTCGTGACAGCCGACTCATCACCGTTCCCACAGGGACCTGCAACTGTTCGGAGATCTCCCGATATGACAGATCGCCGAAGTAGTACAGCAGCAGCGGGGTGCGAAAGTCTTCACACAGATCCTGCAGCGCCAGTTGCAGGGCTTCGCCGTCGAAGTCGAGGTTCAGGTCCCGCGGATCTCCCGCCGCGCACGGCTCGGGAGCCCGTTCCAGGGGAAGAGCCCGCTGCCGCCCGGGTGAACGCAACTGTCTCAGGTAGGCATTCCGAACCACCGTGTACAGCCAGGCTCGCGCCTCGCTACAGTCCCGGATCTGCCCCCCCTTGGCCTGGGCGGTCAGGAACGCCTCCTGGACCAGGTCTTCTGCCTCACTGGCTGACCCACTCAGTCGCAGCGCGTACCGGTAGAGTTCGGCGTAATACCGCTCCACCAGTTCGTTCATGTCGACTGAACCCGACGGCATGCCAAGTTCTCTCTGTGTGCCATTGCTTGAGATGCGCCAACCCCCGGCTGTATTCCCACCGGTTCACAGATTTTCAGAATATCCGGTTGTCCTGCCCGAAGACAGTCCCCCGCCTTCCTTGACCCGCTCTGCGGTCCTCCGATAATCGACTCTCTGCTGTCTGGTCCCCCGGGGGCCGTTCCCCCGAGACCGTGTGCCGGGCAGCCCCCTTTTCCTGGCGGTTCCCGCATGGCGCTCGACAAGAAGCAAAAAAAACAGCTCGATCTCGACCAGAAAAAGATTGCCCAATTGCGGCTGCAGCTTTCGGGAGCCAAGAAGCAACTCGATGACCCGGAAGAGGTCCGCCGCCTCGAAGCCGAGATTGCCACCACCCAGGCCCGCATCAACAAGCTCAAGGAACAGGCCTGACCGGTCTCCGCCCATCGCCAACCATCGATGCTCCAGTTGCCGGTCCAGGCCGCTGGACCAGCCGTCGTCGATCGGTCTTCCCGACTTCCGGACCGTCCAGCCCCAGGCACTCCAGGAGGGTGTTGCGTGCCCCGCAAATGGTGTTTTCAGCCCCACGACGCGTCCCGAGTCCGCGAACTCGCCGGGCAACTGCGGGTCTCGCCCATCCTCGCCCAGGTCCTCGCCGCGCGTGGCTATCTGGCCGCCGACTCGGCCCGTTCCTTCCTCGACTCCAAGCTGACCGAACTGCATGACCCCGAGTTGCTCCCCGGGGTTCCCGCCGCGGCCGACCGCATCGTCGCCGCCATCCAGGCCCAGCGGAAGGTCGTCATCTACGGCGATTACGATGTGGATGGTGTCACCGCAACATCGCTGCTGTGGCACTGTCTCAAGCGGGCCGGGGGAACCGTCGACTACTACCTGCCCCATCGCCTGGAAGAAGGATACGGCCTCAACTGCGATGCCCTCACCAAGCTCCACGCTGCCGATCCCCAGTCGCTGGTGGTCACCGTGGACTGCGGGATCAGCAGCACGGCCGAGGCGGAACACGCCCGGCAACTCGGCCTCGAACTGATCATCACCGATCACCACGAATTCGGCGAGACGCTTCCCAACGCCGAAGTGCTCGTCCACCCACGCCTCCCCGGTTCGCAATATCCGTTCGGAGAACTCTGCGGCGTCGGTGTTGCCTTCAAGCTCGCCTGGGCCATCTGCGCCCGGTTGGGGGATGGCAAAAAATCCCCCCCCCACCTGCGGGAATTCCTGCTGTCGGCCATTGGGCTCGCCGCCATCGGCACCGTGGCCGACGTCGTTCCCCTCGTGGATGAAAACCGCGTCCTCGTGCGCTATGGGCTCACCGCCCTGCGCGATCGTGCCAGTCTCGGGCTGCGGGCCCTGTTCGAGGAAACCGGCCTGGCCGAGAAATCGCTCTTCGACGCGGAAGACATCGGATTCGCCCTCGCCCCGCGCATCAACGCCGCCGGGCGACTCGGGCAGGCCCGCCTGGCGGTCGAACTGCTCACCACCGACAACACCGAGCGGGCGACCATGCTCGCCCGCTATCTCGACGAACAGAACAAGACCCGCCAGCAGGTCGAGCGGAAAATCCACAAGCAGGCGAAAGAACTGGTCGCCCAGCACCCGGACTGGCAGGCTGACCCCGTGCTGGTCCTGGCCCACCACGAGTGGCATCCGGGAATCATCGGCATCGTCGCCAGCCGGATTGCCGAGAACTTCGAAAAGCCAACGGTGATGATTGCCCTGAACGCCCAGGATGGCATCGGCCAGGGCTCGGCCCGGTCATTCGCCGGTTACGACCTGCATGCAGGGATCTCGGTATGCCGAGAGCATCTGCTCAAGTTCGGGGGGCATCACGCGGCGGCTGGACTCAGGATCGAGGGATCCCGGATCGATGATTTCCGCCAGGCGTTTTGTGCCGAAGCCCGGTCATTCACCCCGCGTCAGGAGGATCTGGACCTGCAGGTCGATGCCGAGATCCGCCTGGCCGACCTCAACGTCAAGGCGGTGCTGGAACTCGACCGCCTCGGGCCGTTCGGCCGCGATAACCCGCGACCCGTCTTCGTCAGCACCCGGGTGGAACTGGCTGAGCCTCCCCGCACCATGGGAGAGGGGGATCGTCACCTGCAGGTCAAGCTGAAGCATTTTGGCAAGACGCTGCGGGCCGTCGCGTTTGGCAAGGGAGACTGGGCAGCCGAGATCGCCGCCGCCCCGGGTCCCCTCGCAATCAGTTTTGCCCCGGTGATCAATCGCTTCCGCGGACAGGAGAATGTCGAGCTCCAGTTGCTCGACTGGAAGAGCGAAGCGTAAGCCGCGTCTACTCCCCATTCCTCACCGTGGTGCGTCATGAAACCGGGTCCCTCGTCCGCCGTGCAGCAGCGCGCTCATCTCGTTGACCTCCTCCGCCGGGAGGGAATCCAGGACGAACGGGTCCTGCAGGTCCTGGGAGAGATCCCCCGCGAACTCTTCGTGTCGGCAGATTTCGCCTCGCAGGCGTATGACAACGCAGCCCTCCCAATCGACGAGGGGCAGACGATCAGCCAGCCGTACATGGTCGCCCTGATGACATCGGAACTCCACCTCACGGGCGACGGGACCGTCCTTGAGATCGGCACTGGCAGCGGCTACCAGGCGGCGATCCTCTCGCGCCTCTGCCGCCGCGTCGTCAGTGTGGAGCGCATCCCGGAACTCTCCCGCCAGGCGCGAAAAGTCCTGCAGAGTATCGGCTGCCGGAATGTCGAACTGGTGGTCGGTGACGGAACCCTCGGCTGCCCAGCGCGCGGTCCGTACGACGGGATTGTGGTGACCGCCGCCGCCCCCGACTTTCCCGAGGCTCTCTTCAGTCAACTGCGCGAAGGAGGCCGGTTGGTGGTGCCCGTGGGGGAAGGGATTCAGGTCCTGCAGACGATTCGCCGACACCAGGGCCGGCCCCAGGTGGAGAACGTGTGCGAATGCCGGTTCGTCCCCCTCATCGGAGCCGCCGGATACCCCGACGATACGGTCCGGTTCACCCCGTCAACCCCGGCCACCCAGCCGGCGGTTCTCCCGCCCGCACCCATCACGCCGAAGGCGGCAGTTCCCCCGGCGAGTCCCCCGTGAGGGCTGCGGCGGCCATGTCGGCAGCCGCGGCGGGCTCAATCAACGGCGGACCACCGGCAGTCGTGTTCATGCCCGTCGTGTTCAAGCCAGTCGCGTTCAGCCGGGCAAAAAGCCCCGCTCGCGCAGTTCATGGATGTTGTCCGGGGCACTGGCGATCACCCGCTCGGCGGCATAACGAAAGACGGCGAAGCCCGCCAGACCACGCGGGGCGACGAGAATGCCCGTCCGCTCGTCTTCCTCGGAATCGAGCTGCCGGCGCAGACGATCAACGGCCTCTTCGATGCAGTCGGTCACGATCCGGGCCTCCCCCTGCCGGTTGGTGAACTTGAGGTGCGAGAACCGGGCCGAGCGGGCCATCAGGAACCGCTCCACCAGTCCCGAGTCTTCGTCCGACTCAAAAAAGTCGCGAAACTCGGGAGTCGCATTGTCGGGGGTGATGATCAGGGGACGAGCCACCTTCACCTCTCCCCGTGCCACCGTCACCGGGTCATTGTCCCGGGCCGGCCGCAAGACCAGAAAGTACGGCAGTTCCGACTCGCCAAACGTGAACAGCGAATACGTGCTCGACCTCTCGATGTCGACCGCCCGCCACGCCCGTTCGAACCGCTGGAAGTCGGGATCTCCGAAAATGTCGTCCACAAAACTCCCGGTTCGCCCGCAGGGTCAATCAATGATCTTGTTGATCTGGTACTCGACGATCCCCTTCGCCCCCGCGGCCTTGAGCCGGGGAACCACCACCCGCACAAACGACTCATCGACAATCGTGTTCACGTCGACCCAGTCGGGATCAGACAGCGAAGCGACCGTCGGCTTCTGCAGGGCAGGCAACTGGTCCAGC
Organism: Planctomycetaceae bacterium; assembly: GCA_003508595.1. Taxonomy (GTDB): domain Bacteria; phylum Planctomycetota; class Planctomycetia; order Planctomycetales; family Planctomycetaceae; genus UBA10511. Next base: position 16,559 of record DNUF01000214.1, read on the forward strand.
ACCTTCTGCAGGTCGGTCCGCCGGACATTCATCATCAGCCCGACCTTCCCCTCGGCCGCCAGGCACGAGCGCAGCATCAGCGCCATGTTCTCGATCTTTTCGCGCTTCCATGTCTCCTTCCAGGCGTTCTGGTTGGCAATGAAACGCGTCGTGCTCTGCAGCACCTCGGCCACGATCCGCAGGTTGTTCGCCCGCAGCGAACTGCCGGTCTCGGTCACCTCGACAATCGCGTCGGCCAGCTTGGGGGGCTTCACCTCGGTCGCCCCCCACGAAAACTCGATCTGTGCCGTGACGCCGTGCCTGGCGAAAAACGCCCGGGTCAGCCCCACCACCTCGGTCGCCACCCGCTTCCCCTGCAGATCGTGGACCGACTGCACCGGGGAGTCGTTCGGCACGCACAACACCCACCGCACCGGGCGCCGGCTGACCTTTGAGAACATCAGTTCGCACACCTCGTGCACATCCGAGTTGTTCTCGACGACCCAGTCATGCCCGGTGATTCCCGCGTCGAGCACCCCCTGCTCGACGTACCGGGCCATCTCCTGGGCCCGGATCAGCAGGCACTCGATCTCGGGATCGTCGATCTCCGGATAATACGAGCGCGACGAGAACTTGATCTGGTAACCGGCCCGGCGGAAGAGTTCCCCCGTCGCCTCCTGCAGACTCCCGGCGGGAATCCCCAGCTTCAGCTTCTGTTCAGACATCACTTACGACTTCTTGTAGACCACAGCAGGATCGAACACCCGTTCGCCCACCGTCTCAAACGACGTTCCGTCCGCAGACAGCTTCCGGAAGAAACAGCTCTGGTATCCCTCGTGGCACGCCGCCCCGCCAATCTGCGTCACCTTCACCAGCAGGGTGTCGGCATCGCAGTCGAAGAACAGCTCGTGCAACTGCTGCACATTGCCGCTTTCTTCTCCCTTGCGCCACAACTTCTTGCGGCTGCGGCTGTAGTACACGACCCGCCGCGTCGCCAGCGTCTCGGCGTACGCCTCGGCATTCATCCACGCCATCATCAGCACCACGCCACTTGCGTGATCCTGCGCAATGACCGGAATCAGCGGGTTCTTCTCGAAATCAGGGCCCACCATCACCATTCACAACACCAGACCGGCACCCGGGCCAAACCCCTTGTGCCCCCTCCAGGACCATCGCCCCCCACATCAGAGGGCCAAAAGGTCAGCGTAGCATGCGGCAGATCCGAAAATCCAGTCACGCCACCGCCCGACCACTCCGCCTGACAACGCCGCAATCCCACCGCTCTTTTGTGGCGGAAACACCCTGGCATAACCAGTCCTTGCGGTTCCCCACGGCTCCCCCTCCCGTCCCCCCCGCTGGCCCCCGATTCCAGGCTGTGTTTCGGACCCCAGCGTCTCAACCCCACCCCGTGCCACGAGCGTCCTGAAAAGGCGACTGAAGCACCAGCTCGATTGAACGCCCGCGCCCCTTTCGCCGATACTCCCCCCGCCCCGGACCACTCGGTCCGGGACCAACGCACTGTTTCAGGAAGCAGCATGGCCGAGTTCGATGTCGCAGTGGTGGGGGCGGGGGCCGCGGGCCTGCTGGCCGCCACCCGCGCGGCCGAACGGGGCCTGCGCACCACCCTGCTCGAAAAGACCCCCCGCCCCGGGGTCAAGATCCTCATGTCGGGTGGCACACGCTGCAATCTCACCCACCACACCGACCGTCGCGGCATCATCCGGGCCTACGGTGACCAGGGGCGATTCCTGCATTCCCCCCTCGCTTCCCTCGGTCCCGCCGAACTGGTCGCCCTGGTGGAGGCCGAAGGAATCGCCACCAAGGTGGAAGAGACGGGCAAGGTCTTTCCGGTCAGCAACAAGGCAGCCGACATCCTGCGGGCCTTCACCCGGCGTCTCGAACGCTCGGGATGTCACCTGCAACTTGGTCGGGGAGTCGTCGGCCTGCAGCCTGGCCCCGACGGCTGGCACCTCGACACCACCGCCGGCCCCCTCACCTGCCGGGGGGTGATCATCGCCACCGGGGGCAAGTCGTACCCCGGCTGCGGGACCACCGGAGATGCCTATGCCTGGCTGCAGTCCCTCGGCCACACCATCGTCACCCCGCGTCCGGCCCTCGTCCCCCTCACCTCGTCCGAGTCGTGGCTTCCCGAACTCGCCGGCATCACGCTCCCCGACGTGGCGGTGGCCGTGGTGGGGGCCCTTCCCGCAGGCAGCGCCGCCACGGGTGTCCCCGTCCCCACCGATACACGTCCCCCCGTCGATCGCGGTTCGTTCCTCTTCACCCATCGGGGGATCTCGGGACCGGCCGTGCTGAATGTCAGTCGGGGTCTGACGCAGCTGGCCGATCCCGCCACCGCCCAGTTGCAATGCAACTTCCTGCCGCACCTGGCCCCGCCGGAACTGGACCAGTTGCTGCGAGACCGCGCCACGGCCCAAGGCCGAAAGGCCCTGCTCGGGATCCTCTCCGACCTGCTGCCGCAACGGGTCCTGCAGGTGCTGCTCTCCCGCGCGGGCATCCCTCCCGAACGCCGGTGTGCCGACTTGTCGAAAGACCAGCGCCTCACCCTCACCCGCACCCTGCAGCAATGCCGACTTCCCCTCACCGGTTCGCTCGGCTATGCCAAGGCCGAGGTGACCGCCGGTGGCGTCGCACTTGCCGAGGTCGATTCGAAAACCATGTCCAGCCGGCGTCACCCGGGACTCTTCCTCGCGGGTGAAGTGCTCGACCTCGACGGCCCGATCGGGGGCTTCAACTTTCAGGCCGCCTTCAGCACCGGCTGGCTCGCCGGCGAACGGATTCTTGCCTGACAGGCCTGGAACTGGCCAAGTGCCTGAAATTGGCCAAGCCACTCCAGCGATGCTCGCCCCGCCCGGTTCTCTCTGCGCAGTGGTTTTCGCGAATCCCGCCTCCCGACCTCGGGCCCGGTCATGCCCCCGGCCACCTCTCCCGGGCCTCAGCCCCCCATCTGCCACGCCTTGAGGCCCGGCAGCGGGACCAGCAGCATGAGGATATTCAGGCTGAGGTTGTCGCGGATCGTCCAGACCAGCAGCAGTTCTACCACGACATAGACGGCGATGCTCTGGGTCCACGGCAGCCGTCGGGCGATCCAGAAACCCACCCCGGCACAGACCATGTCCATCAGCGAGTTCAGAACTGCGTCCCCTTCATAGCCGAGGGCGAACGTCGCCTGCCGATACCGCTGAATAACAAAGGGGGAATTCTCGGCCAACTCCCAGACGACTTCGAGCAGCACGGCGACCGGCAGGAGCCACCGCTCACGGAGGGGTGGCACAACCCATTGCAGGCCCCACCAGAACAGGAACCCGTGCAGCACGTGGGTGGCACTGTAGACATCGAACAGGTGTTGGGAGTTGTGCCGGCTCTGCACCGTGCCACTCCAGGCCGACCATTCGCCGCACGCGCACCACCACGGCCGTCCCATCAGCCGCAGCAGCACCAGCCCCAGCAGCGTCCCCCCCACGATCACCAGCCACGGGCCCCGTTCCTCGGCAGAGAGGGATCGCCACGCGGAGAGTTTCATGACGGGTTCGGGACAGGGTGCGGGGAGTTTGCGATCGCACGATTGCGTCGGCGGCATGCGAGACCTTCAATTTGCACGCCCGAAGGCGGATCTCGAGTCGGCAAATGTAGCAGGCGGAGTGCCCGAAACGACACCCATTGTTCAGACAGCCCGATCCTCGTTCCCAGTTTCCGCGGGGTTCGACACCGGTCTTGTCGAGCCAACCCCGCAATGGGTTGAGTCGATTCACGGCTGCGTGAATTCGCAGCGGTTTGAAGTGGCAGTTGGAGCCTTCTCCCGGGGAGGGGACGGGACCGCGGTCAACGTACGACCAACCGGGCCTGACGTTCCGCGACACCAACGGTCGCGATACTGCCACTGTTGAATTCGAGGAAGTCGCTCTCGATGCCATCCGAGAAAATCACTCCCCCCGTCGACATGTTCGATTCCACCACCAGGTCTGTCTCCGATTCGATCCGGCCGAACACAAGTCTCGCCTGGGACGTCCGGCTGACGAATGGTTCGCGCACCGCCCAAAGCAGGGCCCGGTCTTCCCAATTGAGAGTCGTTCGCACATCCCACGGTTTCCCCATCGCCTGGGCGACCCCCCGGGCCATGTTCAACACCGAAGACATCCACCCGGTCGAACCGGCCCCCGTGGAGATGATCATCCCGCTGGACGACTGCGCTTCGACACTCGCTCCCAGCCGCAGGGTGTAACGGGCCGAGACGTGCGATGCCGCCCCGACAAACAGGTCATTGAAGGCCAGCAGGCGTTGGCCATCCTGCAGCGTCACCTGGGCCAGGGTCACGAGCCGTTCGTCAAATTGCCCGCGCAGCACCCGGTCGATTGCCCCCCGCGCTTCACGGACCTGAAACGGCAACAGCACTCCATCAAATCGACTGGGTTCGGGGTTCACCGCGACAATCGGCACTTGTCCGACGTACTTGGCGGCATTGGCGACGAGGCCATCCTGGCCCACCACCACAACCACTTCGAATCGCGAGAAATCGAAGTTGGGCAGGAATGTCCGGTCGACCATCTGGACCGCCCCGCCAAAGTCGAGTTCCCCCTGCAGTTGCTTCACCACCTGTTGGTAGCTGAGATCCTCCTGTTGCAGATCCGAGAACTCGGCATCCGCTTCCAGCTCCGCCTGGCGGATCTGTTCCAGTTCCTGCTGGCGGGCCTGAGCCCGGCGATTCGAGAGCATGTTGAACTGGACATTGCCGATCGCTCCCCAGCGATGCTGCAACTGGCGCAGCCGGGTCTGCCGGGTCACCAGGGCAATTCCCGGACGGGAATCCTGTCTCTTCGCCGACTGTTGCTGAGTCATCTCATTCGCCCTTCATCCCACCCGACACGGCGTCTCCTTGTCGCAATTCCTCACCAACTTCGCCATGGATTCCTGACGACCTTTCCCCACATCCGCCTGACCAACCCCATCTCATCGGTTCACGGCCCGGACGAAGCGGCCATCAGCCGGCCATGCCGATCGCGTTTTGAATCGCGGTCCCCCAGCGTCCAGTCACCAGCGTCCAGTCCCGGGGGCGAGGGGCCGGGGCCTGCCAGCGTTGCTATTGGTCTTTGTCGCGAGGGCGGACGAGCGAGTTGAGCAGGTCGGGAGAGATGCTCAGCTCGCCGATTTTCTCGGCATTCTGGGCGATCTGCTGGAAGGCGAGGCTGATCAACATGCGCGAGTCCAGTCCGCTGTTGATGGCGATGAGGGTTTTCCAGTCGACCGCCTTGAGCGGCTCGAGAACCGCCTGCAACCCGGCGGCCCTTGCCTCGGCCTCCTTCCGTTCATTCTCGACCTGGGCGTCAACCAATTGGGCCCGTTTCTGCTCGACCTCGATGTCGGCGGCGAGTTGCGTTTCGCGCATCTCCTGGCGTTTCTCAGAAATCGCGATCTCGGTCTTCAGTTCGTTTTCCTGGATCGTCCGTTCGAGTTCCACCGAGACATTGCGGCGGGCGTAAATCGCCTCGTCGGCCTGCCGCAACAGCTCTTCGCGGGCACTCGCCTGCAGGGCCTTGGCCATCTCGGGACTGGGCTTGATCGCGGCAATCGACAGCCCGAGGACTTCAATCCCGAGCATCTCCAGTGTCTTGGACGAGTCCAGGCCCGTCTGGATGGTCGAAATCAGGGCATCCGAATCGACCAGCACTTCCCGCAGCGGATGATCCTGGGTGTAGGTCCGGGCGAGCAATTGGGCCTGCTGGATGATCCGATCATCGAGCTTGAGGGGATCTTCGCTCTTGTACCGCCCCTGGGCGTCGACCGAATAATCGAGCAGTTGCGAGATGCGCCGGGCGTCCTTGATCCGGGCGGTGAGCATCCCCTGGATGCTGACTTCCTGGAAATCAGCGGTGACCTCATTGAAGATGAAGGGGATATCCCGACTGCCCACCGGTACCTTGACGATGACGGCGGTGGGGGCGAAGTAGAAAAACGACAGCCCAGCCCCCTCGCGGACAACCTTTCCCCCCGAATAGTGGAGGACGTAACTGGTAGGCTCTGACTTGAGATAGCGAATGCCGAGCATGAAAGGCCGCCTGCGGTAAGGTCTTGAATCGGTTGGGATCCCCGGAAGGTCACACTCAGAGGGTCCCGGCGGGACCAGGAGCGTGACAGCCGAATCCGCCGAAAGGTTCATTTCATTCTGATCCAGTGTCCCGGGCCAACGCCACTCCCAGAGCGACCATTTTCAACCAGAACGACACTCCGGGCGGCTCCCCCGGTGGCCTTCGCTGTCACTTTGAATCCGGAACAGTGGTCCCCGACCTGCCCCCCCTCCGAGGATCTACGGGGAATTGAGCGCGACGCGCCGCCGAATTCCCGAATCCGCGATTCCCCGATCTCTCCCCAACGCTCCGTCCCCAGCCTCCCAATTCCCAACCTGATCTTCCCGATCCCGGCCCCTCCCCATCCCGGTCCACTCGATGCCGGCCACTGACGAGGAACCCTTCGCGATCTGGCCATGAGCCTCAGCCCCCCGTCTCCCGCGGTCAGTCCGAACCGATTTCCCGGCCCCGGCCCTGTCCACTCACGACTCCCCCATCGGTATGAACGACCGCTTCTTACCCCCCGGCGACAGCGGAATCTGATCGACACACACGACTTCGACGACGGCCTCACCCCCGAACAGGGCAGCGAAGGCCCTGCGCACCCGCTCCCGGCAGGCGCTGCGCTGAGATTCCTCGGGGATCACCAGGGCGACACGAAACCGCTGCGGGCCCAATTGCACAATCTGGTGCTCGCGCAGCATGGGTTCGCCCAGAAACACGAGATACAACTCGCTGGGATTGATGACGCGACCAGACGGCAGCATCAACGGCTTGAGGGGAGAACCCTCCAGCAATTCCAGCCTTGGCAACGTTCTTCCGCAGGCACAGGGCCCCACCAACCAGCGTGCCCGGTCTCCCAGATCATAATTCAGAAGGACCATCGCTCGATTCGACAGGTTCGAAATCACGACCCGTCCCGCATCCCCCGGCTCCACATCGTGTCCGTGCTCATCCACAATCCGGACCGGGTAGGTGTCAATGTTGACGTGATATCCAGCGTGGGCCTCACATTCGAACCCAATCTTGAGCGCTTCACACGCTTCATAGGTGCTGCACACGGCAATGCCGAGTTCACCGAGTCTGGCTCGGGTTCTCGGGGAGATTCCATCGGAATGGAAATACACCGCCCGTGGCGTGTGTCGCAGGGCTCCCGACGAGGTGACGTATTCGAACAGTTCGTCGACGCTGGAGCCGTACGCCTGGATGATTTCCGGACGAAACTCATCCAGGCGAGGCAGGTACTTTTGGGGAGGCTCGGCGGCGTCGATATACAACCGTTCGACCGCGGCTCCGCGCGGCAGGAAGGCGTTATCCCGCAGGAAGCGTTGCACACGCGGGGTTGAGCTCTCGGTCAGCGACGGGTTGAGGACGATCACCGCCTCCCGATAGCCGTATCGTCGGCCGATGGCCGCGGTCATTATCGTTCGTTCGCGTTCTCCCTGGGCGGCGTTCCGAAACAGAGCTGCAGCATCGATCGGAATTTCCCGGCTTTGACCACTGCTTCCCGAGGTTTTGAGCACGAGGCACGACGGGAGGTCGGCATTGTCGGCGATAAAGTCCGCCGGCCCGTCTCTCAGGGTATTTGCATCGATCAGGGGGAGTCGCGCGAGGTCACTCGCCCCGCGAATGTCTTCCAGTCGAAGGCCGGACGCCGCAAACGCGCGTCGATAAAACGGAACCTGCCGAACCGCGACTTTCGCCATCCGTCGCACCGCGCGATCGCGATCCGCTTCGATGCTGGCCCGTGGACGAAACGGATACCGCGACTGTCCCCTCATGTTGACAGCGAGAAAGATGGTCCAATAGAGACGCCGCAACGAGTTCAATTCACAGGCCCCCGGGAAAAACCCTCAGCACACAAGAAACAGCCAGCACGAGGAGGCGATCGGAACGATGGCACTCATGGTTGCCTGATCTCCCGCCCGGCCCTGTCCCGACACAGGACGGCCCGACACAGGACGCCCCGACACCAACCTCCCGCAGGGCACCATTCTCTTACCCCGAACGCGTGAACCAATCCTGCGGACGAAGGGGGCCTGGGCACGACGCCGGGGACGCGACACATGGATGGGCAACCGCATCCGCCGTTATCGGCGTGGCCGGGCTGACTGGCCGGCGGCTTCCCGGACACCAGACGCCCCTTCGAGTGGTCCCGTCCCTGCCGCCGCTGACAACTCCCGCCGGGTTTTCAAAGGGGGCACTGCTTCCGGTCATTCTTCATTCGGCCTCGTCCTTTTTATCAGGGTCGTTTTTTCCGGGTCGACTTTTTACTGACCGTTTTCTTCCTCGCAGTTTTCTTCGCCGTCGCTTTTGTCCCGGTGGTCTTCGTCGCTGACGTTTTCGTCCGCGTCAGTGTTTTTGCACCCGATGTTTTGGCAGCCGCTTTGTTTCCAGCGACGGTTTTCACGGAGACCTTCGCGAGCCCCGGTTGTCGACTCACTGGCGCATCCTTCAATCGCCCGGTCGCTTTGGCGGACGACCGCTGGCGAACGGCTGCCGACCGGAAGGTCGCCTCCTCGGCACCCGACTCTTCGGGGGTCGCCACCGCTGTCCCCTCGATCACCGTGACAGCCGGGCGCTGCCCCTGGCTTCCACCCGTCGCACGCCCACCCCTCTTTCCACCCGACTTCCCACCCCCGGCCTGCGATGGGGTTCGCTTCGTCGGGAGTGACCCGCTTTCGCCCGGCAGCGCCAGCTCAATGCCAAACATCTCCCCGAGGTCGGCATCACCCAGCGAGCCCCGCGACTGGCCACCCAATTCCCGTTCGAGCGTGTCCTCGGTGACCACTTCCGACACCAGGTCCTGGTGATTCACCCCCCGCAGATGGAACAGCAGTTCGGGCTGGGTGTCGAGCCGCACTCCCACCCCGTACATCACCGCCGCCAGGTGCTTGCACACCCGGGCGCTGTCGGGACAGGTGCACTTCATCCTGATCTCGCCCGGCGTCGGAAACAGTCCTGCCTGGCGATCGGTCAAGACCCGCATGATCCCGTCCGAAAGCCGACCCGCCAGCAAGTCGAGCAGCGAATCGATCGATCTGCTGCATTTCTTCCGAATCTCCTGCCAACGTTTCTTTTGCAGCGGATGGATGGTGATTGCAATTTGGTAGGTCTCGGAGCCCGCGACCAGCGCGTCAATCCGCCCCTCCCGCAGGACGAGGTCCACAACCGAGCCATTCCGCAGATACGTTGCCCCCCGGGGCAGCCGGTTCGCATAGTCGCGGAAGGCATGCAGATGGTCGCACCACGCCCGGCCCCAAAATGTCTTCGCCAGTTTCGAGCCGCTTCCAACCACCGGCTGGGGGGCCCGGTTCTGCTGTCCGGCCAGTTTCGCAGCCGCCTCATGCGCCTTGTGGCGACGTTCTTCCACGGGAACATAGGGGGCCCAATCCGAATATTCCCAACCCATCGCCATCCTCCCGACTGCTTTCCAGTGGTTCGTGGTCATCCCGCCCAGTGTTCCGGATCGGGGCCCGTCAGACACGGCTCTCTGCTCGTTTCCGAGCGCGGCTAATCATCGTCCTGGGCACGCGGCACGTCCAGAGACACAAACCGCATCAACTCGGCATCCGACATTTCCGTCAGCAGCTTCTCGCCCCCCTCCCCCAGGATGCCGTCCGCCAACTCCTGCTTGTCCCGAATTGTCTGGTCGATCCGCTCTTCCAGCGTCCCACGACACACCAGCTTGTGCACCAGCACATTCCGCTTCTGCCCGATCCGATACGCCCGGTCGGTCGCCTGGTTTTCGACTGCCGGGTTCCACCAACGGTCGAAGTGCACCACATGCGAGGCGGCCGTCAGGTTGAGCCCCGAGCCTCCCGCCTTCAGGGAAATCACAAAAAACGGCACCTCATCCCGTTCCTGAAATCGTTTCACCAATTCGCGCCGCCGGCCCACGGGAACTCCCCCGTGCAGCACCAGTCCCGGCCGATGAAAGAGCGTTTCCAGGTAGGCGGCCAGCGGGTCGCACATCGACTGGAATTGCGTGAAGACCAGCACCTTCGCCTGTTGCTCGCGAATCGTTCCGCACAACTGCCCCAACATCTGGAACTTGCCGCTCTCTGCGGGATCGAACCCGGTCCGATCGAGGAACTGGTCGGGGTGATTGCACAGCTGCTTCAATCGCATCAGCAGCGACAGGACCAACCCCTTCCGCTGGATTCCCGCGGACGATTCCAGCATCCGCGCGACGTCGGAGGTCAGTTTCTCGTACAGCACCACCTGTTTCTTTGTCAAGCCGCAGGTCACCGTCAGCTCGGTCTTGTCGGGCAGATCGGGCACGACGTGCGGATCGGTCTTCATCCGCCGCAGGATGTAAGGCCGGACCAGCCGCCGCAGCGCGGCAACCGCCCCGGTGGCCGAGCCCTTTTGCACCCGCTTCACAAACCCGCGGAACTGGGTCAGGGAACCCAACAGTCCGGGAACACAAAAATCGAACAGCGACCAGAGATCGCCCAGGTGATTCTCCACGGGTGTCCCTGTCAGCAGGATCCGTCCCGCCGATCGCAGCTGCCGCACCGCCTTCGACTGGGCCGAGCCCGCGTTGCGGATCGCCTGCGCCTCGTCCAGCACCACCAGTCGCCATGCGATTTTCCGGGGCCATTCCTCACGCCGGATCAACGTGTAGGTGGAGACGACCACGTCGTACCCGGCCAGCTCGCGGGTCGGGTTCCGGGCGATGTTCGCCAGTGTTGCGGCATCCACCTCGGAACGATGCGCCAGCAAAACCCGCAGTTGCGGTGCGAACTTCTCCAGCTCCTGCTTCCAGTTCCCGACCAGCGAAGCGGGCACGATCAGCAGGCAGGGTCCGCTGTCGAGGCCGGTGCCCCCTCTCCCTGGCTTGCGCCCCGCTCCACGGCCCGCCCCCTGCAGTTGCAGGATCAGGTCGATGACCTGGATTGTCTTCCCCAGCCCCATGTCGTCGGCCAGACACGCCCCCAGCCCCAACCGCAACATGAACCACAGCCAGCGCACCCCCTCTGCCTGGTACGGGCGCAGGGTCGCGTTCAGGGCGGTGCCGGGCTGGCAACCGTCGATCTCCCCGGGACTTCGCAGTTGCTGCAAAACGTCCTGCAGCCAGGCCCCGGTCTGGACGACGGTCCATTCCTGCGTCTGCTCGTCGACCTCGCCCCCCGCGGCGGAGGGCATTCCCGCCAGCAGCCGCATCCCTTCGAGAAAGGAGATGCCGTCGGCATGGTCGGCCTCCAGGGTGCGCCAGTGCCGCAGCGCCTCCTTGAGCCGCTGGGCATCGACTTCAACCCACCGTCCGCGCAGCATGGCCAGTCCGTCGGTCGCGGCGAGCAGTCGGTCACGTTCCTCTTCTGTGAGTGGCGTTCCATCCAGCGAGAGATCCGCCGAAAAATCAAGCAGGGTGCTCAGGCCGACACCATCGCCGCGCTGCTCGCCGATGCGCACCTGCACCTGCGGTCGCACTTCCCGACGGGCGGCCCACCAGTCGGGGACGCGGACAACCAGCCCGGCCTGCTCCATCGCGGGGACTTCGGTGAGAAAGCGGTGCGCCTGCGCGACCGTCCAGGCCTGCGGCTGGAAGATCTCCCGCGAGTCGAGCAGTTCCTCCACCACCGGACTTCCAGCGGCCGCATCGCGCACGGGGGTCAATAGTTCGGCGAGTTTCGCCTGGTCCTTCGCCGCCGCGTATTCCCGCAGTGCGGCCCCGAGCGGGAGATGCTGCACCTGGGATTTGCTCGACAGGCGCTGGGCGTACGTCGCAAGGAAGGCGAACGGAGACTGCGGATCACGTTTGTTTTCGGCCAGGTGAAAAGTGACCCGCCCCAGCACATGGAGGTCGGGATTGAGCCGTGCGAGCAGGCGCCGACAGCCCCCCTGTCCTTTGGATGACGCCTCCTGCGACTCGGCTTCCACGATCGCCTGCCGCAGAAACTCGGCGGGCAACGACTGCCAGAGCGAGGTGAGCGTGGCGGGAGTCAGGTACTCCAGCCCCCGCATCGGAGGCGCTTCGGCCACCAGTGCCGCCAGTTCGAGCGGGTTGGGTGGGGCCAACCGGGGGACGACCTGTGCAGGCAGGGGATCGGCTTTCCCCCGGGCGGCACACGCTTCCAACGCCGCGAACTGGGCGTCATCCAGCTGGGCCACCCCCTTGAGGAACCGCAGGGCCCAGCGGCGGAAGAAGTGCAATTCCAGTGGCAGCGGCGTCGTCGCCCGCACGCCGGCGAGAAACAGCAGTCCGCAGGCGGACGAATCGGCGAACGCCCCGCACAGCCCCAAGCCCAGATCCGCTTCGATGTCGATGCCGGGATCCAACTCCCCGGCAAGCTCCCCGGGCGGCCTCACGGCCTGTTCACACACCAGCCGCCCCGACGGCGTGACCGACAGTTCCAGCAACATGACGCAACGAGCTCCTGACAGACTCCCCGGCGGACATCGGCGCACCGCACCTGGGCACCACTCGCCCCATCCGCTTCACTCCGCCCGGTCCACACAGTATTCCCCCTCCGCCAATTCCGCGAGGGGACGCCCGCTGCCTGCCGCAGATCGGGCAGTGAAACGAAGGCCGGAAGGGGGAAACATCGGGGTGAAGGCCGAAGTGTCACGCGCGAATGAGAATGAACAAACTGTGCAGGTATCGCCCCCCTGTGCAGTCCGGCGTCGTCCAGGATTTTCAGGCGGTCCCATGCCGTGAATCTGCTTTCATGCCCCTCTTCAGGCCGCACGATCCTCGCCTACACCACCTCTTCTTCCTCGAAGAAGTCGTTCGAGACTTCCTTGAGTTTGTAGGTGCCGGTGGTTGCAACGCCGACGTCGTGATCGATCATCAATTGGGCGAGGTGTTGGCCAGGGATGAGGACGACCCGCTTCCCTTCGATGCGATTGACAAACTCCATGGCATCCCTGGAGAAGTTGGCGGTGGTGATGACAACCCCTTTCTTGGCGCGGATCATGTCCATGCTGCCGACAAACGCCTGGACGGTCGGGCGACTCACGGTCCCCTGCCACCGTTTCGCCTGGATGCAGACGACATCGAGGCCCAGCTTGTCTTCATTGATGACCCCATCAATCCCGCCGTCGTGCGAATAGTTCGTCACTCGTCCCTCGCCGTATCCCATCGCCTGCAGCAGGTTGACGACAATGTGCTCAAAAAACTCCGGCGAACAGGTCTGGAGCCGGCCCAGCAACTCCTCAGCGAGTGCGGTCTGCATGGTTTGAAAGGAGGATTCGAACAGTTCCAGCGGTGTCGCCTGGTTCTCGCCACCCTTCGGTGCCACTGGTTTTACCGGGTCTTCATCACCTCCCTCTTCCCCGCGGAACCTGCGGTAACCTTCAAACTGTCGCAGAAACTGGAGGTCGATCGCTTTGGGCTTTTTGGAGAGGACGGCCTGGCCAACGTCCGAGATCCGGACCCGGCCGCGACTCGGATTGTCAATCAAGCCGGAATTTTTCAGATAGGTCTTTGCCCATCCGATGCGGTTGGTAAAAACCCGCGTTTTCCCGCTGGGCAACAATTGACTCCGCTCCTCCTGCGTCAGCTCAAACCGCCGTGCCACGCTCTCCTCAACGTCTCGCATCGCCCGTTCCTGACCGTCGGCCAGCACTTCGAGCAGGGGCAGCATCAGGACCTGATAATCGGGGATGGGCATGGTGGTGGTCGGTTACGAACCTGCAAGTCGCGTCGGAATGGGGAATCGGTGTGACGATCAGCGGTCGCTGTGTCGGCACCGAATGCGATCCTATCGAACAACCCGGGCCAAGACATCATTCTGGCCACCTTTGCGCTGCGAGCGGTTTTCCGCGGGGATCGCTGCGCTCAACCCTCCTCGACAAACTTTCGGCCCCTTCGGGGGGTCGTTTGTGAAAGCGGGAGCCGTTTGCGATCGCGGGTTTGGACTCGGGAGTTTTGCGACAGGGAACTTCCCTTTTCGAGAGACTGGAGTGAGGGGGAGTCCAATGACATCGACTCGGAGAGTCGATCGACTGGGAGAGTCGATCGACTGGGGCCTTCCTGCCCAACCGTATCGTGCGCCATTCGATTTGGCTGGAGGCCACCTGGCATTCCAATTCGCCGAGGAAGCGGGAAAACCGGGATTCCTAGGACTTTGACCCCGAAGAAGTGTCGAAGGGCAGTCGGAAGTTCGGCGCAGCGGTCGGCCCCGTCCACGCTCATGTGGTACACGAATCCCGAGCGCCGGTTCCAGAACGCGCGGTCCAACCGGGTGACGTGGCGACTGCGATTTCTATTGGACCTGAGGCCCACCCGGTTTGATCGAATCTGTCCGCTCCAACCCATGCCCAGGCCCCCAGGAGCGACTCTTCGCGGGTGACTTGCCAGGCACAGTCGGCTGAGGTCTCGGACCTGCCGACGTCTTGCGGTTTGTCGATGGCGCTGTACCGGTGACGTGCCCCGCCGGCTGCACCGGACTCTTGGAACGGGACGTTCGGGTCGCGGCTGACGAAGTGGTGGGCTCGTCGGCATTTTCATCGGTCGATCCTTCGGCCCGCGCCCCCGGCGGTGTCGCGGGGGATTCCAGTTCCTGGAACAGCCGTTGAATCGCCTCGGCCTTGTTCCCCATACGGCGGGGCGGAGTCGCAGCCGTCGGTTCGATGGCTGCGGTGCTTGATGTGGCAGCCGTTGTCGGAGGTCCGGCGAGGTCGGTGTCGGAGAGCAGTTGCGTCACCTGGGCGAGTTGTCGCCGGGCGGCGTTCAATTCGGCTCGGGCACTGTCGAGCTCGTCCTGCAAGTGCCGGGCGGACGGGGTCCCCCCCGGTTCGGGCGGCAGGTCGATCGGGTTGTTGACGTCTTCGCCCATGGGGCCCCCCGCATCCGCGGCAGGTGCCTTCGGAAGACCCACGGCACGCCCACCGCCCGGATACCCCTGGGGCGAACGTCCGGCCGAGGTCCGGCCAGGGGTCGGGACCCCGGCGCTGGTCGCGGCGGCGGTCGGGCCTCCCAGGCTGACGTCGGCATCGGGGGCACAGTCTTCCCCTGCCCCCTCCTGGATCACCTCCCACTCTTCTTCGTTCGACCAGAACCGGGCCCGCGACGGGGCCACCCGTCGAACACGGGTCCGGCAACTGCTTCCGGCGTTCGCCGTCCGGGCAGGAGCGGTCGACGCCGGGGCGACGGCGGGCGCTGTGGCCGGGGCACCAGCCGGTGCCAGCGCGGGAGCGGCCGCGTACTGCGGGAAGTAACCGGAAGGTGCCGGGGCAACCGCGGCGGGAGCCACCATCGGCGCAGAGGCCGGGTCGAGCTGCATGTGCGGCTCGCGACGGAACTTCACCAGGCTGGGAAGCTGCAATGTCGGCAGAGCGAACCGGAGCTCGGGAAAATGGATCTCGAGTCCCCGAATGCCGACCGAGTGCGACGCTCCGGCCACCTGCCCAGTGGGAGCGGGGGCGGCGAAGTTGGCAGGGGCGGCGGCCGCAGCCGGGGCAGCCTGAGCCGCTTCGGCCTCGGCCAACGCCGCGGCGACCGCCTCGACGAGTTCCTGGTACTCGTCCGGCGACATTCTGTGGGAGAGCCGCGTCTTGGGGCAGATCAGGCAAGCCGGGCCCGACTTCTTCGGGGCGGGAGCCGGTGGGGCGCAGTCGGCCGCGAAGACCGGCAGAGCTCCCGACGCCGCCAGGAAGAGACTGGTCAGAACGCCCCAGCGGGCCTTGGTCGAGACAGGTCGCAGGATCATGGTCTTCCCCTTCCGTGGGTACCGACGAGTGATGCGTGCAGAGGTTCAGGCCGACATCCTGTCGCCTGAAGGACGGGGGCTGGCCGGGTCGCCCCGACAGACCTGTGTGGCCGAACTGTGTCAGCCGGGAACAGGCAGCCCCGTGGGGGATTACTTCAACAGTCCCTTGTCGTCGAGACGCTGGACGATCTTTTCGACGGCAATCGTGAGGTTGCGGGTGACATCCTTGAGGTCATTGACGTCACGCCGCAGTTGCTGCAGTTCGAGGCAGGCGTCGTTCCCCTGTCCGGCGGCGACGGCACCGGCGGCCGCCGCGGGGGCACACGAAGAGGGGGCGGCGGCCGGAGCGACAGCAGCCGTGCGGGCCTTGCTGTTCTCGTAGGCCTTCAGCAACTCCATGAACTCGAGGAACTTGCGAACGTCGGCCTCGTTGTTGCCGGCGGCAGCGACCGACGCAGCCGGAGCGGCGGCGGGGGCCGGGGCGTTGGCTGGGGCGTAACTGGGGGCGACCATTGCCGGGGCCGCCATCAGGAACATCGGTGCGGCGACCATCGCCGGGGCGGCAGCCGCCTGGGGCACGACATTCGCCTGCGGGGGAGCGGCGACCGTCGGCAGGGCCAGCCCGCGGGGCCGGCGAATGACCACCTTGATCCGGGGACGGTAGATCGTCGTCCCCGAACCGGCACAATCCACTTCTTCGTAATAATCGCCACCGCCGGCACAGTCCTGGGCGGCACACGGGGCCACGGCGGAGACTGCCAGGGCGGACGAAACGAGGGCCAAGGTCCAACGGTGGAGGCGAGGCATGGGATCGGGTCCGGATGGTCGAGGGAGGGGAGACTCGCAGTCTCCCCGGACTATTCTCGTACCTATCGGCACTTTCCCGCTCTGCAAGCCTGCCAAACTCCCCGATCCGGGCTGGATGAGCCAGTTCCCGGATTCTCTCGGGTGTTACAGGTGTTCCTGCCGTTAAAGTTCCCCCTGACGCTCGGCGGGGGCAGTCCCCCTCGGGGAAACCATTGGTACACACCACACAAGACAGGTAAAATGGAGGTTTGACATCACCTGCACCAGATGGAAAGTCCCGGAAAGATTTGCGACGAGTGAACCAGGCCCTCGACCGGCGTGTCGAGCCGGCGCTGCGATCCGACGGGGACCACCATGGTGCCGGGTGCTGCTGGATGTCCCACCACGAGAGGAGCTTGAGATGCCGAATACCGCCCTTCCGCCGATCTTCCCCGAAGAGGGGCCGTTGCCTGTGCCGGGCGGGTGGCAGAACCCACTCGCAGTCGCGCAAGCGGGGGGAGTGCCGGGCGCATCAGGCAGTGGTCTTCCGTCGGGGGTGACCTCGACGCAGTTGGTCCGATCGCTGGCCGAAGTGTTCCAACAGCAACTCGCCGCCGACCGTTGGGCGGAGGTCGTGCAACGGCTCGAACAGTTGCAGGTGGGGATCAACGAGCTGAACCAGCACCTGCGCGGCGTGAGTGGTCCGGGGGTCTTGAACTCCACGGTCGCCTACTCGCCCGCCCCCCACTCACGTACGGCGTACTGGCCACAGGAGCCCCTGGCTGGCGAGACGTGGGCGACGGCTCAGGTAGCGGGGGCGGCGGCACCGGCGGAAGCCGCACTGGGACGAGCGGCACCGACAACGGCGGTGGAACTGATTGCCGGGCGGCGGGTCTTTGGATTGATCTACGCCAACGCACGGGACCCGGCGATTGGGGCGGGATGCCAGATCAATGCGTCGTTCCTCGAGAGCCTGCTGAAGTCGACGTGCGACACCAGTCTTGCGAGCAGCCAGACACGGTTCGATTTCACGCAGGCCTCGATCGCGGCGGATGTGAAGCAGCAGGAGGCAGGGCCGAACGATGTGCTGTTTGTGTACATCGCCACGCATGGGGTTTTCGCCAATGGGACCCGGCACATGCTTTTGTCGACCCGGTCAGCCGGTGGTGTGGCCGATATCGACCGCAAGGGGCTGTTCGAATCCCTCCGCAAGTCGAAGGCGGGGCTGAAGGTGTTGATCAGCGATGCGTGCGGCAGCGTGAGCGGGGCGCGGGCGGCGGCGGCTGTCGTCCGGGGAACGCGGACGCCGACATTCCCCCTCTTCACCCTACTCTTCTCGACCACGGGCGAGGTGAATGTCAACGCGGCCCGATCTCCGGAATACGCCCTCTACATTTCCCAAAACACGGTGAACGGCGGCGGGATTTTCACCCGGACGTTCTGCGACGAGGCGGTTTACGGAACACCCCCCGCAAGTGCCGCCTTGACCGAGTGGGACCGCTTCTTCAATGGCGTCGGTCGCAAGGCGAACCAGGTGGTGATGAACAACGTCGGGCTGCCGAATGGAACCGTGGCGAACCTGCGGCAACCGTATCCCTGCAAGTTCGACAGCCAGGGGCGGGAGATTCCGTACCCGGTGAGTTGACGGGACTTCCAGTTTCGAACGGGGTGACCCGGGTGCGGTGCCCGGGTCGGGTGTGATTCTTCAAGCGGTGTGATGAGGGAGACGGGGACATGACGGTGGGACTTCGCAGGCTGGGCTGGGGTGTGACGTGGGTGGTGGGACTGGCGCTGGTGTGCCCGCCGGCCCAGGCCGGGGGACTCTGCCGGTCGGCCAGGTGCAGGCCACTGACAACCGCGGCCCCGGCCGCCCCAATGGTCTATGCCTGGCCGATGGCCGTCGGCACCGCCTCCACGGCACCTGCGGCCCCCACCGTTGCGGGGGCCGAGATGATTCTGGTGCCGCTGGGCATCGAGGTGGTCCGGGGAATCTTCGGAGAGATTCGCCGGCGGAACGAGAGCGGAGAGAGCATCCTGCCCCGCCCGACGTCACCCACGGCTGTCCCCGATTGTCCGCTGAGTGACACTGCGAACACGCAGGAAGACGGAGACATCACCGACATCAAGTCGCGGCTCGAGGGAATTCACGCGAAGCTGGAGATCGGCCCGACCCCGTCGGTCCCCAACGGGACCCCGCCAACACCCGTCTCCCCTCCAGCCCCAAAGCCGAGCGTTCCAGGTGTCTTCCCGGCGACCGCTACGCCGCCGGCTCCGAATGACCCGCTGTGAGCCCGGCGAGAGTGAATCTGGGGGGCCGAGTTGATTTCCCGCGTCGCTGCACGACCAGCGTCTGAGGACCAGCGGTGCAACGCACCGGTGATGCCCCTCTTCGGGGGGACAGCGAGGTACGCATCGGGAAAACCGAGAGCAACACCGCACTTCCTGAGAAAGGATCCCCCCCCTCACTTCCCCTCCGGCACAGCCGGCAGTTCCTGATCCCCGATCGTCTTGAGTCCCGCCCGGGGAATCACGCCGATCACGTAGCGGAAGCCGGGGCGGAGGTCGCGGGTGGCGAGGGCGAGGAGGTCGAGGGCGCCGTTGGTGTGGCGGACCTGCAGGTTGAGACGACCGCCGCGCGTGGTTTGGACGACGACCAGCACCTCGTGGAAGTCGATCTGGGGGATCTCGCCGGCCAGTGTCCACGTGCGCCCGAGGAGGAGTGATCCTGGGCTTTTTCTGCGAATTTGTCAGGGGTGTCCTGGGGCGGGTCAATTCTATTTCTGTTCGCCAATGACAGGCCCGTGGTGACTATTCGCAGCAACCGACGTATCCCCGCCCCACCGCGTCATTAAAACGCGAGATGTCGAGACGGAGTTGGCAAGCTTGTCGTTCGATGGCCAATCGTGACTCGCGGATGGACTGATCCTGTTGTTTCAGCTTTTCCTGGATTTCAGGAACTCGCCCCCCCGCCCGCAACAGTTGTTGCTCGATGACAATTTCCCGAATCGTGGCGGACGTCTTGAGTCGCTCCTCTTCAAGCTTTCGGCTGGTGTCTTTCAAAACACCAAATGTGTCACCGATGCGCCTCAGGTGGCAGCGAATTGAACAGGATTCCGTCGCTTCATTCTGACATTTGGCAAATTGGCGAATTGCAGCAAGTCGCGACTTGATCGCGGAGGCGCTGACATCGGACAACCGAAGGTCGACCGTTTGTCCCTTTCGAACCTCCGCGATCGTGAGTTGTCTTGATGACTCTCTTGATAACTTGTACGACGAATCGCAATGGCACGCTACTTTCCACCCCGAGGTCGACCCATGCGCAATCTCCACGTCGGCAGAGCTCCCGGTCTTGATCCGATATTTGACATTGCGGGTCTGATTGAACGTCAGATGACCGTCAACGAGGCGACACAACTCGGAAGTCTTGGCAGCCTTGATCGTCCGCGTCACCTCAATCGATCGCTCCTGGCCGAATCCGTAGTGTGTCGCGGGTTGGGGAGGAAAGTCCTTCCCCGTGGCGACTGGGAAGCGCTGATCGTCCTCAATGACCGCGATCGTACCGGACGCCGGGAAGACCCTCGCCAAATGTTCCCCAGTGGAAGTGAATCTCACGGTATTTTCGGGAAAACCGGTGATCGTGGACCCGTCACTCGTTGGGTCAGCCGGAGGCTCAAACAGCCAGCCCCGTTGGACAGAGACATTCGAATCATCGTCAGGTTTCGTCCACCCGATCCGCAGAACACTCGTCGCCCCCGCCGTAATTCCGACCTTCGCCAAGTGGAATACTGGTGCTGATGGACCCTGCGCAGGTTCTTTCAGATCGAACACGGCCAGATCAATGTCATTCCAGTCGCTGGCCGTGGGATTGTGAATTGTAAACCATGGCAC
Source organism: Planctomycetaceae bacterium (assembly GCA_003508595.1). Classification (GTDB taxonomy): domain Bacteria; phylum Planctomycetota; class Planctomycetia; order Planctomycetales; family Planctomycetaceae; genus UBA10511. The sequence continues at coordinate 36,954 of DNUF01000214.1, forward strand.
CACACACACATTCGCTGGGTGCGGCGTCGACTGGACAGTCATTCGATACTCGACCTGCCAGTTCTTTGCTGGCATCGAAAAACCAAATGCAACCTCGATAGACTTCTCCGCATCAGATTGACACTCGACCCGAAGATACTGCCTGTCTTTACTGGATGTTGAGACGATCGACGACTGATAACTCGTCGCTCCCCTGACAACAATCGACTCAAGCACAGGCTGTCTCAGGGCCTCGTCATTCGGCAAGTCAACTTCAAACACCTTGTGTTGCGAGTCGATCGTATAGTGGAACACCATGTGCTGGGGGAGACTGGCATTCTCGGGTGGAGTTGTCGCGGGCTGGCGGTACAGATCGACTCTGGTCAATCTCCTGCAGTGAGTCTCAGCCTGGGCAATCCCCGGTCTCGAGGCCAGCACGACAACGAGACTCCACAGCCACATCGACAGCGCAGTAAACCCCAAATCATGCTGACGGCATGGGGTGCGAAGTCTCACCTGCACAGCAACACTCCTGTTTCCTGAGGGACAACACCAGTTGCAGTTTCAACATCACAATAACCGGCCCCACAACCTCACAACAGGCAAACCGGGAAGCCTGGGCGATTTGCCGCGATTCAGAGCTCCTCCAATCCACCAAACTGCCTCCGCACAAGTAAGCGACTTTTCCGTTTTTGCCGTCGACGACTGTCGCTCAGGCAAAGACTCGAGGCCGAAGAACCGATAAATCCGTTGCGATCCGAAGCGCACTGGCAAATCAGTGTGACCCGAGCGAGGCTGTCGGCCATGGAAAAACCTTGTGGAGGATTGGCGATGTCGACACGCAAGAAATGGATGGCGGCAATTCTCCTGGCATGTTCCGCAGTCGGACTGGCCGGCCCCAGCATCGCACAGGCACAGCTTTGGGAGAAAACAACCTCTGTGGAACGGCTGGCGAAACACCTCGATCAACTGGAACGCCAGATCAACTCCTATGGTTCGGTCATCGCCAAGCAGCCCGATGTCTGGGGGCAGGCTCGTTTGACCCGGCATCGGTTCGAGTTCGAGCAGCAGATGCGATCCCAGCTTGG
>DNUF01000214.1:38300-39742 GCA_003508595.1 Planctomycetaceae bacterium
CTGGGGGCCGCTACGGGGACGGGGACACTCCCGTCCAACGAGGCACTGAATAGTCAATTCAACAATTTCAACACAGTTGTTTCCGAACAGCCGGCAACACCAACCACAACCGGCCAGGTGACTTCCAAGACCGGAACTGTTGGCTACACGGCGTTTTCGAACCTGCCGGCCCGTATCAGTCCAAGACAAGAAAAAGAACAGGTGTCACTGGAACCGACGATCTATCTCGATCAGATGGCACGTTATCTGAATCATCTGCAAGAGCTGCGGCGAATCAGCGAAGGCGATGACACGGCCGATTCTCCCGGCTATTCGATGAACCTGGTGCGTGTTCCCGTGTCCGTCCTTCCGGGAAGCAAGACCCGCACCGGTTATGGAGCGGAAATCACATTCACGGCGACCCCTTACCTCAGCGAAGAGTTGCTGCCGCAGTTTTTCCGTAATGTGGTAATCAACGACCTGGTGGATTTGCTTGGAATTTCAGTAGCCAAGACCGCACAGGCAATCTACGAGCAGATGTTAAGCGAACCTGAGAATAATATTGCTTTTACGACACCTACCGGCCCATATTCCCAGAGCAGTACTGAAGATGGTGATTGGCAGACGTTATATCGTCGCGCGACTAAAAACCCTAGTGCAACATTGATGTCATTCGCACTTAACAATCTAAAAAGCAACACTGAGACCAAACTGAAAAGCGAACGCGGACCGTCTCAGCATGGTGGTGCAAGATTTCGAAGGAGTCGGTCTCCTCTGCCGCCAAGTCAAGTTGTTGATGTCGTTGGAATTGACGGGTTGATGACGCTGGGCCAACTGGCTCTGTCCGCACAACTCGACAAAATGCAGGGAATGAAAACAACGCAACCCAATCTGCTGGACATCCGCGGTTGGTTGAAAGAAGAGTTGGATGCCGCCTATGACGCCCTGACGCTGCCGGAGAATGTGCATCTCTGGGAGTCTTCAGATCTCCCTGCGCTGTGTCGAGTGAATAATGTCCAAGCAATCCAGAACAGGAGGACATCATTCTGCCTCGACCAATCTGTGGGGAAGAAAGAGCCGGGCGTGTTAAACACCCTCGGATTCATGATCGTTCTCGAGGCTGCACTCTTGAACGAACGGCTGATCGCCGACATGCGACAGGTGGCGGCCGACAAGGGCTGCGCTTGCCTGCCTGCCGCCGACGGACTGCAATTCCACTATCCAAATCCTTCCCCCGAGGAACGTTCGCTCTTCAATGAGTATGTCCGCTGTCGCTGGCCCATTCATGTCTTTGCCCTCGATCCAATGACCCAGGATCAGAATGTGGCCGACGCCTTCAGCCGACGGCGGGAACTGCAACTCGCATTGGCCATCGCGTTCACCAACGGCCGGCTCAATGCCAACAATCTGACACGGTATGCCCGCCGTCTCGAACTGGACATGGAAACCATCGCCCTCAACCG
>DNUF01000214.1:40013-49776 GCA_003508595.1 Planctomycetaceae bacterium
CCGGAACGGGGCAATCTGACCGTCGCGTTCCACGAGCTTCTGGTTGGCGGCCCAACCCGTGACGACGACCTCAGGCAGCGTCAACTCGAACCTGGCATGCGGGAATGCGTCGCGGTCGTGATCATGCCGTCGTTCGTGCCGTATGTCACACTCGAATCGCACAGTCGCTGGTTCCCCACCACCGGCTGCTGTACTCCGAAGAAAACGGAACCGTCGGCCCACGAGGCGGCGAAGCTTAGCAAGCTGGTGCGAACGATGGAGGATCTGGCCGAAGCCTGCGTGCATGATGAGCATCGATACCGCCAGGGGGATGTGGGCCGATTGTTGCAACGGACGCAGCAACTCGCCGCCCGACTGCCGATGCAGTCGCAAATGGTCCAGATTCCCTACGAAAACACACTGGGGGGCTTTGAGCTGTTCAGTGATGGAACCAACGACCTGGCCCCCGAACTGCTGGGCTTTTACGGCGAACCGGGGATCGATTCTTCCCGGGAGACTCGAATGTTTCTCGTCGGTGATCACTTCAGCATTCACGACACGCGTGTGATTGCCGGGACGTTGCCGGTCGAGTTCGATCTGATCAGTCGGCAAATCATGGAAGTCCGCATTCCGGCGGGTGTTCGCGTGACCCGACATCGCAAGCAGAAATCACAGCAGGCGGCACCGGGGGACAAGAGGTACTTGCCACAAGAAGCTGACGAAGTTCAATATGTCGACATCCACATTGCAACGCCCTATGGCACAAGCAGCCACCTGGAAGTCCCGGTGTATCGGCCCGATGAGTCCGACGAGACCGGAGCGGCTGACGAAGTGGGAGTGGTTGACGATTTCACCTGGCGAACGACGGACACGTTCGTCCAGATCAACTACAAAGAAGATGCGAACGGCGATCGGACATTCCACTCGCTTCAGAGAGGCCTGCCCAACCGCCTCGAGATTGCGGCTCCCAAGGGAACCCTGCCTCTGCCGCCAACCGAACTGCAATTCAGCATGGTGACCAATGATGGAATAGTCGTTTTGCCGGCTCCGATCAAGTTGGAAAAGGTCCCGTTTGACGCGCGCCGCGGTTGTTACGTAATTCGTGGCGATGCCTTCGACACGCTTTTCAGCCTTGCCAACATGACAGCGGTCTTCACTTCCCTGCAGCAGGGTGGTCTGCAGCCAACCGATGAATTCCGCGTCGTCGCCTCGTTTGTCGTGACCACAGCAATGCCTTTCCCCCCCGATATTGCCGGTGAGCTCTCTGTGACCGTGCGATTGGAGAAGAAGTGATGGAAGAGTCGCAGCGCAGGTGGAATCCATAGCCAACTCCGGAATTCGCTCAGGCGGTCAACCCGTTCTGAGTTTGCCAAGCGGCCATATCTGCCGGCGGCCGAAATCGCCCAGGAACTCGATGTCTCATGCGAACAACAGGGCCACTCATTGTCTGTGGGTGTGCTGAGTGTGCAGTCATCTGACACCGCCCGATTTATTGTCAACCCGACCCTGAAATCGACTGGCAACGAAACAGACCGGGAGTTCGAACCAAGGTTGGCTCCGTCCCGCTCCTCGGCCTCCCCCCGGCCCGTGCGCGGCTTGCTTGCGGTCTACGGCCAATTGAATTCCCCCCCCACCCGTGAAGCGGGTGGGGTCCGGATGAGGCCTTACATGGATGACGGCGTTTCCACCGTCTTCCCATGCGGGCGGAGGCCGCGCCCGATGCTGACGCCCGGACTCCCGCACGGCAAGATGCTCTCCCACCAACGGCGAAACACCTTCCGCACAACTGATCATGTGTGCATTTATTCAAACACTTCGGGCTGACGGGGACTGGACGGATAAGTTTTTAAACTTGTCCCACGTTGGACATCTTATTTGTTCATGAGTGTTCACTATTGCATTCCCTGGCAGATGGTATACAAAACAACCCATTCCACTTCTTGATTACCACAGGTGTCTTCATGTCACGCTACACACGAATGCTTCGCAAACAAGCCAAGGCAGCTGCCAAGACCGGTCACAAGGGGACCTTTTCTCACGGGAAAACGTCAATACAACCGAGGGCAACCCTCGACGGATCGCCTTCCGATGGAGTCTCCGCGTATGTTGTAGCCGCCGGTACCAATGGGTCTCTGGTCCTGCATCCGCTCGATGTTGATCACCCCTCTGTTCATACCTGTTCTTAGCATTATGTGAACAAATACATGCCACTCCCGGTTGCTCCGACCAATGCTGACATCGCGCCCCCTTCGCCACGAGAGACCGCCGCCGCGAGTCCCTCGAGTCCCACCAACCTCCTGCTCGACAACACGCCCAGCTCCGGCGGGGCCGCCGGGGAGACTCGCCCGGTCACGGTGAATGGTTCCCCCCAGACAACCCGGCCCCATCCGATCTCCCCTCACCTCGAAGGCTGGATCTGGCCCGGGAAGATCCGGACGGGGGAACTGGTGGTCCTCGTCGGTGAATCAGGAGCCGGGGCGTCGACGGTGACGTCGGACTGGATCGCCCGGCTCACGCGGGGCATGTCCTTCCCGGGCTGCCGTCCGCAAGACCATCACCCGGTGGCCGAGGTACTGCTGTTCAACTCCCTCGAAGACTACTCCCGCACCGTCCTCCCCCGGTTGGCCGAGATGGGTGGCGATCCGGGGAAGGTGCTGCTCGCCTCGGATCAACTGCTCGCCTGGGGGGCGGGGGAAATCCCCGGGGATCAGCCCCCGCTGGAGGGACGCGAGGCGCAGACCCGGGTCCGGCTGCATACTGCGGCGGCGCTCGAAAAGCTCGATCAGCTGCTCAAACGCCGTCCCAACATTCGGCTCGTGGTGATCGACCAACTGAAACTCTTCCTGCGGACTGACAGCGAGCGGGTCTTCGAAGGACTGATCCAAGAGTTGACCGCCATCGCCCGGACCAACGACGTGACGCTGGTGCTAACGCAATGCCCCGATGCCTTCCGCAAATCGGGGGGACCGGCCCGGTATCTCAAAAGCCCGTCGCTGGTGCAATGTGCCCGCAGTATCTGGCGGGTGGTGGCGTCGGAGGAGGGTCCGTTTGGAGATCGCGTGCTCGACTGTCTGAAAATGTCGCATCCGGTGCGGAAGGAAAAACCGGGGCCGTGGCACCTGCGGCTGCCGGCGTTCGGGCCGTTGGAATGGGTGCGGGGGAATGGCGGAGCGTTACTCGCCTCAACCGCCACGTCACATGAGCAGGCGCTGAAGACGGCGTGCCGCATGGTTGAACGGGTACTACAGGTGAACGAAGGAAAGACCACCTGGGACGTGCTGGTGCACGACGCGAATTCTGCCGGGATTGAACTGCGCTGGCTGCGCGAGGCGATCTACAAGATGAAACTCGAGTCAGCGTTCGACCTGCAGCAGAATCAGCAGCAGATGGTCCGGCACCTCGGGTATGCCGAGGAGATGGTCTTGATGCAGAACATCACCGACATGGACAACAGCCCGTCGCACGAAGATCTGCCCCTCTACCAGCAACGGCAACTCGATCCTCCGCTCCGCTGGGGGGATGAACGGCCGACTTGGGAAGAACGGTTTGCCGAGGCGGCTCAGGAAACCAGCCGGATCCCCCACCAGAACGTGTTCCCGGACGACCTGGCGGTCCAGGACGAGACCGGCCCGCACACATCTGACGAGTTGGCCGAAGTGCCCGCGGCGGGTCAGGCCGGCAACCGGAATGGGGAACCCACCGCCGCCCCAACCGGAGAGGGACCCCGCTTTATAAAACCAAAAGTCACTTCCGGGGGTGACCAGAGGGTTGCCTCCCGTAATTGGGACGCCTCGACCGACCTGGAAGAGGGAGCCGACGAGGACTTGGGGTGGAATGACGAGGTCGCCAACCCCACCGGCCACCTCACCGAGGTGGTCTGAGGTCGTTGGCGGTCCACTTTGCGGTATACCCCCCACCCGGGGGCCGCCCAAGGTCCGCGCCGTGGAACAAGTTTGAAAACCTGTTCGTCCAAAGCGTCGTACCAGAACAACCCCCTTCGCTCAGCCGCACAAGGCCCCGACAATCGAACCGCGTGTGAGGAGGACGGACTGGACGAACAAGTTGGAAAATCCGTTCCACGAACGCTGTCGGGAATGCGACAGGCGAACGCTCGGATTTACTTCCCCTCCGGCACAGCCGGCAGTTCCTGATCCCCGATCGTCTTGAGTCCCGCCCGGGGGATCACACCGATCACGTAGCGGAAGCCGGGGCGGAGGTCGCGGGTGGCGAGGGCGAGGAGGTCGAGGGCGCCGTTGGTGTGCCGGACCTGCAGGTTGAGACGGCCGCCGCGGGTGGTTTGGACGACGACCAGCACCTCGTGGAAGTCGATCTGGGGGATCTCGCCAGCCAGCTTCCAGTTGTGCCACAGGTCCGAAAGCTCCTGCTGCGTGCCAATCACCGCCGGGGGTTCACCCAGCAGGTTCTCGTCGTCGACCGAGCCGCGCCAGAGAACCAACACCGGCACCTTCGTCGGCTGGGCTTCGTCCTGCGCCTGCGCGGACGAACCACCCCAGAAGCTGGTGCCGGTCGTCTTCGGGCCGAGATCGCCCAGGACCAACGCCGCCAAGGCCAATCCGATCACACCACCCATCAGTCGAGTCCGCATGCTGTTGCTCCGTCTGTGCTGTTTGTCCAAGGAGGAAAACCGGTTGCTGCCGAATGGCGGAAGTATATCGTCTCGCCGTCGGCATGACGTGTCCTGGACGGTTTAATCGGAAAGTTCGATGCCACCGGTTGGGCTGGCTGTCGACGGAGGATCCGACACGACGCGCGCTGGCACCACCCGCGTCGTCCCCCCGCACAGCCTCCGCAGCCTGCCCGACAGCTCCCTTCCCCCTTGATTGCCCCCCGCCAATTCGCCACAATTCTGCTTGCATCAAAGTGTGCCTACCCGTCGTCCGATGGCGTTGGAAGAAGGGTGGCTTGCGTCCCGCCTGTTGCCGGTCTGATCCTCCCCGGATCTCTCCGGATCCCCCCCTCTCCAGCCGTCGCCCCCCTCGGGCCCCGGTCGGAGCCTGCCGTCTTTCCGGGAGTTTGCCCCCCATGGCTGAACCCTGCCCGCTGCTGTCGGCTGTCGTCGGTTCCCCCTCCCACGGAATCAGCGCTGCCGCCGCGACAACGCTCCAGCCATCGAACAACCTCGTGCCCCAGTCCCCGCCCCACACCTGGGCCCGCGGGAGGTCGGGCGTAACGCGGTTGGTCTCGAGGGGAATGCGGCTCGGCTGCCTGGCCATCGCACTCGTGGCGGGGCTGGCCCTGACCATTCAAGCCGACGAAGAACCGTTGCGGGTGCAGATCGACCGCCTGATCGCCCTGCAGACCCCCAACTACGCCGAGCTCGCCGCCCCCCTGGCCGACGATGCCGAGTTCCTGCGTCGGGTGACGCTCGACCTCACGGGAACCATTCCCACCTCGGCGGTCGCCCGGGCATTCCTGGTCGACGCCAATCCGCAGAAGCGCGAGCAACTGGTCGACCGGCTGCTGGCGAGTCCCGAGTACGCCCGCCACATGCAGCGGCAGTTCGATGTCGCCCTGATGCGCCGCCTGCCGCAAAAGAATGTCCCCATTCCGGAATGGGAGAAGTTCCTGCGCGAGAGCTTTGCGGCGAACAAGCCGTATGACCAGCTGGTCCGCGAGATCCTCTCCAACGACGGTTCCGACGCCGCGAACCGCGGTCCCGCCCGGTTCTACCTCGACCGCGATGGTGACCAGCACGTGATCACCAAGGATGTGGCGAAGCTCTTTTTGGGGCAGAACTTCGAATGCACCCAGTGCCATGACCATCCGCAGATCGACGACTTCAAGCAGGACCACTACTACGGCATCTCGGCGTTTTTCGTCCGCAGCTTCGTGATGACCGACAAGGAGAAGAAGGTGGTCTTCGCCGAGAAGGCCGACGGCGAAGTGACCTACGAGTCGGTGTTTGAGATCCGCGACAAGATCTCGAAGGGGCCACGCAGCACCCTGCCCCGGTTCATCGAGGCGAGCCTGATCAGCGAGCCCAAGTTCGACAAGCCGGAAGAAGCGTATGCAGTCAAGCCGGACGACAAAGACAAAGAACTTCGCCCAGTCCCCCGTTTCAGCCGCCGGGCCAAGTTTGCCGAGTTTCTGGCCTCGGGCGAGAACCGGCGATTCTGCCGGACGACGGTGAACCGGGTCTGGGCGATGCTGCTGGGCCGGGGGATTGTGCATCCGCTCGACCTGGACCACGCGGGGAATCCGCCGTCGCATCCACTGCTGCTGGCGCATCTGACCGAGCAGTTCGCGGCCCATCGGCTCGACCTGAAGTGGCTGATCCGCGAGATCGTGCTGAGCCAGACGTACCAGCGGTCGAGCCGGTCGGCCAAGCCCGACGTGAATCCCCCGGATGCGACGTTTGCCCGGGCGATTCTGAAGACCCTGACTCCCGCCCAATTTGCCTGGGGGACGATGCAGGGGACGGGAGAAGTCGACGCCCATCGGCTGGCGTTGGGAGACATGGCGAACGAACAGACCCTGTACGACAAGCTGATTGGCTACGAACAGCGGTTTGTGCAGTTGTTTGGTGGTGAGCCGGGCAAGCCCCCCGCAGGCTTCGAAGCGACCGCCGACCAGACACTCTTTTTGTCCAACGACCCGGCCATCACGCAGATGGTGCGGCCGAAGGCGGGGAACACGGTCGACCGGCTGCTGAAGCTGCCCGCCGACAACATTCCCGCGATTGCCGAGGAGCTGTTCCTCAGCACGCTGACCCGGCTTCCCACAGCCGAGGATCAGGCCGACGTGCAGGCCCTGCTGACCGGGGTTCCGGCGGAAGCCCGACCCGAGTTGCTGTACGAGTTGGTGTGGGGCGCGGTCTCATCGGCCGAGTTCCGCTTCAACCATTGATGACCCTGGTCCCGCCGGGACCCGTGCCATGCCTCCCGGGAACAACCGGGAGAGTGGCCCTGTCTCCCCGGGGCTGTTTGCGAACACTGTCCTGAATTCCCCCACGTCACCCGAGCTCACCGTTTTTCGGAGTTCTGCCATGCGACATCGTCATGCCTGCGGATCGGCCGCCCACTTTTCCCGCCGGGGCTTTCTGCAGACGGGGGTGGGGGCGATGGGAGCGGTCGGCTTCACCGGGATGACAGCCGCGAGCGGGGCCGAGGCGTTGGCCGGTCAGCAGAAGCAGGTCGTGGTCTTCTTCCTCGCCGGCGGGGTGAGCCAACTCGAGACGTGGGACCCGAAGCCGGGGACCGACACGGGGGGCCCCTTCTTGACCATTCCGACCTCGGTGCCGGGGACGCATTTCTGCGAACTGCTGCCGTACACCGCGCAGCAGGCGCATCACCTGGCGGTGATTCGCGGCGTGAACACGGCGGAGGATGACCACGGCAAGGGGGCGTACATCATGCAGTACGGCCACCGCGAGACGCCGGGGTTCCAGTACCCCAGCCTGGGCTCGGCCTTCGCGCAGCAGTTGACCGCGGCGAGCAATCCGCTGCCGGGCTACCTGACGATCAACGGCGGTGGGGCGACGTCGGAGCCGTCGTTTCTGGGACCGCAGTTCGCCCCGATCAACCTGAGTGGCACCGCCCCCCCGGCAAACCTGAAGCTGCCCGATGGGTTGGCCGAGGAGCATGACCGCCGGCGGCGCGAGTTGCGGGCGAAGCTCTCGGGACGGTTTGCCCAGGGGCGGGCGAAGGCGGAGACCGAGGCGTACAACGGCTCGTTCGAGCAGACGGCCCAACTGCTGGCGAAGAAGGATGTGTTCGACTTCTCGAAGATCACCGATGCCGACAAGGAACGTTACGGCAAGGGAGAGTTCGCCCAGCACTGCCTGATGGCCCGGCAACTGGTGGAGTCGGGAGTGACGTTCACCAAGGTGACGCACACCAACTACGACACGCATTCCGAGAACTTCAACTTCCACATTGAGCAACTGGGGGAATTCGACCGGCCGTTCGCGATGTTCATCCAGGACCTGGCCGAGCGGGGCCGGCTGGCGAACACGCTGGTGATTGTGATGAGCGAATTCGGCCGGACGCCGCGGATCAACCACCTGGTGGGGCGCGACCACTGGAGCAAGGCGTGGTCGGTGGTGGTGGCCGGGTGCGGGATCAAGGGGGGCGCGGTGGTCGGGAAGACCAACGAAAACGGGACGGCCGTGATCGACCGCGAGGTGAATGGCGGACACCTGTTCCACACCTATTACAAGGCGGTGGGGCTCGATTCGTCGAAGGCGTTCTGGCACGAGGGGCGTCCCTTCAACAAGGCCGATCCGAAGACCGAAGCGATCTCGGAAGTGCTGGCGTAAGCGGTGGAGTGCTGGTCTGTTTGACCCGGGTCGCGCCGTGCGCTGGCGAGCCCGGATTTCCTGGGATGAAGTTCCGGTCTGTCTGCCATGCCTGTTCCTTGTGACCTGCGGCGTATGAACAACCTGACCGTGGCACTCTGCGGAGTGCTGCTGGCGTGGGGCGGGATCTTCGCCCCGACCGGCGCGGCCCAGGAGCAGCAGCCCCAGACGGCGGCAGAAGCCCCGGCGGCACCGGCAACGCCGGCGGCCGCGGAGCATCCGGCACTGGTCTTCGCCCGGAAGGACCTGGTGCGGTGGACGGCCCAGGTCGAGGTAGCCGCCAAGGGGTTGGCCGATCGCCAGGCGCAACTCGACGCAGTGATGAAGGGGATTGCCGACGCGAAGGCGGCCCAGCAGGCGGCCGACAAGGCTGTGACTGATGCCGCGGCGGCCCTGACCGCCGCCGAGCAGGCGAAGGCAGCGGCCGAAAAGGCGTTTGCCGAGGCGGTGGAGAAGAAGAAAACGGCTGACGCGGCGAAGGCCGATGCCGATGCCAAGGTCCCCCCGGCCGAGGCGGCGGTGAAGCCGGCGACTGACGCGAAGGGGGCAGCCGACGCGGCGGCGGGGGCGGTCCAGGCACAGTTGAAGATCGCGCAGGAACGGGTGGCCCTGTTGGAGAAGGGACCGATCAAGCCCGACCCGGCGGGAGCCCGGTTGCTGAACACCGCGACGCACGACCGGCCGTATCTCGCCTGCCGGTTTGATGCCCAGGGAACGCAACTGTTCGCCGGGGCGCAGGACAACAACCTGCACCGCTGGGACATCATCGGGGGTCCGACGCTGCACCAGCCGGGGCATTCGAGCTGGGTCGGGACGCTGCAGTTGATTCCCCAGTTGAACCAGGCGGTTGCGGGGGGACTTGAAGGGAAGCTGACGTGGTGGTCGGACCTCGACACGACGCCGAAGGTGGTGCGGGCGATTCCCGCCCACAAGGGGTACCTGCGGGCGGTGGCGGTCAGCCCCGATGGCACGCTGGTGGCCACGGGGGGGAACGACACGATGGTGCGGGTCTGGTCGGCGGCGGACGGGTCGCTGGTGAAGGAGCTGCCCGGTCACGAACGGCACGTCTACAACGTGGCGTTTCATCCCTCGGGGAAATATCTGGTCTCGGGGGACCTGGTGGGGGTGTTGAAGCAGTGGGAAGTCGGCTCGTGGAACCACGTGCGCGATCTCGATGCGAAGGTCTTGTGGAAGTACGACGCGGGGTTCCAGGCGGATGTGGGGGGGATTCGGGCGATCGACTTCTCTCCCGACGGGAAGCTGCTGGCGGTGGGGGGGATCACCGAGGTGAGCAATGCCTTTGCTGGGGTGGGCATTCCCGCCGTCGTGCTGTTCGATTTCGAGATGGGGAAGCAACTGCGGGTGATGAAGCCGAAGGAGAACTTCCAGGGAAGTGTCTACGGCCTGCGGTTCCACCCGACCGAGCCGTTTTTGGTGGCGGCGGGGGGCGGGAACGGGGGGGCCCTG
>DNUF01000214.1:49952-54845 GCA_003508595.1 Planctomycetaceae bacterium
CGGGCGGGAACGGGGGGGCCCTGTGGTTCTGGAAATTTGAGGAGGACAAGTCGTTCGCCGACGTGAAGCTGCCGGGGGTGGCGTATGATATGACGCTGCATCCGGATGGGCTGCGGGTGGCGGTGGCATTGTTCGACAAGACCTTGAGGATTTACGATCTGGGTCCGAAACCGGAGATGCCGGCGGCCGCGGCGGCCCCGGCGAAATAGTCCCCCTTCCCGCTGTTGGAACCTCCCTGATGTCGGCTGGTGCTGAAGAAGGGGAGACAGGGTCCGGCGGGGATCGTCCCGACCGCGCAGCGTGTGAGGGGATGCCTCTCCATCCGGGAGTGTTCGCGGGACGATCGGGACGCCAGCTCGCCCAAGAGCTGTTGCTGTGCTTGGTGTTCGTCTTCGTTTCGCTGGCGATACTGGCACTCTGCTGGCTCTCGATGGCGGCTCCGGTGGCGTACGTGCGGCGTGAAGCGGCGTCGGTCGTTATGTGCCTCTGGGGCTGGCTGGGGACGGGACTCGCGTGGCTGGCCATGGCCCAGGGACGGCTGGCGGGGGTCATCCAGGACAAGCGGGCGTGGTTCGATCTCTCGCGGCCATTGGAGCCCGGGATGGAACGAATCTTCCTCCTGAAGCCTGCCAGTGACTGGGCCGCCATACTGTGTACGCTGGTGGGCCTGCTGCTGGCCGGCGTATGGGGGATCGTCCTCTGGCTGGAGCAAAACAACGCGGGCGTCTGGTTCATCGCCTGGCTGCTGGTGTTGTTGTCGCTGGGGGTTGGGTTTCTCAGCATTCTCTGGCGACGCGTGACACAGATGATGGTGCTGACAGGGGACCGCATCATCTGGCACCTGGGGCCCTGCCAGGTGCAGATTCCCTACGCTCAGCTGGAAGAGGTGCTGCGTGGCTCACGCCGGGTGTCTTTCGAATCGGACCGGCGGGAAATCGTGCTGGTGACACGGGGGATGATGACGGTGGTGGCCCATCCCCGATTGCCAATCTGGCTGCTGTACTGGTTGTTGCCCCGACGTGAGCTGGTCGTTCAATCAGGACTGGCGCATGAGAGCTTTCGATTCCGACCGGTGCATGAACTGCTCGCCCTCGAGGCGCTCGCGGAACACGCGCCGCACCTGGTCGCGCGGGGCCCCGGCCTGCTGGTGCGACGGTCCAACGACCGAACGGCCACCCCCACCGGCGAAACGGCACGCAGCGAGCTGCAGCAGGCCCTCGCCGACCAGGCGGACCAGCGAGTCAACCTCGTTCCGAACCCATTCCGGAGTGTTCTGCTCAACCTGTTCATCTGGCTGGCTTTCCCCTCTCTCGCGTTGATCCTGCTCGACAATGCCCCCTCAGGGTTTCTTGAGGGCATCGACCTGAAGGGCTGGTTGCAGGTCTCGTTCGTCTCCGGACTGCTGGGTTGGTTTCTGGCCATGGGGTTATGGCTGCTGATGAGTCAGCTGAAATTGCAGCGGAGCAAACTGTGCGATTTGCCCGGGCAACTCTCTCGGGAACGCTCGTTCCGCCAGGCTCCCGGGCGCTGGGCGTGGCTCGGCTACCTGGGACAAGTCATTCGTCTGATGGTGTTGGGCTTGGGATTGCTGATGGTGGGTCCGGTTCGAGTGGCGACCGGATGGCCACACGTGGGGATTCTCGAGGGATTGGGAGCGGGACTCTGGCTGACCCTTGGAGTGCGACTGCTGCGGCAGGCCTGGATTGCCAACCGAGGCACGCTCTCGCTGCTGAACGATCGGGTGTTGTGTGACCGTGGCTGGACACGCGCGGCGATTGTGTACCAGGACCTGCAGGAAGCGACATTGACGGCTCGCCCGGGTGGACCGGAAGAACCGGGAGAACTGCGGCTGCGTTCGGCAGTGCCGGTCAAGTTTCCCGCCCGCCGGAGCTGGTGGAGCATCCCACGATTGCCTCCCGTGGGCGGACTGGAGATTCCCCCCTACTGGCAGCACCGCGCGTGGCTCGTCACGCTCGCCGAGCCCGAGCGGTTCCTGGAAGAACTCGGTCCGCATGTACCGCACCTGGTGCGGTGTGACACCGGCTGGATCATCCCGCTTCCATCGACCGAGCACCCGGCTGTCGGCGCCGGCGAAATGGCCGCAGAACCAGCCACCGATCCCGCCGCTCAGTCGACGACGAACTCCACCTCACGCCAGTAGCCGAATTCGTTCGACCAGTTGTTCGCCACGTTTTGCAGCACGAGGGTCACACTCTGACCGGCGAAGCGCTGCAGATCAATTTCCAGATCGACCCAGCCATTCTTCGCCGTCTCGGGGCCGATGATCTGGTCGTGCAGCTTTTCTCCGTTCCCCAGGATCACGAGCCGCCAATCACCGGCACGGTCGTGCGCCACTTCGAGCTTGAGACGGGGTTTCCCCCCGTTCGGCACCTGCACAGTGCGGGTGAGTTCGCAGGGGGTCTCTTTGTCGATCGGGTGGGTCCGCAGAACGCGTTCGCGGTTCCAGTGTGAACGCAGGAAGCCGAGGCCCCGTTCGCCCACCTTGTGAGTGACAAATCCGGGGGCGGTCTCAACGAGGATGCTGCCGAACAGAGCGGGCTCGGTGGCGTCTCGGGCGGTCGTGTCACGCAGGCCCCGGATCGAACGGGCCTCGCGATCGGTCGGCGGACGATCGAGCGTGATGTAGGCAAACAGGTCGAGCAGTTCCTGCCGGGTGAGCGATTTCTCGACATCCTCGGGCATGAGTGATTGGTCGCTCTGCTTCTCTTCGTCGATCTCGGTCCGGGGAATGGTTTCCAGCTTGCCCCCCTGCACCTTGAGGATGACGTGCTCGGGGGAGTCTTCGACGACCAGCCCGGTGACCGCCCGGCCTCCGTTGGTCAGCACCGTGCGGGCCTGGTAGGCGGCCCCGATCACAAGGGAGGGATCGAACACGTTCGACAGCAGTTGGTCGTAGGTCGACCGGCCGTTGTCGGTGAGGTCGGGCCCCACCTCGGCCCCTTCGCCGAACAGCTTGTGGCACTGGCCGCAGACCTTGGCGTAGGCGGCCTTCCCCCGGTTCGGGTCACCGGGGTTCTTGCGGAACTCGGCCCGGAACTCGGCGATGACGGCATCGCGTTGCGGATTGCGTCCGTCCCGAATGCGGCCCCAGTGGCGGGCGACCAGTTCGGTCAATTCGCCATCGCGCAGGGCGAGCAGGTTGCGGGCCTGGGTCTGGTTCATCAGGGTGGCGGGGACCTGCTTCTCCCCCATCGCATTCAACAACTGCCGGGCCCAGGTGACCCGTTCGGTGAGCAGTTCGACCGCGCGAGGCTGAACCTCGGGGGGGAGTTTGCCCCATGCCTGCAAGACCACCTCGGCGACGCGCGGATCGTCCAACCGCCCCAGCGCGGCCAGGACCTTGCCGGGGAATTCGCGGGCCGCCGCCTCGGCCTTGTCATCGCCTCGGGAGCGTGCGGCCACCGGTTCTGTCAGTGCCGTAGCGACGGTGTCAAGCAGCCCCTCATCGCGGCTCGCGATCAGAGCCTGCAGGGCCCGCAGGCGCAGTTCGGGGACCAGCCCGCGGGTCGCGAAGTTTTGCCGGGCGACGTTCAGGCCACGGGGATCGCCCCAGGCGGTGGCCAACAACGCGGCATCGAGACCTGCGGGATGCCCGGCGGCATTCGCCAACAGCGGAGCCAGCGTCGGTTCCAATTCGCTCTTCAGGCTGGCGATGGCGGACTGGGGAAGTTCCCCCGTCTCGACTCGCCCAGCCAGGCGGCGCAGACACTCTTGAAAGACCGCCGGGGCCTGGTCACGCAGGGGGGCGAGAAACTTGCCAATGACCGCCGGAGGCACCGCCTGTGCTCCTTCGCGCGACTTGAGATTGGCCAGCAGCACCTCGAGGGCCCGGGGAGCCAGTTCGGCCTGCAGAGCGACCGGAATCTTTTTCGCCTGCTGCCAGCGGGTGACAAAGTCGGCACCCCGGCGGGAGATTTCGGGTTGCAACTGTCGCCAGGCGACGCGGGGGAGCAACGGGTCGTCCGTCGGCTGTTCCGCCAGCGTCACCAAGACCTCCAACCGATCGAGTCCCTCGATTCGCGGGACCGCCGCGGCGACCTGCAACCGAACTTCAGGCGAGGGGTCCTGGGCCAGCTCGGCGATCCGGCGGGCAACCTTGGGGTCGAGCTGTTTCTGGTTTCCCGCGGACCGCACAGCATGCGCCCGCACCGCCTCTTCGGCATGCGACAACAGGGCCAGGTGCAGCTTCGGATCGAGGCCGTTCGAGGCGAGGGCCCACAGGGCGTGCATCCGCTGGCGGAAGGCCGTGTTCGGCCCCTGCACCAGTTCGGCGAGGGCCCGGCGCGATCCGGGGGTGTTCCGTTCGACCAGCAGACGCTGGGCCGTTTCGCGGAAATAGATGTTGGCGGAACCGAGCCGGGCGATGAGTTGTTCGTCGGTCTCACGGGCGAGATCAAACCGGGGAGCACGCGGCGACGATCCGTACCGCACGCGGTACAGCCGCCCCTTGGCCCGTTCGATTCCTTCGGGATCGCGGTTGGCGTCCTGATAACAGTGGTATTGGTCGTACCAGTCGAGCACGTACAGGCAGCCGTCGGGAGCAACCTTTTGCGAGACCGGCATGAACCAGGCATCGTCGGTCGAGAGGAAGTCGGGCTCGCCGGTCGCGAAGTAGGTCGACCCTTCACGCCTGAGCGAATCGACATTCACACAGTTGCCATGGATGTTTCCCATATAGAGGCGGCCGCGGTACTCGGCGGGATAGACATCACTGTCGAACCAGGTGATGCCGCAGTACGCCGCCTTCTGATGCTTGTGCTTGACGATTGATTCGATCTTCCAGGTGTGCGGCGGGTAGGCCCCGGCCTGGCGGTGGTAGTAACCCCCCTGCACGATGTGCCAGAGGTGATCGATCACACACGCCGAGACAAA
>DNUF01000214.1:55218-56360 GCA_003508595.1 Planctomycetaceae bacterium
CCCCAGGTGAACGAGTTGGGGAGTTCGTGGGTGTCGGTCCGGCCGAACCCGGTGACGATCACCTCGCGGGTGTCGGCCCGGTCGTCGCCATCGGTGTCCTTGAGGAACAGGATGTCGGGGGAATTGGCGACCCAAACGCCGCCGTGGCCGACGGCAATGGCTGAGGGGATGTTCAACCCTTCGGCAAACACGGTCATCTTGTCGGCGGTGCCATCGCCGTTGGTGTCTTCGAAGACCTTGATGCGATCGCGTCCTTCGCCGGGGGCCCGGCGGGGGTACTCGAGGCTTTCGCAGACCCAGATGCGTCCCCGTTCGTCAAAGCACATGGCGACAGGATTGACCAGATCGGGCTCATGGGCGACGAGTTCGACCTGGAAGCCCTCGGGAACCCGCATGTGGGTGAGGGACTCTTCGGGGGAGAGAGCCGGTCCGGGGGGTTTGTCCTGCGCGTGGGGGATGACCGGAGGTGCTCCCCAGGCGGCTGAAGAAAGCAGCAACCCCAGGGTGGCCAAGGCCAGAGAAAACCGGCGGGAGCGACGAAAATGCGCGGGAGGAGCCAAACGCATCGAAACTTCCTGAAACGAACGGCGGGAGATTTCGGATCGGCCCGCTAGGCAGGCAACCGACGCCCTCGATTTGAGCAAAACGGGGGGGCAGGTGCCAATGCGGGGAGGCTCGACCGGTGCGGGGAGTCACGAAAAACGTTGGAAAACGGGCTAAAAACGCGGGGCTGCCCGGGACTTCATCATTTTTTCGTTTTTCCTTGGCCGTTCTGGCACACTGATTGCTTTTCATTTCTTTCGCGAAGCGGTGAGAATCAACCTGGCTCTGCCGGAGAAACCAGAGCCAGCCTGATTTTCAAAGCGTACGCCGACTGGAAAGGGAGCCGGGTTGGGATGCAACCTCCCCGGGCGAGCGCCTCTCTTGCCAGTCGGCGTTTTTTTTCTTTGGAAGTGTTATGATTTCTCCTTTTCTCCACGATCTGGGGACAGGCATCTCGAGTGTTTCCGGGGGCTGGCCGGGAATGATCAGTCGGGACAGGGGCCCTCCCCTCGCAACGTCCTGCCCCCCCCTGTTCTGCGGGAAACACCCGTGGAATGACCGTCGTACTCTCGACCGGAGTTCCATTCATCCTCTAAGGT
>DNUF01000070.1:0-1086 GCA_003508595.1 Planctomycetaceae bacterium
GGGCCAGCCAGCACGGCATTTCTCGGAGGAGCGGGGACTTCAGCGAAGATGCGAGACTCCCAGCCCTACGCCTGTAACAGGCAATCCGCTGGGATTGTTCACTCGATTGTACGACATCCGGCGAGCATCTGCCGAATCTGTGCCGAAATGAAAGGTTGCCGTTGGTCACGAGCCCTGACCGAGCTGGTTTCCGGCCGTGACATGCGCGGAATGATCAAATTCCCCCGGGTTGGGGAATCGGGTGGGCCGGGAGAGTCGGAGGGAGAGGTGACTAATTGATCAGTACTGGCGCGGTTCCTCTCCAAACGCCTGTTGGCGGGAAGATTGGTTGAACCCCGGCAGCGATGGAAAATCAGGGGTGCCGAAGCGGAGGGTCACCAGCGTGAAGGGGCGGCACAGTACTTCGGAACAGTGATTTGGGCCAGTGAAATAGCGCCGTGATTTGGCCCAGTGATTTGACCCGGAGGATTGTGGCAGTCGACTGGCCCAGGTGACCCGTCCGTTGGCTGGAAAACCGTCTTTACCCCCCCGGGGAAATCGGCGAGACTCCGCCCCCGGTTCCTGGGGTGGTCGGACGCGACTGCCGGTTTCCGGATTTGTCTGTTCGCAGGGATGCGACGCGATGTTGCGCAAGCTGCTGGGCGTACTGCTGTCGGTGGCCTTCGGGGCCGGGCTGATGGCCTGTGCGTACGAATTTCATGTGCTGCGGACGGCCGAGGGGCTGGAGATCGTCCGCAAACCCTCTCCCGACTGGCACGAGGCCTATGTCGATGTGCGCGGGTGGTCGGCCCGCGAGTGGGCAGCGCATCCCCGGCTCGCGAAGAATCTGGCTCTGGCCAAGCGTCTCGACATCATCGATGCGAGCGACCTCGTCCCGCCCCCGCCCCCGTGGTTCAAGTCAACCTCGTGGTCGCGGTCGCGGGAAGAATCGGCCGATAACGAATCCACTGCTGTCGAAGAGATCGACAGCAGTGCCCCAGAGGAAGCCGAGTCGGACGAACCTCTCGACAACACAGGCCAGCCGGGCTTCGAACTGGAAACGGTCCCCCGGGGCCGCGATCGCCAGCGCTGACGCTGGCGACATTT
>DNUF01000070.1:1345-3407 GCA_003508595.1 Planctomycetaceae bacterium
TGCCTGCCTGATGTCGACACCCACCACCACCCGCCGTGCTGCCCGATTGAGCCAGAGGCTGGTGCGCATGCCGGCGGATCATCCCCTGGTGGCGATCTGGCCGCAGTTCGACTGGCAGCCGGGCTGTACTTCGGACGCAATCGACACGGCGTGGATCGCTTCAGGTCTGGCGTCGGGGCCGGGGGTGCCGGTGTCAATCACGACGATCAAGACCGGGCCACATCGGACCGTCTATCGCCTGGAGAATGCACGGGGCGTATTTTTTATCAAGCACTTTCATCCGGTCGGCTGGTTCAACTGGTTGAAGCATTTCGTGCGTCCCACTCGAGCCGAGCACGAACGCGAGTTGGCGCTGTGGCTGACGTCCCGGGGGATCCGCACGATTGCTCCCCTGGCGGTGGGGCGCCGTCGTCACCACGGTTCTCCGTGTGAGAGCCTGCTGGTGATGCCTGCCATTGCGGGATTGCCCCTTGACGAATCGTGCCGTGAGGTGTCGGGCCGACTTCACGGACCACAACGGGCGAACTGGCGGCAGACCCTGGCGCGCGCTTTGGGGCGTTGCCTGGGGGAACTGCATCGGGTCGGGGGAGATCACCGCGACCTGCATGCCGGGAACGTGCTGGTGGAAATGACCGCGACTGATCCCCGGCTGCACTTGATCGACCTGCAGGCACTGCGTCGGGAGCGGTCGCTTTCTGTCGGGGCCACTCTGCAGAACCTGGCCAACTTTCACCAGTATTTCGTTGGAGAATCGACGCGCAGCGACCGGCACCGGTTCTGGCAGGCCTACCTGGCGGCCCGGGCCCAAGGTCGCCCCGCACGATCGCAGCGGACAATGCTGGAGTGGCTGGCTCTCAGCCTCGGGTTGGGCTGGCCGTTGGTTCGGGGTGGAGAACCTCGGGACGAACTGGAATCTGTGCCGGGGGTGCTCGAAGCGCGTCTTGTCGAGCAGGCGCGCCAGGGCTGGGACCGGGCCGACCGTGCCTGGAAACGGGGGAACCGCCATGTCCGCCGACTGAAATCGGGGCGGCAGCGGCTGCGCGGTGAGGCCACCCTGCCCGTGGACTGGCTGCAGAGCGTGGTTGAGGTTCCCGAGCAGTTGTTCGCCCCCGATCATGTGGTTCAGTTCTGCAAGAATTCGGGTCGCTGCCGGGTCGCCCTCGTCCGCCTGCCAGTGAATGGCACCGAGCGGGCGCTGTGTGTGAAGTCGGTGGTGGCGGGACGGTGGTTGGCCCGCTGGCTCGATGGCTGGCGCCTGTCGCTGGTCCGGCGGGCGTGGGAGACGGGGCATGCGCTGCTGCGTCGGCGCATTGACACTCCCCGGCCGCTGCTGTGTGTCGAGGTCCCCCGACCCGGGGGAACCCGCGGATACCTCGTGACGGAATGGATTGAAAACACCGAGACGGCCCAGAAGGGGGTGACTGAGTCGCTGCCGCGCTGGCCGGGTTCCGACCAGACGTCGTGGCTCGCCTCGCGGGGCCGGCAATTGGCCTCGATGTTGCGGCGGTTTCATGCCTGTGGATTTGATCATCGCGATCTCAAGCTGGCGAATCTGCTGGTTTCGCGCAGCCTGGGGGATCCGCGGGTTTGGCTGCTCGATCTGGATGGGGTCCGGCGCTGGCGGCGATTGCCGCGACAGCGGGCGGTGCAGAATCTGGCCCGGCTTGAAGTGAGTTGCCGGGTGCAGGGAGTGACCAGCGCGTCACTCCGCCTGCGCTTCCTCCAGCACTACCTGGCGGGAAGTGGGGAAGACTGGAGGGAGTGGTGGAACTGGGTCGGCGAAGCCGGTCGGCGAAAGGTGTCTCAGAATCAGCGTCGTAACCGTCCGATTTCCTGAGAGACCTTGCTGGTTGTAGCAACCCTGTTGCCTGTGAGTGCCGTTCGTGAAACCAAAACCCACGCTGACTCATGACTTCCCCGGGACCGCTGGCGAGGGAGCTGTTGCTCCCCGGTTGCGGCGACGGGAGATGCTGGGTGCCTTGGCCGCCCTGTGGGCGGCTGGCTGCTCGGGAACGAAGTACACGCACCGCATCGGCCTGCCGCAGACGCACACGTTGAAGGC
>DNUF01000070.1:3689-28131 GCA_003508595.1 Planctomycetaceae bacterium
CTGCAGCGCCTGCGGCTGCAGATGGCCGAGACGCTCGATCTCCCGCTGGGGACCAAGCCGGTGGTGGTCTACCTCTTCTCGAACGAGGTGGAATACAAGCAGTACCTCGACACGAAGTTCCCGGGGTTCCCGAAGCGGCGGGCGTACTTCATCGAGACGGCGGGGAAGGACCTGTCGGTCTACACCTGGTGGGGGGATCAGATCGGCGAGGACCTGCGGCACGAATACACCCATGGGCTGCTGCACGCATCACTGACGAATGTGCCGCTCTGGCTGGACGAGGGGCTGGCGGAGTACTTCGAGGTGGGGGGCTCGATTCCGGGGCAGATCAACAACGAGCACGCGCAACTGCTGGCGTCGGATGTGCAGCGTGGTGCGTGGCGGCCCGACCTGGCCAGGCTGGAATACCTCGAAGAGGTGAAGGACATGGCGCGGGCCGACTACCGCGAAGCGTGGGCCTGGGTGCACTTCATGATGCACTCGTCTCCCGACACCCGGCAGGTGCTGCTGGAATACCTGCAGGAACTGCGGACGAATCCGAACCCCGGCCCACTGCGTGACCGGCTGGTGACAATTGCACCGCATCTCGACCAGCGGATGCTGGGATATGTCGCCAGCCTGAATGGTCCCGGCCACTGGGGGGTCTCGTTCCCGTCCCCCGGCGGGCGCCCCGCGGCCGTGCGGGCCGTCAGCCACCCGTGATCGCGGGCTGAGAGTGCTCCGCGGCTGAATCGGGCGTCGACAAGGAGCGATTCAGGGGTTGGAAGTTCCTTCCGCGGGAGGTGGCGGAGGTGCCCCGCGGACGACGAAGTCTTTCTGGCCTGAAAGCCGCTCGAGACGCACCGTGCGCTGCGTTCCATCGCCGGTCCCGTACCGCCAGATCTCGGTGACAACCCCGGCGGTGACCACGCGGGCGACACTGGCTGGGACACCCAGTGCGCGGCGGGCTTCTTCGGCCGACATCCCGTCTTCCACGCGCCCGGCCCGAATCGCCCGGGCGAACCGTCCTTCGGGGCGGTTGACGAACTGCTGGTTGGTCAGCCATTGGCCGTCGGCCAGTCGCAACCCTGCCGCCTCCAGCCGTTCGGCCAGCAAGGGTGAACCCGGAACCCGCTTCCAGGTCTCGAGCAGCAACTGGGTCCCCGGTTCCGACGTGCCCAGGAGGGTCTTGTAGTCGTTGGCGAGATCGATGGCGCCGTCGACATCCCCGGGATCGAGTTGCTCGCGCTGGTGGGAGAGCCAGTCTTCGACCAGCTTGGTGGCGTGGGCGGGCTGCTTGCGGTTGCGGTATTCAGCCTCGAGGGCGACCAGTTCGGTCCGCGTCAGGCGGGCGACGTTCTGGGCCCGCCGTGCGAGCAGGTCTTCGCGCAGCTGGCGTCCCTTCTCGGCTTCCTCGGGAATGAGCCGTTCGATCTGGGTGGCCACCTCCAGCACGTTGCTGTTGTCGGGCTTGAGCCGCGAGAGCAGGCTGCGCAGCAGCACGTCGGCATACAGCAGGCGATACAGCGTGGTCCGCTTCGCAGCCGACGCCGCCTCGTGGACTGCGTCGGGATCCTTGAGATATTTCTCCCGCGAAATGGCATCCCACGAGGGGAGGGGCTTGTCGCATTCCTGCAACCGCTGTCGGGCCAGTTCGAGGAATGCCTGGAGCTGTTCGGCAGTGGCATTCTGACGCAGTCGGCGGTATTCGAGCACGCAGCCGCGATGATTCAACCCTTGGACAAACGCCCGGGGAGCCTCATCCTGGGCGGCGCGGTCGGCAAGTTCGAAGAGTCCCTGCGCATCGTCAGCCCGCACGGACTGGGCCTCGATTTCCAGGGCGTGATACCTCAGTTCCTTCGACTTCTCAAGCAGGTCATTGTCTTTGTAAAACTCGCCGCGTGCCTCGGCCCAATCGGCCAGTTCCCTCCAGTGGGAAGCGGGTTGGCCCTTTGCTTGTCGGGTCTGCGTGTCGATTCGTTGAAGATCGGTTGGAAGGGTCCGCAGGCTTTCGATGACGAACTCGACCTTGCGGCTGTCGGCAGCGCGCTGCAGGTATCCGGTCACCTCGACCGGTCCCGCCTTCTGCACCCTGCTGATCGGGTCGCCCACGAACATCACGTCGCAGTGTCGCAGTTGCAGCACCTGCTTGTTGAATGAGCTGATCCGCCCCTCGACCCGCAACATCTGGCGGGGTTGGTTCTTCTCGGCCACCCACTTTTTGACCGATTCATTGAGCTGGGGGACCGAGAGCAGATCGGGTGGGTCCGCTGCGGGAAGCAGGACGTTCCGGCCGGCTGACAGCAGGACGAGTGTGGCGAACAGGATCCGGCAGGCATGGCCGGTCAGCCCCGTGAATCGACGTCTCATGGTGTGACGACTCCCAGCAGGGCTGCCTGTGATTGCAGGACAGCACGGGTTTCGTCATCGACAGGAAAGCCCAGCTCGGCGAGAGTTTCGGGAGTCGTCCAGAGAAATCCCTGCCGGCCGGCGAGCTTGAGCGTCCACTGTCCCGGGTGAGAGGCATCGCCCGGCTGCAACCCGGCGAGGGGAGCCGCAAAGATGACACGGCGGGGTGTCTCTGCCGAAAGGGGGAGCCGCTCGAACTCGGGCAACTCTCCGACCAGGAGCAATTCCACTCCCTCGGCTGTCAGCAGGCAATCGAGACCATACCGCCCGCGCCGCGAATCACCGGTGCGCGGCTCAACTGTCAGGTCGAGGACGACCCAGTGATCCTGGAACTGAGAACGAAAGGTCTCTTTCCAGCTTGTGGATGTCCCTCGGGAAAAAGCGGAGGCTTCTTCGGCGAGGGTCTGCAGCGGCGATGAACAGAGACGGGCCCGGGCGATGGTTTCGCGACCAATCTGCCGGAGTTGCAGGGAGCGAGGCTCTTTGCGGTTGAGAAGTTCGATCGCTTCGACCACATCCACGTAGCAGTTGGCCGCCTCCTCGAGATCGCCGCGCGACAATGCTTCGGCTGCCTGCCGGGCGCGGGGACCCAGCGTCTGCTCGGCGACCGAGCGGCGATGCGCCCGTTGGAACCACCATCCGCACACCGAGAGAGTCACGATCGTGGCCACCATGGCCTTGCGAACGGGAGTCCACCAGGTGGGGCCGGGGCGGCGGGTTGGGGGGGGACGATGCGCCGTCTGGTCCCCAGAAGCACGGACCGGCTTCACCGGTGGGGGGGAGGCGCCTGCTGCGTGGGGGGCGGAGGGGGACGGTCCGCGCAGCGGCAATGGTGGCGACCGTGGCTGGGGTGGGGGACCAGCGGCGGAACGTTCCCGTGGTGTCTCGGGTTGGCGATGCTTGGCCGTGTCGCTGGTGGCGGTTTCTTCGGGAGGGAACTCGACCGGGGTCGGCTCTTCTTCGCGTGGAGATCTCCGACGCGTGGGGGCCTCGCGTGGTGCCGGTGTGGCCGGGGGCGCAGGCGAGGTCGGGCGTCGCCCCAGGAGCGGAGGGCGGGGGGCCTTGAGCGGTTGGGGGACCGGATAGGGGGAGAGCGGAAGAATAAAGTGCGTGCGCCCGCATTCGGGGCAGGGGAGGGCCTGCGGCAGAGTCAACCGCGGTCCCGTGAAATGCTGCCCACACGGACAGTCGAAGTCGTAATTCTGTTCTCGCGGCTGGGGTTGCGCGCGGAACAGTCGTTTCGCAGTACGCAACCAGTCGGCCATGGAAGGGATTTGATGGGGAGAGTCGGGACGAGGGGGAGCCGGGGTCCCCTGGAAGAGACAGAGGAATCTCCGTCGATTCTTCACACGTGTTCTGAATTATATCAGTCTTTGCGGGAGGGGGGTCAACCGGCGGGACGAACTCGCGGTGGTCAGACGCTACAATTCCGGGAACTTTCCTTCCCCCACCTGGGTTCCTGTTGAAGGGGCGTCGTCCCAATGTTGTCGCGAACACGGTTCTGGTTGGCGGCGTGCTGTTGTCTGGCCTTTCTGCCCGGTCTGCCGGCTCAGGCGCAGGAGACGCTCCCCGACAGCCTGCGCGAAGCGGTGGGGAAAGCCGAGCGAATTCTCGTGGGGGTTCCCGAATCGGCCGTCGACCTCGGGGGGGGGAAGCCGTTCCTGATTGTCGTCGAACGGGCCCTGCGCGGCACCGGGGCGCGCGGGTCGCGGGCCCGGTTGTTGACCAGCCCCGACGCAAAGCAAAACACGCGACTTGCCGAGAATACGCTGTATGCCTTCCTGCTGGTGAAGGGGCCGGGGGGGAAGGGATGGGCTCTCGCGGAGGGGGGCCAGATCGAGGTTGACAAGGGGCGGGCCCGGTGGCTCGAGCCGGGCAAAGACCCGTTCGAGTTCAGCACGCGGCAACTCGAGGAACTGATTGATGCCGACGTCCAGGCTGCCGGTTTCCCCAAGGCCACGCGGCCCACGCCCGAGGGACGCTGGCTCTTGGTCTTTTCGGAACGGGGTGGAGACCTGCCGGGTTGGCTGATCGAGCTCACTCCCGCCGACGGAAAGACCACCGTGAAGCTGCTGGAATCGACGCTGGAAAGCGCCTCGCTCAAGAGTGGCACGTTTGACGGATCGGTGCTCAAGCTGGTGTTTGAAGTGCCGGGGGCCGAGTTCCAGTTCGAAGGGCGGTGGGACGATGGTCGGTTGCGGGGGGTGTTGACTTCGACGATCGGGGCGGTGGCACCGGCGTGGCTGATACCGACCGAAGTCGACAACCTGGCGACCTTTCGCGAGACCAGGCCGGGCCAGGGACAGGACGAATTGAAAGAGGCTCTCGAGTCTCCGCAGCCGTTGCCCGAGTTGCTGCGTTTCGTCCGGCGGCGCAGCACTTTGCCCCTGGCTCTCGACGCCTATCAGTCGCTGTTGCCGCTGGCGGTCAATGGAATCGAATCGGCCGAGAAGCTGAAGACGATCATCGAGGCGTATGAAGCGACTGCCGGAAGTTGGGGGGCACCGTTGCGATCGCGGGCCCAGGTGGAGGCGGTGCTCAACCTCGCGCATTCCAGCCAGTTTGGTGAGTTGGGACTGGAGTTGGCCGAGCGGACGGTGGCGAACCTGACACCCCAGTCCCCTCCCGGTTGGCGCCTGGTGGCACAGCGCAGCCGCGGTCAGTTGCTGCTCGCGTTGGGGAAGACCGACGAAGGGATCGCCTGCCTGAAGCAGGTGCACGACGAGTTTCCCCTCGATGCCGAGTCGATCTGGGCCCTGGCGCAGCATGCCCAGCAGAACGAACGTCTGGACGAATCGCTGGAACTGCTGGGAGAACTGGTGGTCTGGCCAGGACTCGAGGCGGGGCTGCTGGGGATCACGGCCCGGCGCGAATTGGCCGCCGGCGGGAAGCCACCCCCACAATTGGTCCCCAGCAAGCTCGTCGAGAAAACGTGGAAGGTGCTCAAGAAGGATCCGAAGGAACTTCCCGCGTGGCTTGATGATTTGTTCGAAAAGAAGGTGCGGGCCCTGGGGGGAGAGGCTTTGCCCCGCAGTGGGAACGGCAATCGGGTGGTGCTGGCCGAGTTGTTCACGGGTGCCCAGTGTGCTCCCTGCGTGGCAGCGGATCTGTCGCTGGGGGCTGCCCAGGGAGCATTTGACCGCTCGCAGCTCATCGTGCTGCGGTATCACCAGCACACCCCCGGACCCGATCCGCTGGCCAGCCCCGACACCATCCAGCGCTTCGAGCAGTACTCAGGTTCCGGAACACCCTCGCTCTTTCTCAATGGACGTCCCCTCGAGGGTGTGGGGGGCAGCACGCTGCTGGTTCCCGATGTGGTTCGCCGCGTGAAAGCCCAGATCCAGGCGCAGTTGGACACGCACAGCGACTATTCGCTTCGGCTGGCGGCCCGGGTCCGTGATCCGCGTGGCCTGATCGAACTGGAGGCGGAAGCTCAGGGTGCCGAGCGGTTTCCCGCCCAGGTCCGCTTGCATCTCGCCCTCGCCGAGCAGCGCATTGCCATGCCGGCCCGGAACGGGATCCGCGTGCATGAGATGGTGGTCCGGCTCTGCCCGGGGGAGGTGGCCGGCATCAAGCCCGAAGGGGGCAAGCTGAAGTTCTCGGGGGGAGTGGACCTCTCGGGACAGCGGCAGCGCGTGGCGAGTTACCTGGAATTCGTCGAGAAAGAGTCGATGGAGACATTCGACCACAAACCGATCGACATGACCCGCCTGGTGTTCGTCGGCTGGCTGCAGCGGACCGACACCGGGGAAATCATGCAGGCCGCGGCCATTCCCCTGGAAGGCGAACTGGATGCCCCCGCGGAGTCAGGCAGCAAGTGATGAGCGAGCGCGGGGAGCGTCCACGGTGTGCCTGGCTGGGTGATGCGCGCGGGGCACTGCCGGTCGCCCGGGCCCTGGTCGAGGCCAACCTCGGTGAACTGGTCGTGGCGGCGGAATGCGGTGATCTCGCCGGCGATCTGCTGGCACTGGTCCCCGGCTTGAGGCTGGAACGTGACTGGGAGTCGTTGCTGACACGTGCCGACCTCAGCGTTGTGGTCATCGCCAGCGATGCCGACGGGGTGCTGGAAGGGGCCCGCCAACTCGCCCGCAGCGGGGCCAGGCTGTTGGTGTGGGTCGGGGGCTCGGCGACGCGTTTGTTCAGTGAACTGACCCTGCTGGATGCCGAATCTCCCGGTCGGTTGTACCCACTGCTTCCCCAGCGGCACCTCCCCGCCGTGTCGCAATTGGCCGACGATCTCGCCAGGCAGAAACTTGGGGGGTTGCTGTCGGTGCAGTTCGCCCGGACGCAACCGGGCATCGCTCTGGACGCCGCGACTCTCGACCGTGACTTCCTGCACGATGTGGATGTCTTGCGGTCGGTGCTGGGGCACTTTGAGCAACTGACAGCCTTCCGCCATGCCGACGCCACAGGACGCATCCTGCAGGCGACCACCACCCTGGGTGGCCCACAACTTCCCCCCATTGTCTGGCAGGCCAACCCGGGGGGGGCCGGTGTGTGGACACTGACGCTGGTGGGGAACCTGGGTCGGGTCGAAGTCGCGGCGAACGACCGCGAGTTGACCCTGCAGCGCGACGGGGCGGCTGTGCAGCGGTGGCCGTGGCACGACGCTGTCCACGGGGCGGCGCGGCAGACAATCGAGGATGCCCTGACGGGCCCGCTGGGGGCCGATCAGCCCGCTGGGCAGCGGACGACGTGGGACGACCTGCTGCGGGGGGTGGAGTTGCTGGCCGCCACACAGGAGTCGCTCCGCCGCCGCCGGACGATTGATGTGCTGTTCGAGGCACCGTCCGAGCGGAACCTGTTCAAGTCGCACATGACGGCAGCGGGGTGCGGGCTGTTGCTGCTGACTCCGGTACTGGTGGTGCTTTACCTGCTCGTGGCCGCCGCGTTCCCGCTGCCGGAATGGTTGAAAATTGGCCTGGTGATCCTGGTCTTCGCCCCCTTCGGGCTGTTCCTGCTGCTGCAGGCCCTCGTTTGGATCACACGGCCTTCCGCAGCCGAGATCGTCGTCCAGGACGGAACTCCGGAATCACCTCGGGCCGAGTCACCGCAGACTTGATCAACTCCAGTCCTGATCAGTTCGGAACCGAGCACCGCGGAACTGGCATGCCGCAGTGTCGGCTCCCGATTTGACCAGCGCTGAGCCGCTTGATGAGCCGGCCGCCGGTGTCCAGTGCTCAGGTGATCTCGAAGATCGCCTCGACTTCGACGGCCGCTCCGGTGGGAAGGGCGGCAAACCCCAGCGCGCTGCGGGCGTGGTAACCGTCGGTCTCTTTGCCGAAGACCTGGTGGAACAGGTCGGAACAGCCATTGATCACCAGGTGCTGTTCGACGAAATCGGGGGCCGAGTAGACGCAGCCGAGTACCTTCAGCACCTTCAGTCCATCGAGGGTGCCATGGCGGTGATGCACCGACTGCAGGATCTTGATGGCGCACTGTTTCGCCGCCTCGTAGCCCTGCTGGGTGGTGAGATTGGAACCGAGGATCCCCTTCATGTCGCTGACATGTCCCGAGGTCATCAGCAGGTTGCCGGTTTTCACACAGAGATTGAGATAGCCGGGGGTCTGGGGGGGAAACTCGAGGCCCAGGTCTTTGGCGCGCTGCTCAGCACCCATCAGTCGAACTCCTGCAAGAGGGAAAACGCAAGTTGGACCGCCCAGATTAACGGCGTTCTTCCAGCCGGTGAAGTGGCGGCCGGTCCCAGGTCCACCGGTGGTGGGGCCAACCGGCAATCGATGAGCGGCCGGGTGCGGAACGGCATGCCACCGTGACTTGGGAAACGACAGTCCCGTCGAGGTGCGGCAGGAGGGGAACCGGTGGATGCGCCTGGTGCAATCCCCGCGAGCGGGGGACGCGGGGTGGGACTCAGTGCGAGGTGCGGGGGAAGATGGCGCCCCCCAGCCAGTCGGCCTGGGAACCGAGCTGTTCTTCGAGTCGCAACAACTGGTTGTACTTGGCGAGCCGTTCACTGCGGACGATGGAGCCGATCTTGATCTGCCCGGCCCCGGTGGCGACGGCGAGGTCGGCCAGCAGGTCGTCCTCGGTTTCTCCACTGCGGGCCGAGACGACGGGTCGATACCCGGCCGCCAGGGTCAGTCGCAGGGCCTGGAGGGTCTCCGAGAGGGTGCCGATCTGGTTGAGCTTGATCAGCACGCTGTTGGCGCAGCCCCGCTGGACCCCCAGGCGGATCCGGTCGGGGTTGGTCACGAACAGGTCATCGCCGATCAATTGAACGCGTGAAGACAACCTGCGGGTGAGATGTTGCCAACCGGTCCAGTCATCGTCGGCACAGCCATCCTCGATGCTGACGAGCGGATAGCGGTCGACCCACGATTCGAGCAGCGCCGCCATGGCGTCGGCATCAAGCACGCGGCCTCCTCCGGCGGCAAGGTGGTAGCGTCCATCGCGAAAGAAGTGGGTGCTGGCGACGTCGAGGCCGAGGGCCACATCCGGACCGGGACGCAGCCCGGCCCGTTCGATGGCCTCGACGATCAGCTGCAGGGGAGTCTCGTTGTCGCCGACGCGCGGGCCATAGCCCCCCTCGTCCCCCACGAGGCTCCCCTCGAGTCCCCGTTCCTTGAGGATGGTTCCGAGCCGGCGATAGACGAGGACAATCCAGTCGAGGGACTGGTGGAACGAACCGGCTCCGACCGGAAGAATCAGCCAATCCTGCAGATCGAGGTTGCGGCCGGCATGCAGGCCTCCCGAGACCATGTTGACCATGGGGAGGGGGAGCAGCAGTCCCTGGCCGAGGTGTGCGACCGGTTCGCCAGGTCTGGCCGCAGGAACCCCGGGGGGGAGGATGGCCGCCGGGGTCGAGTGCCACAGTCGGGCGAGATGTCTGACAAGAGGGACACCCTCATTGGCGGCGGCGGCGCGGGCCGCCGCAAGCGAGACTCCGAGCAGGGCGTTGGCCCCGAGACGCGACTTGTGCGGGGTTCCATCGCAGTCGCGCAGGCGGGCGTCGAGTTCGGCCTGACGGGCCGGGTCGAGGCCGAGGCAGGCGGGGGCGAGTTCCCGGCGGACCGACTCGACGGCGTGGAGCACACCCAGGCCATCGTGGCGGGCCGGGTCGCCATCCCGCAGTTCGTGGGCTTCGAACTGCCCGGTGCTGGCCCCGCTGGGGACACTGGCGCGTCCCCAGGCCCCCGAAACGCAGTGGATCTCCACCTCGACGGTCGGGCGTCCCCGGCTGTCGAGGATCTCGCGGGCGAGGACCTGGCGGATGGCGGCAGAACTGGTCACCGGTGCGTCATTCCGTCTCGGGATAATCGCGGCGCATGATGCGGATCTTGCCGCGCAGGGTGGGGCGGCTCAGTCCCAGCAGTTCCGCGGCGACGGCCTGGTTGCCATGGGTCCGCTTGAGCGCCCCCGAGACCAGGATGCGGTCAAACAACCGCAGGGCCCGGCGGTACATTCCCCGCTCGTCCCCCTTCAGCCAGATGTCGACGTTTTGGGCCAGTTCTTCCCAGGTGGCGGCGACGGCCGGATCCGATTCGGGAATGGTCTCGATGTCGGCTTGTCGCAGCAGTTCGGCAGGGAGGAACTCGGGAATCAGGACGGGCCCCGACGAACGGATCAGGGATTCACGGATGACACTCTGCAGTTCCCGCACATTGCCGGGCCAGGCGTAGCACTGGAGACGCTCGAGCGCCTCCTCCGAGATCGAGTGGACTGCGGTTCCCAACTGGCGGTTGAACCGGAACAGGAAATAGTGCGCCAGTTCCGGGATATCGGAGGGATGCTCCCGCAGCGGGGGAAGCTGGATGAGCATGCCCCGCAGCCGGAAGTAAAGGTCTTTCCGGAAGCGGCCCGTCTCGACCAGGGTTTCGAGGTTCTGGCTCGACGAGGCCAGGATCCGCACATCAGACGCGAGGGTGTCTGTCGAACCGATCCGCTCGAACTGCCGATGTTCCAGCACCCGCAGGATGCGGGCCTGGGAATCCAGCGGGAGTTCACTGATCTCGTCGATCAGCAGGGTTCCTCCCGAGGCCTGTTCCAGCTTGCCGATGCGGCGTCGCTCGGCCTCGGGGAACGCCCCGGCCTCATAGCCGAACAACACCCCGTCCAATTGCTGCGGGGTGCGTCCCAGGCAGTTCACGATGAGGAAGGGGCCCTCGCGACGCTGGCTGTGCTGGTAGACGGCGCGGGCGGCCAGTTCCTTGCCTGTCCCCACCTCACCGGTGAACAGCACGCAGTCGTCCTGCGCCGCGATCCGGCCGATTTGCTTGAACACCTGCCGCATGACAGCGCTGGACCCGACCAGCATGTCGGCAGAATCCTGATGAGTGTCTCCATCCTTGATGAGGGCGGGCTGCCGCATCGCCCGGGAGACCTCGCCCGCCTGGTGCACCACCTCGCGCAGCTGCGTGGCGTCCAGGGGTTTGAGGAGGTAGTCGTAGGCCCCCTTGCGCATTGCCTCGATCGCGGTCTCGGCAGTGCCGTGCCCTGTGATGAAGATCACCACGCAGCGCGGGTCAACCTCGCGCAGACTGTCAAAGACCTTCAGTCCACTCTGCAGCCCCAATCGGATGTCGAGCAGGATCACATCGGGCGACTCGTCGCGCAACAACCGGACAGCCTCGTCGCAATTGTCGGCCTCCAGTACCATGAACTCGTCCGGATCATTGGCAAAGACTTGCCGGACGCTGAAACGGATTCCAGGCTCATCGTCCACGATCATCAGCTTGAACATTCCCTCACTCCTGGCTCGAACTGCCCGCATACACCGGGCTGGTGATTTCCTGCGCCGGCAGGGAGACGGTGAAGCGTGCCCCACCCACTGGGCCGCGATCGACCGAGATGGCCCCCTGGTGCTCCTGGACGATCCGCAATGACACGGCCAGTCCCAGGCCTGTTCCCCGCTCCTTGGAGGTCACGAAAGGCTCAAACAGGTGCGGGAGAATTTCGGGGGGGATTCCTGGTCCCTGGTCAGAGACGGTCACCACCACCTCTCCCGACTCCCCAGCAGCGGTCTTCGCCGTCGCCTTCACCGCAAGACGGCCCCCGTGGGGCATCGCCTCGATCCCGTTGAGAAAGAGGTTGACAAACACCTGCAGCAACTTCTCACGGTCGGCCGTCAGCATCAGGGGAGTGGGGCCGAGGTCGAGAGACACCTGCACCCCCTGCTGGGTGGCCCGTGCCGACACCAGGTTGGTCACTCTTTGCAGGGTCTCCCGCAAATCGTGTTGCGACCGTCGGGGCCTGGCAGGTCGGGCGAACTCCAGCAGGCTCTGGATCGTGCGCTCCATCCGGTCAATCTCGTCGATGATCAGCCGCTGTTGCTGCTCCCGCTCGCTGATCCGCGGAGTGGATTGGCAGTCACCGACATATCCGGTCTGCACCAGCAGCTTGACCGTGGTCAGGGGATTGCGAATTTCGTGGGCGACCCCGGCGGCCAGTTGCCCCACCGCGGCCAGGCGTTCGCTGCGGACCACTTCCTGCTGCGCCTGCTCCAATTGCTTGAGGGTTGACTTCATCCGCTCTTCGATGCGGCTCACCTGGTAATCCAGCGATGTCAGGTCGGCCGGATCCACCAGCGGTTGCTGCCGCAGTTCCACCGCACCGAGGTTGACCTCTTCAACACCCAGTCGCAGCGTGATGCTGGAGATCTGTTTCCGCAGCCTCGAGGCAGCACGGTAGCCAAGGTACACTCCCAGCACCGGCCCCAGCAGATTGAACACCTGCCGCAAAGCAAGCACCACCCGGGTCCAGGATTGAAATTGGGCATTCCGTTGGGATACCTCGTCGGAATGGACCTCCATCAACTCAGACAGCCGGGAATCCAACTGTTCGGCTGTATTCAGAATGTCCTGCTGCGTCCGCAGGGAAGTCTCACTGGAAGACGGGATCAGTTCCTCCAGGTGTCGGCAGTCGTCGGCGACTCGGACGAACTCGGCAGCATGCCGGTCCCCGGCGATCTGTTGCCATTTCGCCAGTTGCTCTCCCAGTTCCTGCTTCGCGATCGCCACATCTGACTGGAAATGCCCCCGGGATTGGTCCCCGTCTTGATCGTTGACCTTCGCTTGTGGAAGATCGGAAACCGTCAAATCCATTAAAAAGCGCCTTTGCAGGCTGGCTTGTAACGACCAGATTTTACACTGAAGCTCGCTGACCGTTCGAAGCTGGGCGACATTGTCCACCAGCAATTCGTCATAGATGCGATCCTGCCAGGCGATGAAGATGGTGGTCGACGTGCTCACAATCAGCCACAGAAAGCCCAGTACCAGGGTCGGCCCCAGCACGTCTTTCCAGACCGATTGATTGACCTGTCGCAGTTTTTGCCAGAGCTGGCGCATTCCACCACGTTCCCGGTTGCCGACACGCGCCCGGGAGACATTCCCCGGCTGGCATCACGGCTTCCATGTTAACGGTCTCGGCAGGCTTCTTCTACACGGAGGATTGCTGCCATTCGGTTTGTTCGGCAGTGCGAAAAAAAGGTTCATGGCTGAAAAAAAATGAGGTGTCGAGGGGATGGGAAGTGACCACGTCGAGTCCGTCGAACTGGTCAGGAAGAGGTTCATCCACGATAATTCCGTCATTGAGATCCACCCCGGAACAACCGACATGAACTCTCCCCGCGAGCAGACCACCTACGTCAAAACCAAGATCGTGGCCACGGTGGGGCCGGCCATCCAGGAAAAGGCCCAATTGCGGCAACTGGTCGAGGCCGGGGTGGATGTCTTTCGCCTCAACTTCGCCCATGGGAAGCATGACTGGCTCGCCGGAATTGTCACTGCCCTCCGCGAGGTGTCCCGACAATTGAACCGGCCGATCGGCATCCTCGCCGATCTCGCCGGCCCCAAGATTCGCCTGGAGGAAATCCCCGGCGGATCGGTCCGCTGCGAACTGGGGCAGGACTTCATATTCGCACGAGTTCCCGACCCTGGCGATCCCCGGGTCTATACCTGCACCTATGACAAGCTCATCGATGACCTCCGGGTCAACGATCGAATCGTGCTCGCCGACGGCAGTGTTGCGCTGCGCGTCACCGGCAAGCCCCCGTCCAATGACCGGGTCGTCTGCATTGTCGAACAGCCGGGGGAAATCCGCAGCCGTCAGGGGGTCAACCTGCCGGGGGTCGCTCTCAGTACCCCCAGCCTCACCCCCAAGGATCTCAAAGACCTCGCCTGGGCTCTCAAGAACGAAATTGATTTTGTCAGCCTCTCGTTTGTCCGCTCGGCTCACGACCTCGAACACCTGCGTGCCGAGATCGACCGACTCGCACCGACCCGGGTTCCACAAATCGTTTCCAAGATTGAAAAGGTCGAGGCAGTCCAGGAACTCGACCGCATCCTGGAGCTGACCGACGTGGTCATGGTGGCACGCGGCGACCTCGGGGTCGAGGCTGACCTCGCCCAGGTGCCAATCCTCCAGAAGCGGATCATCCGGCTCTGCAACCAGCATCGGGTCCCGGTCATCACCGCCACGCAGATGCTGGAAAGCATGACCCACAACAACCTGCCCACCCGGGCCGAGGCGACCGATGTCGCCAACGCGGTCCTGGATGGAACCGATGCCGTCATGCTCTCGGGGGAGACCGCCATCGGCGAGTATCCGCTTGACACTGTCCGCATGATGAGCCGCATCGCCCGCGAAGCCGAGCGGGTCCTCCCCACCAGCCGACCGGTCGAAACCACGGGCGAGTTGCGGTCACGGGCCCTCGCCGTCACCGAGGCGGTCACCCTCGGGGCGGTCAAGGCGGCTGGCCAGTTGAGTGCCGATCTGATTGTGGTTGTCACCAAGACGGGCAAGACGGCGATGGCCCTCTCGTGGCTGCGCGGCAACACTCCCGTGATCGCACTCACCGATGACCCGGCCGTTGCCCGTCGGCTCACCCTCTGCTGGGGCATCACCCCCATCTGCACCAGCGTGGCGCAGAAAAGTCCAAAGGAAATCCTGCGGTTCGTCACCGAGTGGGGGCGGAAGGAGCAGATTCTGACCAGCGGTTCGAAGATCGTGCTGGTCGCCTCGTCGGCCACTTCCGACATCGCCCACGACCTGATGCTGGTCCACTCGGTCCCCTGACCTGAACCCGGGAATCACAGTCGCGTTCCCGTCTGAGCTCGGGACAGGCTCAAGCCAACCTGTCCCGTCCAATCTGCAAACCAGCGATCAATTGGCATGGACCGGACCGGCCTGCGATGGCCAGGCTGGAGATCTGCCCGGGTGTTCAACCTGGCATTCCCCAGCGCTTTGATCTCCGCTGCGAACCAGAACTATCGTCCGGCGACGATCGGTTCCCCGAGACGCCAGGCGGCACCGCCATCGTCCCGCAGCACGCGCCGGTACAGAGTGTCACGCTCGACCGGTTCACGCCCCGCCTCGCGGATCATTCGGTGAATCTGGGCCACCGTCAGCCCCTGTGGGGTCTTCGCCCCGGCATCATGGTAGATCAATTCGTGGATCACCGTGCCGTCGAGATCGTCGGCCCCGAAGCTCAGCGCCGTCTGCGCCGTCTTCTCCCCCAGCATGATCCAGTACGCCTTGATGTGGTCGAAATTGTCGAGCAGGATCCGGGACAGGGCGATGACCTTCAGGTCAGTCAATCCGGTCGGCGGAGGAAGATGATCCAGCCCTGTATTCTCTGGATGGAACGCCAGGGGAATGAACGTCTGGAAGCCCCCGGTCTGGTCCTGCAGATCCCTCAGACGGCAGAGATGATCGACCCGGTGCCAGGGCTCTTCAATGTGCCCGTAGAGCATCGTGGCGTTGGTCCGCAGACCCAGTTGGTGCGCCTCGCGGTGGATGTTCAGCCAGCCATCGGCATCCGCCTTGTGTTCGCAGATCTTGTCACGCACCTCCGGATGGAAAATCTCGGCTCCACCACCGGGCATGCTGCCAAGACCCGCCTCTCTCATCTGCTCCAGCACCCACCTTACCGGTTTCTTGGTGAGGAAGCTGAACCAGTCGATCTCCACTCCCGTCCACGCCTTGATGTGCAGATCGGGCCACGCCTCATGGATCACCCGGATCAGGTTCACGTACCAGTCGAACGACTTCTGGTGATGCAGCCCCCCCACGACGTGAATCTCGGTGGCCCCCATGGCCTTTGCCTCGGCCACCCGCTCGCGGACCTGGTCGTCGCTGAAGGTGTATGCCTTGGGGGACTTCAGATCCGACCGGAATGCACAGAACACACAGCGATAGACGCACACGTTCGTGGGGTTGAGGTGCACGTTCGTGTTGTAGTAGGCGAAGTTGCCGTTCTTCCGCTCGCGGACCAGGTTGGCCAGGCGTCCGAGCGTCAGCAGGTCGGCCTGCTCGGCCAGGAAGACCCCTTCGTCGTACGAGACCCGCTCACCGGCCTGCACCTTCGCGGCAATGTCGTCCACACGGGCTGTTCGCGATGCGGTGATCATGACTGTCCTCAGACCAACTCCAAAAGTTTTGACGGACTCATAGGGGACCGCAGACACAGACCCCAGCGGCAACATGACGTCGGATTCACAAGGCCCGGTCACGCGGCAGCACACACTCGACGCAGGCCAACGGCGAACTGGCATGGGGTTCGAGGCGAACCTGAGCCGCCGCCGGGACGACCGCCTTCCCCCGACTGGTCCACCACAGGTCGGCCAGCCCCAGGAACAGAAGCCCGACACTCACCACGGCATTCACATGGAAAAATGCCAGATTCACCCGTCCCAGGTCGTTGGGCTTCACCAGTGAGTGTTCGTAGGCCAACAGCAGCGCAACGCCGACGATTCCTGCAAGAAACACAGGCCCCAGACCGGCCGAGAACCACAGTGCTCCCAGGCAGACCAGCATCAGACCGTGGCTGACCATGGCCATCCGCAAAGCCTGGGGCACGCCGATTCGCGCTGGCAGGCTGAACAGCCCCCGCTCGCGATCAAACTCGACATCCTGGCAGGCGTAGATGATGTCAAAGCCACCCACCCAGAAGAAGACGGCCAGACCCAGCCAGACGGGTGGCCACGCAACTTCGCCCCGCAGGGCAATCCACGCGGCAATGGGAGAGAGCATCAATGCGGCCCCCAGCCAGTAATGGCACCATCGGGTGAACCGCTTGGCGTACGAGTACCCGCAGAGGAACAGCAACACCGGCGCCGACAGCCACAACGGCCAGCGGTTGGGGAGAAACAGCAGCGTCGAACCGACAAAACAGACTGCACACGCAATGAGAAATGAGGTGACCGTGCCGACGCTCAGCAGTCCGGCCGGAATATGCCGTCCCGCCGTCCGGGGGTTACCGGCATCGATCCCGCGGTCCACCAGCCGGTTGAACGCCATTGCCGCCGAGCGGGCGAACACCATGCAGAGCAGGATCCCGGCCAGTTCCTGCGGGCGAATCGTTCCTCCATCCCGCAGGTTCAACCGCCACGCGATCGCTGCCGACAGCAGCGCGAACGGCAGCGCGAACAGCGTGTGGCTGAACCGAATCAACTCCAGCAGATGCTTGAACCTGGTCCACACAATGACGGCTACCTGTGCACCAATCGTCTTGGTCCGCCAATCGTTCACCGACAACCGCAGCCCCGGGGGAAAACCAACCGCCCGCCCCGGCCGTATCAGCCGAACGCGGGCGGAGACGTCTGGCGACCCCTACTTCCGCTTCTCCACGCCCAACTGCTCCAGCAGCTTGACAATGTCTTCACCGTGGGTCTTCGTCTGGACCTTCTTGTCGATGTGTCGAATGACCCCCTCCTTGTCGATCACAAACGTCCACCGTTCCGGGACTTCGCGCCCTTCATGGACGACACCGTACGCCTTGGCGATCGATTTTTCAGGATCGCTCAGCACGGGGTAGTCGAGTTGCAGTTCCTTGGCCCACTTCATCTGGGTCTCGAGGTCATCGCAGCTGGCGGTGAAGTAGGCGACGTTGTACTTGCGGATCTGCTCGCCCGCCTCGCGCATCGAAAGGCATTCGAGTCGGCAGCCCCCCGTGAATGCCTTCGGGAACCAGGCAATGACCACGGCCTGCTTTCCGACCAGGTCTTTCAGAGCATATTCCTTCCCGTCCGACGCCTTCAGCTTGAAGTCAGGAGCCTTGGCGTTCTCGGCCGCGACCTTGTCGTCAGCCACTGCATGCAGCCCCACTCCCATGCCAATCGCCAGGCCCAGCCACGCACCCATCAGCAACATCCAACGTGTCATCACACGGTCTCCCTGCAGCAGAAACAACGGCGATGCTCCAATGCACTCGCACGTCCCAAACCGCTCAGACAAAAAGTCTAGTCGGCCCACAACCGATTTGGCAGTCCGCCCCGATTTCCCACGTTTTCACTCCGAAGTCTCCCGGGAAGCCGCCAGGGGGCTGCGCTGATTGCGATCGCACAAACCCCTCTGCATCTGCCGGTTCTGTGCCGGGCCGATTACACTGAACCACGGGGGAGGCGGAGGGTGCGATGCCGGGCCGTCAGAAAAGGCTCTCATCCCGGTGTGGCACCCGGCCATTTGGACCAGCAAAGGACTCCTGTCTCGGTGATGCAGCTCATGGATCGATGCGATTGGCGGCGCGTGGTGGTACTGGCGATCATGGGGCTGACAGCCCTGGGACAGGCGGTTGCCGGGGAACTCCCGGTGCTCCCCTATGTCCAGAACCCCACCACCGACGGCATGACGCTGCTGTGGTTTGCCGAGCGCCCGACTGCCGGGACCGTCCGGCTGTCGACCCCCGACGGGGAACGGCGGTTCAAGAGCACCAGCCAACTCGCCGAGGCCTTGCAGGACAATCCCTGGAAGCCCGAGTTCCCCCAGCCGCGCGAGCGAGCCCTGTTTCGGCACCGCGTCCGCCTGTCGGGGCTTCAGCCGGGGACGCGCTACGAATACCACGTCACCCAGCCGGGGCACGACCCGTTTGACGGCGAATTCAAGACCCCCCCGGAGGCCGACCAGCCAGTCCGTTTCGTTGTCTATTCCGATTCCGAGACCGAGCCCGAGTCGTCAACCCTGCCAGGGGTCGAATGGCCGGCCAGCCCGGGAAGCAACCGCCCGAAAGTGCAGGTGCGGTATCCGGCCAACCAGACCGATGGTTACCGTGAGAATCTCAGGGTGATGGCGGCGGCGGAACCCGACTTCATCTGCGTTGTGGGGGACCTCGTGGAGAACGGGGGCGAACAGCGTGACTGGGACGAGTTCTGGAGGCACAACGCGGGGGACTACGGCCAGATCGCATCGCGCGTGCCTCTGTTTCCCGCCCTGGGGAACCACGAGAACTACGCCGGTCCAGGGGGCGGTCATGCCATTCCAGCCGTCAACTTCGCGGTGGCCAAGTACCTCACCTACTTCGAAACCCCCAACAACGGAGCCCGGCAGCGCGAGCATGTGGGACGGTATTACCGGGCCGATTATGGTCCGGTCACCATCATCTGCCTCGATTCCAGCGACGGCTCACCCCACCAGTCGCCCCGCGACACGAATTTCAACATCCAGGCGAGCCAGGCCCCCGACTTCAACCCCGGCTCGGAACAGTTCGAATGGCTCGAAGCCCAGTTGGCCGACGCCCAACAGCGATCCCCGTTCACCTTCGTGCAATTCCACCACTCGATGGTCGGCTCGGGAATGCACAGCCTGCCGCTGGATCATCCGAGTTTCCAGGGGCACCCCGGCAGCCCGCTGCGGGTCCTGCTCCCGACGCTGCTGAAATACGGAGTCGCTGCCGTCTTCAGCGGGCATGATGAGATGTGGGAACGCTCGGAGGCCACCGGTGAAGAGACCCTGGCAGACGGGGACACCCGCGAGCACACGCTGCAGTTGTACGACGTGGGAGTGGGGGGAGACGGTCTGCGGGGCCCGGCATCGGGGGCCGAGAACCCGTTCCGCAAGTTTCTGGCGCACCTCAATGCCCCGGAGGTTTGGCAGGGGCGCCGGCTGGTCTCGGGAGGAAAGCACTACGGGCACCTTGAGGTGGTGGTCACCCCCAACGACGACGGTGAGTGGGAGGCGGTGCTGACCCCGGTTTATGTCTTCCCCCTCATGAACGACGAGGGGGGCATCACCGGCTGGGAGCGCCGGACGCATGACGATGTGATCCGGCTGCGGCGGCGAACCCCGACCGCGGCTGCCGCCTCCCGCTGACGCACGCCAGGACAACAGGTTCTTTCCCCGTGGGGGGCCTGCATGCTGGTCATGCCCCCTCAGCGCTCGGGTGATTCACCGCGCTCGGGTTTTCCTGGAGGAGCGGGAGGGTTGGGGCGAAGGGGGTGCCATCGCTGCCTCCAGGTGATTTGAGCGGGGGACCAGGTCGAGCAGGGCATCGAGGTTGTCGAGCCGGGACAGGGGAATCTGCCCCCTCTCAAGTGCGTTGTGCAATGTGATCCGTTCGGTTCCTTCCAGGATGTTGTGCTGCAGCACGCGGTGGCTGGGACCCCGGGGAGCCGGTGCCGGATGACTCGGCCTTCGGGCGGGGATGCCATGCATGGCCGACCAATACCAACTCAGCCCCTGGGCGGCCGCGTTGATGATCGCATGTTTCAGAATTTCCCCCTGCAGCGGTGGCTGAAATCCAAACGACGAGAAGAGCGTGATCCGATTGATGTCGGCATCTTTGGGGTTCTCCAGGGTCCCCGACCAGACAGTCCGCGACGAGTTGTCTCCGCTCACCAGGGGGAGATCGGTCAGGGCGAGAATGAAGTCGGCCTCGGCGGGGGTGACGGCCGCCTGCAATCGTCGGGCCGACTGCTCGGCGGGGAGGAAGGCCTGGGGCTCGTCTGATTTCGCGGAGCTCTTCCAGGCCCCGAATGGGGCATTCTTGCGCAGGGCAAAAAACTCGATGCCGTTCTGCACCTCATTCATCCGCGATGTGATCTGTTCCAGACCGGGAATCGCGCTGTTGATGTCCCAGAGGGCGACCCGGGTCCGCCCCGCTGACGCACCGCTCAGGGACTGGCCCCGCTCAACCGATAGCGCTCCCTTTGGCAGTGCCCCTTCTGGCATTCGGGCCCTCGATTGAGCCTGGTCCGACAGGGCACCGCGTCGATTGCGCCCGGTTTGGAGCTGTCGTGTCAGCGAATGGTCCGAGACTTCAATCCGGCGGACGGACGAGCAGAGCACGGCATCGGCGTCGCGGGCGAACAGCACCGGCACACCCCAGTCGATCAGCCCGTCGCCGTTGTAGTTGAGCGCGATTCGCGACTCGCGGGCGGCATCTCCCAGCGACATTCCCTGGGCCAGGCACCAGTAAAAGTGCTGCGCGAAAGTGGTGGCCGAGCGGTCGAGAACCGTGTACTGGTTCGCCACCACCGCCGGCACCCCATCGGCCACCAGCCCCGGGGCAACCCCCTTGTTGTAGTCGGCCTGGCCCCCCTGGCCCGACTGGCAGGCGTTGAGGAACACCAGCTTGATCCCACGGCTGCGCAGGATGTCGCGCATGTGAGCCGTGCTGACTTTCTGCATGTTCCGCTGTCCATCCTCGAACAGCAGGTAGCCCGTCTGTGTCTCTTCGTCGAACTCACCGTGTCCCATGAAGTGCACGACGTCGATCTCGCCATACTCGGCTTGCCGGACGCGCGCATGCAACAGGTCTGGAGTCGCTTCGGCCAGCACGTCGATCTCGACATATCCATGCTCGACAAGAGGGCGAAACGAACTTTCCACGAGTCGTCGTTCGTCATCGAGCGAGAGTGCCGCCAGGCTGCGCGGCTGGGCGGAGACCACGAGGATTTTGAGTGTTTCCGCCGTGCGGTCGGG
Organism: Planctomycetaceae bacterium; assembly: GCA_003508595.1. GTDB lineage: Bacteria > Planctomycetota > Planctomycetia > Planctomycetales > Planctomycetaceae > UBA10511. The sequence continues at coordinate 24,729 of DNUF01000070.1, forward strand.
AATGCGGTCGGAGGGAATCGCGGTCAGGACCCCCCGCACAAACCGCACGTCACTGGTCGCAAGATAGTTGCCGCACGCGGGGTCAAAGGCGAACTCCCAGGGGAGATCCGCCACCCAGGGAATCATCGAGGTGAAGACGACGTTGAGTTTCCGCCGCTGGTCGCGGAACCGCGCCTGGTCGTAGAGACGGCGCACCTCGTCGGGAAAGAGTGTCTCAAACAGGGCGGTCCCCAGGGTCTGGATGTCTTCGGGAAGCAGTTCGCGGTCGATCGTCCCCTCGGCATACTGCTCGATCCGACGGTGCTTGGCGAAGATGGTCTGCCAGCGGGCCCCCGCCCCCTGTTCACGCCCCCGCAGGTGGAAGGGAACCAGCACGCTGGCACCGCTGTAGCTGGCGAGCAGTTGCGCTTCGGTCTTCGGTTCGGTGGAACGACGCCGACGGGTGCGCCCGTCCGGGGAGGCCTGGTCAACGGTGGGAGCCGGGGCAGGCAGGGGCAACACCACCAGGAAGAGCGAATCCTGCCGGGACCAGGCAGTTTCGCCCGGTGTCGGCCGGCGCTCGTCCTCGCGCTGCAAGACACCAGGGGGAGCCTCAGTCGGCATCGGAGCCACTGTCGATGAAAACAGTGATGGGGGGGGAAGAAGCGGTGGAGGAAGGATCGGAGTCCCTGGAGGGGACGGCGGTCCGGACAGTGCCGGCGGTCGGGCCAGTTGGTCAGCGGGGAGGCTGGGGACCATGCCGGGGAAAAACGCCGGCAATTGTGGTTGGGGCAGGGGGCCGCGCAGTGCTGGAATGGCGGGAACTCCCGCGTTTGCTGTGGCAACCGCAGTCGCGGGAAGTGCCCCGAGGATGAATTCGCGAGCGTCAGACTGTGCGAAGAAAGAAGTGTGCATGACCGGCGTGCCAGGTCGCGCCGACAGATTTCCCCCGTGCCCGAATCGTCCGACGCGCTCTTCGGGAATCGCCTGCCAGGAGGCGTTCCCCCAGCAACGTCCCCCCTCGGTCGGGACGACCAGGTCGTTCGCTCCCTGGAAGAAACGATCGATTCCCATGTCGGCCAGGCGGGCCGCGAAACCCTTGTCGTCCGGGCGATAGTCGGCCACCAGCCCGTACCATTCGATCGCCGGGTCCAGTGGCACCTGGGTCAGTTGCTCAATGGTCGATCCGTGGGCGTCCATCGCCCGGATGCCGGGCAGATTGCGGTTGAGGCTTTTCGCGAGCCACGCGAGGCTTCCCGAGATCCACCCGGCAGCGGTCACGAAGGGATTTGCCGGGAACATCTCCAGCAGGTTGGCGAACCAACCCAGAGTCTGCTCCCACCGCTCCGGCGTGGCGAGTGGGGTCCCGGCATTCGGGGCCGCCACGAGGATGACCTTTCCGAGCGTCAACCGTGGATCGGGCCGTTGTCCCTGCCGCAACTCGCGATGCAGGGTGCGCAGCACGAGCCCGCCGCGCGAATGGGTGATCACATCGCAGGTGAGGGCCACCGAGTCGGGCAGCGTGGTCAGCAGTTCGTGGACGTTCTCATCGGGTGTCTTGCTGATCGTGAAGTGCTCGAACCCGTAGATCTGGTCACCATAGACCGACACCAGGTGCCGGGCTGTCTCCGGATCTTCCAGCAGGTCGCGGAACGCAGCCAGCGTGTTCGAAAACGTGCCATGCAACAGCAGCAGGGCCCGGCCACGGGAACCTGGGGGCGGCGCCCCCGGCACACAGTGGGCGGGCGTTCCGGCTCCCGGGCTGACGCGCACCCAGCCTTCGCGTCGGCCGGCATCGCGCCAGAGTTTCTGCTCGAGTTGGCGTCCCAGCACTCCCATCACCGATTGGGCGGCGGAATCGACCACCTTGAGGACCGTCACCTCGATCACCTGCTTCACGAGACCGCGGGGGGTGCGCGTGCTGCGACTCGACGCGGGGGCCGGGTGTGCCGACCGACTGCGTGGCAGGGAGACGGTGGCCTGGCGCGGGCGGGTCCGCGAGCGTCCCCGTCGAGGCGAAGTGGCCTCGCTGTGCTCGAGAAGGTGAAACGAGACCGCCCCCGATGCTTGCCGGGCGACGATGATGCACGGTTCCGCCGGCAGGTCATCGAGTTGCAGGGTGAGATCGGCTGCGACGGGAACCTTCTCGCGGGCTCCCCGCCGGGGAGTTGCGGCGACAGCGGCTTCCGGCCCGGTGAGCGTCGCCTGTTCGACCACTTCAAACGGGCCATCCTGCAGGCAGGCGGGAAGGGGGGCTGATGTGACGGCGGCCGCCGTCGTGCGACGTGCCCGCCGGTTCGTCGGGGTGATTGTCCAGTCGGGTTCCCCTGCAATTCGCAATTTCATCCCGGTTCTCCCGTCACGCGTGCCACCAGCATGGCAACGACCGTGGATCGTTCTCCGTCAGCCCGTTGCGCCTATTCCCCGCTGAGCCTACGTCGCGGAATGACTGGCGACCAATCCGATGACTGGGCGGATGGTGGCGTTGCGCCCAGTCGGCTCTCTCCGAGCGGCGTACGCGATACACCCTGCGGGACCGGTTTTACCGGCAGTTCCATTGCGACTCCTGCAGACAGTCGCCTGACCGGCCGGGCACCGAGGAGCAGCAGAACGTGGAGCGGGGATTGCAGGTCGGGTCAAAACTCCGGCCCGATCCCGCCATCGCGCCGATGGAGCAGGCGGCGGAACATGCGCTGTTCGATGGACAGGTTCACCCAGCGCACGCTGCCATCTCCCACGAGGAATTGGACACCATCGGGATGAAAACTGTTGAAGCGGGCACCGCTTGTGGGCCCAGTGAGGACCGCCGGCGGTTCCGGATCTCCTGGCAGCAGGATGACGGGTGCCGAGGGGACTCCTCCGAGGCTGGACGGTGGTGCCTGGAGCAGGCTTCCTCCGTTGCGCAGGGTGGCCTGCGTCCCAGAGGCAAATCCGAGCGGGTAGGTTGCCACATCGCATTCCCCGACCAGGAACGTGTGCGACAGCCCATCGGGAATGTCTTCCTCCTGGATGGCACTGTTGAGGAACAGCACGCCGTTCTGGTCGACATCGACAGGAGCCTCGACATCATGGTGAACCCCGCCATAGTTCGACTCGCCCGTCCCTTTTGTATAGCGATACGAGGGACACCGGTACGCGCGGATGTCGGTCTTCGCGACGGGCCAGTTCACCCGGTCGTAGACCGAATACCCGAAGTCGAACTGGTTCCAGGCAGAGGTCTCCTGCAGCATCGGCAGGATCTGCACCATCCAGCCGACGTGATAACCCTCGACCTGGTTGCGAATCGGGCCGGTTCGGTTGACACAGCCAGGAGGGAGAACTCCGTGGGCGTGCTGGTAGTTGTGCAGCGCGAGCCCAATCTGCCAGAGGTTGCTCTGGCACTGCGTCCGCCGGGCCGCCTCGCGCGCCTGCTGCACCGCCGGCA